>NZ_QSBV01000013.1 GCF_003465825.1 Collinsella sp. AF02-46-1
GTGCGACGGGGGCGAGGCGAATGGCTGAGCGGTATCGATATACAGGTTCAACGGTATCACATTGACCACATAGATTTTTAACTTGCATTTCTACCCGCCCTTTTCGTAGAGTCGCCGATACGTGCTTAGCGCACCCTCGGCGCGTCCGGCAGGCTTTGCGAAATGGGATCCAGGAGACTTCGGCGCAGCATCATCTTGCGGAATGCTTCTAATGAGCCTCCCATCCTTCAAAAACAGAATCTCATCGCACAGCCTATCGACCGAATCCAAGATGTGGGATGACATGATGATGCACGTACCAGAATCGGCCAGCTTCCTGAGAATCTCGGAATGCAAGTCCACCCTGCTGGGGTCGAGCGCGTTCATGGGCTCATCTAATAGAAGGTACCGCGCGCCCGTCGCATACGCAATCGCCAGGGTAAGCTGCTGCTTCATGCCCTGGCTCAGAGTGCGGATCCTCATCTTCGCGAACTCGCCTATCTGCGTTTGTTCCACTATCTCTTCGATATCGCGAGCATGCGGCCACATATCGCAAACCATCTTGAGGTGATCTTCCGCACGCAATCCGGGATACAGCAGCGTCCCCTCACCAGGTGCATAGAAGATCATAGAACGGACCTCTCTCGCACCCGTACCCTGCACCTCATCCAGAACGATGCTCCCGTCCACGCGAGGACCCGGCAAACCTGCCATCGCACGCAGCAACGTCGTCTTTCCATGCCCGTTCGGAGCGACGAGACCGTAGACCGTACCCGGGGCAAACTCAGCGTTCACCGAATCTACGAGCACCTTCTTTCCATAAGAGATCGTCAGCGTTTGAAGGTCAATCATCGAGATCATCCCCTTTCGATCTTTGGAACACTCAGGCGCACCATCAACGGAGATACGGCGCCCAAGACCACCAGCAGAGCGCCCGATGCGCCGACGACCTCTCCAAAAGGCATCGCGTTCGTCCCTCGCCCAAGGAACCCAATCGTCCCCACCTGGGAAGCGGGATCAAACGAGGCGAATGGAGCCAGCAGCGCGACGCCCATGCCCACGCTTTCAACATGAGCGCTCAACGAACCCAACACCAAGAGAACCGCGCAAACCATTCCGGTGACAACGGGGTTGCGGCTAATCGCTGCTGTCAACGCAGCGACGACGGAAATCACGCCGTATGCCATGACCAGCAACGGAATACTGCACAACACCGCCTCCCCCACCATGGACGTTGTCGAAGCTCCCGCCCGAATGAGAGCGACGGGATACTCCGATCCACCCGCACCGTTCTTAATCACGGACACAACGACAGCGGGAACCATCGACACCAAAAGCAGCACCAAGCCAAGCAGGAGAGCCAGCGCAACAGCCGTCAGAAAACGCACATGCGCTGTTGCGGGGATCTGGAGAACCAGAAGGGAACGACACTGCAGGTGGGTGCACGCGAGCGATGTGACAACCACGGGCAACAGCAAAAATAAGGAGGGAAGCGCTGCCTGGAGATACGAAAGGTGGATTAATGGGGGCATCTTCGTACTTAACTCGTAAACCTTGGGGTCCGGCAAGCTCGCGATCGACTCAAGCAGAAGGGCGCGCGCCTCCGCACGAGAAGGAGTCTCCGGCTCGATTCCGATCGATTGCAGGAGAGTCGCATCTGCCGCGCCCAGCTCACCTCGAGCGCGCTCGTACGTCGCAAGGCTTCGAAACCCCTCCGCAGGCATAGGCGCGTACACGAAACCCGAAAGAGCATCCCGCATGTCTTCCAGGGCCGCTTTGCCCTCGACGTCCATATTCGCAGCGTTCTGCTCTAAATACCGATCTATTGAACGGAGCTCCCCATCCCTATACCGAACAGCGGAAACGTTATCAGCGTCAGGAAACATCTCGACCAGAGCCGGGGCCAGCATCGTCGTCGACATTGCAATCGCGCATACGGCGAGGGTAGGAGAACGCAGGAGCAGTTTCCCCATCGTTCTTACGTATGCAACGGCGGAGGCACAAGCGCTCGAACGAGTTGCCGTTCTCGATGCAGTGAAGGAACCTCTCTCAAGACAAATCGGGGATATCGGGCACGCGCAGCCGCTCTTTCCAGCAACGCAAAGCAGGCTAATTGCCAGCACCTCGATCCCGATTGCGCATACGAGGGCAATCGCGCCACGCTCGAAGCAAAGTCCAGGCAGATTCACTATCTGCGTTGTCGGGTACGGGCTATAGGCGCCGACGGTCAACTCAGTGTTCGCATACGTAAGGGGATTCAACAGGGCAAACTCACGTAAAGCGATGGATCTTCCGTAATACCCGGGAACCATCGTCACCCCCATCAGGGCACATACGAACACGATTCCAAGCGTAGGGTTATTGGCAATCTTCACGGCAAGGTGAACGACAAGCGAGATGAACGCTGCCACCAAGAATTGCAAGATGGCCGTCTGCGCGAACACCAGCCAAGCCGGTTTGATAACCGGAGTCGCATATTGAATGTAGCCTATCGGATAGAACGGCGAGCCCGGGCCATTCTTCACAAGCGCGGCGATTATCCCTGGAAGATTGATGGCGAGGACGGCAAGCATTGCAAAAACACTCGCCCATACGCTCGATGCAACAAGTCTACCCAGCTCGCCCATCGGTGCCTGGATGATGAGCTTTTCACGTTTGTTAAGACGCGCGGCAAGGAACGAGACGGCAACGGCCGTTGCGACCCATAGCAAGTACTCCTTCGATCCGTCATAATAGGTGTACTCTCCATCCGATATCTGCAGAAACGGAAGTAGGGGAGAGAGCGGTGCCAAGATAAGACGTCCCGCGGCAAGAGGGTACAGAAGCGCGGGCATGCTCGATGAAGAGGTATAGACACCGTCCTCCCCCGCATTCACAAGCGCATCCGCATAGGATGCTGACAATTCCTGCTCAACACGGGTTATTCCCGACTCGAGGTATTCGACCCGTCCGTCGATGCCAGCCGCGCTCCTGAAGACGGGCAGAGCACAAAGAACCATCAACGCAACAACGACAACACAGAGCGACCTGGAGGAGAGAAGCGACCTAAAGATCGCCTTCGAGATTTTGAGCATATTCATCGCCAACCTTAACCTCATCCAGTCGGAACAGAGGGGCCGAACAAAATGCTCGGCCCTTATTACTTGCCGGCAAAGTCAATTTAACATAAACTGTTAAAAAGTAACCTGAGTTTTTTAAATTCTTCGGAGGTTATTATGAGTTCCGACAATCGCACTCCCCGGCTTCATTCCTTCCGCATCGCATGTGCGATAGCCTCTGCGACCCTTTGCGCCACCGCCATCGCACAAGTGGCGTTCTCCTTAAAGCCAGCAATCGAAGTGCTCGACAACCCTGTAATTGCAGACTCCCCCGCGTATCCAGCCCTTGCGATCTCGACATTGGTCCCTGCCGTCATCGGTATCGCTACGACCATCCTCAGCGCCGTTCTCGTGTGGACGATCAAGAGCGGAGACCCCTTCAAGAAAGGGTCTGCGACATGCTTGAAGGTGCTCGGCATTCTCTTCGTTGTTCAAGCTGCCACCAGCCTCTACGCCGGCTCACTCAAAACCTCCGTTTCGATGTTTGGCGGCGAGGGGGCCGTCGGCGCCCAAGAGATCGCTTCATCATTCGATTGGACCTCTCTGGTTCTCGGCATCGTCCTGTTCATGCTTTCCCAGCTCTTCTTGTACGCCCGAGAGCTGTACCTCGACTCCGACGAGATTGCGTAAGGAAACGCCATGCCCGTAATTGTTCGCCTCGACAAGATCATGGCCGAGCGAAAGATTTCCTCGAACGAACTTGCCGAAAGGATTGGAACCACGCCCGTGAACCTGTCCCGTATTAAAAAAGGGCATATTCGCGGCATTCGCTTCAACACACTCGAGCAGCTATGCCTCGCCCTTCGTTGCCAACCCGGAGACCTTCTCGAAGTCATGAGCGAAGAGGATGCCCGAAAGGAGTTCGGACTCGATTGGTCCGCCGAGGATTAGAGGGCGGTCGTACTCGCCCTGCACACGGGGATGCGAATCGGCGAGGTCTGCGGCCTTCGGTGGTGCGATGTGGATTTCGAGACGGGCCTGATCTCGATCAGACACTCGGTGGCGTACGCGAAGGGAATGGGTTCGTTCATCAAGGACACCAAGACCCATGACGCCAGGGGTATCCCCATCGACCCGGTCGGCCTACTCCCCTTCCTGAAGGAGACCCACGAGATCGACTGCGGAAAGCTGCGCTTGCGCGGCCTTACCGGGGCGGTCGAGATCGGGGACTGCTACATCCTGTCGGAGCCGGGCGCGACCTTCGCGACGACAAGCTATATCCGCAGGGCGTTCAAGACGTTCTCGGAGACCAACGGCCTCATGGGCACCAACGACGAGCTGATCACGTTCCACGGCCTTCGCTACACGTTCGCAACGCAGTGGATCCGCCAAGGCGGCGATATCAAGGCGCTCCAATCGATCCTCGGCCACAAGGACGCCATGGCGACGCTCAACGTCTACGCCGACATCGAGCCCATCTCCAAAATCCATAACATGCTGCGCGCCACGCCGTGCCTTTGGCGCGGGCACCTCGGGCCGAGGGTCGATCCGGGTCCCATGTTCCAACAGAGGATCCAGGAGTCCATCGAGACGCTCCAGGCGTTCGGCTACGGCATCACCGAGCCGGACGACCGAAATATCGCCATACGCGACGTGAAGACGAACAGTTGGCTCTAGCTCACCGAGTACGCGGCAGTGCTGGGCCCATCCCAACTGAGGTCACGGTGGTCCGATAGGGGCGCCGCCCGCGGCATGCGCCGCGGAGCGGTATCCCCTACCGAAGGGCGGGGATGCCCTCCGCTTCCAGTTCGGAATCAGCCGTCGGAGGCGTTCGGCTGACTGCGGGAACGGCCTGTCCGCTCAATGTGTTCGGCTGAGATCGGAAATCAACCCAACACGAGCCGGACACGCGCCAGACGGCTCTTCCCCGTGCGGCCTTCCCCCTTACGCTCATGTTGCAGGCATGTAACGCCGCAGCGAGCGCGCCTTTTTTGCGCCAGACAGGTACAATGATGAACACTGTACCGTAGCGGAGCGCCCCGCGCGCGCCGCGACCACGCGAAAGGGTTTCCCATGGCCGAGATCTCGTCCTCCCGTATCGTCATCACCGTCCTTGGCAAGAACCGCCCCGGCATCGTCGCCGGCGTCACCCGTGTCCTGGGCGAGGCCAACGTCGACATCCGCGACATCACGCAGTCCATTATCGAGGACATCTTCACCATGACCATGCTGGCCGACACCGCCGAGTCCAAGCTCGACTTTGCCGAGCTGCAGAAGGCCCTGGCCGAGGCCGGCGAGCTTTCGGGCGTCAACGTGTCCATCCAGCGCGAGGACGTCTTTAACTTTATGTACCGCCTGTAGCGAGCAAGCCGCTGGGGATAGCCTGACGCGCGCATGCCCATGCAAGTCACCCCGATGCGGCCCGGAGAGGAGCGCGCATGGCCTACGACGCCAAGAAAATCTATTACCGCTTCGATGACCACTTGAGCCGCCTGGTTCTGGATTACGAAGCAAGCCGCCAGATTTCGCCTGAGAGCGAAAGCCTCTACCACGGCCTGCCGACCGACCCTTATGACGAGGGCCTGTTTGTTGAGCACAATGTCAAGCGCGGCCTGCGCAATGCCGACGGCTCGGGCGTGGTCGCGGGCCTCACTCGCATCTCGGATGTGCACGGCTACAACAAGGTCGACGGAAAGGTCGTGCCCGATCAGGGCAAGCTCACGCTTCGCGGCTACAGCATCGAGGATCTGGTCAACAATGCCCAGGCCGAGAATCGCTACGGCTACGAGGAAGTCGCCTATCTGCTTATCACGGGTTCGCTGCCCAACAAGGAAGAGCTCGACGGCTTTTGCGAGCGCCTGGGCGCCTTTAGACATCTGAGCGACGAGTACGTCAAAGAGTTCCCTATGACCACGGTGTCGTCGAGCATCATGAACGTGCTCCAGCGCGCCGTGCTGCTGCTCTACGCCTTCGATGCCGAACCAGACGTGATCACGCCCGAGCATGAGATCGACGTGGCTATTTCCATGCTCGCACGTCTCCCGCGCATCGCCGCCTTCGCACACATGGCCTCGATCGCCAAGCTTCGCGGCTCCGAGGTTCACGTGCCGCACCCCACGCCCGGCCTCTCCACCGCCGAGACCATCCTGCAGGTGTTGCGCGGCGGCATGGCATTCAACCGCGACGAAGCCATGCTGCTCGACGTGATGCTCATGCTGCATGCAGAGCACGGCGGCGGCAACAACTCCACGTTTGCCTGCCGCGTGCTGTCCTCCTCGGCCACCGACCCGTATTCCGCCTACGCCGCGGCCATCGGCTCGCTCAAGGGCCCGCGCCACGGCGGCGCCAACGCCAAGGTCGTGTCCATGCACGAGGACATCCGTGCGCATGTCTCCAATTGGGAGGACGAGGACGAGGTCGCGGCCTACCTGGGCAAGATCCTCGACAAGCAGGCCTTCGACGGCACGGGCCTCATCTACGGCATGGGCCACGCCGTCTATACGCTCAGCGACCCGCGCGCCGAGGTCTGCCGCCGTTACGCGCGCTCGCTTGCCGCCAAGAAGGACTTGGGCGAGGAGTTCGCGCTCATCGAGCGCATCGAGCGCCTGGCCCCGCAGGTGATGCGCGACCACGGCATGACCAAGCCCATCTGCGCCAACATCGACCTGTACACGGGCTTTATTTACAAAATGCTCGGCGTGCCCGAGACGCTCTTTACGCCGCTGTTCGCCGTCGCCCGCATGGCCGGTTGGTCGGCGCACCGCATGGAAGAGCTCTTCTGCGCGCACCGCATCATCCGTCCCGCGTATCGCCCGGTTATCGAGCCGTTGGAGTACAAGCCGCTCGCTGACCGCTAGGACGCGGACCGTTATAGAACTCGAGCGTGGCCAGGGCATCGCCGCCCTCGGCCACGCTTTTTATGCCAGCAGAAAGGGCTGCATCAAATGATTGTGTTTTCCGATATGGATGGAACGCTGCTGACGAGTGATAAGCAGATGAGCGACGCCACCTGGGCGATGCTCGACGAGCTTGCGCGCCGCGGTATTGAGTTTGTGCCCTGCACAGGCCGTCCACTGTCAGGCGTCTTTGAGCCCATCCTCGCCCATCCCGCCGTGCACTACGCGGTCTGCGCCAATGGTGCCAGCGTCTGGCAGCTCGACGACGATACGCCCACCGATGCCTCACGTGCTACGCGCATTTTGAGCCGACCGCTCGACCGCGCCATCGCCCACCACGTCCATAGCATTGCCACCGGCCATGACGTCACCTTCGATATCTTCGCGGACGGGCAGTGTTTCCTCCCCCGCTCGCTCTACACGCGCCTAGACGAATTCTGCGGCGGCGATCCTCACATCGCGGCTTCGCTCAAGCGCACACGAACACCGATCGACATGGATATCGACAGCAAGATCGACGAGGTCGAGACGCTCGAACGCATCGCCATGTACTGGCACGACCCCACCGATCGCGACGCCATCGCGGCGGCGCTCGACACGCTCGGAGGCATTGAGGTCACGCGTTCGTACGCCATGAATATCGAGGTTATGGGCGAAGGCGCCACCAAGGGAACGGCCCTCACGTGGCTGTGTGAGCATCTGGGCGAGCGTCTCGCCGACGCCTGGGCGTTCGGCGACAACATCAACGACATCCCCATGCTGCAGGCAGCGGGCCATGGCATGGCCATGATCAACGCCGAGCCCGAAGATCGCGAGGCCGCCGACGCCATCACCGAATACGACAACGACCACGACGGCGTCGCCCGCACCATCATGGCCGCCCTCGCCTAGTCATCGGCCAGTCATTGGGGACGTTCTTAAACGACTAGTCATTGGGGACGTTCTTCGCGAAAGCCACAAGGACTGTCCCAACCTGCCGGCACTTGGGGACGTTCCCAAACTGCCGGCAGGAAAGGAACGTCCCCAAATGCCAGTCTAGGCGAGGCTCTCCAGCATGCGGCGGAGCTCCTGTTGGACGGCGTGGTCGCGGTTGCACCCCACCACACGATCGGCAACGGCCTTGAGCGCAGGGCGCGCGTTTTCCATCGCGCAGCCCGTGCCGACAAAGCGAATGATCTCGTAGTCGTTCATCGAGTCGCCAAACGCCATGACCTCGTCGCGTCCAATGCCGTAATGCTCCGCGAGCTGCGCGATACCCGAGGCCTTCGACACACCAGGCTGCATGGCATCGATCCACGCGTTGCCCGAAGGCGCAAAAGTAAAGAGCTGACCAAGTTCGCGCTGTAGCACGTACGCACTGTCCATAACCGCACCGTCGTCGCAAAAGATACTCGCTTTGATGATATTTACGCTGGGATCGGGCAGCTCCCAAATGCGCTCGGCATTGGGAAGGTCCTTATCGACCTCACGCACGAACTTGCACTCGTCATCGAGCAGGAAGGACTTGGTTCGGTCAAAGAGCGCAAGATGCAGATTGGGAAACGTCCTGACGGCTTGGGCGAGCCTTCGAATCGCCAGGTGGGAATACACCTCACGGTCTACCATCTTACCGTCGGCGTAGACCTGGGCGCCGTTAGCGGCGACAAAGTCCATCTTGTCGCGAACGGGCGCAAAGAACTCGCACAGGCGATCGTAGCGACGACCTGACGATGCGGCGAAATGCACGCCATGCTCGCGTAGCGCCAGAATCAGTTCGTAGGTCTCGGGAGGCACCTGGCCGTTTTCGTCAAGCAGTGTGCCGTCCATATCGGATGCAATCAGTTTAAACATAGAAAAGCTCCCTTCGGGCTTGTTGGAATCGAACGTGTATCCGATTCCAACGTACCCAAAGGGAGCTCAAATAAGACGCCGCAGTCGTAAACGTTACATAGACCTGGCAAATAGCTCACACATGCCAGGGGTCCTACGGTCGCGGCGTCAGGCAGCCCGCCAAAGAGTGTCCCCGATGACTAGTCGTTTAAGAACGTCCCCGATGACTAGTCGGCGTAGGTGAAAGTGGTGACGTCGAACATGCCCTCGGGGCGGATGCGGAGCGTCGGGATAACCGGCAAGGGCAGGAAGATGATGCCCATGATGGGATCGAGCGGCGGCTCAATGCCCATGGCGCGCGCCTTGACCATAAAGTCGTCATGCTGTGCGGCCACGTCCTCGGCAGCGCCTTCGCTCATCAGGCCGCCGAGCGCCAGCGGAATGCGCGCCACGACCTCGCCGTTGCGCACCAGCACGTGGCCGCCCTGGCCCACGGCCTCAACGGCAGCCATCATATCCGCCGCATTGTCGCCCACCACGCACACGTTGTGCGAGTCGTGGCCAATCGTGGAGGCAATGGCGCCACCCGTGATGGTAAAGCCGCGCACCCAGCCGCGACCGATATGCTTGCCAACCAAGCCCAGACCCGCGGGGCCGTCACCGTCGGCGCCCTCGGCCTGCAGCGACACGCCGCGGCCGTGGCGCTCGATCAGCATAATGCGGCGCAGGCCCTCGGCACTCTCGGGGCGAACCATACCCGTGATAGCCATACCCGGGATGACATCGATAACGGCCTCGCCCGGCTTAAAGGCATAGTCGAACACGTCGAGCGATAGCTTCGGCAGCTTAACGGAAGCACGCAGCTCATCGGCAAGCGCTGCGACCTCGGCCATCTCGGGTGCGATCTCGCCCACAAAGGTGCCGTCCTGCGCCACCAGAGCACCGGCGGCATATACGCGATGCGGAGCCTTGGCAAACGTCAGGTCATCGAGCAACAGCAGGTCGGCGCGTTTGCCCGGGGCGATCGCGCCACGGAGCTCATGCGGGTCGCGACAGCCGTGGTCCAGGCCAAATGCCTCAGCCGTGGAAAGGGACGCCATGGAGATGGCGACCACCGGGTCGATGCCGGCCTCGATGGCCACGCGGCAGGCATTGTCGATCATACCGGTCGAAAGAGCATCGGAGGGAGCGCGGTCGTCGGTCGCAAAGCAGCAGCGGCGGGCGCGGGCAGGGTTCTCCAGCAGCATCGGAGACAAATTGGCCAGGTCGTGGCTGCACGTGCCCTCACGCAGCATCACATACATGCCGCGGGACAGCTTGTCGAGCGCCTCCTCGGGAATCGTCGACTCGTGGTCGGCGATAATGCCCGCTGCGGCATAGGCGTTGAGGTCCATACCGGCAACGAGCGGCGCGTGGCCGTCAACCTGCTTGGACGGCGTCTGGTTGGCAGCATCGATGCGGGCACAGGTCTCGGGGTCGGCCATAAAGACGCCCGGCAGGTTCATCATTTCGCCCAGACCAAAGACATCGCCCGGATGCTCGGCAAAAAACGCCTGCATGTCAGCGGCGGTAATCACAGCGCCCGCTTGCTCGTCGGGCAGTGCGGGCACGCACGAAGGCATCATGTACTTGATGGAGATGGGCGCACGACGACCATCCTCGATCATAAAGCGCAGGCCGTCGAGACCGGCAACATTGGCAATCTCGTGGCTGTCGGCAATGGCGGTGGTAGTACCGCGCGTCGCGGCCATGCGAGCATACTCGGCGGGACGGATGTTCGAGGACTCAATGTGCAGATGCCCGTCAATAAAACCGGGAGCGAGATAGCGACCCTGGCAGTCGACGACCTCAGTTGCCTCGTAGGTGCCAGCGGCATCGTCGCGACCATCGTAGAGCACGCCGACGATCACACCGTCCTTGACGGCAACGCTACCGGGCGCCACACGCTGGCCATACACGTCGACGATCTGCGCATTGGTAAACAGCGTGTCGACGGGCACGCGGCCCTCGGCGGCCTCGATCACAGACCTCATGACCTCAACGGACATACATTCTCCTTTAACCGTAGAAAACAGCTGCGGAGCGGACAGGCCTTCACCGCAGCAAGACAATAGCCATTGTATGCCCAAACGATGGGTCGGGAATACACCCCCTCCGCTTAACGGCACACGCCGCTTGGCGCAATGGGGACAGGTTGCTTTGTACCAATGACAAGGAGTGTCCCAAAGTGCCAACAACGGCAGCGCCGATATTTTGGCAACGCCAGCGAGCGGGCCGCATTTGAGGCAAGGTGACGCGAAACGAAAGGGCGCTGACCTTCTGGTCGCGCCCTTGAAGTTGAACGTCAGATTGTCCAAATGCGGCCCGCGCAGCGTCGGCCGGTCCGCCGTTCGTTAGAACGGCGGAACTAAATCAACTTAAAGCCCTTGCGCTTGCCCACGGAGAGGGTGTCGCCCAGCTTGAGGGCGCTCGGATCGATGTTGTAGCTCTTGGAAGCCACAGCCTTGCCGTTGATCTTGACGCCGCCGCCGTCGATGTCGCGGCGGGCCTGACCGGCGCTGGCCGAAAGGCCCAGGTCCTTGAGCAGGCCAGCGAGGTAAATCTGGCCCTCGTCGTTGACGGTCAGCTCAACGTGCTTCTCGGGGAAGTCGGCAAGCTGGCCCTCCTTGAACACACGGTCGAACTCGGCCTGAGCCTCGTCGCCGGCGCCGGCACCGTGGTAGGTGTCGCACAGGTCGCGGCCTAGAGCGCGCTTGAGCTCGTAGGGGTCGGCGGAGCCATCGGCCAGGGCGGCATCGATCTTGTCGACCTCGGCCGGGGCGAGCGAGCTGGCCAGACGATAGTACTTGCCGATCATCTCGTCGGGGATGGACATGGTCTTGCCGAACATATCCTTGGGAGCGTCGGTCAGGCCGATGTAGTTGCCATAGGACTTGGACATCTTGCGCACGCCGTCGGTGCCCTCGAGCAGCGGCATGGTAAGCGCAATCTGCGGCTCCATGCCCATCTTCTCCATGAGCTCGCGGCCGGCGAGCAGGTTGAAGAGCTGGTCGGTGCCGCCCATCTCGACGTCGGCCTTGATCTGAACGGAGTCGAAGGCCTGCATCACGGGGTACAGAAACTCGTGCAGGGCAATCGGCGTCTGGGACTGGTAGCGCTTGGTAAAGTCGTCGCGCTCAAGGATGCGGGCGACGGTGAACTTGGAGCACACCTGCAGCAGGCCGGCCAGGTCCATCGAAAGGATCCAGTCGCCGTTGTGCACGATGGTGGTCTTCTCGGGGTCCAGGATCTTCATGGCCTGGCTCACGTAGGTCTCGGCGTTGGCCTCGATCTGCTCCTGCGAAAGCTGCGGGCGGGTGGAGTTCTTGCCCGAGGGGTCGCCGATCAGCGCAGTGCCGTTGCCGATGATAAGGGTGACGTTGTGGCCCAGGTCCTGGAACTGACGCATCTTGCGCAGGGGCACGGCATGGCCCAGGTGCAGGTCGGGGCTGGTGGGATCGACGCCGAGCTTGATGTTGAGGGGCTCGCCCTTCTCAAGCTTCTTGCGAAGGTCGGCCTCGGGGACGATCTGCGCTGCACCCGAGGTGATGATACGCATTTGCTCGTCAACAGACAGCATTGGGTATCCTCCTTTTGCTATAGCACCCTCACCGGATACGGCGGTGCTGGAAGTTCATAAACCCACTCATAATAACCAAAACGGCGCGGCCGAACACCTACGACAGGAAAATCCTCGTCCTGCCGCACGCGTCGATAACGACCGGCAAACGCGTGCCGTCACGTTCGACCAAAAAGCGCGCCTGCTGACGGCGCGAGCAGTCACGGCAACGGACCTGCCCCGTTGCATCCGTGGCGCAGGCGCCCTCGGCAGTCAGCAAGCAGTGCTCGCACACCATGAGCTCAGGACGGTCGGCATCGACAGGCCCCAAGACACCGGGGCAAGCGGCAAGTTCGGCAACACGCTCCGCATCATTGCCGAGCAACTCGGCCGACAAGCACACCCGCCCCGCACCGAGTCCGCGCAGCCAGGTAAGCGTGGCCCGATTGGCACAGAACACCGGCGCCGCCACGTCAAACGTTGTGCCCAGCTCGCGGGCCATCGCCACTTGTCCCAGATTGCGGCAGACGACGCGCCCGGCACGCTGCATAAGCGCCCGAGTCCGCTCGGCGTCGCCCGCGCGGCACACTTCGTCGAGCACCACCGTTGTATCGGACAGATCTCGCTCATCGCGCGGACCCACATCCATCAGCTCCCAGGCAAAGACCATACGAGCAAAATCCTCGCGCTTTGCCGGCCCCGCCGACCCCGCCAACTCCGTCGACGCGCCGCCATCCACCGCAGCGTCCTCAAAGGGCAGCACCTCAACGGCACGCGCAACGGGCGCAATCGCATCCGCCTCGGCCCGCATGCGCTCCAACACCGCCGTCGTCTGATCCAACACGCCGGCGCTGCGAATCAGATAGACCTCGCAGCCCGCGTCCACCTTACGCTTGCAATGCACGACGACGCACTTCCCCGCTGCGGCATCCACCGGGCAGGGCACCTGCGGCCAGCGCTTGGGCACATCGGGACGCGCGTCGACACCCGGATAGAACCGAATCTCGAGCGTGTCACCCGCCGCCACGGCGGCATCGAGCTCAACGGTCACCTCTTCGTGGCCCACAGCGACCAAGCGCCCCACGCGCACGCCCTGGTTGATCGCGCGCTCAAAGCTCATGAGCTCGGCACCCGAACGACCCCGCAGGTAAGCATCGGTAAACCCACGGTTAAACGACCTTCCCAGCTCGCGTTCAAGCTCTTCCACGGCACCGGAGTCCCACGCGCCGTCGCACAGCATATCGAGTGCCCGACGCCACACCCTCACCACGTTGAATACGTAATCGGGATTCTTCATGCGTCCCTCGATCTTGAGCGATGCCACGCCGGCGGCAACAAGCTCGGGCAGGTGCGCGATACCCAGATAGTCACGCGGACAAAGCAGGCGGTCTCCCTCGACGGCAACAACACTCTGCCCCGCCTCGTCCACTAGGTCGTACGCCAGACGGCACGGCTGCGTGCAGTCGCCGCGCATCGCCGAGCGCCCACGCCGCAGGGCCGAGAACTCGCACGCCCCCGAATAGCCGATGCAAATCGCACCGTGGCAGAATACCTCGATGGGCACGCCCGTGGCACATAGCGCCGCAATCTCGTCGACCGTCAGCTCGCGTGCCGTCGTCACGCGCTCGACCCCCAGCTCATCGGCGGCAAGCCGCACGGCACCCTCGCTATGAGCGCCCGCCTGCGTGGACAGGTGAATCTCGACCCCGGGAATCGCCGCGCGCAGCGCGCAGGCCAACCCGGCATCGGCGACAATCAGAGCATCGGCGCCCAGCTCCAGTGCATGAGCTCCCAACGCCACCGCGTCGGACAACTCATCGTCAAACACGAACACGTTGAGCGTTACGTACACACGCACGCCATGGGCATGCGCCACGGCGCAGCCGCGCGCAAACTCGTTATCCGTAAAGCCATGGGCGCTCACACGGGCGTTAAAGCCGCCCAACCCCGCATAGATGGCATCGGCACCCGCGGCGATGGCCGCAAGCATCTGGTCGAGTCCGCCCGCCGGCGCCAGCAGCTCGGGCAGCGCCGCACCGGCAGCATCCAATCCAGTCTCGTATTGTCCGCTCGGCCCCATCGTCCGAATCGCCATCGACAAACTCCTTACCAAGGTATGCATTCACTCTGAAAAATGCCGTCTTCCAGCATACACGAGGCCTCGCGCGCCCCGTTTGGTTTATCGTGTAATAACTTATGTCCATCCTGCCCCGACGGCACATCCACCGTCTGGCACGACATACCTGGAGGTCAATATATGGGTCCTCGCCAACGACAGGGACACAGCCGTTCAAAGACGCACGCCCTGCCCATAATCCTGCTCTCGTTTTTGGGCTTTCTGCTGATTGCGGGCGTGGCGTTTGGCATCGGCATGGTCGGTAACGTCAACCGCTGGCTGTCCGATCTGCCCGACTACACCGACGCCAACGCGTATCTGGTGAGCGAGCCCACCGAGATCGTCGACTGTAACGGCAACAAGATCGCGAGCTTCTACACGCAAAACCGCAAGTCCATCACCAAGGACGAGGTCTCCCCCTACGTGCTGCAGGGCACCGTTGACGTCGAGGACGAGCGCTTCTACGAGCACGGCGGTATCGACCTGTGGGGTATCGCGCGTGCTGCGGTGGCAACCCTCGGCGGCGGGCACGAAGGCGCCTCGACGATCACCCAGCAGCTTGTGCGCAACACCATCCTGCAGGAGGAGCAATTCGACTCGACCATTGAGCGTAAGGTGCGCGAGGCCTACATCGCCATCAAGATGGAGGACATGTACTCCAAAGACGAGATCCTCATGATGTACCTCAACACCATCTATTACGGCCACGGCGCCTACGGCATCGAGGCCGCAGCCGAGACCTATCTGTCCAAGAGCGCCGCCGACCTCACCCTGAGCGAGGCCGCGCTGTTGATCGGCCTTCCCAACTCGCCCTCGCAGTACGACCCTACGGTCAACCCCGACCTGGCGCTGTCCCGTCGCAACAAGGTCCTCGACAACATGTTGCGCCTGGGCCACATCACCCAGGAGGAGCACGATGCCGCACAGGCCGAACCCATCACCCTCAATGTGACCGAAATCTCGGGCAGCGGCGTCGACGTATACTCGCAGCCCTACTTTGTCTCCTACGTCAAGCAGCTGCTGGAGCAGGAGTTCTCGACCGACGTGCTCTTTAAGGGCGGCCTGACCGTCAAGACCACCATCGACCCCACGATGCAGCAGGTGGCAGAGAATGCCGTCCGCGAGCAGCTCGACACGCTCTCGCTTGACGGCCTGGACATGGGCATGGTCGTCGTCGACCCCAAGACCGGCTACATCAAGTGCATGGTGGGCGGCTACGACTACAACGCCGACGAGAACCACGTAAACCATGCCACGGCCAAGCGTCCCGTCGGCTCCACCTTTAAGGCCTTTACGCTGGCAACTGCCATCCAAAACGGCATGAACCCCAACGTCACCCTCAACTGCAACTCGCCGCTCAAGGCCAAGGGCACCACGACCGAGGTCCAAAATTACGCCAACCAGAGCTATGGCAACATCACGCTTAAGCAGGCGACGGCATACTCCTCCAACACCGGCTACATCCAGGTGGCGGAAGCCGTCGGTAACAGCAAGATCATCTCGCTCGTCAAAAAGCTCGGCATCGACCCCGCCAAGGACAACATCGAGGACGTTCCCGTCATGACCCTCGGCACCGGCTCGATCTCGCCGCTCGAGATGGCCGCCGCCTACGCGACGTTTGCCAACGGCGGCTACTATCGCCAGCCGATCGCCATCACCGAGATTGACTCTCGTACCGGTTCGGTGCTGTACCAGCACACCGACAATCCCTCACAGGTGCTTACCGAGGGCGAGGCCGCCGCGGTCACCGATGTTCTGTCCGGCGTCATGAAGGGCAGCGGTACGGGTGCTGCCGGCGCTCTGAGTGTCAACCAGCCCTATGCCGGCAAGACGGGCACCACCGACAACACCACCAACCTGTGGTTCTGCGGCTATACCCCGCAGTTGGCGTGCGCCCTGTGGACCGGCTATTCCGCGGGCGAGATCCCCATCCAAAAGTACGGCACGGACCTGCTGGGCGACAGCACCAACCTGCCTGTCTTTAAGCGGTTTATGAACACCGTTCTGACCGGTACCGAGCGCGAGGAGTTTGCGACCGGAACGGCGCCCACCTACAAGAACAACAGCGTCTGGAAGTTCTACGGCACCAACAACACCAAGAAGTCGGAGAACGACGACAAGGACAAGGACGAAGAGGAAGAGGAAACCACCACAACGACTACCACGACGACCACGACCACCGAGACCACGGGCGGCGACACCACCGGCGGCACCGGTACGACCGGTGGCTCGACGGGTGGCTCCACTGGTGGTTCGACCGGCGGCGATGGCGGCACGCCTACGCCTACGCCTACGCCTACGCCTACGCCTACGCCCACTCCCGACCCCTCGCCCACGCCTGACGATACGGTCGGCTAAGAAGTACGCGACTAAAGCCAACAAGGCCCCGAGCAGCTTATTGAACTGCTCGGGGCCTTTTAGTTTGAAGCGACCTGGTGGGCGGTCTTTATACCGGCAAACAAAAAGGGGTACCGACCAACGTCGATGCCCCTTACAAGCCACTATGTCAGCGCACACAATGCCGAGCGCACGACCCGCACACCTACTTGCGAGAATTGCTCAACTTATTGATCAGCGCCTCGAGACGCTCGCCGTCCTCGGCCGTCTGGGCAATAACCAAAATCGTATCGTTGCCGGCAAGCGAGCCAAGCACATCGGGTAACTCTGCCGCATCAACGGCGGCGGCGATGCCGGAAGCCGTGCCAGGCTGAGCCTTGATCATAACCAGATTATCAGTACGCAGAACGCCCGTTACGAGCTCGGAAACCATACGCTGCAGGTGCAGGTCCTCTGCCAGAACATAGATGCCCTCAGGGAGCTTACGCAGCCCCATATCGGCAATATCGCGAGAGACAGTCGCCTGCGTGCAATCAAAGCCCATAGCACGGAGCTCATCGACCAGCACGCGCTGCGTGCGGACATCCTTATTGCGCACAATATCTCTAATGGCATCCTGGCGCCCATTGCGTTTTTTAGCCATACAAACCCTCTCTCCAAAAGATGGCGGAGACAATCAATCAGTGATTGAATAGTTTAACGCTATTTGAAGGCTTTTGTGTATAAGAACGCATTTCGAAACAATTCTATGCAAGTTTGTTTCGTAATGAGCCGTTTAGGCGGTTTTTGCGCCCGTCCGGTTAAGAAAAGCTGCCAGATGCGTACACATCACGCAACGCGCGGGCTTGGCGCTGGCGATCGGCCCAAACAACAGACCGAGTCCCCGATGGTTATCCTTGAGCGCGGCGACCATCTGACGGGTTCGAGGCGCCTCGAGCATATCACGCATGCGGGCGGAACGCTCGATTGACGACACCCCATGCGGGCTCAGACACAAATTCTCGATGCAGGCGACCAGTCCGGCAAAGTAGAACTTTTGGCTTGCCAGCTTGAGCCGACCACCGCTATCTGCTTCCGAGAGTGAGTCCGCAAGCTCGTCGAGCGCTCGAGTGTCATCGGATATCCTGGCATACATGGTGGGATCAAAGGCATCTGTAAGCTTAGGTGCCGCCGCGTGGAAACAAGCGTCGCCGCAGCCGGACACGAATCGTGCCTGCGAGAGCGCATAAGCCATAAACTCAACCGTACGGTACGCCTTGCCGCGCGACAGGCATGCCTCAAACAGCGGACGGCTATACATCACGCCAGAGGTCTGAGCGACTAGGCCGCCCAAAATCAACTGGGGCAGCCCAGTCACCATAGAAGACTCGTCTTCTATGGCAATAGAGGCAGCATCCAAGACGCGCGAATGACGCTCGCGATGCGCATCGTATCGATCGAGCGACACCGAGGGGAGCACAATGTCTGCCGCAGTATCGCACGCGATATCGACCATCTTGGAAAGGGCCTGCGGAGCAAACCACTCATCGGCGTTCATGGCGATGATTTGAGAGCCGCGCGAGGCATCAAAACCGGCACGAAGACAAGCGCCGCGCTTCGCGTCCTCGACGTCAATCAAATCAATATGGATGTCCCTGTCGGCAGTAACTTGAAGCGAATGGCGCACACCGGGCGCAGCATCGCGGCAGACAACGACAATCTGCAAATCGTAGAGGTCTTGGTTCTGGATACTCTCGAGCGCACGCATCGCATAGCTGGGCGAACCTTCTACCACAAGGATCACCGAAAGTCGCGGATGCGAACCACGTCGAACCAAATTATCCGTCCTCTCGACAGCAATGAATCAAACCGATGTTCATGGTACACCCCGGCAATAAAAGCAATGAGACACCGGTTGCATTGCACGCCAAGAACAGATGTTGCACACGCGCAGCCCACAGATGACAGGTGTCGACGCACGACACGTCAAGCCCTCCCCTAGTCGAGCACGACAAGCTCGGCGGGATCGTAATCCACGCCCATAAACGTAAGGCCGCAGGCAGGAGCCGTGGGGCCCGCAGCGGTACGGTCGCAAGCATCGATAACCTCGCGCATCCACTCGGGTTCACGGCGATGCATGCCAATCTCGACAAGCGTGCCCACGATCGTACGGACCATCGAATGCAGAAACGCATTGCCCTCGATGGTAAACGTCAGGATGTCCTCGCCAAACGCAACCTCATGGCCAAATTCGGCACGCATCACGCAGCGATGCGTGGGCTTGCCAACGGCCGAGGCAACCTTGCAAAAGCTTTTAAAGTCCTGCTCGCCCAGCAGCGCGGGGCAGGCAGAAGACATAGCCTCAACATCCAAGGGATAGCGATGCCACCACACGGCACCGCGGGACAGCACGGGGCGCGCATCGCGATCGGCAATACGGTATGTATACGTACGGGAATGCGCGTCAAAGCGTGCAGAAAAGCCTTTACGGGCCCTGTAGACCTCGTTTATGGCGATATCTTTGGGCAGGAGGGCATCCATAGCCCTCAGCCACCTACGGCGCGTACAAGCGAGCTCAGCGTCCGTTACGGGCACGCTGATGTACTGAGCCACGGCATGCACGCCGGCATCGGTACGCCCCGCGCACGTCAGATCGATCGGGCGGCGAAGCAGCGTCTCGATGGCTCGACGTAGCTCACCCGCAACCGTCGTCTGTCCCGGCTGCTCGGCAAATCCGCTATACGACGAGCCATCATAGGCCACGCGAAATACGAGCGTGGCGTCAAGCTCGGAAATCGAATTGAAATCAGACGGCGCAGTCATGGGCGCTCCCAACAAACAAGCAACGGTATCGCGACAAAAAAAGAGGGGTACGCGAACGTACCCCTCGAATATAGCCTATGCAGACGGAATGTCTACTCAGCGGTCTCCTCGGCAGCAGTCTCCTCGACAGCCTCGACCTTCTTGGGAGCAGCGGCCTTCTTGGGGGCCGGAGCAGCCTTCTTGGCCTTAGGCGTGCAAGGCTCGGTGACGAGCTCCATGATAACGATGGGAGCGTTATCGCCCTTACGATTACCGAGCTTCATGATGCGGGTGTAACCGCCGTTGCGGTCCTGCCACATGCCCTGAGCAGCCTTGTCGAAGATCTCGGCAACGAGCTGCTTATCGCCGAGCTTGGCGATAGCCAGACGACGAGAGTGCAGGTCGCCCTTCTTGGCCCAGGTGATGATCGGATCGACGACCGAACGCAGCGCCTTAGCGCGGGTCTCGGTGGTCTTGATGCGGTCGTTCTCGAAGAGGGCCTTAGCAAGGCTCTTCTTCATGGCCTTGGTGTGGCTCGCATCGGTGCCGAGCTTCAGGCCCTTCTTAACGTTGTGACGCATGGTCTAGTTTCTCCTCAAATATGCGAAGCATTAAGCCTTCAGGCTCAGGCCCATGGACTCAAGCTTGTCCTTCACTTCCTCGATCGACTTAACACCGAAGTTACGGATGTTGAGCAGATCGTTCTCCGAGAACTCAACGAGCTGACGGACCGAGTGAATGCTGGCGCGCTTAAGGCAGTTGTAGGAACGGACGGAAAGGTCCAGATCCTCGATCTGCTTGTCCAGCTCGGCGTTGTCGTTGGTGACCTCGGGAGCGAAGATCGAAGCCTCCTCCTCGACCTCGGGGGTCTCGGCAAGGTTCATAAAGGCGGCCATATGCTGGTTGATGATATTGGCAGCCTGGACCACGGCGTCGCGCGGGGCGATGGAGCCGTTGGTCTCGATCTCGAGGACAAGGCGGTCGTAGTCGGTGTGCTGACCGACACGGCAAGCCTCAACGAGCTTGGCGCAACGGGAAACCGGCGAGTACAGCGAGTCGACGTGGATCACACCGATGGGATCGTTGTCGCGCTTGTTGGCCTCGCCAGAAACATAGCCGCGGCCATAGCCGATGCGCATGCTCATGGTGAGATGGCCACCCTCGGTGAGCGTAGCGATGTGCTGCTCGGGGTTGACCAGCTCAAACTCGGACGGAATAAAGAAGTCCGCACCGGTGACCTCGCAGGGGCCGTCAACCGAGATGGTGGCGGTCGCCTCGTCGGTCGTGCCGAGAGCCCTGAAGACAAGACCCTTGACATTCAGGACGATGTCGGTGACATCCTCGACCATGTTAGGGATGGTCATGAACTCGTGCTGCGCACCATCGATCTGAATAGCCTCGACGGCGGCACCCTCGAGCGAGGACAGAAGAACGCGACGAAGGGAGTTACCCAGCGTATCGCCGTAACCACGCTCGAGCGGCTCGACGGAGACACGAGCAGACGTCTCGTTGATCTCTTCGACCTGAACCTGAGGCCTAATGAATTCTGACATGTATTACCTCCAGCCTCAGCAGCCCGGATGGACTACTTAGAGTAGAGCTCGACGATGAGCTGCTCGTTGATATCACCGCTGATCTGCTCACGCGTCGGCAGAGCGAGCACGTTACCAGACAGCTTCTCGATATCGACCTCGAGCCAGCCAGGGACCTCAAAGCGCTCGGAGGAAATCAGGGCCTCCTTGATGGGGAGGAGGTCACGGAACTTCTCGCCGACAGCGACGACGTCGCCGGCCTTGACGCGGTAGGACGGGATGTCCACGCGCTTGCCGTTCACGGTGAAGTGACCGTGACGGACGGACTGACGAGCCTCTTTGCGGGTACGGGCGAAGCCAAGACGGAAGACGACGTTGTCGAGGCGAGACTCAAGGATGATCATGAGGTTCTCACCGGTGACGCCGTTCATCTTGCGGGCCTTGTTGAAGTAGCCGTGGAACTGCTTCTCCAGAACGCCATAGATGAACTTGACCTTCTGCTTCTCGCGCAGCTGCATGCCGTACTCAGATTCCTTGCGACGGCGCTTGGGCTGACGGATAGATTCCTTCTTGCTGCTGTAACCGAGCTCAGCGGGATCGATCCCGAGCTGACGGCAGCGCTTAAGAACAGGAGTCCTGTCGATTGCCATATTGATACGATCCTTTCAGTTACACGCGGCGACGCTTCTTGGGGCGGCAGCCGTTGTGCGGAATGGGGGTCTTGTCCTGGATGCTCGAGACCTCGAGGCCAGCAGCCTGGAGGGAGCGGATGGCGGTCTCACGACCGGAGCCGGGGCCCTTGACGAAGACGGAAACCTTCTTCATGCCGTGCTCCATGGCCTGCTTGGCAGCAGCCTCGGCAGCCATCTGGGCAGCGAACGGCGTGGACTTACGGGAGCCCTTGAAGCCCACCTGGCCAGCCGACTTCCAGGAAATGACGTTGCCCTGGGGATCGGTGATCGAAACGATCGTGTTGTTGAACGTAGAACGAATGTGAGCCTGGCCCACGGAAATGTTCTTACGGTCCGCGCGCTTCAGACGGGCAGCGCGAACGTTCTTCTTAGCAGTAGCCATCTATCTAGCGCTCCTTATTTCTTCTTCTTAGCACCGATCTGACGCTTCGGGCCCTTGCGGGTACGAGCGTTAGTGTGGGTGCGCTGGCCGCGGACCGGGAGGCCCTTGCGGTGACGAAGGCCGCGGTTGCAGCCGATGTCCATAAGGCGCTTGACGTTCTGGTTGCGCTCACGGCGGAGGTCGCCCTCAACCATGATCTGGTTCTTATCGATATAATCGCGGATGGCGTTAACCTCATCCTCGGTGAGGTCCTTAACGCGCGTATCCACGTTAACGTTGCACTCGACGCAGATCTTCGTCGCAGTGGTGCGGCCGATGCCGTAAATGTAGGTCAGACCGATCTCAACGCGCTTCTCACGCGGGAGGTCGACACCATTAATACGGGCCAACGTAGTCTCCTCTCTTAACCCTGACGCTGCTTATGACGGGGGTTCTCGCAAATAACGAGGACCTTGCCATGGCGCCTAATGATTTTGCACTTATCGCACATCTTCTTGACCGAAGGACGTACCTTCATCGTTCTTCCTTTCGGTAGCGCTCAAACTACTTCCCTACTATCTACTCGCCCAGCCGCAGGCGTTTAAAACTATGGCTGGTCTTCACACACAATCCGACCGTAGGTTGAGCTAAGCCTGCAGTCGGAAATGGAGTGCGTGTATGCGTGCCGCTATTTGTAGCGATAGGTGATGCGGCCGCGGGTCAGGTCGTACGGGGAAAGCTCCACGACAACCCTGTCACCGGGGAGAATACGGATGTAATTCATTCGGATCTTGCCAGAAATGTTGCACAGAACCGAATGACCGTTCTCGAGCTCGACCTTAAACATGGCGTTGGGCAGCGGTTCCTTTACCGTACCCTCGAGCTCAATTGCGTCTTCCTTCTTCACAAGCAATCATCTTTCTCTAGAAAACGACAGCGATTGAGTATTCTACAACACGTATGCACGCATCGTAATAACTTCGTAATGGCTCCACAACTAAATGAAACTTGTTACATTTCTCCGCCTTGGAGCGAACACCAAGCACCTTGCGCGTCGGTGGTGAGAATCACCGGACCGTCATTGGTAATGGCGACGGTGTTCTCGTAGTGCGCGGCGGGCAGGTGGTCGTTGGTCGTAACAATCCAACCGTCGGAGCCCGTGCTCACATGGTTGGAACCCATCGTAACCATCGGCTCGATGGCAATGACCATGCCAGCCTGGAGGCGAACGCCCCTCCCCTTCTTTCCATAGTTAGGAACGTTGGGGTCCTCGTGCATCACGCGGCCAATGCCATGGCCCACATAGTCGCGAAGCACGCCGTAACCGTGAGACTCAGCGAGGGACTGAACGGCATAACCGACGTCCCCGATATGGTTACCGGGAACAGCCTGCTCGATGGCAGCCTTAAGGCAATCGCGCGTAACCTCGCACAGGGCCTTGGCCTCGGGCGTGGGTGTGCCGACAAAAAACGTCCAAGCGTTATCGCCGACCCAACCGTCGACAACGGCTCCCGTATCGATGGAAATGATATCGCCATCGCGCAGGATCATGTCGGGGTTGGGAATGCCGTGGACCACGGCATCGTTAATCGATGCGCAAATGGTACCGGGAAACCCGCCGTAACCCTTAAAGGCCGGGGTGCCGCCATGCATACGGATAATCTGCTCCGCGAGCTGATCGAGCTCAAAGGTCGAAACACCAGGGCGCACCATGGCTCCAACGTGGCGGAGCGCCATCTTAGATAGCGCTCCTGCCTTCTTCATCTGCTCGATTTGCGTTGCAGACTTAATCTTGATCATAGACCGAGAGCCTCTTTGACATCCCCGTACACGGTCTCGCGAGCCTGGTCACCGTTGACCGACTTGAGCAGACCCTGGCCACGATAGTAGTCGACGAGCGGGCTCGTGGACTTCTCGTAGACGTCGAGACGGTTCTTGATGGTCTCGGGCTTGTCGTCGTCGCGCTGATACATCTCGCCACCGCACTTGGGACAGGTAGCATCGGCAGCAGTGCCGGTGTAACCGCAGGCGCGGCAGGTGCGACGCGAAGACAGACGATCGATAATGACCTCGGGGGCCACATCGACCAGAAGGGCGCAATCGATCTCGCGACCCATGGCGGAGAGCTCGGAATCGAGCGTCACAGCCTGGGCGGTGTTGCGCGGGAAGCCGTCGAGAATGAAGCCCTGCTGGGCGTCATCGGCGGCAAGGCGCTCCTTGACAAGGTCGATCACGAGCTGGTCGGGAACGAGCTCGCCAGCGTCCATGTACTTCTTAGCCTGAATACCAAGCTCGGTGCCGCCCTTGACGGCAGCACGCAGCAGGTCGCCCGTGGAAATGTGGGCGACGCCAAACTCGGCGACGAGCTCCTGTGCGACGGTGCCCTTACCGGCACCCGGAGCTCCGAGCAATACGAGGTTCATGAGCAATCCTCCTCTAGCCTATTTAAAGAATCCATCGTAATCATACATCTTGATCTGGCCTTCGAGCTTATCGACCGTGTCGAGCACGACGCCGACCATGATGAGGATGGACGTGCCGCCAAATGCCTGGATCAGATGGTTACCCGTGAAGGAGAAGATGATCGAAGGCACGATGGCGATGAGCGCCAAAAAGACAGCGCTGGGAAGCGTAATCTTGTTGAGCGCGTTCTTGATGTAGGCCGCGGTAGCCCTACCCGGACGCACGCCCGGAATAAAGCCGCCCTGCTTCTTAAGGTTATCGGCCGTGTCATCGGGGTTGAACACCATGGAGGTGTAGAAGTACGCGAAGAACACGATGAGGACAACGTTAAGCACCCAGTTGAGCCAACCGGTCGAAAGCGCAGAGGCAACTGCCTGAATCCAGCCGATGCCGGGGAAGAACACGGCAATCTGAGCCGGGAAGTACAGCAGCGCCGAAGCGAAGATGATCGGCACGACACCCGCGGTGTTGACCTTGATGGGCAGGTAGGTGGTCTGGCCACCCATCATGCGACGGCCCACGACGCGTTTGGCGTAAGAGACCGGGATGCGGCGCTGGCCGCGCTCAAGGAAAACAATCAGCGGGATAACCAGCAGGATGATGGCGCAGATGATCACCATGGTGATGATGCCACCGGCATTGCCCTCGGTGCTGGAGAAGATCGCCTGCGGCAGACCGGCCATGATGTTCGCAAAGATGATCAGCGACATGCCATTGCCGATACCGCGCTGGGTGATGAGCTCACCAATCCACATGATCAGCATAGCGCCTGCGGTGAGCGTACCGACGATCATGAGGTCGAAGATGATCTCGGGAGCGCCGGCGCCATTGAAGCTGATGCCGAAGCTCTTAAAGAGGAAGAGGTAACCCACGGAGTTGAGGATTGCCAGAGCCAGGGTGAGGTAACGCGAATACTGCGTAATCTTGGTCTGACCGACCTCGCCCTCGCGGGCAAGCTCATGCAGGGAAGGCACGACGGCCTGGAGCATCTGGAGGATGATCGAGCTGGTGATGTAAGGCATGATGCCCAGCGAAAACACCGACACATAGCTCAACGCGCCGCCAGAGAAAAGATTCAGGAGGGCCATAGCACCTGCGGCGACCGAATTGTTATCGGTCGAGAAAAGGCCCAGCATCCCCTGGAAGGGAATGCCGGGCACAGGAACGTGCGCACCAATGCGGTACACGACGAGCATAGCTATGGTAAAAAGAATCTTTTCGCGCAATTCTTTGATGCGGAAAGCATTCTTAAGACCATTTAGCACGGCAGCTCGACCTTTCCGCCAGCGGCCTCGATCTTGGCCTGCGCAGAAGCGCTGACCTTGTCGACCTTGACCGTGAACTTCTTGGTGAGCTCACCATTGCCGAGCACCTTGACGGGCTCGAACTCGCTCTTGGTGATGCGAGCGGCCTTAAGAGCGGCACCGTCGATTACAGCGCCGTCCTCGAACTTACGCTCGAGACGCTCAACGTTAACAGCGGTGTACTCGATACGACGGGGGTTGCGGAAGCCCGGAAGCTTGGGCAGGCGCATAGCCAGCGGAGTCTGGCCACCCTCGAAGCCGGCACCCTTGGTGCCACCAGAGCGGGAACCCTGGCCCTTCTGGCCGCGGCCAGAAGTGGTGCCGTGACCCGAAGAATTGCCACGGCCGACGCGCTTACGGTTCTTGGTGGAACCGGGCGCGGGAGTAAGATCGTGAAGCTGCATTTGCTACTCCTCTACAATCTCGACAAGGTGCTTGACCTTGAAGATCATGCCGCGGACGGACTCGTTGTCAGCAATCTCGCGAACCTCGCGGATCCTGTGGAGACCGAGGGCACGGACAGTACGGACCTGGTCCTGCTTGCAACCGTTGGTGCTGCGGACCTGCTTGATCTTGATGGTGTCAGCCATGCTTAGTTCTCCTTACCGACGAACATCTCGGAGACCGTCAGGCCACGGCGAGCCGCGACGTCCTCAGGGCTGGAGAGCTCCTTGAGGCCCTCGACGGCAGCCTTGATGATGTTGAGGCCGTTGTCGGTACCGAGGGACTTGGACAGGACGTTCTTGATGCCAGCAAGCTCAAAGAGGGGACGCACAGCGCCGCCGGCGATAACGCCGGTACCCTCGACAGCGGGCTTGATGATGATGCGGCCGGCACCAAAGTGGCCGAGAACCTCGTGCGGGATGGTGCCCTGCTCGGTCACCGGCACGTGGAACATGTTCTTCTTGGCATCGAGAGACGCCTTGGAGATGGCCAGGGGCACCTCAGCGGACTTGCCCATGCCAACGCCGACGTTACCCTTGCCGTCGCCAACGACGACGAGAGCGACGAGGCTCATGCGACGACCACCCTTGACGGTCTTCGACACGCGGTTGATGTAAACGACGCGCTCCTCGAACTCGGAGGCCTCGCGCTGCTGCTTCTGATTACGAGCCATGTGCTACATACCTCCTAGAACTCGAGACCGGCGGCACGAGCACCGTCGGCGAGGGCCTTGACGCGGCCATGGTAGATACGGCCACCGCGATCGAAGGCGACCTTGGTGATGCCGGCCTCGATGGCGCGCTTGCCAACGAGCTGACCGACCTTCTCCGCAGCCTCCTTGTTCGAGGTGTGGGTGCCCTTGAACTCGGCCTCGAGGGTCGAGGCAGAGACGAGCGTCAGGCTGGAGCCCTTGCTGTCGTCGATGATCTGGGCATAGATGTTGGCGTTAGTACGGGTCACGCGAAGACGCGGACGCTCGGAGGTACCCGAGACCTTGCCGCGAACACGACGCTGACGACGCTTGAGGCCTTCCAGCTTCGCCTTATGCTTGTTCATACGTAAACTCCTAAAAAGGTTGATCTTGCCAGCACCTGACGGGGTGCTGGTCTTATGCGAGTGAGTCGGTTACGACTACTTGGCGGCCTTACCCAGCTTGCGGCGGATGTGCTCGCCAACGTAGTGGATACCCTTGCCCTTGTAAGGCTCGGGAGGACGATGGCCGCGGATCTCAGCGGCGATCTGACCGACCTGCTGCTTGTTGATACCCTTGACGTTCACGTGGGTGTTGTCGGGAACCTCGAAGGTGATGCCCTCGGGAGCCTCGACGATCACGGGGTGCGAGAAGCCCAGGGAGAACTCGAGGTTCTTGCCCTTCTGCTGCACGCGGTAACCGACGCCGGCGAGCTCGAGCTTCTTCTCGAAGCCCTCGGAAACGCCAACAACCATGTTGTGGATGAGGGCGCGGGTGAGGCCGTGGCGGGCACGGGTCTCACGCTCGTCGTCGGGACGGGAAACGGTGAGGACGTTGTCCTCGACGTTGATAGCGAGCTTCTCAAAGACATCGAGCTCGAGCTGGCCCTTGGGGCCCTTGACGACAACGTTGTTGCCGTTGACTGCCACTTCGACTCCGGCGGGAATCTGGACAGGCTTATTACCGATACGAGACACGGTGATCTCCTTTCCTTCTACCTACCGAGCGAATTACCAGACGTAAGCGATGATCTCGCCGCCGACGTTGTGCTTGCGAGCATCGCGGTCGGTCATGACGCCATGGCTGGTGGAAATGATGGCGGTACCAAGGCCACCGCGGACGCGGGGCATGTCGGCAACGCCGGTGTACTTACGCAGGCCCGGCTTGGAAATGCGGCGGATGCCGTTGATGACCTTAGCCTTCTTGGGACCATACTTAAGCGTGATGTGCAGAGTCTTCTGGGGAACGGTGTCCTCGACATCGTAGCCCTCGATGTAGCCCTCCTCGTGCAGAACACGAGCGATCTCGACGAGCTTCTTGCTGCTCGGCATGGAGACCGTGGCCTTGTTCACAGAGTTAGCGTTACGGATGCGCGTAAGCATATCTGCGATCGGGTCTGTAAGGTTCATACAGATTCTCCTTCGTTCTTGATGAACACGTGCTCTTGGTTCTTCGCCGCCCTTAACGGCAAAGCCTTTTTAGCGCGTTTTCCCTGTTCCAAACTGATGCTTGAAACGCTGGTAGTGACTTACCAGCTGGCCTTCTTAACGCCGGGAAGCTCGCCCTTGAGTGCAAGCTCGCGGAAGCAGACACGGCACAGGCCGAACTTGCGGTACACAGAGTGCGGACGGCCGCAGCGCTGGCAGCGCGTGTACTCACGAGTAGAGAACTTCTGCTTGCGATTGCACTTGACGATCATCGATGTCTTAGCCACTTATATCCTCCTCACATAGAGTATTGTTCGCCCCAAGCGCCGCCCCCTTGTGGGAACGGCGCTCATAGGGCAGGTGAACCTATTTCTTGAACGGGAAACCGAAGGCGTCCAGAAGGGCCTTGGCCTCCTCATCGGTGTTGGCGGTGGTCACGAAAGTGATGTCCATACCACGCTGGTGATCGACGGAGTCGAAGTCGATCTCGGGGAAGATGAGCTGCTCGGTGACGCCCATGGAGAAGTTACCACGGCCGTCGAAGCTCTTGGCGGAGATGCCGCGGAAGTCGCGGATACGGGGGATCGCGACGGAGGTCAGACGATCGAAGAACTCCCACATACGGTCGCCACGCAGGGTAACCTTGCAGCCGATCGGCATACCAGCGCGCAGGCGGAAGGTAGCGATGGACTTGCGGGCACGGGTGATCATCGGCTGCTGGCCGGTGATGGCGCGCAGGTCGCGCACGGCACCGTCGATGGCCTTGGAATCGGTAGCGGCCTCGCCGACACCCATGTTCACGACGATCTTCTCAAACTTGGGGATCATCATGACGTTCTCGTACTGGAACTTGTCCTGAAGCTGCTGCTTGACCTCGTTGTTGTACTTGGTCTTCAGACGCGGCACATACTTCTCTTCTGCCATTGTTCACTCCTTCTTGGGGTTTTAAGCACGGGGCGTGGCCACGATGGGTTGTCCTCGTGCCTCCTGGCTGCATCCGCGCCGCTCATGGCATTTTGCGGTTTGGACTCGACGCAGCAGGAGCCGACAAAACAATCGGTACTATACGCGCATCGGGAGAGTATTTCCAGAAAAACCTCGTCTGCCTGCACAACTCCACAACTCCCCCGCACAAATTGGTCTCAACAAGCAGTTGCGGTGAAATAGGGACTGTTTGGCGGCCTAACAGGCTTAAACAATCCGTATTTCAACGCAACTCATATATGGGGCGTTATTTTTGGCGAGGCAGGACCAGGTTGAGGACGACGGCAACAAGTGCGGCGACGGCAATGGAGGATCCGCCAAAGACGGTGCCGACCCATGCGGGGAATCCAGCGCCAGCAAGCGCGCCGGCCGTGCGCTCAATGCCCGTGCCAAAGGCGATAGAGAGACCCATGAGCGTGGTATCGCGCTGAGACAGGCCGTGACGGGCAAACATGACAACGCCGTTCATGCCGATGGTCGCGAACACGCCGATCGTGGCGCCGCCGATTACCGGCTGCGGAATGGACGTGAGCACTGCCGCACACTTGGGTAGCAGACCCGCGATGAGCAAGATGGCGGCGGCAAGCGTAAAGACCATACGGTTGACGACCTTGTTCTCGGCGATAATGCCCACGTTCTGGCCAAAGGTTGCCGTGGGGACGCCGCCAAAAAAGCCCGACAGCATACCGACCAGGCCGTTGGCGATCAGGCCACCCGAGATCTGGCTATCGGTCGCAGGGGTATCGAGCGCAGCGGACGAGACAGCGGCAAACTCACCCATAACCTGCACGGCGTTGACAATGGCGACGACGCCCACGACGGCGCACGCGGCCGGGTCGAACACCAGGCGATGGGCGCCCAGGGCCGGCGGGGCGAACCAGCTGGCAGTCGCGATGGCCGAGAAATCGACCATGCCCAACACCGCAGCCAAAACAAAGCCCGCGCAGATACCAGCCAGGATGCTGCCCAGCCTAAGCGCGCCCTTGCCGTAGTTGCCGGCCATAAAGGTAACGACGAACGTCACGAGTGCGACGGCCCAGTTGGTGACACTGCCAAAATCGGCCGCGCCCTCCCCGCCCGCCATGGAGGCAACTGCCACTGGGCATAGCGACAGGCCAATGACAAAGATAACGGTGCCAAGCACCGGGGCCGGAAACAGAAAACTCACGCGCCTAAACAGTAGGCCGAAGAGCGCGACGAGCGCGCCGCCGATTACCTGGGCGCCCAGTACGGCCTCAAAACCAAGCTCAAGACCGACTGCCTTGAGCGCCGGCACGAAGGTAAAGCTCGCACCCATCACAATGGGCAGGCCCGAACCGACGACACCTTTTATGGGAAACTGTTGAAGGAAAATGTCAAGCGCCGAGAGGACGAGCGACGCCTGGATGACAGCGGCTTCCTCTTGAGGGGTAAAGCCACAGACCGACGCGATAATGATGGCGGGCGTGACGATACCCGCGAATGCCGCCAGCACATGCTGCAGTGCATGGGGTAATACCTGCACAAACGAAACTTTTCCCGTACGCTCGAACAGGGCATCCCCTGCTGCCGACTCTGCCATTTGCGCCTCCCATACCCTAGGCAGCGGCCCCATACCGCTCAACGGTCGGACATTATAGGGCATATGGCACAGGTAGCATTTTGACCCGCATGCGGCAGAGGGCTGGGGCAGCTCATTTGGGATGCGACTAGCGCTTGCGGGGGACGAGTTTGGTGCGGCGCAGGTGGATCATCTCGGCGGCGATGGAGATGGCGATTTCCTCGGGGTCCTCGGCCTCGATGGCGACTCCGATCGGCAGGTGCAGCTCGTTGATTTGCTCCTGCGTAAAGCCCTCCTGCTCCAGGCGGGCGCGCACAAAGGCAGTCTTGCGGCGCGAGCCCAAGCAGCCCAGATAGGCGGGCTTGGCGCGCATGGCCTGAATCACCACGTCGATATCGGACTTGTGACCCGCCGTGGCGACGACCACCAGGTCGCGCGGGCCGATAGGGCACTGCTTGCTCAGGTTCTTGTAGTCGACCAAACGACGGTCGTAGACACCGGGCACCCATTCGGGGGTCAGCGTGCCGGGACGGTCGTCGCAAGCCACGACGGCAAAGCCCGCCGCCGTGAGCACCCGCGCCGTCGCAGCGCCCACGTGGCCGCAGCCAAAGATATAGGTCAGGCCCTCGGGGCAGAGCGTCTCGATGTGCGCCGTGGGAATCTCGGAGGCGGCGTTGGTGTAGGTGACCTTACTCCCCTCCTCCACCAGCGAAAGCCCGGGGCAGCCCGCAATGGTGCGGCGCGATTCCTCGCCATGGTACTCGGCCACATCGCCCTCGAGCACGCTCGCGATAAACGGCTCAAAGTCGATGACGAAGTCGCCGATGCGCCGATAGGCCAAGATGTCGGCAACCGACTGGAACAACGGCGCCTGCGATACATCCAGGCGCAGATAGCACAGGCAGATGGCTCCGCCGCAGATCATGCCGGTATCGGAGTTCTCGCCGCCCATAGTGTAGCGGACCAGACGCGACTGTCCCGCGCTCAGGAGCTCGCGCGCCTCATCCAGCGCAAAGAGCTCAATCTTGCCGCCGCCGATAGTGCCCGCCTGGCTGCCATCGGCAAAGACGGCCATCCAGGCGCCCACACCGCGCGGGGACGACCCCGCCGTACCGGCCACGACCACCAGCTCGCACGTCTCGCCAGCACGCAGGGCGGCAAGCGCCGCATTCACAACATCGAGCTTTTCCATTGCCGCCTTCTATCCTCTAAAGACATCGGTGAGCATAGCGAGTGCCTCGAGCACGCCGCCGCCGACCGACGTCGCTTTGTCCGAAATGTAGTTGATATAGCTGGCATCGCCGCGCGGGTCGACATCGGCGCATTTAAAGCCCTCAGTCACCTGCACGCCGTTCGCCAAAAGCCCGCGCAGACAGCCATCGATCTGCGTGCACATGGGCGTATCGCCCGCGTAGCCAATCACGTCTCCGGCGCTCACGATGTCGCCGATTGCGCGGTCGGACCGAAACACGCCGGCGGTGGGGCTGTGGATAACACGTTCCTTGCCATAGCCGGCGATAATGCCCGGCACGCCCGTGTTGGGCTGGGGCGAACCTTGGGTAATGACACGGCCGAGAAAATGCCCGCGCATGGTCTCGACCACGGCGTCGCAGTCAACCGGCGCGGTAAAGCCCGGCCCCACAGCGATGACGGCAGGCGCCATGTCGCGCGTGGTGCCCAAGTTGCGCTTAGCCAAAATCGCGTCGACCACAGCCGCGGGTTTCAGCTCGCCGAGCATCTTGGCCTGAGGGTCCACCACAACGGCGACGTCTCCAGCCTCGGTAATCTCAAGCGCCTCAGCCGGCGTCCGTGCCAAGCGAGCGCGAATGCCTTCGACCTCGACCTCGCCCAGGCGAATGGCCTCGCAAAAACAGATTGTGCGGCGGATGCACGTGGGAACCGCGATATCGGCCATAACGACCGAAACGCCGGCGCGCACCAAGCGAGCGGCGACGCCCGTGGCGATATCGCCGGCGCCGCGAACATAAACGAGCATTCCCGGGGCACCTCCCTGTGCTACGGTTTGAGCAGAGCAAAAGCGGTTCGGCCGCTACTCTGATGATTATTTATTATCACAGTATTATACGGCGGTGAACAGATGGAAACGGTTAGCGGCAATCTTGCCTCCGCGCTCAGGATCGAGTCGGGCATTACCGCGATTATCGGCAGTGGCGGCAAGTCGACGCTGCTGAAGACGCTGGGTCTCGAGCTCATGCGCGCTGGCGGCCGCGTGCTCCTCTGTACCACCACGCACATGTTTCCCGTCGCCGGCGTGTCATGGGATGGGTCGAGCCGTCGCCTGGACGCCGCGCCTTGGAAGCCGGGGACCCTACATGTTCCCGGCTGCACCTGCGAGGCATGCGCGGGACTTGTCCGCGGAAGTATCTGCCAGGCGGGTGTTTTGAACCCGGAGACAGGCAAGCTCTCCGCCCCCGCTGAGCCGATCGACCAGCTGGCGCAGCGCTTTGACTATGTGTTGGCCGAGGCAGATGGCAGCAAGCGACTCCCGCTCAAGGCGCATGCCGCCTGGGAGCCGGTAATTCCCGCCGCCACGGCAAACGTTGTCTGGGTCGTCGGCGCCTCGGGGCTGGGCAGGCCCGTCGCCGAGGTTGTCCACCGCCCCGAGCTCTTCTGCGAGCGCTGCGGCTGCGAGCCTACCGACATCGCCACGCCCGAGCGCGTCGCCCAGGTGCTCAATGCCGAGATGCAGGCGCTGGGACTCAGCACCGCACGCGTCATGCTCAACCAAGCCGACACGCTTGCCGACCCAACAATGGCAGATCGCTTCGAGGCAGCCCTCAACCGCCCCCTCATCGCCACCAGCCTCCAGGGGTAGCAAATTTGGGACGGGGCTCTTTTTGCTACCCCGTCCCGAAAAATCATCTCCCAAATTAGCTACCCCGGCGGTCTTCCTGTTAGCGGGGCACGTAGCGGCCGGGTTGGGCTCCGGTGGGCTCGCCGTCGCGTGCCGCCAGCACGCCGTTCACAAACACGGCCTTGGCGCGGCCATGTGCCCCAAAGCCCTCGAGCGGCGTGTAGTCCACGGCCTGATGCTGCGTCGCGGCGCTGATCGTCCAACGCGCGCACGGATCCCACACGCACACGTCGGCATCGGCGCCCTCGGCAAGACAGCCCTTGCGCGGATACATGCCAAAAACGCGCGCCGGATTCTCGCTCATCAAGCGGCACAGATCCTCGGGACCCAGCTGTCCCTCAAAGCTCGTAGCGATCGCGACGGGGCGATGCTCCACGCCGGGCCCGCCGTTGGGAATCGCGCGGAAGTCGTCGCGCCCGCGGTCCTTTTGCCCGTGCAGGTTAAAGCTGCAGTGGTCGGTGGCGATAGTATCGATCTCGCCGGCCACAAGCGCCTCGCGCAGGGCTGCACGGTCGCCGGCATGGCGCAGCGGCGGGCTCATCACATACTTGGCGCCCGCAAAGCCGTCCTCGCCCTGCTCCAGATAGCAGGTGTCGTCGAGCATCAGATACTGAGGGCATGTCTCGACATAGATGTTCTTCTGCCCGCGCGCTTTGGCAGCGCGAATGGCCTCGAGCCCCAGCTTGGTCGAAAGGTGCACCACGTTGACCGGAGCGTCCCCGGCCAAGTGCGCCAGATACAGCAGGCGGCTCACGGCCTCGGCCTCACACACGTCCGGACGGCTGAGCGCATGGCCCTCGGGCCCGTGGATACCCTGCTCAAACACGCGCTTCTGCAGCGCGTTGACCAACGTGCCGTTCTCGCAATGCACGCACAGGATACCGCCCACGCGCTTGAGCTCCTCCAGCACCTCGAGCGTCTCGGCATCGTCCAGGCGCAGATGGTCGTAGGCAAAGTAGGTCTTAAACGACGACACGCCCGCCTCGCGCATGGCCGAAAGATCGGCGCGGTTGCGCTCATTCCACTCGGCAAGCGCCATATGGAAGGCATAGTTGGCGGTGCAGGTGCCGTCGGCGCGATGACGCCACTCGACCAAGGCATCGGGCATGGTCACGCCGCGATCGGCCGTCGCGTAGTCCACAATGGTCGTCGTGCCGCCGCAGGCAGCCGCGCGCGTGCCGGTCTCAAAGCTATCGGCTGTCCAATCCATGCCGGTCCAGCACTGCATGTGCGTGTGCCCATCGATAAAGCCCGGGAACACCCAGCAGCCCGCAGCATCCTCGACGGTATCGCCCTCGGCCGGCTCAATCGCCGCGGCAATCCGCACGATCTTATCGCCATCCATGGCAAGATCGGCGCGGCGAAGCCCCTGGGGCGTCACGAGTGCGCCGTTTTTGATGATGATCATAATTGCTCCTTATTGATTGATGCAGTTGGCCACGCGATCAAAATACGAGCAGGCGGCGATATGCTCCGTTATGCGTCGCTGTCCCTTGACGGTATCGACGTCCCACAGCTCGTAGGCACGCGCCTCGACCAGCACCACGTCGACGCGGCCTTTGAGGATCGAACCGCCGCCGTCCTTACCCTCAAGACACATAAGTGCATCGAACAGTTCCGCCGGAAAGAGCACCGGGCTCGAAGGCTCACCGTTGCACGCAAGACGCACCGGATGCTTGCGGCCACGCTCGTCAAATGCACGAACCATAGCCTCAAAAGAATCCGAACTCACGAGCGGCTGGTCGCCCGGCAAAAAGAGGCAACCTTTCCAGTTACGTTCGACTCCCCACGAAAGGCCCGCACGGACGCTTTCGCTGCGCAGCTCGCCATCGTGCAGCACGCACGGGCAATGCTTGTCATCACAAATCTGAGCGACCTCGGGCCAACGCGTCGAAACCACAACGTCAAAGCCCCGGGGAACCGAATCAATGGTCCGGGCAATCAGCGGCTCGCCATAGATATCGGCGAGCATCTTGTTAGAGCCAAATCGCTTGCCCTCGCCCGAAGCCATAATGACGCAACCAAGTTTCATGGCGATACCTCCCCTGAAACCATCGTACCCATAACTCGCGTCGCGGGGCATCTACATCGAAAGCGCTTATCCCGCACGCCCACGATGCAAAAAGGGGCACCCCGCCGGTTGGCAGAGCGCCCCCTTTACATGGCTTACCTCAACCCAGCTTTAGGCCTGGAACCAACGGGCGGTGTTGCGCTCGTCGAGGGCCTTGAGGGTAGCGGCGGGATCGGCAACCTTCTGCAGGAACATCATGGCTGCGATGGCGTACGGCTTGTAGCTGGCCTCCTTGTACATGCCCACGCGGTGCATGTCGAAGACGTCGGCGTTGACCTCGCCGTGCTCGCAAGAGACACCGGAGATGTCGGCAGGCAGCGGATGCATAAAGATGGTGTCCTGGCCGTTGGCGGTCTTCTCCATGAGCTCGGTCGTGGAGCACCAATCCTGATGCGTGGCGTTCTGAGCGAGCAGCTCCTTCTCGAGTGCAGCGATGCCGGCGTCGTCGCCCTCGGCGTACAGGTTGGTGCGCTTCTCCATGGCGGCAAACGGAGCCCAGCTCTTCGGGATCACGATGTCGGCGCCCTCGAAGGCCTCGGCCATGGTGTTGACCTGCTTAAAGGTGGTGCCGGACTCGGCGGCATAACCCTTGGCGCGCTCGACGACCTCGGGCATGAGGTCGTAGCCCTCGGGGTGGGCCAGGGTGACGTCCATGCCAAAACGGGGCAGCAGGCTGATCAGCGACTGCGGGCAGGACAGCGGCTTGCCGTAAGAGGGCGAGTAGGCCCAGGTGACGGCAACCTTCTTGCCCTTGAGGTTCTCAAGACCGCCAAACTCGTTGATGAGGTAGAGCATGTCGGCAGAGGACTGCGTGGGGTGATCGGAGTCGGACTGCAGGGAGATGAGCGTGGGACGGTGATCCAGAACGCCGTCCTCGTAGGCCTGCTGGACAGACTCGGAGACCTCGGCCATGTAGGCGTCGCCCTTGCCGATGTACATGTCGTCACGGATGCCGATGACGTCGGCCATGAAGGAGATCATGGTAGCGGTCTCGCGGACGGTCTCGCCGTGAGCGATCTGGGACTTCTTCTCGTCCAGGTCCTGCAGCTCAAGACCGAGCAGGTTGGCTGCCTTAGAGAAGGAGAAGCGCGTACGGGTGGAGTTGTCACGGAACAGGGAGACGGCCAGACCCGAATCGAAGATCTTGGACGAAACGTTGTTCTCGCGCAGCTCGCGCAGGGCGTCGGCGACGATGTAGAGCGCCTTGAGCTCATCGGTGGTCTTATCCCAGGTGTGCAGGAAGTCGCTGCCGTACATGCCCTTAAAATCGAGGCCGTTCAGCTGCTCGACGAGCTCGGTAAACTTGGCGTCCATGTAAATATCCTTTCCAAAGATGAAACGATTGCAATGAGTAGATGTGCTCCGGCATGCGCGTGTGGCTAGAACATGCAGAGCACTATGACGAGGACCCGCTACCGTTGAGGAAGCATGGGAGATAACGACCGCGGGCCCCAAGTCAACAAGGGGTGCCGGGGACACGAGCTGTCCCCGGCTCAACAAGATCGAGGAATGGGACTAATCGATCTTGTTGTTGGTCAGACCGGCGCGGAACACGGTGGCGTCGCCATCGGCCTGGCTCGGATCGTAGAGGTTCAGGGCAGCCACATACATGGCGGCAGCGGTGACCAGGTCGTCCTTGTAGGTGACCTCGTTGGGAGCGTGAGCCTGAGACTCGGCACCCGGGCCGAAGCCGACGCAGGGGATGCCATAGCGGCCCTGGATGGAAACGCAGTTCGTGGAGAAGGTCCACTTGTCGCACAGCGGGCGACCGGTGCGCTTGTCCATGCTGGGCTCGCAGCCGATGCGCTCGTCACCGAACATGGCCTTGTGGGCGTCGACGAGGGCCTTGACGTGCGGAGCGGTCTCCTTGTTGATCCACGTGGGGAAGTAAGCCTCGGTCTCGTAGACCTCGCCGGTCCAGGACGGACGATCGTACATGTACATGGAGACCTTCACGTCGTCGCCGTACTTCTTGGCGGCCGGCAGGTTACGGATCTCGTCCAGGCAGGACTCCCAGGTCTCACCGGCGGTCATGCGACGGTCGATGGAGATGGCGCAGGAGTCAGCGACAGCGCAGCGGCTGGGGCTGGTGTAGAAGATCTGGCTGACGGTGCAGGTGCCGCGGCCCAGGAAGCGGGCGTCCTCGAAGTGCTCGGGGTTGTACTTGGGGTCGAGCATCTTGACAAGGCCCTTGATGTCGGTCGACTCGTCGCAGCCGTTGTTGTTGAGGGCGCGGACGTCGGCGATGATGTCGGCCATCTTGTAGATGGCGTTGTCACCGCGGTCGGGAGCGGAGCCGTGGCAGGAGGTGCCGTGAACGTCGACGCGGATCTCCATGCGGCCGCGGTGACCGCGATAGATGCCGCCGTCGGTGGGCTCGGTGGAAATGACGAACTCGGGCTTAATGCCGTCCTTGTTGTAGATGTACTGCCAGCACATGCCGTCGCAGTCCTCTTCCTGGACGGTGCCGACGACCATGATCTTGTAGCCCTCGGGGATGAGGCCCATGTCCTTCATCATCTTGGCAGCATAGGTAGCAGAAGCCATGCCGCCCTCCTGGTCAGAGCCGCCGCGGCCGTAGATGATCTCGTCGGTCTCGTAGCCCTCATAGGGATCGGCGTCCCAGTTCTCGATGTTGCCGATGCCGACGGTGTCGATGTGGGAGTCGATGGCGATGATCTTGTCGCCCTCGCCCATAAAGCCCATAACGTTGCCCAGGCCGTCGACCTTGACCTCGTCATAGCCAAGGCTCTCCATCTCGGCCTTGATGCAAGCGACAACCTCACCCTCCTCGCAAGACTCAGAGGGGTGGGAGATCATAGCGCGCAGGAAGCGAGTCATATCAGCACGATGGGACTCAGCAGCAGCCTTGATAGCGTCGAAATCGAGTTCTTTAGCCATTGTTCATAACCTTTCAAACGAAGGAATCTACCTGTGAGGTGGCGGAGCGATACCTATTTACTCCGCCCCAACGATTAGCAAGTGGGATATTCGCCTTCCCAAACAATTCGACGATACTGGTCGGGGTCCGTGTCACCTTCCGTGGAGAAGCAGAGCACGGAGCTCGTCTTGTCCAGGCCGATGAGTTCCTTGAGCTCGGCGTACTCGGGATCGAGCATGAGAGTCTCGACCAGACCGGTGGTCACAGCGCCGGACTCGCCAGAGATGACGCGCGGGTCGCCCTTCTCGGGAGCGCCCAGGGTGCGCATGCCGCGAGCGGTGACCCAGTCGGGGCAGGACACGAAGGCGGTGGTGTGGTTGCGCAGGATATCCCAGCCCAGAATGTTGGGCTCGCCGCAGCACAGGCCGGCCATGATGGAGGGCATGTCGCCGTCCACGATGCGCGGGTCGCCGTCGCCGGCGGCAGCGCCCTTGTACAGGCAGGCGGCAGGCGCGCACTCGACCACGACGAAGGTGGGCGGGTTATCGGGATACAGGTTGGTGAAGTAGCCCACCACGGCGCCGGCGAGCGAACCCACGCCAGCCTGGACAAACACGTGCGTCGGGCGGTTGATGGCCATCTCGCGCAGCTGCTCGGCAGCCTCGGAAGCCATGGTGCCGTAGCCCTCCATGATCCAGGACGGGATCTTCTCGTAGCCCTCCCAGGCGGTGTCCTGAACGATGACGCCGCGCTCGCAGGCATCGGCCTCGGCGGCGGCCATGCGCACGCACTCGTCGTAGTTGACCTCTTCGATGGTCACCGTGGCGCCCTCGGCGGCGATGTTATCAAAGCGGGGCTTGGTGGAACCCTTGGGCATGTGCACGACGGCCTTCTGGCCCAGCTTGTTGGCAGCCCATGCCACGCCGCGGCCATGGTTGCCGTCGGTGGCGGTAAAGAAGGTAGCCTGGCCAAAGTCCTTGGCAAGCTGATCGGAGGTCAGGTAATCGAAGGTGCACTCGGCAACGTCCTTGCCGGTCTCGTCGGCAATGTAGTTGGCCATGGCAAACGAACCGCCCAGGACCTTAAAGGCGTTGAGGCCAAAGCGATAGCTCTCGTCCTTAACGCACAGGTTGGACAGGCCCAGGCGCGCGGCCTGGCCATCCAGGCGGGCAAGCGGAGTGACGGTGTACTGGGGGAACGACTGGTGGAAGGCGCGGGCCTTCTTCACGTGGTCGAGGCTCATGATTCCCAAGTGCTTGTCATCGCTCTTGGGCATCGTGTTGCCCGCCCACTGGATCTTATCGGCCATACGGTGAACTCCTTAAGTTCTCTCTTGCCGGCCCCCGCATACGCGTTTCAGCCCGATCCCATTCACACGGCTGAACTTTTATGTGGATGCCAAACAAAAAGTTTGTTAGCACTGTTCTATCACACTTTTTGATTGGTAAACCTAACAAATTGTTTGTTGCCGTAATCGGTACTTTTTCGGCGCCGAACGGTCATGAATTGCCTTGTTGATGGATTTGTTTGCGGTCAAGTGTGGTTTATGGCAAAGTGTGCCCAAACTAATTTTTAGGAAGGCACCCATGACCCCCGCACAGATTGAGTTTTACAAGCGCCTTGCACACGGCCTGGCGCTCCAATTTGGCCCCAACTGCGAAGTCGTCGTCCACGACCTGGAGACCGAGGACGTGGACCGCTCCATCGTAGTGATCGAAAACGGCCACGTCAGCGGGCGCAAACTGGGTGATGGCCCCAGCCATATTGTGCTTGAATCCATGCACGAGGGCACCGCCGACGTGCACGACCGCGAGCCGTACCTCACCAAAACCGCCGATGGCAAGCTGCTCAAATCGTCGACGATCTTTATCCGCAACGATGAGGGCAAGCCCGTCGGCATTTTGGGCATCAACTTTGACATTACGCTTATGAAGGCTTTTGAGCGTTCGCTCGACGCCTTTACCGGCACCGGCGGCACGGGCTACACCGAGCCCGAGCCCATTACCAAGAACATCGGCGACCTGCTCGAGGACCTGCTGCACGAGTGCGAACAGTTTGTGGGCAAGCCCGCGGCACTCATGACCAAAGACGAGCGCATTCGTGCCATTGGCTACCTCGACCGTCGCGGCGCCTTCCTCATTTCCAAGTCGAGCGAGCGCGCCTGCGAGTTCTTTGGCATCTCCAAGTACAGCTTCTATAGCTACCTCAATGAGGCCAAGGCGGCAACAGGCGACAAGTAGGCACTCGCCTGGATTGCCCCTCCCCTTTTGGGCGCGAGTTCTGGAAAGCACGAATCCAAGACCGAGCCGCTTGGGAAGTTCCATATAATCGATGTCATTAGTATTTCGAAAGGATGGAACAGAATGGCGTTGAGCAAGGCATCATGCACCGGTCGCGGATTGATTCCGGCAATTGGTGGACATGTGCACCGCATGTTCGATGAGGGCGAAGACGACCTGTTTTCGCTGAGCCTTGACGACGTGATGGATGATCGCCCGTGGACCGCCGACGAACTCATGGGCGGCGGGGCTCGCCCGTCAAGCCCCAATCCCGCACTTGCGCCTAAGCCCGCATCTGCGCCGACTCCTGCGCAGTCGCCCGTTTCGACGCCCGCGCCTACACCCACACCCACTTCGGCGCCCACACCCGCTCCCCGCCCCGCAAGCGACCCGTCCGAGACGGCGGCATTTCTCGCTGCAGCGACGCAGGGCAAATCGGCCGACAGCACCGTTATGTACAGCGCCCAGCAGTTGCCTGTTCCTGCGGCACGCAAGCCTCCGGTCACAAGGCTCGATGAGCCCGTTGCCCATCAGGTTGCCTACGATTCCTGGGCTGCAGCCGATCTGGATGAGACCTCTACCGGCATGCCGGCGCTCGACGTTCCAGTTAACCCGCTTTTTGCCGCCAACACGAGCGCCGCGGACTATGAGGGCGGTGCGGCATATTCCGATTATTCCGATGGCTATGCTGACGCCGGTCGCATCGAGACCGAGGATTATGGCACCGCATCGAGCGATTATCTCAACGATCCGTACGCTGCCACGCCTGCACCGGAATATGACCCGGAGGCCGCGTCCGCACCGGCGTATACCAAAAGCACGGGCGAAGAGCGCTTCGCCGATTATTACGCCAAGGAAAAGGCGCTGCGTTTCTCGGAATTTCCGCAGGCAGTCAAGGTTGCCTTTATCGCCATTGTCATTGCCCTGCTCGGCGTCATTGCGTTTGAGGGATTCCAGCTGTTCTCCGGCCCCACCCAAGCGGAGTCGGAGACCCAGCAAAAAGAGGACGACAACCAGTACCTGGACATCAACACCCTCAAGGGCGACCCCAACGACGGAGACGACGAGTAGCGAGGGTTAAGGGAGGGCCGGAAGAGCCGGCGGCATGTTACGGCTCCAAAAGCCCTGCCATAAAGATGGGCAGATACAGCACGTCACCATCGCGGTGAAGATTACATTCCGCAAGTACCAGGGCGCGATCGATTCCGTAGCCCTTCGTCGCGAGCGCGTTGTCGAGCGCCGCATGGGACTTAAAGCTCTTGCCCGACTTGACCTCGATGGCAAGGACCTCCCCATCGAGCGTCTCCTCCACAAAATCGAGCTCGCCGACTTTTTTAGACGTAAAGTAGCGCAATCTGAATCCGTGGGCTTTGAGCTCTTGGGCAACGAAGCCCTCAAACGCCGCCCCCATGTTCATGCCAAAGGCGTCTTCCGCCTCCCCATCAAAAACGCCTTGGGCGACCCTTTTGGAATACGACGACATGAGCATTCCGGTGTCCAAGTAAAACAGCTTAAATAGATTTCGCTGCTCCCCCAATAAAAGGGGTGCCACGGGCGCCGTTACGTTATACACGGGAAGCGCGACACCCGCCTCCGACAACCAGAGAAAATGATCTGTCACCTGCGAAAAACGTTTGACACCGTTAATCGACGACAGCTTGAATCGCTTGTTTTTGGAGCCGGCCTCGCTGGGAATCAAATCATAGATATCGCGAATAACCAAGCGTAGCTCGGGCGGAGCGTACTTTGCGATGTCATCGCGATACAGGGCGTGAAGATCGCGATGGATGTTTCGAACCTCGTCGACATTGCGCGTCGCCAAGAAGGAATTGACCGCGTCGGGCATGCCTCCCACCACCACATACTGATGGAACAGATCGAACAAGCGGTCATACAGGTAGCCGGGGAGCTCCCCCTCATCCTTTAGACGGTCTCTGAGCATGTCAAACACGCTGGCACCAACGCCATTTGCCCAGCAAAACTCCTCAAAGTCGAGCGGGCACATCTGGACCTGCTCGACATACCCCACCGGCAGGGAATCGATGCCCTCGAGCTCAACGCCAAGGAGCGATCCGGTAAGGATGTATCGAAAGTCGCCGCGCTGGACCAGATATTTGATAAACGTCACCACGTTGGGGCATCGCTGCACCTCGTCGATAACCACAACGGTCTTGTTCGCAACCATCGGCTGCGTTGCAGCAATAGACATGCGCATAAGCAGGTCATCCGCGCTTTTTGCCGCCAAAAACGAATCGCGCACGGACGCGTCGGCGATAAGGTCGAACGTCACGACATTTTCGAACGATTCGCTTGCAAAGACGTTGACCAAATATGACTTTCCCACCTGTCGGGCGCCCTTGACCAAAAGAGCCTTGTTAGGCGACGAGGCAAGCCAAGATTCAAACTGTGCTTTCGCTTTTCTCTGCAGCATAAGCGTACCCCTTATTACGTGCTGTTTTAGCACTAGGATACACTTTTCCGTGGTTGCTAGGTGCTCATTTCGACACTTTTTCGAGGTTTTAAAGTGTGTATCACGACACTTTTCCGTACTTTTACACGGGATATTTCGACATTTTTTCGAATTTAAGCCTAACAGCAGCCGGCGAAATCAAGCGCCGCCCGCGCGTCATTTCGCAAGCGCGCTTGATTTGTGTCCGCGCGCGCTGATAGACTCCACCGTGCCTGCAAGGAGCGGGCACGTTTTATCCAGAGTCGGGGTAGAGAGTTGGCTCCACGACCCCGACGCCAACCGGCCAAGAGGCACGGTGGCCCTGCCAACATCGATGAAAGGAGTCCGTATGGACAATTTCTCCGTGAGCAGTGAGCGCAACTTCCACAACCTGGCAGCCAAGCCAAAACGAATACATCTTCTGGACAAGCCGAGCGGCTACGCCTCGTCCATGGTCAAGAGCAGCCTCTCCCACCAGATGCGCTTTACGGTACAGAAGCTCGAGGAGGAGCTCTGCGTTGCTGGCAATCCGCATGTGTTGCAGATTAAGCTTCTTGGAGATGACTCGCGTGAGCCGTCCAGCTGGAAGCTCTTCGCCGACGGCGCGTGCGTTGCGGACGGATCCGGCGCCTTTGTTATGGATGCTATCGACCAGGGCATGATACAAGCCTGTAAGACATGGGGAGATCACGACGCATTTGCCGACATCGCAGAGGCAATCGTTCTAAGCAAAGCTGCATTTGATATCAAGGAGCGCGCTTATCAGATGCTTTCATATATCGCATGGACAGTTGGTCGGTTCCACGCCCAGCACCTGATCGAGGGCATGGTCGCCGCCGGGGTAGACCCGATGCTGGAAGATCTTCTCAGCGCTCCCGCGTAGATTAATCGAGCGCTCTATCGACAAAGATGCATCTACCATAACGGCATGGGGCGTGCTCGCCTTGTACCGACCCCAACCAATCCCGTCGGCGCGACTGCAGTCTCAAACAACCACCGGCACCATCCATCCGCACACGAGAGGCGATGGGCACAGGCGAACCCCTCAACCTCGCTATTCGTAAACTTCATCAGTGTTTCCACATCCCCATCAAAAGAATCCGAAAGACATCCCCCGTTAATAAAACGCTTCTGAACATCTCACTCTGCAGGCAAAGCCGCACCGGAGTGATGCGGAGGTCTGCGCGGGGTTTCACGGGTTCCCTTGACGCGGCCCAGCGGAAGTGCCACCCGGCATCCCTTCCATAACGCACGGGTAAACAAAGGGAAATAGCGCCACCCACCGTGCAAGGAAGGACGCCACCATGGATCTCACGAAAACGGCTAGAGAAATTACCCGTCTCATGCTCCCCTACCTGACCACGCAGCAGAACCGCCAGCTCAAAAAGGTTTTATCGCACTGCCTTTTCGATGAAAGCCAATTAGCTGAAGACTGCGGCGACGGTGAAAGCGAATCATTCCTGGATCTTTTTCTGTCTGCAAAACGCCTCGAAGGCTGCTCGGATAGGACCATCTCCTACTACGAAACCACCATCAATAAAATGCTTGAATCATTCGATACACCAGCTTGCGACCTGGGAACCGAAGAGATTAGGTCCTATCTTTCCGACTATCAGCAAAAAGCCGGCGTCAGTCGCGTCACCGTCGACAATGTCCGAAGAATCATCTCAAGCTTCTACTCATGGCTCGAAGACGAGGACCATATCATTAAGAGCCCGGTTAGACGCATTAAAAGAGTCAAGGCTCCGCAACCCATAAAGGAAACGTATAGCGATGAAGTCGTTGAGATTCTTTGCGATAACTGCGGGTCGCCCCGAAACCTTGCCCTGATCGACCTGTTGCGCTCCACGGGCATGCGTGTGGGCGAACTTGTCTCGTTGGACAGGAGCTCCATCGACACCATCAATCGTGAGTGCATCGTACACGGCAAGGGAAATAAGGACCGCATCGTATATTTTGACGCAAAGACTAAAGTCCATATTGAGAATTACCTGTCAACCCGAATGGACAGCTCGGAAGCACTCTTCGTATCGAGCAAGGCGCCACACGAGAGGCTACAAATTGGCGGCGTCGAGGCGCTGCTTAGAAAACTGGGGCGCGAGCTTGATTTAGGAAGGGTCCACCCTCATAAGTTCAGAAGAACGCTTGCTACAAAGGCAATCGACAAAGGAATGCCCATCGAACAAGTCCAGGTGCTCCTTGGCCATAAAAAAATAGACACCACATTAAGGTACGCGATGGTCGACCAGCGCAACGTCAAAGCATCCCACCGCAGGTACCTAACTTAAATTTCGATTTGTCGACCTGGGCGACGAAGTCAGCGAACTCCTGCTGGAGGGAAAACGGGGGAACCGGGACCTTCATTTCCTTGAAACTCTTCAAAGTTACGGTTCGTTGGGCGGCGCCTTTTGCGCACCGATCCATATATCTTTGTGCGTCCTCAGAAAGTAAGGCAGCGTGTAGATAATTGCTGTCGATCAAATCATGCCGAGGCTTTAGGTATGCGATATGGCGCTGAAAACAAAATGGCCTATCGTCTTCGACAATCGCAGGATGGCCAAACGAGCCCACGGCAGAAACAAGGACATCACCGACCTCAATCGGAGTTCGACGGATAAGCTGCTCATAGTCTTCTACGGAAATGAACTTATTCGTATCGTAGTTAACAGTATCTGAGGTGATATTGCTGACAAAAAGAAACGGGATTCCCCTGTCAACGAACTTCGGGGGCTGGTGCGTTCCATCAGTAATAATTGAACACACATCCTTGAGAGGCTTCAAGTCCGTGCTATTCAGACGTCCGAACATCTCGACAAATTGTGATTTACAGGCGCAGGATGTCTGAATGGTCGGCGATGCTCAGCTCATTTACCTCGGCAAATATGACGGTATAATCACAAGAGCTGTAATTTGTATTTTTAAGCTCATAGGTACCTGAATGACTGAAGAACCGATAAGTAAATCCGAGCTGGGAAACCACTTACTCGGAGCCTGCGATATCCTGCGTGGCCCCATCAACCAGGACGAGTACAAGAGCTACATCACGCCGTTGCTCTTCTTCAAGCGCATCTCAGACGTCTACGACGAGGAGGCCGCCGAGGCTCTAGAGATGTCGGGCGGAGACGAAGACTACGCCGCCCTGCCTGAAAACCACAGCTTCGCGGTGCCGGACGGCTGCCATTGGCAGGATGTGCGCAACACCGGCGCGAACGTCGGCAAAGCAATCGTTGACGCCATGGTGGGTATCGAGCGCGCTAACCCCGATACCCTCAGCGGCCTCTTCAGCAGCTTCGACGACGCGAGCTGGACGGACAAGGGCAAGCTCTCCGACGAACGCCTGAAAGACCTCATCGAGCATTTCTCTGCAAAGAAGTTCGGCAACAGTAGCTATAACGCCGACATGATGGGCGACGCCTACGAGTACCTGATCAAGAAGTTCGCCGACATGCAGAAGAAGAACGCCGGCGAGTTCTACACCCCGAGGGAGATCGTGAAGATGATGGTCTCCCTGCTCGAGCCAAAGCCCGGAGAGACCGTCTATGACCCCGCATGCGGCACGGGAGGCATGCTCATCGAGGCAGTACGTCAGATGGACAACTCGAGGCTCGCCTACGGCAAGCTCTACGGCCAGGAGAAGAACCTAAGCACGTCTGCCATAGCACGCATGAACCTCTACCTCCACGGTGCGAAGGACTTTCGCATCACCCAGGGGGACACCCTGCGCGACCCCGCCTTCCTTGCCGGGAATGCCCTCAGGACATTCGACTGCGTCCTCGCCAATCCGCCCTTCTCCCTTAAGAACTGGGGATCCGCAGAGTTCTCCTCGGACCCGTGGGGCCGCAACATCTGGGGCGTCCCCACGGACAAGTCGGCGGACTTCGCATGGGTGCAGCATATGGTCTGCTCCATGGACGAGAAGAGCGGTCGCTGCGCTGTAGTGCTGCCCCAGGGCGCACTGTTCCACGGCGGCAAGGAGGGCACCATCCGCAAGGAGTTGCTCAAGTCGGACAAGGTCGAGGCAGTGATCTCGCTCGCGAGCGGCGTCTTCTACAGCACCGGTGTCTCCGCCTGTGTGCTGTTTCTCAGAAACGAAAAACCCGCCGAGCACCAAGGGCGTGTCTGCATCATCGACGGCAGCAAGATCTTCACTGCTCAGCGCGCGCAGAACGTGATCTCGGAAGAGAATGCGCAGGAGATGCTCTCCCTCTATCGCTCCTACGAGCCCGTCGTCGAAAAATGCGCCATAGCAACGCTCGCTGACATCGAACGCGAGGGATACGTGCTCTCGGCGAACAACTACGTCGAAAGAAAACGCGAGAAGGTCGAGCCGCCGACGGAGACAAGAAAACGCTTCTACGACCTCCTCCAGCAAACGAAGGAATCCGAGGAGAGGCTCCTCGATCTGCTAACGAAGGGAGGCTATGTCGATGGAGAGTAGAATCCCCCAGGAAGAGCTAAACAACCATCTATGGAACGCGGCCGTTCTGCTACGCACCTACATCGATGCCGGGTCGTACAAGCAGTACATCTTCCCGCTGCTGTTCTTCAAGCGTCTCTCCGACGTCTACGACGAGGAGACCGCCGAAGCGTTGGAAGCCTCCGGCGGAGATGCGGAGTTCGCAGCCCTTCCCGAGAACCACAGCTTCGCAATCCCGGACGGCGCCCACTGGTGCGATATCCGTGAGGCAACGGAAAACGTCGGTAAGGCGATCGTAGGCGCCTTCCGCGTCATCGAGACGGCCAACGGCTCCAAGCTGCGTGGCATCTTCGGCGACGCCGCCTGGACTAACAAGAAACGACTTCCCGACCGCCTGCTCAAGGACCTCATCGAGCACTTCAGCGCTATAACGCTCTCCATCGCCAATTGTCCCGAGGACGAACTCGGTCAGGGCTACGAGTACCTCATCAAGAAGTTCGCAGACGACTCAGGGCACACGGCACAGGAGTTCTACACCAACCGCACGGTCGTCCATCTGATGACCGAGATCCTCCAACCCAAACCGGGCGAGTCCATCTACGACCCCACCTGCGGCAGCGCCGGCATGCTCATCTCCTCCATCGCCCACCTCAAACAGCACGGAGAGGAATGGCGTAACGTTCACGCCTACGGACAGGAGATCAACCAGCTATCCTCCGCCATCGGACGCATGAACCTATTCCTGCACGGCGTCGAGGACTTCGAGATTGCAAACGACGACACGCTGCGGCACCCAGCCTTCCTCGAGGCGGGAAAGCTACGCACCTTCGATATGGTGCTCGCTAATCCTCCCTATTCGATCAAGCAATGGGACCGCGAGGCGTTCGCGTCGGACCCCTACGGCCGCAACTTCCTCGGCACCCCGCCGCAGGGGCGGGCCGACTATGCCTTCATACAGCATATCCTCAAGAGCATGGACCCGAGGAGTGGAAGGTGCGCCATCCTTCTTCCCCATGGCGTACTCTTCCGCAACGAGGAATCGGAGATGCGCGAAAGGCTCGTGAGAAGCGATCTCGTTGAGGCGGTCATCGGACTCGGCGCAAACCTCTTCTTCAACTCGCCCATGGAGGCCTGCATCCTCATCTGCCGCAGCGAGAAAGCGCCGAATCGAAGCAAGAAAATACTGTTCGTAGACGCCTCTGCCGAGGTAACCCGCAAGAACGCGCAAAGCTACCTTGAGCCTCAACACATCAAGAGAATCGTCGATGCCTACCGATCTGACGAGGACATCGAAGGTTTCTCATCCCACGCATCGTTTAGTGAGCTCGAGGACAACGCTTTCTCGCTCTCCATCCCTCTGTACGTGAAGCCCGCCAATGATGAAAATGCTGACGATAGAAGCATCGAGGAGACGGTAGAAAGCTGGAGAGCCGCCTCCACAGAGGCCGCGTCCCTGCTCGATAATATTGCTGCGAAATTGCATGAAAACGATGGTGAGTAACATGACCCACGTTTGCCTGGGCGATGTGGCCCGCGAAATAAAACAGAAGGTCCCTGCGGGGCAAGAGCTGCCGACGGTCGGCCTTGAGCATCTAGACCCCGGCGAGGTCGAACTCGCCCACTGGGACGAAGGTGTCAGGACCACCTTCACTAAGGCTTTCTCAAAGGGGCAGGTGCTATTCGGGCGTCGTAGGGCCTACCTACGTAAAGCAGCCGTCGCCCCATTCGACGGAATCTGCTCCGGAGACATCACCGTCATCGCCCCCAAGGACAACCTCTCTCCGAGACTGCTCCCGTTCATCATCCAGAATGACGCCCTATTCGAGCACGCCGTCACCAATTCGGCAGGCTCCCTCTCGCCAAGAGTCAAGTGGCAGAGCCTTTCGCAATTTGAGTTCGAGCTCCCCAACATCGCTAAGCAAGAAGAACTTGCCGACATACTCTGGACCGCACAAGAAACGCGGTCTCACTACAGGCAGCTGCTTACAGCCTGCGATGACGTCGTCAAATCACAATTTAGCTGCTGGGGGTGCGCGGCATGACAAGGTATAGATTCGACCAGATAGCCGAGAACAGCACCGCCAAGAAAAAACCCGAGGAAAGCGATCGCAACCGGTACGTTGGACTGGAGCACCTTGATCCGGGCACTCTTGAGGTGACCCGCTGGGGCGCCGAGGTTACTCCCAAGGGCGACAAACTGCTCATGAAGAAAGGCGATGTCCTGTTCGGCCGCCGAAGGGCCTATCAGAAGAAGGTCGGCATAGCACCCTTCGATGGCATCTTCTCGGCTCACGGGATGGTGCTGCGCCCGAAGGCCGATGTCGTCGATCCGATGTTCTTCCCGTTTTTCATCAGCTCCGACATGTTCCTTGACGAGGCAATACGGGTCTCCGTCGGCTCTCTTTCGCCGACGGCAAACTGGAAAGATCTCCGGACCTTGGAATTTGACTTGCCCTCGCCGGGAAAACAACGCGAGCTTGCCGGCATCCTCTCGGAAGCCGAGAGCCTCAAGGGGCATTATCGTAAGCTGCTCACGACCTGCGACGACGTCGTCAAATCACAATTTGTCGAAATTTTTTCCAAGAAAGAGTTTCCGCTGATTCCCCTCTCGCAAGCATGCACGAAAATTACTGATGGCACCCATAAAACGCCCCAATATCAAGAAGCTGGAATTGCATTCATTTCTGCGAAGAATGTCACATCAGATGGCAAGCTAGATTTCAGCGACATCAAGCATATAAGCACGGATGAATATGAGTCCATTCAAAACCGTTGTGAAACCCAAATCGGCGATGTGCTTCTTACAAAAAGTGGATCACTTGGTATGCCGGCTATTGTCGATGTCGATTTTCCAATCGGTCTATTCGAAAGTCTCGCTGTCCTCAAATACCGTCGCGACATTCTTGATGGAGTATTCCTACGAGAACAACTAAAAAGCGCAAGAGTGCAGGACCAATTTACAGGCGGCGTTAAGGGGATTGCTGTAAAACACCTCCATCTAAACGTAATTGGAAGGACGAGCATTATAGTTCCCCCGCTCGAACTCCAGGAGGAGTTCACCGACTTCGTGCTTCAGGTCGACAAATCGAAATTTGCCGTACAAAAGGCCCTCGATGAGCTAAACGCCACGACGAAGAAAATCTTGAACCAGGAGTTAGGACTCGGAGATGTTTAACGAGGACAACACCATCGAGCAAATGAGCGTCGAGGCGCTTGCCAGCCTTGGCTGGAGATACGTTGCTGCCGAAGACCTCCCGCGCCGCCATGCCGACGTCATGGTCGAGCCCATGGTCAAGGACGCCCTCATCAGGCTTAACCCGGAGATCGCAGAAGACCCCGATCGCGCCGACGAGATCATCTACCGACTCAGGGCCCTCATTCAGTCCACAAGTCCGCAGAACCTGGTCTCCACCAACGAGCGGTTCAAAAAGCTCGTCATCGAGGAGAACTCATTCCCCTACGGCAAAGACGGCCGCATGGTCCCCATCCGCTTCTTTGGCACGGCGGCGGACGGCGATCTTGACAAAAACGAGTACATCGTCACCAACCAGTGGGTCTACCCCCAGGAGCAGGGCGGCAAGCGCCTCGACCTCGTCCTTCTTGTCAATGGATTTCCGCTCGTCATCGGCGAGTTCAAGACGCCGGTGCGCGATTCGATAACCTGGCTCGACGGCGCTGGCGACATCGCTAAATATGAGAAGAGCATCCCGCAGATGTTCGTCTGTAGCGCCATCAACTTCGCCAGCGAAGGAAAATGCTATCGCTACGGGTCGGTGAACATGCCTCCCGAGATGTGGGGACCCTGGCATGAGGGCGACAAGAAGAGCGAGGGCACACTTGCCGACGTCAAGAGAAGCATGGCGTCCATGCTAACCCCCACGAACGTCATGGACATCTTCCAGTTCTTCACGCTCTTCGCCACCGACAAGAAGCATCGACGCATCAAGCTGATCTGTCGTTACCAACAGTTCGAGGGCGCGAACCTCATCGTGGACCGCGTCCGCGCAGGATACCCGAAGCGTGGCCTCATTTGGCATTTCCAGGGCTCAGGAAAGTCACTGCTCATGGTATTCGCTGCCCAGAAGCTGCGCATGGTCCCCGAACCCAAGAACCCGACCGTCGTCATCGTGGATGACCGAATCGACCTCGAGACCCAGATCACGGGGACCTTCAACGCATCCGACATCCCCAACCTCGCAAGCGCCGGCAGCAAGGAGGAGCTTGAGTCCTTCTTCAAGCAGGACATGAGAAAGATCCTCATCACCACCATCTTCAAATTCAGCGAGGTTGCGGGGACGCTCAACGAGCGCGAGAACATCATCCTCATGGTCGACGAGGCGCACCGCACCCAAGAGGGCGACCTCGGCGAGAAGATGCGACTCGCCTTGCCAAACGCCTTCTTCTTCGGCTTGACCGGCACGCCCATCAACCGAACCGACAAGAACACGTTCCACACCTTCGGTGCCAAAGAGGACAAGTCCGGCTACATGAGCCGCTATTCCTTCGCCGACTCCATCCGCGACCACGCCACATTGCCGCTCCATTTTGAAACCGTTCCCGTCGAGCTCCACGTCAACCAAGAGGTCGTGAACGCCGCCTTTGACGAAATGACCCGAGACCTCAGCAAAGAGGACAAGGCGGAACTCACCAGGCGCGTCAAGATCGAGTCCGTCATGAAGGCCCCCGACCGCATCCACAAGGTATGCGAGCACATCGCCAGGCACTTCAAGTCAAAGGTTGAGCCCGACGGCTTCAAGGCGCAGGTAGTCTGCTACGACCGAGAGTGCTGCCTGCTGTATAAGGAGGAGCTCGACAAGCTCTTGGGCACTGACGCAGTCACCATCGTCATGGACACGAACAACGACAAGGAAGACCGCTACAAGGCATACCGTCGAGATCGCGATGCCGAGGAAAAGCTCCTTGACCGTTTCCGCGACCCGGACGATCCGCTCAAGATTCTCATCGTCACTGCAAAGCTGCTCACGGGGTTCGATGCGCCCATCCTGCAAACTCAGTACCTTGACAAGCCCTTGCGCGACCACACGCTGTTGCAGGCAATCTGTCGAACCAACCGCGTCTACAACGACAAGAAGACATTCGGTCTCATTGTCGACTATATCGGCCTCTTCGACAACGTCGCCAAGTCTCTGCACTTCGACGAGGCCGAGGTGCAGAAGGTTATAACCAACATCGACGAGGTAAAGGCCGAGCTACCCGGGCTTATGCATTGCTGTCTTGAGTACTTCTCAACGGTCAGAGACCGCCGCAGCGCGGATTGGGAGTCACTTCTCGAAGCTCAACAATGCCTGCCAACGACAAAGGTGAAAGACCAGTTTGGGGCCGACTTCTCGGTCTTGAACAGAGCGTGGGAAGCCCTTTCGCCCGACCCATGTCTCAATCCCTACAAGCCCGATTTCATCTGGCTCTCGCAGGTCTACGATTCCGTGAGACCGGTAGACAATCGCGGGAAGCTCATCTGGGCAGCGCTCGGGCCCAAGACAATCGAGCTCGTGCACGAGAACATCACCGTCGAGAGAGTCCGAGACGATGACGACATCCTTGAACTCGACGAGGACATGATCGAGCACTTCATCAACGACAAGAGCAATACCGAGAAGATCACGCGTAAGCTGGAGATAGATCTCGTCGCCCGAATCCGCAGGCACGATAAGAATGGCAAGTTCCAGAAGCTCGGCGAGCGCCTGGAGGACCTGAGGGAACGTCACGAGCAAGGTCTCATCAACAGCGTCGAGTTCCTCAAGATGCTCATCGACCTCGCCAGAGAGGCTCGAGCGGCCGAAAAGGAAGTCGTGCCCGAAGAAGAGGAGGACAAGGGCAAGGCGGCCCTCACAGAACTCTTCAATGGTGTAAAGAATGGGGACACGCCAATCATCGTCGAAAACATCGTCGGCGACATCGACGAAATCGTTAAGATCACCCGATTCGACGGTTGGCAGGCAACCACAGCAGGCGTCAAAGAAGTCAAGAAGCAGCTACGCGCCATTCTTTGGATGCGCTACAAGCTCAAAGACCAGGCTCTTTTTGATAAGGCGTATTCGTATATTGAACTCTACTATTAGGCAACAGAAGACAGGTCTCTAGGGACGCTCCGCATCAACCATTTCATCGGATGCGGAGCGTCCCAATTTGAACGAGCGACGTCTTGCGACGGGTGAACACTGCAACCCCAATGGCCCGCTAACCCTTTCATAATCTGGTGGTTAAGTCTTCACTAGAAGCCATCCACACTTTGTAGTTAATTGATTCCTTCTTCGCAGGCGAAAACGACAATGATGTCCGCCCCCTACCTTCCCTCCGCCTTCAGCTTTAGCAGCAGGTCGCCCAGCTCGGGGCACCTGCTGGAAAGGCGCGTCTGGGCTCGCTCGCCCATCCCCCACCGCTGGCGGATCTCCTGGGCGTGCGGGCTCACACGGTAGTCCCCGTCCATCATCTGCTTGAGCAGCTTGGCGGTTACGCGCGCATCGGCAAGGGCGCTGTGGGCGTGGCCCGTCGACTCGTCAAAATCGATGCCAAACCACGCTGCCGCGTCACTCAAAGAGACGCGCCCGTGGCTGCCCACGTCCATGATCGAGGTGTAAAACGCCTGCAGGTCGGCCCAGTCCGCAGGAAATGCGGAAAGATCGATGTGCTTTGCCTGGCACTCGGTCAAAAGCTGTCGACGGTCCGCCCCGCTCCAACAGACCACCTGGGCGGAGTAGCGACCGATCCAATCGCTGAGCCTTTTGATCACCATGTAGAGCGGATCGGCCATCGCGGTGTCCACGGCCGATATCCCCGTAAGCTCGCGAACGGGGAACGCAACGCCTTCGGCATATTCCGTCTGCACAAACTGCGAGAACTCGCCCATCACGTTGCCGCGGTTATCGAGCTTAACCGCGCCGACCTCGATAATCTCGTTGCGCAACCCGCGGCGCTGGCGCTGCCTTGACACCGGCGCAAACTCGAAGTCGAGCACAATCTGACGCGCAAAGTTCGTCGTATCGATAGCCGAGATACACGGCGTCTTTTTGTCTGGCACGGTGAGGGCCTTTCTCCGTCAACTGCCGCCTGTTTCACAGGCAGCTACATTGCCGTAAGGATAAGTGTCCGTGCGGACATGAAATCGCACAGTGCAGCTTTCCGACATCCTTGCGTAAGGCTGCGCTTTGAAATGGTCACGTCGTTGTTATTATCGAACATATATTCGTATTTATGGCTGCAGTTTGATAGACTGGTTATTGTTGACGGCAGTTCCATGTGCCGGGCAGCGCCCTCCATGCGACGGGAGGTGATGCCCATGACCGATCTGACTGATTTCGTGAAGCTCCTGACCGCTTTGGTCTCGCTCCTCACGGCGCTTATCGGACTTACCGAGGCACTCAAGCAGCGTACGAAGCATAAAAAGAGGGGTCGACGCCGCTAAGGCGATGACCCCTTAATCCAAGCAACGGCGCTGCCCAGCTCTTCACTACTTGGGCTGCCGTCGACCTTATTTTACCCACGGGCGCCGGGTTTACCAAATGGATTTTCGGTAAAGGAAGCACGGCACGCCCGCAAAACCGCTACGCCCCAAGTGCCGCCATGGGGATCACCGCCACGCCGTCGTCGCGTGTGTAGGCAATGCTCCCCTTTCCAACCACGACCGCCAAAAACGCCGGCGCGGCATTCTGGGCGGCAGGATTGGAGAGCACTTTCCTCTCCAGCGCCTTGAGATTTCTCGCTCCATCGTCTGCTTTCGCATCACTCAGCTTGACCTCGATAGCTCCCCAGCGCCCGTCGTGCTCAACGATCAGATCGACCTCAAGGCCCTTCTCATCTCGGAAATAATGGACACTGTTGTCGACACCGCCGTAGGTGGAAAGGAACACGCGCACGTCGCGCAGAACGAGGTCCTCAAAGAGCATCCCCAGCGTTTGCATATCGCCAAGCAGCCGCTCAGGGGTAGCCCCCAGCAACGCCGCCGCAAATGACGGGTCGCAGAAGTAGCGCTTGGGGCGCACGCGAACGCGAGCCTTCGAGCGCATGGGCGGCTCCCATCCGCACAGGTCCTCGGTCAGCTTGAGCCTGTTGAAGAGATCCAGGTGCGCAGCGATGGTCCTCTCGTCGGGGCCCGCCTCACCGTACGAGGCGTCCTTTATGAGCGTCTTGTACGTGACAGCCTGGCTCTCGTTCATGGCAAGAGCTCGCAAAAGGCCGTGTGCAAGCTCGGGCGATCATGCGATATACGAAATTACGCCATTCTCAATGCGGATTTTACGCTACTTCCAATGTAGTTTTTACGCCGTTGCGGATGTAGTTTTTACGCTATGTTCATTGAAGGTTTTACGCTTGGCATCCTTAGCGCGACGCTCGCTCAACCCCTGACCACCGGATTGCCCGAATTCCGGGATGCTGCCTCCGCTCCAAACAAAAGGCCCAGCTCGCGATGAGCTGCCTCCCATTTCTTGAACATTAGAAATGGGAGACTTTCCACCCCATGCCTCTATCGGAAACGGCATCCCGTCCTGAGCATCGAATCCGGGACGTAGTTTCCGCATGCGGCTTCGTTAGGAAAGCATGTTCCACTCTGAGCGCTCATTCCGGGGTGCAATTTCCGCCAGAGACACCGCCGGGAAAGCACATCCCGGTTTGGAGCCGAAATCTGGGATGTAGTTTCCGCTTGAAGGGCGATCCGGAAAGCACATCCCATTCCGAGTGACAATTCCGGGTCACAGTTTCCGCAGATACAAGGCGACAGGCCGCTGCCCTTATCACATGCCTTCAAATATGCGATCCAGAAACACAAAACAGCAGATAGAATGCTCTTTTTCAAAAAAGTACACGTCCCTAAACTTACCAAGGTTTCATATCTAGCTACCGTTCACGGTCGCCGATTACCGCCCACCGATTCGAATGTAAAAATGTCGCCGAAAACAGGCCATCTACCTGCATGGTTAGATTTTGGTCAGCTTTTGGTCAGCTGAGCGGCAAGTTCCAGCTGATACGTTTTTGCTACCCAAAAGGAGGCGGTAGCTCATGACCCATTGCAATGACCAACTCATCGACCAACTGCTCACTCAAGCCGAACAAGAGGGGCGTTGTCTGATTCCCCCAAGCGCGGCGATCCGAAAAGCGCTCCTTCGGCGCATCGGCAGCGCGATCGTCTCGCCCATGCCGGGACTGTTCGCACGCAAAATGCGCTGGGATGAACTCAACCGAGCGCAACGTCATTGCGAGATTATCCGCACCCTTGCGATCATCCACCCCGATTGGACGTTCTGCTCGTTTTCGGCCGCCTGTCTGCTTGGGCTCGAGGTCTCGTGGCGACACCTGAACGTCGTGCATGTTTGCAGCTCGACAAAGCCGTCGGCTCGTCCGGGCGCACATATTCAGCGGCACCAGATTGAGCCGGCCGGAGCAATACGCAGAGCCGGCATATCGGTAACGCCGCCCATCCAAACGGTCACAGATTGCCTGCTGCAAACTGGTTTTGCCGACGGCATGCCCATTGCCGATTCGGCGATCTTAAAGCTCGGCCTTGCACGGGAACAGCTGATGGAGGCCGTTGAGCAACGAGCGACTGCCCGCAATGGTCGCGCGATTCGCACCGCCCTCACAACGCTTCGATATGCCGACGCCCGCGCCGAGAGCGGCGGGGAATCGGTCGCCCGAGCCGTCATGATCGAGACGGGCTTTGCGCCCGACTGGCTTCAATACGAGTTGACGGACCCCTTCGATTCGGCCAAGCCCATACGAACGGACTTTGCCTGGGAGCGCCAGGCGCGGGAGCTCACGCTGGGCGAGCTCGACGGGCTCATCAAATATACCGACCAGACCATGCTGGCCGGACGCACCACCGCCGAGGCGCTCGTTGCCGAACGACAGCGAGAGGCGCACCTATCGCTCTACGGTCACCCTCTGCTGCGCTTTACCATGAACGAGGTCCGCTCGGCAGGAATGCTCGCCAAAAAGCTGCAGACGGCAGGCATCCGGCAGACCGCGCTGCCGACATGGCTCAACGACGTGGAGCTGTAGGAGCTGCTAGGCCGCGCATCGCCGGATCGCATCCCCCCTATCTGGGCCGCGTTTTCCCAACGGCCACGCCAACGGAAAGCGCGTCCCAGCTTGGACGCTCAAAACGGGATGCGCTTTCCAGATGGCATGCCTAGCGGAAACCGTATCCCGGAATCCGGCCTCAGAACGGGTTGTGCTTTCCGGTTGAGTCCTTCAGCGGAAACCGCATCCCATTCTGGGGCACGATTCCGGGACGCAGTTTCCGTATGCGGAGGCGCTCCAAACAAAAGGCCCCGGCTCACGATGGAGCTGGGGCCAAAGGCGCAGCTTATACAGTTGATGGCAAGCGCAGACGGCAGTCAGCAATGGCCGTCCGCGCTCTACCCTACCCGCGGTGACGGGCGCGGCTGTACGGCGTATCCACCATGGGCAGATCCGGACGCAGCTTGCCGTCAAACGCGCGATAGGCGTTCTGTACGGCGGGCGCCGTGGGAATCGTGGCGATCTCGCCGATGCCCTTGCCGCCGTATGCCACGGGCAGCAGCTCGTCCTTCTCCACGTAGATGGCGTGGATATCCGGAATCTCGGGCGCACGGAACAGCCCGAGCGTACCGTACCTTGTCTGGGGCACGCAGTCCTTGAGTGGCCAATCCTCGGTAAGCGCATAGCCCATACCCATGAGCACGCCGCCTTCGATCTGACCCTGGATGGAGATGGGGTTGACCACCTTGCCGGAATCGTGCGCGGCATAGACCTCGCTCACGCGGCCGTCATCATCCAGAATGACCACATGCGTGGCAAAGCCGTAGCAGATGTGACTCTTGGGGTTGGGGACGTCGGCGCCCAGTTTGTCGGTCGGCTCCAGGTACACGTAGCCAAACTCGCAGCCCTCGAGCGCCTTGATGGCGGCCGCGGGATCCTGAGGATGCATACCCTGGCCGGCGACGAGTTCCTGCGTGCGCAGCTGGTAGGCGCGACCGTCGTCGTACTCGATCTTGACGCCGTCGCCATGGGCGCTCACGGGAGCATCGGGCGCAGGCTTGCCGGCCTCGATGCCGAGCATGGCATCGCGCAGCAAGAAGGCGGCGCCGCGCACGGCCTCGCCGGTCACGACCGTCTGACGCGAGCCAGACGTGGTGCCGGAGTCGGGAGCGTTCTCGGTGGAGCACTCGCCATTGGCAATGCAGCTCAGCGGCAGACCGCAGGCCTCGGCAACGTCCTGCAAAAAGACCGTGTTGCAGCCCTGGCCGATGTCGGACGTGGCGGCGTAGACCACGGCGCGGCCATCCTCGACGCGAATCTTGCAGCGGCCGGCATCGGGCAGGCCCACGCCCACGCCGGCGTTCTTCATGGCGCAGGCGATACCGGCGTGTCCGGGATGCGCATAGTAGGCATCCTTGACCTCAAGCAGCGTCTCCTTCAGCGCCGTGGAGCAGTCGGCAATCTGGCCGTTGGGCAAAACCTCGCCCGGCTCGATGGCGTTTCTGTAACGAATCTCCCACGGGTCCAGGCCGACCTTCTCTGCCAGCAAGTCGATCAAGCTCTCGAGCGCAAACTCGGACTGGCAAACGCCAAAGCCGCGGTACGCGCCGGCGGGCGGGTTGTTGGTGTAGTAGCCAAAGCCGCGAATGTCGGTGTTCTGGTACTTGTAGGGGCCAACGGCGTGCGTACAGGCGCGCTCGAGCACCGGGCCGCACAGCGAAGCGTAGGCGCCGGTATCAAAGTTGATCTCGCAATCAAGGCCGGTAAAGTTGCCCTCGGCGTCGCAACCCAGCGTAAAGGTACCGTCCATGGCATGGCGCTTAGGATGGAACGCAAGCGACTCAGCGCGCGTGAGCTTGCACTTCACAGGACGTTGGAACTTATATGCGGCGAGCGCGGCCAGGTGCTGGATGGACACGTCCTCCTTGCCGCCAAAGCCGCCACCCACGAGCATGGTTTCGACGACCACACGCTCGGGTTCGCTATCCCAGCCAAACATATGGGCACACTCTTTGCGCGTGTCGTAGGCACCCTGGTCGGTCGACTGCACCTTAACGCCGTTCTTGTACGGGAAGGCAACGGCGCACTCGGGCTCCAAGAAGGCATGCTCGGTAAAGGGCGTGGTAAAGCGCTGCGTCACGGTGAACGCGCTCTCTGCCAGCGCCTTGGCGGCGTCGCCGCGCGTCACGTGACGGCTCTGGCACACGTTGTCCTTGAGCTCCACCGTGTTGCCAAAGGCAAAGAAGCTGTCGTGCAGGCGCGGGGCGTCGGCAGCCCTGGCCTCGACAATGTTACGCACGGGCTCCAGCGGCTCGTAATCGATCTTTACGAGCTTCTTGGCCTTCTCGAGCGTCGCCTCGTCCTCGGCAACCACCAGCACGATGGCATCGCCCACGCAGCGGGTGATATCGCCCTGGGCGATCATGACGTCCCAGTCCTGGATAAGGTGGCCGACCTGGTTGACCGGCACGTCCTCGGCGCGCAGGATGCCCACCACACCGGGCAGGGCCTCGGCCTTGGAGGTGTCGATGGAGAGCACGCGGGCGCGCGGATACTTGGAGCGCACGGCGCTGGCGTAGGTCAGACCCGGCTGATCGAGCTCGTCGATGTCATCGGGGTATTTGCCTTCGCCGAGCACCTTCTTGCGCACGTCGATACGGAAGGCGCGCTTGCCCACGCCGTAGTCGTCGCCGCGCTCCAGGCCCTCGTCAATCTGCTTTTCGCCGCGGAGCACCGCAGCTGCCAGCGAAATGCCCTCGATGATCTTCTTGTAGCCGGTGCAGCGGCAGACGTTGCCGCGGATGGCGTACTTGATCTGCTCCTCGGTGGGCTCGGGGTCCTCGGCGATCAGCGCCGCGCCTGCCATGACCATACCGGGGATGCAAAAACCGCACTGCACGGCACCCACGGCGCCAAAGGCGTACACAAAGGCCTCGCGCACGTCCTCGGGCAGGCCCTCGACAGTCACGATGTTGCGGCCGGCGGCAAGGGCGGTGGTCAGCACGCAGGCCTTGACGGCCGCACCGTCCACATGAATGGTGCAGGTGCCGCAAGCACCCTCGGAGCAGCCGTCCTTGGCGGAATGGATGTGCAGGTCGTCGCGCAGGTAGCGCAGCAGCGGTTTGTTTTGGGTCGTCGTGTGCTCGACGCCGTTAACGGTAAAAGTGAATTCCTGTGCCATGGTGATTCCCTTCTACACGCCGGCGGCGATGCCGGTGCGGTCGTGGATGGCGCCATGCGGGCAAACGACGGCGCACATGCCGCACGACAGGCAGTCCGCACCGTCGATGTGGGCACAGTTGTCCTCGATGCGGATAGCGCCGGCAGGGCATTTTTTGGCGCACATGCCGCAACCGATGCAGCTCGTGTCGCAAATCTTGCGGGCGATGGCGCCCTTATCGGTGTTGTTGCAGCGCACCAGGATGTTCTGGTAGCCGGGAACAAAGGCAATCACGCGCTGCGGGCACGCCATGCCGCACAGGCCACAGCCCGTGCACTTGGAGCGGTCCACGCGGGCGATGCCATCAATCAGTGCAATGGCGCCGTGGGGACAGGCCGTGACACAGGCGCCACAGCCAATGCAGCCTTCGCTGCAGCGGGCGTCGCCGCCTGCGGAGGCGCAACCGCTTCCGCAGGCAACGTAGGCCACGTTATGTTGAATGGATTTGGCCATAAGAGACTCGCCTATTTCTTAAGGAGATACGGATAGCTGTCGCGCACGGCCTTGATGGTCAGGCGGACGGCCTCGGGCAGACCGGTGTTGACGGCATCGACCGAGACGGTGCGGACCGTGCCGGCGACGCGGACCTTAAAGTGGTCCTCGTCCACGGCCAGGAAGCCCTCGTTCTCGGAGTTCTCCATGTCCTGATCGCTCCAGAACAGGGTGAGCTTGTCCTTGTAGGGACGACCCTCCTGGTAGGGGCAGAACACGGCGCAGTTGCCGCACTCGTTGCACATGCCGTCGATGTGGACGACCTGATGCTTGGCCAGGCCCGGCACCTTAATTGCCACGTTGGCGCGGTTGGGGCACACATCGCAGCAGACCTCGCACACCGAGCCGCAGCCCAGGCAGCGGGTCTTGGTGCAGTTGCGCTTGTCGCGGCACAGCGATCCCTTGCGCTCGTAGCAGGTGTCCTCGCGGCCGGCCTGCTCGTTGCAGTCGGCGTACTTGTTAAAGTCCACGCCGGCAATGGCACGGGCGACCTCGGCGGCGTCGGCGATAGCCTCGACCACGGTAGCGGGACCGCGGCGGCAGTCACCGGCAGCCCAGACGCCCTCGACGCCGGTGGAGGTGGCGGCAAGGCGGCCGCGACGGTCGTGCTCGACGCCCGCGGCGTCGTACAGGCTGGCATCGATGCCCTCGCCCACGGCGCAGATCACCGTGGTGGCGGAAAGCTCGACGGTCTCGCCCGTGGCGACGGGGCTGCGACGGCCGCTTGCATCCGGCTCGCCAAGTTCCATGACGTCGCAGGTCAGCACGGCGCCGTTGAGCGCCTTGGGCGCCAGCAGCTCGCAGAACTCAACGCCGTCGGCAAGAGCAAGATCGAGCTCTTCCTCGTCGGCGGGCATCTGCTTCTTGGTGCGGCGATACACCAGGCGCACGTTCTTCACGCCAGCAAGGCGCTTGGCCACGCGGGCCGCGTCCATAGCGGTATTGCCGGCGCCAATGACCACGACGTCCTTGCCCAGCTCGAGCTTCTCGCCCTTCTTGGCGGCCTCGAGGAACTCCAACACGTCGAGCTCGGCACCCTCGCCCAAACCAGCGGAACCGGGCATCCAGGCACCGGTGGCCACGACAACGTCGGTAAAGCCCTGGGCCTTGAGCTCGTCAATGGACTCCACGCGGGCGTTAAGCTGAACCTTGGCGCCAAAGGCCAGGCAGAGCTCGGCATCGTGGGAGATATCGTCGCTCGAGATGCGGAACTCGGGGATCACGTGACGGACCACGCCGCCGAGCGAATCGCGGGCCTCAAAGATGGTGACGGGCACGCCGGCACGCGTCAGGAAGAACGCCGTCGCCAGGCCGGCCGGGCCGCCGCCGATAACGGCAACGTTGCGCTCACCGTCGTTGGCGATAGCCTGGGCGCGCAGCTTGGGCAGCACGGCGGTCATGGCCTCGCGGGCGGCCTTGAGCTTGCTGGCGCGAATCTGGGCGCCCTCGGGCTCGTAAAATGCACGCTCGCAGGCACGGCCGCAGGGATGCGGGCAGATGGTGCCGGTAATGAACGGCAGGGCGTTGCGTTCGATGATGATGTTGAGTGCGTCCTCGTAGCGGCCCTCGTCAACAGCCGCCAGGTAGGCAGGAATATCCTGCTGGATGGGACAGCTCGTGCGGCACGGCGTGGTAAAGCAGTCGGAAAGCGGGCTCTTGCCGGCGACCTTGCGGTCGGGCAGCGGGCGCAGCGGCTTCTTATAGAGCGGGTTGGTGAGCGAGTCGGTCTGGATCGCGGTCACGGCCTCGAGAGAGACGCCCGCGAACGGCTTGCCATCCAGGTCGGTAAACTCGCCGGCCATCTGGCTAAAGCGCTCGTAGCCACCGGGCTTGAGCACGTCGGTCGCCAGGGTAACGGGCCAAATACCGGCATCGTACAGAGCGCGGATGTTGTAGACCGTGGCACCGCCGGAGTAGCTGATGCGCAGCTTGCCATCGAACTGCTCGGTAATGCGGCGGGCGGCCTCGATGGTCAGTGAGAACAGCGAACGGCCGGACATGTACATCTCGGTGGAAGGCAGCTCGTTCCTCGTCACGTCGACGGGGAACGTGTTGGTCAGCTTGACGCCAAACTCCAGGCCGCGCTCGGCGCACAGGGCAATCAGGCGCTCGAACATGGGCACGGCGTCGGCCCACTGCAGGTCCTCGCGGAAGTGCGTATCATCAAAGACGATGTAGTCAAAGCCCAGCTCGTTCAGACGCTGGCGGGCAAACTCATAGCCCAGCAGCGTGGGGTTGCACTTGATGTAGGTGTTGAGGCCCTTCTCGGTGATGAGGTAGGTCGCGATGCGCTCGATCTCGGCGGGCGGGCAGCCATGCAGCGTGGACTCGGTGATGGAGTTGGACACGCGCGCCGGAATGGACTCGACAAACGCGGCGTCGACATGCTCAAACTTGTCCAGGTTGGCGAGTGCCCAGGCACGGCACTCGTTCCAGACGTCGGAGCCGCTGGCATCCTTCATGCCCTCGATGTAGGCGTCGACCTTGGGGCTCTTAATGCCCTCCAGGTCATAGCCCACCGACATGTTGAAGACAAAGCCGTCCGGGCTGCCCAGACCGTACTCGCGAGCGATCAGGTGGCAGGCAAACCATGCCTTCACGTACTCGGCAAAGGCCTGCGGAACCTCGAGCTCGGTCGACCATTCGCAGTTGTAGCACTCGTCCTGAGCCACGATGCAGGGCTTGTTGACGCACTTGGAGAGCTCCTCGCCGTCCATAACCTGGACGGTCTTGAGCTCAAAGAAGCGAGAACCGGCCACATAAGAGGCCACGATGTTCTGGGCCAGCTGCGTATTGGGACCGGCAGCCGGGCCAAACGGAGTCTCGATGCGCTCGTCAAAAATGGGAAGCGCACCCTCCTGGTTGGTCGTGACCATCTTACGCACGCCAAAGATGGCGTCCTGGGTCTTGTGCTCCTCGATGATCCAGTTCATCAGCTGCGAAAACGGGATCGGCCTCATGATGTCGCTCATAGTGAGCTCCTCTCTGTAACGCCCGGCGAGACCGCGCGGCGGGCGCAAATACGGTGTAGCGCTAGCACAGCGCCGGCGACCCCGCGGAGGCCGCCTATGCGCGCGTCGGATGCGGCGAAACATCCGACGCGCGCGAATCTCCAATTGGAATTAGTACACGCGATCGTTGAGCGTGCTCCAGAGCTTCTTGGACTCGGCCATGGTCCACGCGTTGATCTTGTCCTCATCAATCCCAACGAACTCACGATCCTTGTACAGGACGCGGCCGTTGATGATGGTGGTGCGGCAGTTTTTGCCCATCATGCCAAAGAGCATGTGGCCGTCGATATTCTCCTCGCTCAGCGGCGTAAAGGGCTTGTAGTCCATGACGATGACATCGGCGGCAGCGCCGGCCTCGAGCACGCCGAGCTTGCGATCGAAGTACTTGCTCGCCATCTTGGCGTTGTTCTCGAACAGCATGGTCATGGCCTCGCACCAGCCCACGTTAGGCATGGCGGCGTTGTGTCGCTGAATGATCAGGAAGACCTTAAGGCTCTCGAGCATATCGTGGGTGTAGGCGTCGGTGCCCATGCACACGGGGATGCCGCGGCGGAAGAACTCGAGCACGGGGGCGCAGCCCACGGCGTTGCCCATATTGGATTCGGGGTTGTTGACGAGCCAGGTACCGGACTCCTTGACGATATCCATCTCGGCGGGCGTCACGTGGATGCAGTGGCCGAGCATGGTGTCGGGACCCAGCAGATTGTGCTGCAGCAGGCGCTCGACGGGGCTGATGCCACCGCGGTTGAGGCGGGAGTCCCACACGTCATTCATGCCCTCGCACACATGGATGTGGAAGCCGGTCAGGCCGTTGTTGGCCTCGGCCATCTTATCCATGGTCTCGTCCGACAGCGTAAAGGTGGCGTGACCGCCAAACATGGCGGCAATCATGTGGTTGTCGTTATCGCGACGCTCCTTGGCGGCCCACTGGGCAAACTCGGCGTTCTCGGCAATGGCCTGGTCGCATTTTTCCTGACCGCGGCGGTCGGAGACCTCGTAGCACAGGCACGAACGCATGCCCAGCTCCTGAGCTGCATCCTTAATGGTAAAGAGGCTTCCCGGGATCTCGCAGAAGCTCGCATGGTGATCGAAGATCGTGGTGACGCCATCGCGGATGGAGTCAAGAATCGTGGCATAGGCGCTGGCCTTGGTGCCGTCGAGCGTCAGGTTGTCATCGATCTTCCACCACTGCTGCTCAAGATTCTCCAGGAAGTTGGTGGGGTTGCAGCCCTTAATGGCAAGGCCGCGGGCCAGACCCGAGTAGATGTGGGTGTGGCAGTTGATGAGTCCGGGCATGATGAGGTTGCCCTGGGCGTCGACGTACTCGGCATCCGGGTACTTGGCCTTGAGCTCGCACTCGGGGCCCACTTCGACGATCGTATCTCCGTCAATGGCGACCGCACCGTTTGGAATAAACGGGGTCTGAGCGTTGCGGGTAAAAACGGAACCGTTAGCGACCAGAAGCATGGATGCTCCCTTCAACATCAGAGGCGGGGTTTGACACCTCTGACATGGCGGAGTGCGAAGCGCCGGCCTACACCGGAAACGGGCCCTCTCCCGTCAACGCTTCACCAAAGGGACAAACCCTTTGAAGTGCGGCTTGGCGCCGCATGGCGTCGGCGGACGAGGCGATGCGCCCGCCGACGAATAGCACCGAATTGGTTACTTCTTGCTCTCGGGCAAGACCAGATCCACGGCAGCGTCCTTGGCAGCATCGATGTGTTGAGCCACGACCGGCGTCTGCGGAAGGATCAGGTTAAGGACAATGGCCATAATGGCGGTGGGGGTTACGGCATTGGAACCGATGACGGTGGACACCCAGGCGGGCATACCCTCGCCGGCAAGGCAACCGCTGGCCATCCAGATACCCAGGCCAAAGACGACGGAGGTGCCGACGATGGTGGTAGTGCGCTGCGTGAGGCCCTCGCGGGTGAACATGCGCACGCCGTTCATGGTGATGGTGCCAAAGACGCCGACGGTCGCGCCGCCGATAACGGGCTGCGGGATAGCGGAAAGGACGGCAGAGAGCTGCGGGAACAGACCGGCGATGGCAAAGACGGCCGCGATGATCACAAAGACCCACTTGTTGACGACCTTGTTGGAGCAGATGATGCCCACGTTCTGGCCAAGGGCGCTGGTGGGAAGACCGCCCAGCAGGCCGCCGACCATAGAGGTGAGGCCCTGGGACACGATAGCGCCGGAGAGCTCGCGCTCGGTAGGCATACGGTCGATGGAGCCCAGGCAAGCGGCGGAGACGTCACCGATAACCTGGATGGCGACCATGGGGAACACGACGGCGAGGGTAATGCAGACTTCGGGATCAAACTCGAGCGCGTAGGGCATGAGCTTGGGAAGGGCGAAGACCTGAGCGGTGGCGACGCTGGAGAAGTCGATCATGCCAAAGGGGATCGAAACGATCATGCCAACGATCATGCCAAAGAACACGGATCCCAGCTTGAGCGTGCCCTTGCCAAAGTTGGCGAGCGCAAAGACCACGGCGAAGGTGATAAGAGCGACGCACCAGGCCTGCGGAGTGCCCCACAGCGGCGTGCCCATGCCACCGGCCATGTACTTGACGGCCGTGGGATAGAGAGAGACGCCAATGGAGAAGATGACCGTACCGGTCACGACGGGCGGGAACAGCCACTTGATCTTGCTGTAGGCCAGACCAAAGAGGACCGCGACGGCACCGCCGACAATCTCGCCGCCCAGCAGCGCACCAAAGCTAAAGCCCGAGGCACCCATGGCCTGCAGGGCCGGCAGGAACGCGAACGAGACGCCCATGACGATGGGCAGGCCGCCGCCGATGCGGCGGAAGGGAGCGAAGGCCTGAAGGGCCGTGTCGATTGCCGAAAGAATGAGCGCAACCTGAATGATGTCGGTGCTCTGCTGGCTATTAAAGCCGTAGACGCCGGCCATGATGACAGCCGGGGTGATGATACCGGCAAACGAAGCCAGTACGTGCTGAAGGGCACACGGGATCATTTCCTTAACGGGAGGCATGCCTTCACGAGTGAACAGGGCTTCAGTGCCGTTCGTAACCGTCTCCTGGGTCATTTGACCACCAATCCTCGAAATAGTTGTTTCGCATCTAACGCTCTATTGTGACGCAGTGCGGGGTTGAGGTTGTGCCTTCGTTGCATATCGTATTAAAGATGATTCTCATTCTCAATAATAATTTTTTGTTATCAGACTATTCTTCAGCTGAGATAATACATTTCCGCAGGTCAGGAAAGTGTCTGGTCAAAATAACATCTAACTTTTCTTTTGGTCAACCGTTTACCGCCAAATTCCTACCGTTCGTCTGTATTACGCAATGTACCTGCGGATATACGAGATGAAGAGTAGCGTGTTACCATGAGAAAAAATTGTTATGAAACTTCCGCTTTCACCCAAAGGAGTTGCCCGTGAACGAGACCGTACGTCGCTTTTTGCCGATGGTCGATTTCCTGGAGCAGATACTCGGCAAAAACAGCGAGATCGTGCTGCACGATTTCTCGGATCCCGACCACGCCATCGTCGATATTCGCAACGGCATCGTGAGCGGCCGTAAGGTCGGCGGTCCCGCCACCGATCTGGCGCTCAAGATCATGCACGACCCAAAGTATCGCGACCTGCCGTTTATTACGGGCTATGAGGGGCGCGGTGCCGGTGGCAAGACGTTGGAGTCAGCGACGTACTTTATCCGCGAGGATAAAGAGATCGTCGGCATGCTCTGCGTCAACACCGATCTCTCGACCGTGCGCTCCATCAACGCCATGGCACAGCAGCTCATGGCCTGCTTCGACGCGGCGCCGACGCGCACGGAGCCCGCCCCTATCGAGGTCGAAAGCCTTTCGGAGTCCACACAGGAGCTCATCGACCGCAGCATTGCCGAGTTGCTGAGCGCGCGCGGGCTGGATGTAGCGTCGCTTGGCCAGAGCGACCGCGTGGACGTCATTCGCCACCTCAACGGCAACGGCGTGTTTATGCTCAAGGGCGCCGTGGCCTGCGCCGCCACCGCGCTGGGCATCTCGGAGCCCAGCGTCTACCGCTACCTGCAAAAAGTTCGCAAGGAGGGCTAAACGTGATCCCTTGGGGACGAAGGGAAACGGATCATTTTTGTCGCATCGCTTGACAAAAGACCCTGCAGCTCGCACGCGCTGCAGGGTCTTTTTGCATGTCATGTTTAGTTGTTACCAACACCTTAGAGAGCGGCGACAACCTCGATCTCGACCAGACCGCCAGCCGGAAGAGCGGCAACCTGGAAAGCGCTGCGCGCGGGGAACGGGGCCTCGAACTTGGAGGCGTAGATCTCGTTTACGGCAGCGAAGTCGGCAATGTCAGCCAGGTAGACTGTGGTCTTGACGACATCGGCAAAGGTGGCGCCGGCAGCGGTCAGCAGGGCCTCGACATTAGCAAGGGACTGCTTAGCCTGGGCCTCGACACCCTCGGGCAGCTTGCCGGTCGCGGGATCGATGCCCAGCTGGCCGGACAGAAACACCATGTTGCCAGTCTGGATACCGGGGGAATACGGGCCGATGGCTGCGGGTGCGTTATCGGAAGACACGACGGTCTTGCTCATGTTTTTCTCCTTACAAGTAAAAGGGAACGGGAGCGCGGCGTTCACACCGGGAGGCACAGTTCGGTCTGAACACCGCGCTTGATTGGGATAGTACTCAAGGTTTCCGCGCGATGCAAGATTATTATCACGTTGCGAGAATATTTTATCGCCCAACGGTTTCCCCGGACCGCTGAACGGTTCTCATGTGGAGCAGCCAGTCCAAGCTGCTGAAGACTTTATCCCGCTTGGAACGCGGGCATCGCCTGCCGCGACGGCACCACTATACTTTTGAGTATCTGAGCATTTTGAAAGGCAGGATATGACCGCAACCGCCAGTCGAACCACCAACCGCAGACCCGAGCTTTTGGCGCCCGCCGGAGGGCCCGAGCCCTTTGCCGCCGCACTCGCCGCCGGGGCAGACGCCATCTACTGCGGCATGGGCAGCTTCAACGCACGCCGCAAGGCCACCAACTTTACCGACGAGGCCTTTGAGCAGGCCTGCCGCGCCGCGCACCTGGCCGGCTCGCGCGTCTACGTCACGGTCAACATCGTCATCAAGGAATCCGAGATGAGCGATGCGTTGCAGCTCATCCATCGCTGCTCCACGCTGGGCGCCGACGCCTTCATCATCCAGGACTGGGGCCTGTTCTTTGAGGTCAAGCGCACCATGCCCGGCATCGAGACGCATATCTCGACCCAGGCGAACATCCACGACGACCGCGGAACCCTTTGGTGCCGCGAGCAGGGCGCCGACCGCGTGACCCTCTCGCGCGAGCTTTCCATCGACGAGATTGCCGCCATCCACGATGCCGCGCCCGATGTGGACCTTGAGGTCTTTAGCCATGGCGCCATCTGCTTTTGCTACTCTGGCCTGTGTCTGCTTTCGAGCTTTGCCATGGCGGGACGATCGGCCAACCGTGGCATGTGCGCCCAGCCCTGCCGCTTGCCCTACGAGCTGATCGACGAGAACGGTCGCTCGCTCTCCCCTGCCGGTCGCGAGCGCGCGCTGTGCCCACGTGACACCAACACCTCACAACTTGTTCGCCGCCTGTATGACGCCGGCGCTGCGTCGCTCAAGCTCGAGGGCCGCATGAAGGCGCCCGATTACGTGTATTCCATCGTCGACGTGTATCGTCATCAGATTGATGACATGCTGGCCGATGTTTCGACCTCTAAGGACGAGGAAGCCGCCCGTCAGCGCCAGCTCAAGCGCTGCTTTAACCGTGACTTTACGCACGCCTACCAAGACGGCACCTCGGGTGACGAGATGATGAGTTACGAGCGCTCCAACAACCGCGGCCAGATCGTGGGCACGGTGCTCGGCAGCCGCCTGGCCAACCGCGATGTGCGCGGGCTCAAGCCCGACGACCGCCGTCGCCGCGCCGCCATCGCCCGCATTGAGTTGTTTGAGCCCGTGGGCAAGGGCGACCTGCTGGAGCTTCGCCACGACGATGAGTTCGACCAGTTCCTGACCACCATCGCCGCCGATGATGCCGCTGCCGGCGATGTTATCGAGTGTCGCGTGCCCCGTAGCATGCCCGAGGGCTGCCGCGTGCGCGTGATTCGAAGCCAGCGCGCTATTGACGCTGCCAGCGCCGCGCTCAAGCGCGATGTGCTGCGCCGCCGAGCTGTTGATGTATCCGTCGTGGCGCGCCTGGGCGAGCCGTTTGCCGTCACACTCACCTGCTGCGACGACCCTTCGCTTACGGCCACGGCCACGGGCTTTACTGTCGAAGCCGCCAAGACCCGTGCGGTCGAGGCGTCCGATCTGGTTGAGCACGTCGGCCGCATGGGTTCCTCTCCCTTTGAGGCTGCGAGCTTTGAGGTGGCGCTCGATGAGGGCTGTGGCATGGGTTTCTCCGCCGTACATAAGGTGCGCGCCGCCGCTTGCAAGGCGCTGGAAGAGGCCATTCTGGCGCCGTACGCGGAGCGCGCGAAAACGCTCGAGCTGCCGGCGATTGTCACCAGTGATTCCCGCCCCGAGCCCGAGCACTACCGCGACGAGCCGCAGATCTGCGCCACCGTCACCTCGCTCGAGACCGCCGAGGCAGCGCGGGCGGAGGGTGCAACGCGCATCTACATGACCACCGACGCGCTCGATGCGGCCGAGCTCTCCCCCGCCGATACGTTTGAGCAGGACATCGTACCCGTGCTCGATGAGGTCTGCCGCGCCGTTGACCACGTCCGCGTTGACCCATGGGTTGTTGCCGGCGCCACGGTCGCTATTGGCAACATCTCTGAGCTTGCCCTGGCCGCCCAGGTTGGCGCCACGGCCGAGATTCGCTCTTGCCTGCCGGTGCACAACACGCCCTGCATGGAGGCGCTTGCCGAGCGCGGAGCCGGTGCGTTTTGGCTCTCGCCCGAGATCACGCTCGACGAGATTGTCTCGCTCGGCGCCGCCGCGCCCGCGGCTCTAGGCATCACCGTCTTTGGCCGCCCGCGCGTCATGACAAGCGAGCATTGCATTCTGCAGGTTGCCAACGGCTGCATCCACGATTGCGCCAACTGCCGCCTGCGTGCCCGCAAGCTCTCGCTCAAGAATATCGACGGCAAGGTCATGCCGGTCCGTACCGACATCCACGGCCGCTCGCGCCTGTACGATGCCTACCCCATCGACCTTACGCCGCAGGTACCACAGCTGCTCGATGCCGGTGTGCGCCGTCTTATGGTGGACGGCACGCTGCTCGAGACGGATGAGGTGGGCCGCGCCGTCGCTCGCGTCCGCCGCGCCGTCGAGGCAGCGCAAGCCGGCCGCAAGCCCGCCGCCCGCCTGCGCGGTGCCACCTCGGGCTGCATGTTTGTGGGAATTAGTTAACCGAAAGGCTTACACGTGAACGAAGAACCTCAAGTCCTCTACTGCGATGCCTGGCTCATGGCTATCGACAAGCCCGCCGGCATGATCGTCCACGGCGACGGCACCGGCGAGCGCACGCTTACCGACTACGCCAGCGATCTGTTGCTGGCGATGGGCGACGGCTTTGCCGCGACTGACATGCAGCCGCTCAACCGCCTGGACCGCAACACCACCGGCGTGGTGCTGTTCTCGCTCGACAAGCAGACGCAACCCGCCTTTGACCAGATGGTCATCGACCACGCCTTCGAAAAGCACTACCTGGCGCTCGCCGAGGGCAAAATCGACTGGAACGAGAAGCTCATCGACAAGCCCATCGCCCGCGACCGCCACGATAGCCGCAAGATGCGCGTTGGCGCCAGCGGCAAGCCATCTCAGACGCGCGTCAAGGTACTCAAGCGCCTTAAGAGCCGCCGCGGCCTGCCCACGCGCTCGTATATTGATGTCGAGCTGCTCACCGGCCGCAAGCATCAGATCCGCGTGCACCTGGCAAGCGAGCATCATCCCCTGGTTGGCGACGACCTGTACGGAACGCCGCGCCCCTGCGGCCTCATGCTCCATGCCCACAGCGTGTCCTTTACGCATCCCGTAACCGGCGAGCACATCCACATCGAAGCCCCTTGCCCCTGGGAGCCCTAAACCACCACAATGGGGACAGGCACCTTTGTGGTGGTTTTGCCGCAATGACTCAGCCGCGGTCCCAAAACGTCTCGATCTGTAACAGTTAGAACCCGTTTTCCGGTCTATCTGTTACAGATCGAGACATTCGAATCCCCCTTAAGGGAAAATCTCAATCTGTAACAGTAGCTCGGCAAAATCAGCCTCAGATGTTATAGATTTAGACAAACCACCAGCGTCGCCCCAAGCAATCTCAATCTGTAACATCTAGCCTGCTTTTAACGGTCTGGTTGTTACAGATTTAGACAAACCGGCAGACAACGAAAGCGGCAACGCCCGTAATGGACGTTGCCGCTTTTCTATTGAGAGAACTAAATGGTTTTGGCCTTGCCCCGCCGCTAGACCGTGACGACGTTGTCCATTGCCCGGTACTTTGCGGGCACCTCGCCCGCGGTAATAATTGTTGCGTCGCGGAAGTCCGCGAACTTGACGGGCGCCACCATGCCAAATTTGCTGGCGTCCGAGATTACGAAGCGTTTGGCCGTATGGCGCATCGAGATACGCTTGACCTGCGCTTCCTCGATATCGGGAGTCGTAAAACCCTGCTCGGCGGCAATGCCGTTGGAGCCCCAAAAGCCGCAGTTGAAGTTGTAGCGTTCTAGAGTTGCCAAGGCATCGGGGCCAACGAGCGCCTCGGTCTCGGGTTTGAGCTCGCCGCCCAGCACCACGGTACGCATGCCGCGCAAAGCGAGATGTTGAGCATGGAGCACGGAATCAGTCACATAGGTAACCCCTTCGAGATGCGGAAGATGCTCGATGAGCTTGAGGGTCGTGGAACCCGAATCGATATACACGAAACTATCGGGCTCCACAAGCGCCGCCGCACGGGCGCAGATGCGCTCCTTGTCGTCGTTATGGAGATCACTGCGCTCACTGATCGTTAAGTCGCGCGTCACGTGCGCGCGCTCAAGGCTTGTCGCGCCACCGTGCACCTTGGCGATGCGGTGCGCTCGGTCAAGCGTCTGCAGGTCGCGTCGAATGGTAGAAGCCGTCACACCCAGGGCATCGGCAAGCTCTGGCACCGTTACTGAACCAGCCTGCTGCACCATCGAGACGATCGCATTGAGCCTATCTTCCGCGAGCATCGCTTACTCCTCCTCGGGGTAGACGACTCCCCAATCGGCACGGAGCTTGGTCATCAGCTCCATAACATCAGAAGCATAATCCAGAAGCTCACGCTTGGAATCATCGCCGGCGACGGCCTTCTCGAGGTCAGCCATCTCGTAGCACAGCGCGTAGGCCTCGGTGCCGGCGTGGACCTCCTCACGGTGACCGTCTGCAGTCCACACGATGATCGCATGGTCGGCACGCGGATACTCGTTGACCTCGATGTAGCACTTGTCAAAGCTGATGACCGAGCGCTTGGGTTGCTTGGAGTGAAGCGTAAGGCTCACGACGCCCAGCTGCTGCTCGGCATTGCGGCAGACGATGCCGCCCGCAACATCGACGCCAGTCTCGCAGGTGTTGCCTAGAGACACGACCTCGGCGGGCTGGCTCGCCATAAACAGGCGCATGACGGACAGGGCATACACACCAATATCGAGCATGGCACCGCCGGCAAGACTACGGTTGTAGAAGCGGTTAGTCAGGTCGCCGTACTCCTTGTAGCTACCAAAGTTGAGTTGAGCGAGGTTCATGCGGCCGAACTCGCCGGCATCCATGCGGCGACGCAGCTCTTGATACAAGGGCATGTGGAGCACCGTGGTAGCGTCCATAAGGACCACGTTGTGCTCGGCGGCAATGGCACGGGCCTCATCGAGTTCAGCGGAATTGAGGGTAATGGCCTTCTCGCAGAGCACGTGCTTGCCGGCTGCCAGGGCAGCGCGCAGATAGGTGATATGAGTGTTGTGCGGGGTGGTGATGTAGACGGCGTCGATGCCCGGATCGGCGTAAAGGTCCTCGACCGTGTCATAAACCTTCTCAACGCCATACTGCTCAGCAAAAGCCTGAGCCTTGGACAGCGTTCGGTTGGCAACGCCCGCGAGCTTGCGGCCGGCAAGGGCGAGAGACTGAGCCATCTGGTTGGCGATAACACCGCAACCGATCACAGCCCAACGAAGCTCGGGGGCCGTAAAGATATCGTCGGGGAACGGCTTGTCCTGGACCGAAGCGAACGCTGCTTTGGCGGCTGCCGCCGCGTCGAGCGGAGCCTGCTTGGAATCTGCCATTATGTGCCTCCTGTGTCATAGAACGCCTTGCTTTCTGACAGCTCTATATTCGCACAAACACGCGCGTCTGTGCGCGTTTGTGCGTATCTCACCGCTAAACGGTCATTATTGTCCCGAAAACGGCACATATATACGCGGTAGTGCGCAATAGAACGCAAGAGAACGCGCACAGACACGCAAGCATGCAATTTACAGAGCACGACGCGCGACCGATATTGGCTCTTAGGCGGATAAGAATCTATGCTTGATGCATCCAGTAGGTTGATCCCCGATACGTCTCAGGCCGAAGATTTGCACAGGAGATATCGGTCGAAAGGACCCTAGGAACGCCATGAAGATCGCCCTGCCCGCGAAGGACCTTCCCCAACGGCTAACCCACTCATTTAAGTCTGTCCCCAATGAGCAAGATAACTACTCAATTAAGTCTGTCCCCAATGAGTGCAATGAGTAGGGATAGAAAAAGGCCCGGGTGCCGTGGCATCCGGGCCTTTGCTAGCAACTTGATGTTGCGGGCAGCTTAGAACTTGTGGCCGCACTTCTTGCAGACGCGCAGCTTGTTCTTGCCGTCCTTCTCGTGACCGACGCGGGTAACCTTACCGCACTCGGGGCAGACGAGATTGACGTTGGAGGCGTCGATGGGAGCCTCCTGCGAGACGATGCCGCCCTGCTGGTTGGCAGCGTTGGGCTTGACGGCCTTCTTGACGACCGAAACGCCCTCGACAACGACCTTGTTCTCGGCGGGGAGAGCACGCAGGATAACGCCCTGCTTGCCGCGATCCTTACCAGAGAGAACCTGGACCTTATCGCCCTTCTTGATATACATATATCTCCCCTAACTACAGGGTCTCGGGAGCGAGCGAGACGATCTTCATGTACTTCTTGTCACGAAGCTCGCGAGCGACGGGCCCGAAGATACGGGTGCCGACGGGCGAACCATCGTTGTTGATGACAACGCAGGCGTTCTCATCAAAGCGAATGTAGGAGCCATCCTTGCGGCGGATCTCCTTAACGGTGCGAACGACGACGCAACGGACAACGTCCTTCTTCTTGACGTTGGCGCCAGGGGTAGCCTCCTGGACAGCACCGATGAACACATCGCCGATGCCTGCATAACGACGCTTGGAACCGCCAAGCACCTTGATGCAGCGAATCTTGCGAGCGCCGGAGTTGTCGGCGACGTTCAGCATGGTTTGCATCTGAATCATGGTAGATGTTCCTCCGAACTAAGAACCGAAGAGAGGTGCGCGGCCTTTATACGGCCCGTGGTATGCAAGCCAGGCATACGCACATCTTCGGAAACGTACAAGTCGTAAGAGCGACTGCTTATTTAGCGCGCTCGACGACCTCGATGAGGCGCCAACGCTTCATCTTGGACATAGGACGGGTCTCCATAACGCGGACGGTGTCGCCCACGCCAGCCGTGCACTCCTCGTCGTGAGCGTGCAGCTTCTTGGAGCTGGTCATCATCTTGCCGTACTTGGGGTGACGCTTGCGCTCGGTGATGGTGACAACAATGGTCTTGGCACCGGAGACGGAGGTAACGACACCCGTACGGACCTTACGCGAGTTACGCGAATCAGTCATGTTCTCTCCTTAGGTCCTACTCGGCGACAGCGGACTTCTCCGCTGCGATCTCGCGGGCGCGCTGCTCCGTGAGGACGCGAGCGATGTCCTTCTTCACGGTGTTGACGCGAGCGGTGTTGTCCAGCTGGCTGGTGGCCATCTGGAAACGAAGGTTAAAGAGCTCGGCGCGCATTTCCTTCAGCTTCTCAACGAGCTGAGCGTCCGAGAGCTCACGAATCTCTGCGGGCTTCATTAGTTCTCCTCCTTGGCGGCGGCGGCGTCCTCAGCAGCCCACTTGGCCTCGAGAGCGGCCTCCTCAGCCATCTCCTTCTCGATGCGCTGCTCAGCGTTCTTGGCAGCAACAATCTTGGTCTTGATGGGAAGCTTGTGCTGTGCAAGACGCAGAGCCTCGCGAGCGACCTCCTCGGGCACGCCCTTGACCTCGAACATGATGCGGCCGGGCTTGACGACGGCCACCCACTCCTCGGGGTTACCCTTACCAGAACCCATGCGAGTCTCGGCAGGCTTCTTGGTGATGGGCTTGTCGGGGAAGATCGTGATGTAGACACGACCGCCACGCTTCATGTAGCGGGTCATGGCAATACGAGCGGCCTCGATCTGACGGTTGGTGATCCAATGGGCCTCGAGAGCCTGGATACCAAACTCGCCGAAATGCAGCTCGGTATTACCCTTGGCCTGGCCCTTCATGGAGCCACGCTGCACCTTGCGGTGAAGAATACGCTTAGGGGCAAGCACTACTGACCCCTCCTCTCGGAGTTACGACGACGAGGACGGGAAGAGCCCTCGAGTGCAGGGTTGGGAACAGGCTGGCCCGGGAGCTTCTCGCCCAGGTAGATCCAGACCTTCACGCCGCAAGCGCCCATGGTGGTGCTGGCGACAGCCGTGCCGTAGTCGATCTTGGCACGGAGGGTGTGCAGAGGCACGCGACCCTCGCGGTACCACTCACGACGGCCCATCTCGGCACCGCCGAGACGACCGGAGCACTGGATACGGATGCCCTTAGCGCCGGCCTTCCGGGCGGACTGGACAGCCTTGCGCATAGCGCGACGGAAGGCAACGCGGCCCTCGAGCTGCTCGGCGATAGACTGAGCAACGAGGTTGGCGTCGAGCTCGGGGCGCTTGATCTCGACAACGTCGACGGAGAGCTGGCCCTTGGAGACGCCAGCGACCTTCTCGAGCTCGGTGCGGAGGGTATCGATCTCGGCACCCTTCTTACCGATGACAACGCCGGGGCGAGCGGTGAGGATGATGACCTTCACCTTGTCGCCAGCGCGCTCGATCTCGACGCGGGAGACAGCTGCGCGGGAAAGACGCTTCTCGAGGTACTTGCGGATCTCGAGATCGTTACCGAGGGTCTTAGCGTAATCCTTCTCTGCGAACCAGCGGGAGCGCCAGTTCTCGGTGATGCCAAGACGGAAGCCGGTGGGGTAGACTTTCTGACCCATACAGCTTTACGCCTCCTTTCGAGGAGCAACGACGACGGTGATGTGGGAAGTACGCTTCAGAATGCGAGAAGCGGAACCCTTGGCGCGGGGACGGATGCGCTTAAGCGTCGGACCCTCGTCAACATAGGCAGCGGCGACAACCAGGTTGTCGGCACGCAGACCGTTGTTGTTCTCGGCGTTCGCAACGGCGGAACGGAGAACCTTCTCGACATCCACGGCGACGGCGCGGTCGCAGAAGTGGAGGATGTCGAAGGCCTGAGCGACAGGCTTGCGGCGGATCAGATCGACCACCAGGCGGGCCTTGCTGGGGGAAACACGCACGTACTTAGCGACGGCGCGAACCTCGGTGGCCTCAGTTTCAATAGACTTAGTTGCCATTTACGGTTAACCCCCTATTTGGCCTTGTGGCCACGGAACGTACGAGTCGGCGCGAACTCGCCGAGCTTGTGACCAACCATGGACTCGGTAACATACACGGGCACATGCTTGCGGCCGTCGTGGACGGCGATGGTGTGACCAACCATCTCGGGGAAGATGGTGGACGCGCGGGACCAGGTCTTCACGACGTCCTTCTTGCCAGCCTCGTTCATCGCGGTGATACGCGAGAGAAGGCGAGTCTCCACGAACGGGCCCTTTTTGAGACTTCTGCTCATAAGTGCTTTCTCCTAAAACTCGGTATCCGAAATTACTTCTTACGGCGACGAATGATGTGCTGGTTCGAGACCTTCTTCTTCTTGCGCGTACGAAGGCCCTTCGTCGGCTTACCCCAGGGGGTAACAGAGGGACGACCAGAGGTGTGGTTCTTGCCCTCGCCACCGCCGTGCGGGTGGTCGACAGGGTTCATGACGGTACCGCGGACGGTCGGGCGCACGTTCAAGTGACGCTTACGGCCGGCCTTGCCGATGACGATGTTGGCGTGATCGGCGTTGCCGACCTCACCGACGGTGGCGCGGCAGGTAACGAGGATGCGGCGCATCTCGGAGGAAGGCATACGGACGATAGCGTACTTGCCCTCCTTACCCATCAGCTGGCAGGAGTTACCGGCGGAACGGGCGATAGCAGCGCCCTTGCCCGGCTGGAACTCGACGGCGTGGATGAGCGTACCGACGGGGATGTCGGCGAGGGGCAGAGCGTTGCCCGGCTTGATGTCGGCGTCAGAACCGGACATGATGGTCTGACCGACCTCGAGGCCCTTGGGAGCCAGGATGTAGCGCTTCTCACCGTCAGCGTAGTGCAGCAGAGCGATGCGAGCGGAACGGTTCGGATCGTACTCGATCGTGGCAACCTTGGCGGGCACGCCGTCCTTGTTGCGCTTGAAGTCGATCACGCGGTAACGACGCTTCACGCCGCCGCCCTGGTGGCGGGTGGTGATGCGGCCGTTGTTGTTACGACCGGCCTTCTTGGGCAGGGGCTCGAGAAGAGACTTCTCGGGCTTGGTGCAGGTGATCTCGGAGAAGTCGGAGATCGTCTGCCAACGCCTACCGGCGGAGGTCGGCTTAAGGTGCTTTACAGCCATTACAATCCCTTTCAATAGGAATCCGTTAGCCATCGCAGACAGGGATTCGAGGTTCTGCCTCGGGTGCGATGACACCGGACGTATACACGGTTCCGGGCGTGTCCATTTTATACGCCCAAAACCTTGAGCTCCCGCCTCCCCAATTTGGGAGGCATGAGCTCACTCAACAGCAGCGAGTCTTAGGCCTGGTTGCCAAAGACCTCGATGGTGTCGCCCTCGGCCAGCGTGACGATGGCCTTCTTCCAAGAACGGGTCTTGCCGGCGACATAGCGCACGCGCTTGGTCTTGGGCTTGACCGTCAGGGTGTTCACGCGAACGACCTTGACGCCGAAGATCTCCTCGACAGCGTCCTTGATCTGATACTTGTTAGCATCCTTGGCGACCTCGAACGTGTACTTGTTCTGCTCCATGCCGGAGAAGGAACGCTCGGACACGATCGGACGGATGATGATCTCGTGGGCGGTCATTTATGCAAGCACCTCCCCGAAGTGAGCGGCGATGTCGGCGGGCATCAGCACAGCGTTGTTGTTGACGAGGTCGTAGGTGTTGGCCTCATCGGCGGTGATGATGAACGTCTTGGGAATGTTGCGGAACGACAGGTAGGCGTTGACGTCCTCATCGCGAACGATGATGGTCAGACGCTTGCCCTCAAGGCCGAGAGCCTTGAGCATGGCGACGGCAGCCTTGGTGGAAGGCTTCTCGAAGCCGTAGTCGTCGACGAGCACGAGCTCGCCATCGGCCAGCTTGGCGGACAGCGCAGAGCGCATAGCCAGCTTGACCTCCTTGTTGTTCATACGCTTAGCGTAGGAACGGGGCTTGGGGGCGAAGACAACGCCACCGTGACGCCACTGGGCAGCACGGATGGAACCCTGGCGGGCACGGCCGGTGCCCTTCTGACGCCAAGGCTTCTTGCCGCCACCGGAAACCTCAGAGCGGCCCTTAGCGGACTGGGTGCCCTGACGCCAAGAGGCCATCTGGCACTTGACGATGTGGTGCATAACGTGGATGTTCGGCTCGATGCCGTACACCTCAGCGGCGAGCTCGGCCTCGGCGACCTTCTTGCCCTCGCTGTTCTTTACTTCAAACTTTGCCATTTAAGTGTTCTCCTTGGTATGACGCTGGGCTAAATGGGCTGGGCCCTTAGGCCATACGGATGGCGACGAGACCATTCTTGGCACCCGGGACAGCGCCCTTGACCAAGATGAGGTTCTGCTCGGCATCGATGCGGACAACGGAAAGGTTCTTGACGGTAACGCGCTCGTTACCCATGTGACCGGCCATCTTGACGCCCTTGAGGACGCGCGCAGGATAGGCGCACTGACCGATAGAACCGGGGTGACGCTGGAAGTGAGAACCATGCGTCATAGGACCGCGGCGCTGACCCCAGCGCTTGATGCGACCCTGGAAGCCCTTACCCTTGGAGGTACCGATGACGTCGACCTTCTCGACATCAGCGAAATCAGCGACGGTGACGACCTCGCCGACCTTGTGCTCCTCGCCGTTCTCGACGCGGACCTCACGAAGGAAGCGGACAGGCTCGACGCCAGCCTTAGCGAAGTGACCAGCCATGGGCTTGTTCACGTTCTTGGCCTTGATGTCGCCGAAACCGATCTGGACGGCGTCATAGCCGTCGGTTGCCTGAGTTTTAACCTGCGAGACAGCGCAGGGGCCAGCCTGGATGACCGTGACGGGGACGACGTTGTCGTTCTCGTCCCAAACCTGGGTCATGCCAATCTTGCGGCCGAGAATCATGCTGATCAAGATATGATCCCAACTCTCGCGTGGTCTTGGGACAATGCGTACACCACCGAGCGTACGCCCCTAGAGGACCACTACTTACACGACGTGCTCTCCAGCCTTGTATTGCGTCCGAACTACCTGACAACCCTATTAAGCAGGCGTTTTGTCCAGCCAGAATACTCCCCTGGTTACACACAGCTGTCTAGTATACACGGCTGCGGGCGTATCCATCGAGATTCATATTTCACTCACATTGTTTACGCAGGTAAAGTGCGTGGCACGTTCCCAGTGTGCGGCGGAGGGGGCGGGCCTGAGACATAT
>NZ_QSBV01000014.1 GCF_003465825.1 Collinsella sp. AF02-46-1
ACCTTGCCAAATAGGAGCGTCAGGACGCAAAGAGGCTCCGCAGCGCGAAGCGCGATGCGGAGCCTCTTTGCATGTCCGAGGACGTTCCGGAGAGAAACCCCCGTCACGCCCCCGGATCCCCGGTGGGAGTTCTAGACCTTGTCGGCCTTAGTACATACCGCCGCCCTGCTGACCAGCGGTAGCAGCAGCGATAGCGTCCTCAAGCTGAGTGTTTTTGGGGACATCGGAGACGGTAGCCTCGGTGATGAGGATCAGGCTGGCGACAGAAGCAGCGTTCTGCAGGGTGACGCGGCTGACCTTGACGGGGTCGAGGACGCCCATCTCGATCATGTCGCCCCACTCGCCGTTGGCAGAGTTGAGACCCTGGCCAGCAGGCAGCTCGGCAACCTTGTCGACCACGACAGCGCCCTCAAAGCCAGCGTTCTTGGCGATGGTGGCGACCGGAGCGGTCAGAGCCTTCTTGACGATGTCGACGCCGATCTTCTCCTCGGGGTCGTCGATCTCGACAGCATCGAGCGCAGGAGCAGCGTCCATGAAGGCGACGCCACCGCCGGCGACGATGCCCTCCTCGACAGCAGCGCGGGTAGCCTGCAGGGCATCCTCAACGCGGTGCTTGATCTCCTTGAGCTCGGACTCGGTAGCAGCGCCGACCTTGATGACGGCAACGCCACCGGAGAGCTTGGCCAGGCGCTCCTGGAGCTTCTCACGGTCGAAGTCAGAGGTGGTGTTCTCCATCTCGCCCTTAATCTGAGCGATACGGGCGTCAATGGCCTCCTTGGAGCCAGCGCCGCCGACGACAACGGTGTTGTCCTTGGAAATGGTGACGGACTTAGCGGTGCCGAGCATATCGGCGGTGATGTCAGCGACCTTCACGCCCAGCTCGTCCAGAGCAGCCTGACCACCGGTGAGGACGGCGATGTCCTCGAGGATGCGCTTGCGGCGATCGCCGTAGCCCGGGGCCTTGACGGCGCAGACGTTGAGAGCGCCACGGATCTTGTTGAGGACCAGGGTCGGCAGAGCCTCGCCGTCGATGTCCTCAGCGATGATGAGCAGGCCACGGCCGGCGCGCTGGACAGCCTCGAGAACAGGCATGATGTCCTGGACGCTGGAGATCTTCTGGTCGGTGATGAGGATGTACGGATCCTTCATCACGGCCTCCATGCGGTCGTTGTCCGTGACGAAGTAAGCGGAGACGTAGCCCTTGTCGAACTGCATGCCCTCGACGGTGTCGATGGTGATGTCGAACGTCTGGGAATCCTCGACGGTGATGACGCCGTCCTTGCCCACGACCTCCATGGCCTCGGCGATCTTCTCGCCAACCTCGGGGTCACCAGCGGAGATGGTGCCGACAGAAGCGATCTGCTCCTTGGTCTCGACCGGCTTGGCCTGCTTCTTCATCTCGGCGACGGCGGCGTTTACAGCCTTGTCGATGCCGCGACGGATGGCCAGCGGGTTGGCGCCGGCGGCGACGTTGCGCAGACCGTCGTTGACGATAGCCTGAGCGAGCAGGGTTGCGGTGGTGGTGCCGTCACCCACGGTGTCGTTGGTCTTGGTGGCGACCTCCTTCACCAGCTGGGCGCCCATGTTCTCGATGTTGTCCTCGAGCTCAATCTCCTTAGCGACGGAAACGCCGTCGTTGGTGATGGTCGGGGCACCGAACGTGCGCTGCAGAGCGACGTAACGGCCCTTGGGGCCCATGGTGACGGTAACGGCGTCGGCCAGAGTGTTGACGCCCTTGGCGAGCTTGGCGCGGGCATCGGTGTTGAACGTAATGTTCTTTGCCATGGTAGGTAATCCTCCAAAAGAAATGTGACTCGCGTCGCCGCTTCCGAGTCCTATGCGGCGGGCGCGTTCAAAGACGAATCAGAGATTCTGACGAGACTAGGCCTCGACGACGGCGTAGATGTCGTCGGCGCGCATCAGCAGATACTTCTCGCCGTCGACCTTGACCTCGTTGCCGCCGAACTTACCGTAGATGACAACGTCGCCGACCTGAACGTCCATAGGGATGCGCTCACCCTTGTCGTTGACCTTACCGGCGCCAACGGCAACGATGGTGCCGCGCTGCGGCTTCTCCTGAGCGTTGCTGGCGATATACAGACCAGAAGCGGTCTTCTGCTCGGCCTCGTCGGGCTTGACCAGGACGCGATCTGCAAGCGGCTTCAAAGACGACATGCTTGTTTCCTCCTTTGTGGGCCGCGCGGTCATGCCGCGCGGGTTAACCCTTTTTGTTTGCGTACGCGTTGAATGGTACCCACGAATGGCGGGTTATACAACACGGAGTCAAAAAATCTTATTTTTTGGCACTTAGATTTTCTGAATGCCGGGGGATAACTTATGCTCGGCCCCAAGGCGGACCGGAAAGCATGAAGTTTTAGCGCGGCAACTTTGTGAATCAGCTTCTCAAGACTACAATCCTCCAGATGAAATATGCCCAGATGAGAGGAAGGGAGGGCAGATGACTGATGAACTGAGCACCTCGGCGTGGCGAGATATAGCACCGAATCGCGATGCACACGACTCCATGCCGCCCGTTCGCACTCGCCTGCTCGCCCTGGCTCTCGTCTTCGCCCTTCTCGCGGTAACCATCCTCTCCCCCATCGCAGCCGCCCATGAGTTGCATCATGACTGCACCGGCGCGGGCTGCACCATCTGCGCCGAGCTCGCCGGCAATCTGTCGATCGCCCGTGGCGGTGACACCGTCCCCGTGGGCGCGACATCGTTCATCATCCTCTTGCTGATCTCCGCCCTAGCCGTCATCGGCACCGAGCGATCTTCATATGCCCCGGTCACCCTATTATCCCTCAGGGTCCGTCTGGACGATTAGCGGCTCCCAATTGAATCAAATAGCTACCGCGTGCCACAGCGGCATCGCCTTCGGCCGTCGGCACCCCGACGCAGCCGTTTTCAATTCAGGAGCAATCTATGGACAACCGAATCTACCGTCGCCATCCCAAGCGGCGTCCTATTCGTCACCGTGGCCCCATGGCGGCGGCATATATGCCCCTTTTAAGTGCGGTCTTTACTCTCGCCGCTTCTGACGACAATGCGTCCAGCTCGACCCCGTCGAGGGGCTCACTGACAAACAGCTTAAAGCCGGCGAGGATTACCCACCCATCATGAACGACAACCTGGAGAAGCTCGTGAAGACGCTGAACTAGGAGTAAGGAACAGAGACGATGAAGATGAGCATGAAGGATCTGAAAAGCTGGATGACCGACCATCCCTACCCCCGTACGCTGGCAACGATCGGCGGCGCATCGATATGCTCGATGCTCGCCCTCGAGCTGCCCTCCAACCATGAACTATGGAAGATGCAGGCCGGACCGGCACTTTTAGAGCTTTTGCTCATCTTCTGCTTCTTGTGCCTGTTGTTCTATCTGCCGCACCGCCGTAAGACCCCCGCAATCGTTGGCATCGTTGCGCTCGCCAGCATCGGTATCGCCGAGTACTTCGTAATCACGTTCAAATCGATGCCCATCCAACCCGGAGACCTGTTCGCCCTCTCGACCGCTGCGACGGTCGCCGGCAGCTACACCTATGAGCTCAGCACTTTCTGCTTCATGGGGCTTGCCGCCGCGGCCTTGGGAATCGCGCTTATCGTCCTCATTCCGCGTGATGCATGTGGGCGACCGCCGCGCCGCGCATCGGAAACGTCCCCCGAGTCCATCGACCATGCGATGTCTGCGTCCTTGAAATCGAAGGACTCAAAGGCGTCTCCGGCAACCGAGGGGACATCGACAGCGCCGAGGGAGCATCCAGTCGCAACCAAATCCAAACTCCCCCTCTCCGTCGACCGTCGTACCGCACTTGTTGCCGGAGCCGCACTGGGGGCGCAGGCCTTCATCAGCTATTACGACACCTTGGGCATCAAGCTTCATACCTGGAAGCCCCTCGAAAGCTATTACAGTCAGGGGTTTCTCCCCACCTTTATTTCGAGCGCGCAAAAAATGGTGCCGCCTAAACCCAAGCACTACAAGAGCGGTGAGGCCTCGGCGATCATCAAGCGCCTTGCCGCGCGCTGGAACGCGGGCACGAACGGCATCGCCGACCCCTCCCGTGCCGCTGCCGTCGAACAGTTTGACCAGCTCAAGCCCTCAGTCATCTGTATCATGAACGAGTCCTTCGCCGACCTTTCAATCTTTAACGAACTGGGCTGTGGCTATAAGGGGCCCGAGCGCTTCAAAGCCATCGATAACGCGCTTCTGCAGGGAGTGAGCTACATGAGCGCCTTCGGTGCCGGCACCTGTAACAGCGAGTTCGAGTTCTTAACCGGACACTCCATGGCATTCCTGGGCGCTGGCGTCTACCCGTTCATGAGCTACAACCTGGCCCCGAGCGAGAACCTCGCCCGTCAGTTCAAGAGACTCGGCTATCGCACCGTGGCCATGCACCCCAACCACGCCACCAACTGGAATCGCGAGAACGTCTTCGCGGACATGGGATTCGACGAGTTCCTCTCGATCGAGGACTTCGCCGGCGCACCCGAGCTCTGCCGCAAGGTCACCGACGCCGCCACCTACGACAAGTGCCTCGAGGTACTAAAGCAGAGCGACCAGCCGATCTTCATCCACGACGTGACGATGCAAAACCACTCCGCCTATGACACGGGCTTGGTGCCCACCGACCAGCAACTGCACCTTGCCGTCGAAGGTGTGTCCGACAAAGTTATCACCTGGACCAATGAATACTGCTCGCTCATGGAAGCGTCCGATGCCGCCTTCGCCGCCTTCCTGGAAAAGCTGCGTGATCTCGACCGCCCCGTCGTCGTGGTGATGTACGGCGACCACCAGCCGTTCTTCACCGACCGCTACAACGACCTCTACTTTACCGATGAGGACGATGCCACCCATACCGAGCGCATCTGGCAGACACGCTATGTGGTCTGGGCGAACTACGATGTCGCCGGCAACGCACAAACGAGTGGGGAACTCAACACAAGCATCAATAACGTCGGTGCACTCGCACTCAATGCCATCGGTGCCCCGCTCACCGCCTACCAACGCGCACGCTTGCAAAACCGAGCGCACATGCCGGCGATAAACGTGGTGGGGGCGCAGGATGCGCACAGCGTTTGGTATACAGCCGAGGCCAAAAACGTTCCCGCCAAGACCGCTAATGCGCGCGATCGCCTGGACCGCATGCAATATCGTAAGCTCTTCGACCACGAAGGCTCGGTCTTTGCCACCCATAAGCAGGCGGCCGCCAACGAAACCGACCCCAACGCAGCTCCGGGAGCCTAGGGTTGACCAATCTCGGGCCCGGTATTCAGAAAAGTCAGTGCAGCAAAATGGCGATGCGGGCAGCGACTTGGGCATGGTTTTCGCCGCTCGCACGGGTCCCCTGGGGAGCAGCGTGCATTTTTGGGAGTTTTCAGCAGGCCAGGACGGCTGCATACGCGCCGGACACACCATATTGGTCCCAAGAACGCCTTTGACCGGCGATTTGGGTCGACGGGCAAATCCCGTCAGGACAAAAAAGCGTGCCTCGCGCCACACCGGACCCCAAAATGACGTCGATCTCCGCAATGCCACCCGACTGCAGCGGCACCGGCAGAGCTCACGGTGCTGAATACTCCATTTTTTGCACGGCCCAGGCGGGGGTACATCAGGACCGGAAAGAACATCTCAACTTTTTTTGCAATCTGCAACTGGAAGTATGCAAAACGCTAAGAGAAAGCATCGCTGATGTCCCAATTGAGCGCGCGGAGCAGCAGCGCTTCCACCCTGCGCCCAAATCCAGCAGAGAGGGGACGCTCCTAACGAACCCCCATCGGCAAACAAACGCGGCTCGAGCGCCATCCCAAAATAGGCTGCCCGAGCCGCGTTTAACGGTACGGCATGAATATTAGCGCTCGTAGATTAAGTTGCCCGCCAGGTAGGTGGCCTGAACCTTGGTGGCCTGGAGCTCTTGGGGGTCAACGGTGAGCAGGTTTCGGTCCAGGACTACCAGGTCGGCGTATTTGCCGGGTTCCAGGCTGCCGAGGTTTTGCTCGTCGCCCGCTGCGTACGCGCTGCCAAGCGTGTAGCTGCGCAGGGCCGTTGCCGCGTCGATACGCTCGCTCGGCAGCCAGCCGCCCTCGGGCCAGTGGCTGCGGGGATCTTGGCGCGTGATAGCCGTGTAGAGCACGTTCATGCTGGTAACGGCCGTGATGGGGCTGTCGGTACCGAAAGCTTGACGGATACCGCGCTGCTGATAAGTTGCGAACGGCCACATGATGCGGCTGCGTTCCAGGCCCAGGTCGCGCTCCGGGCCACCCGGGTCGAGCGTGATGTGGCAAGGCTGGCTCGAGGCAATGACGTTGAGCTTGCGCAGACGATCGATGTCCTGAGGCAGCAGATTCTCCAGGTGCTCAAGCGTATTGTGGCCGTGCTGGGGCAAGCCGTAGAGCTCTGCCGCCTCCTCAAAGATATCGAGCGCAGCATGGATGGCACCGTCGCCGATAACGTGGATGCGCACGGTATGGTCACGCTCGGCTGCCGCCAAAACCAACTTGCGCATACGCTCGACAGGGACCGTCAGGCGGCCCTGGTCGCCCGGGAAGCGCGGGTTGGTATAGGGCTCAGTGAGGTATGCGGTATGCTCGCTCGACACGCCGTCGAAGAACTGTTTAAAGCCTGGCGCCGAGAGCAGCGCGTTGTTCGCGTAGCGGGTCTGGAGTTCTTCCAAGCGCGACTGGTCATCCAGCAGCGTGGGAAACAGATGGGCGCGGATGCCCAGCTTGCCGGAGGCCTGCAGCTTGTCGTAAACATCGTCGCGAATAAAGTCGCAGCCCGGCATGGGCATGAGCGACATATCGCAGATTGAGGTGATGCCTTGCTCGGCCATACGCTTCATCTGGTCGGCGTAAGCGCTCGCGATGCGGTCCTCGCCCAGCCACTCCAGGCAGCGCGGCAGCAGCTGCATAGCAGCCGCCTCGTGGGCGATACCCGTAAGCTCGCCATTTGCATCTTTGTCGTAACTGCCACCCGCCGGAGGCTCGCTGTCGCGCGTAACGCCGAGCGCCTCGAGTGCGCGGCTGTTAAGCCACAGCGTGTGCCCGTCGCCCGAGTACATAACGCAGGGACGATCGGGAAATGCCGCATCGAGGGAGGCCTTGGTAGGGTGCTCGGGCGGATCCCAGCGGTAATCGCGCCAACCCTGGGTCACGACCCAGGCGTCATCTGGCAAGCCTTGGGAAAACTCGAGCGCATGCTGCACCAATGCTGCCTCGGACGTGCCCATATCCATGAGCATGTACGGCGAGGAGCCAACCGAAGTATGGAAGAAATGCAAGTGCGCATCGTGGAAACCGGGGCAGACAAACTGCTCGCCGTAATCGACCACCGGCGTGGCGGCAGGTGCGGCGTCAATCACGTCATCGGGCGCGCCGACTGCGACGATGCGATCACCCGCGATGGCGATCGCCAGCTCGCGGGCGGTATCGATACCGTCTTGGGCGGTAAAAACGTTCTTGGAGCGGATAATCCGATCGATATGCTGCATGAGCATCCCCATCTCTGGCAGGTAATTCAACATCCCCGAGTGTACTCCCCCGCCCTTGCAACAAAACCCCAAGCGGCAAACGGCAACTTTACCAGCCCTAGCGGCAGGTGGCATACTGGAGAGAGCCTGTACGATTTTGCGATCGAGCCAGCAAGGAGCAAATCGACCATGACGAAGACCAAGGCACAGCAGATTATGGCGGCAACCGAGGTTCGCGCGGCAGACGACGTCACCGCGGCCATCCATGATATCGCCGCCGAGTTTGAACCCTACATCATCAAGCAGCGCCGGCACTTCCATAAGCACCCGGAGCTGAGCCTTGCCGAGGAGCGCACGACTTCCGACATCGCCAACCAGCTCGACGCCATGAATATCCCCTACGAGCGTCCACTCAAGACGGGCCTGGTGGCGACACTCCGCGGCACCGCGCCCGATGCCTACCGCGAGGACGGCACGCCGCGCCGCCGTATCCTGCTGCGCGCCGACATCGACGCCCTGCCCGTCACCGAGCAGACCGGCGAGGAGTTCGCCAGCGTCAACGAGGGCTGCATGCACGCCTGCGGCCACGACTGCCATATCGCCATGATGCTCGGCACGTTGCAGATTCTGCGCCACATGACCGATGACATCCACGGCGAGATTCGCATCGTTTTCCAGCCCAGCGAGGAAAACGGCCAGGGCGCCAAGCTCATGATCGGCACGGGCGTACTCGATGGCGTCGACGGTGCCTATGCCGCGCACATCTGGAGCGAGGTCGATGCCGGCACCGTGAGCTGCGAGCCCGGTCCGCGCATGGCAAACACCGACTGGTTCCGCATTGATGTCCGCGGCACCTCGTGCCATGGCGCCATGCCCCAGCGCGGCCACGACGCCGTTATGGTTGCCGCCGAAATCGTCAACGCCCTGCAGACCATCGTCTCGCGCGAGATTAGCCCCTACGAACCCGCCGTCATCACCGTCGGCGAACTGCACGGCGGCACCGCGCGCAACGTTATCGCCGGCACGGCATACCTCGCCGGCACGGTGCGCACCTATGGCGACAAGACGCATGAGGAAATGCCCGAGCTTATGCGCCGCATCGTGGAGCACACCGCAGCAGCACTAGGCGCCGAGGCCGAACTCACCGACTACACCATCGCCAACTACAAGGTCGAAAACGATGCCGCCTCGAGCGAGCGTTGCCGCCAAGCTGTGCTCAAGTGCCTGGGCCCCGCAGGCGAGGGCCATTACCGCGGCACGCTTTCGGGCGAGGACTTCTCGGAGTACCTGCGCCGCGTGCCGGGCGTGCTCGCCTTTGTTGGCACGCGCAACCCCCAGATTGGCGCCACCTATGCCCAGCACTCCTGCTTCTACAAGATCGACGAGAGCGCGCTCGCCAAGGGCTCCATGGTAGCCGCTCAGTATGCCATCGACTTTTTGGCCGAGCCCACACAAGAGGAGCTCGACGGCCCCACAATCGCCGCGGTTGCCGAGACCAATCCCGACCTGGCAGCCAAGCTGCGCTCTGCCAAGGCAACGGCCGCCGAGGCCCGCGACGCCGTGCACGACGCCCGCACCGCCCGCCATGCCGCCATCAAGGGCATTCACGATGCCCGTGCCGCTGCTCGCCACGAGGAGAAGCATGGCGAGTAGCCGTCACGTCCACCCGTAACAACCTGGCTAGAGCAAAGCGGGGGGCGAACGTTATCTCAACGTTCGCCCCCCGCTTATGTGTCGATGCTTTTCTAGCGCGTCCTCCGTCACGACAGGTAAGAGCGAAGGATGGTGAGCCAGCGTGGGGTTTCGAGGTGGATGATATCGGTGGGAACTCCGGTGGGAACGTGACCACCAAGGAGCAGGCCCGCGTCTGCCGGGTTGATAAGGCGCACGATCCATACGGCAACGACCAGCACACACAGAACAATAACCGCAATGTCGATGCCACGCTTTAGCTTGCTCGATACCGCCTCCTCGCGCACGAACGCGAGCGCAAACGCAATCGGCACCACCCAAAACAGCGGATGGTAGGCAAAGGCAGCCGCAAAACCGAGGCGCAGTGCTGCCAGCCAGGCCCTTGTCATGCCGCATCCCGGACAGGGAATGCCCGTCATCAGGCGAAACACGCAGCCGATATCGAGCAGGTAGAGTGCGAGCCAGGCGACAAAGAGCGCGCCGATGCAAGAAAGGGCGCGGCGAATGAGCTCCGCCGCGCCCTTATGTCCCTGGGAGCTGTTCACGCCGTTCTTATCGTTAGGCACGAGCGCCAAGACGGGTGTTGTAAGCCGTTGCCATGGCATTGGTGTTCTTGATGATGATGTTCATGGCAAAGATGGGGCCAAGGCCGCACAGCAGCGCGCCGACAATCTGCCACATAAGAACGGTAGTACCGTTCTCCTGGAACATCAGGCCATAGCGAGGGGCATTAGCCTGCAGGCGGTTACCGATCTTGTAGTACCAGTAGAGTCCGTAGAAGCCGCAGGTCACGAACGACAGCAAGATGAATGCTGCCAGACCCGGCGTGGAATCGCCGTCATCCTGGCACATGACATTGATGTCGCGGGCAAGGCAATAGAGGAAGTAATACGAATAGATGCCGCAGGTCACGATGGAAAGCAGGAGCCAGCCGATCACGCCACGGTCGGTCTTAATCGGAGCATAGCCCATCGGGGCAGGTGCAGGCTGCTGAGCATACTGCTGCTGGCCGGCGTACTGCTGCTGCCCGGTGTACTGCTGCTGAGGCTGGGGCTGAACTGCCTGAACCGGAGTGGGCTGAATCTGCGTGGGCTGCGGAGCAGGCTGGGGCTGAGGCGCAGGCTGCGGCGCGGGCTGAGGGGCCGGAGCGGTGGGAGCGGCACCGATGGCAGAACCGCAAACAGGGCAGAATTTGGCATCATCCGAAATGGGAGAACCACAAGTGGGACAGAACATAAGCTTCTCCTTTTCCTAAGGCGTCGCACGCCTTCAAACCTTACACGTCTATGTTCTCAACAATAGCCGCGACGTTGTTGCGCAACATTGACCAATTTCCGAGAAATTTATCTGCAACCGTTTTCCCAGGTATTGTCTTGCTTTCACAGTAGAAAAAGGCACCCCGGGCTCAGTTGCCCAGGGCGCCTCGACCGACTATTCGGTTTGATTGTTTTCGGCAGCAGGATTATCGCCCGGCTCATCCGCCGGCGTGGCAACGGCATTCCAATCGGGTTCTGCAGGCGTCGCCTCGGGCGCGGGGGCCGGTGCCGGGGCAGACGTCGGTGCGGGCGACGTTGCAGGCGCAGGTGCGGGTGCCGGCTCAGGCACAGGCGCCGGCTCGGGTGCAGGCTCAGGCGCAGACTCGGGCGCGGGCTCGGGCTCGGGCGCAGGTGCCGGCGAAGCATCCGGAGCGCTGTAACCCGAAGGAGCAGACTTCTTCTCAAACGGCAGCACAAAGGTCAGGACGTCGTCCTTGTCCTCGTCGGCCCACTCGCTTGCGTAGCGCGCCACCCAATAGCCAACGGCACGATGCTTGAGCATGTTGCCAAAGACCGTAAGGAATACCGTGACAAACGCCGTCAGCACCAAGAACAATACGAGCGTAATGCCACCGCCGGTAACAAGCGCCTCAATAGCCGTAGGACGGTAGTAGTAGCTATACATACCGACAGAGGCAATGGTGCCAAAGACGAGCGTCAGGATCCATGTGATAACGTTGGCGACCAGACCCGTCAAAAACTCGGGAAGGAACGATGCGCAGAACAGCTTGGTCTTATTGTTCTTAAAGGCCGCCCAGACCTTATCGAGCGAAAACGCGCTCTCGACGCGACCGGTCACCGCAAAGTGCATCACGGCGATGTCGGCGAACATAGTAAAGAAGACACCCAGGACCGCCGTGGCAATCATAGCCAGAACAAACAGGCCCAGCGAGCCAAATAGAGCGGCCTCAAGCGCATAGGAGCCGTAATAAGAGTACGCACCCGCGGCACCAATTACCACGCTCTCCACCAGCGAAAGCGCTACACCAATAACGGGAATAGCCGCGATAACCTTGAGCACGCTCGAAATAACGCCCGAAAAGACGCCAAGGCCAAACGACGTGGAACGCATCAACGGACGATCCATGCCGTCATCGACCTTGAGCGACAGATCGCGACCCCATTCGATGCCAAAGCCAGAACCGCACGCGCTTGCCACACAGGCAGCCAAAAAGCCGAAGGCAGCCGCGATACCGCCGATAACGGGAATGAAGAGCACGAGCACCGACACGACACAGATGAGCGCCGGCAAAAAGGCAATCTGGCACACGCGCTGCAGCACGCCCGGCGTCTTGGTCATGTCTTCAAACGCCTGAGCTACACAGCCCTTGGGCACGTTCACGTTAGGCTGAGGAGCAAACTGCTGAGGCTGAGACTGCCCCTGAGGAGCAGAGGTTGCAGCACCGGTATTAGGAGCGCCACACGCGCCACAGAACTTGTCGTTATCGCCCATGGGGGCGCCACACTGCGAACAGAACATCGAAATCATCCCTTCGTATCTAGAGCGAATCACCTGGATCGCAAACGATGTCTTTGGCAACATTATCGCCCAATGTGGGGACAAATACTCCAAGATGGCCGATTTGCAACGTAGGCGGCCTTATTCAATGATTCGAAGGGTGCGTCCGCGCTAGTTCGTGCCGCGGAAGCCTTTGCCCACGATCTCGGAGCTATCGACGATGGTGATGAAGGCGCCAGGGTCAATCTCGCGGGTATAGCGGCGCAGTTGCACTGCCTCGCGACGGCTCAGCACGCTCATAATCACCGTGACGCACTTGCCCGAGAAGGCGCCGTAGCCACGGCTGATCGTTGCCGTGCGGTTGAGATGCTTGACAATAAACTCCTCGACTTTTCGCGGTTCGGTGCAAATGATCGTACAGACCTTGCGCAGGTGGATGCTCTCGATAGCCTTATCGACCACGAGCGTCTTGGCAAACAGGCCAAGCACGCAGTACAGGCCGACGCGCGGGCCATACAGGAAAGCCGCGATGGTCACGATGCCGATATCGACCAGCAGCAGCGCGCGGCCAATCTCGAGCGTGGTGCGGCGTTTGAGGATCATGGCAAGAATGTCCGTGCCACCCGTCGAGGCGCCGATGTCAAAGACAATAGCGCTGCCGAGCGCCGGCAAGATGACGGCAAAGCACAGGTCGAGCCACATATCACCCGTCAGAGAGACATCGGTCGGAATGAAGAGCTCAAACAGCGAGACGTAGGCCGAAAGCGCAAACGAGGCAAAGACGCTCCACAGAATCGCCTTGCGCTCCAAAAAGATAAAGCCCAGAACGACCAGGACCGCGTTGATAATCCACATAAAGACGCCGACGGGCAGGGTCGGGAACAGCGTGGAAAGAATGACCGACACGCCCGAGGTGCCGCCGAAGGCAAAGTGATTGGGGGTTTTAAAGGCCACGATGGCGAACGCCGTGAGAATCAGGCCCAGATTGAGCTCGGCAAAAAAGCGCGGAAAGCCTGGCTCCTGGCTGCGCTTGCGGCCGGCGCGCTCGCCACGTTCGATATCCTCGCGACCGACCACGCGCTCCATCGGCACCACCGGAGGACGATGCACCTCCTCGGCGGCACGCGACGCCGCCTCTGCCGCAGCGGCCTCAATCGCCCATGCTTTGCTTTCGGTCTCGTGTTCGTCGGCCATTACGGCAACCCCTCGTTAACAATTTGGAAACAATGCGCCCATTAGGGTAACGCGGAACGTGGGGATTGCAACCCTTAGTTAGACGAGCGGTATGACTACATCGGGTGCGTACAAAAACGGCCGGCCACGCTTTTGCTTGCGCGGTCGGCCGTTTAACGTTTTCGCAGATAAAACCTGCCAAAATAAACATCTCTTTTTGGTAGGTTACTCGTGCTGGCTGGTACGGTGCTCGTACTCCTCGGGGGTGATGACATCCTCGATGCGCAGGTTGACGCCTGCCACCTCAAGGCCGGTCATCGCGGCAAGACGCTCGGTGACGCGCGCCTTAACGTCGTCAAAGATCGCAGGCGCATAGGCGCCGTACTCGATGATGACCGAGATGTTGACAACCACGCGGTTGTCGTCGGTGACCTCGACCGTCACGCCCTTGGTCAGGTTCTCGGCACCAAACTGCTCCTGCACAAAGTGCATGAGGTTGCCCTTCATGCCCAGAACGTGCGACACCTCGCGGGTGGCCATGGCGACGATCTTCTCAATCACGCCGTTGGAATATGTCAGCGAGTCCTCGGACTCGTCCGCCTCCTCGTCATCCTCGTCCGCCTCGTCTTCGGACTCCGCCTCGACGAGCGCCTCGTCCTCGAGCGTTACGTCCTCCGCCTCGGCGGCGACGGCCTCGTTCGTCTCGAGCTCGGTATCGGCCACATCGACCTTCGTGTTAAAAGCCATGGTTCCTCCTTATGCCTGCCACGGATGCGACAGTCGAATACATATTAGCGGCCGCTAAACAGACGGCCGAAGAAGTTAACGATACCGTTCTCGCCGTCGCGAATCTGGCCGATCACGGCGCCGATCAGCACAAAGAATGCGATGACGAGCGTGTCCCACAGGCCCAACGTAAGTACCAGCACGGCGAGGATAAAGCCTGCCACGGCGCCGAGCGTAGTGTTGGGGTGGCGCACGGCGTAGCTCCAGATAGCAGCGCCCGTACCTTTGATGAGACCCATGGCCTCGTCAAAGTCGTTGGCGGCGCTGTCGTGCTGCTCGCCGGCCTCGGGCTTGGTGTCGGCGGACTCGCCTGCCGGCATAGCGTTCTGATCGATCGTCAGGCGCGGCGTGCGGGCGGTCTTGTCTTGGTTGGTATCACTCACCGGAAACCTCCACGGTCTGGACGGTAGTCTTGGACGGCAAAAAGCGAACGCGCGCAGTCGTGCCCGGCGTACCGAGCATGGTGTCGCAGGCCTCCTCGATACGCTGCTGCATCGCGGTTGCAAGGGAAGCCACATCGTGATCGACGAGTGCGATGGCGTCGACCTTAAAACGGACGTGCGACTCGTCGGAGCCCTGGACGCGCGCATCGATATGCTCGACCATCACGCGGTCGTCGCGCTCAGCCGCAGCACGGGCGCACGAGGAAAGCGCTGCGAGCGTGACCTCGATATTGCGCTCCCCCGCCGGATGCACGCAGGACGGCTCGCGACGCGCGAACATCAAGCGGAAAAAACCGATGAGCACGCCAAGCGCCACGATGGCGGCGCACACCGTAACGACGACGCGAGGCATGGTGTCACGCAATAGCAGCATAAAGCGATACGTATACGGTCCCCAGAACTGGCAGACAAGCGTACCCAGCGCCACGATGGCGGCGGCAAGATACACGATCGCTAGGGCTCGTTTGAGTACGCGCACGCGCGCTCCCTTCAGGTTTCGGTCCACAGAATGCAAAACGATTCGCATCATTATAAAAGAGCCGGGTCCGGTGCCATACGCACGCGGATCCGGCTCATCTATTCCACGAGGCTTGCATGCTCGCTTCATTATGCCCAGATATGCACGGCTTAACCCGTGCAGGCGCTACTCCTCCTCGAGGGCAGCGATGACCTCGTCGGTCATGTCCATGGTGCTGTAGACGTCCTGGACGTCGTCGAGCTCCTCGAGACGGTCGATGAGGCGCTGAACCTTCTTGGCGTCGGTACCGGAGACCTCGGTCGGGGTGGTCGGAACCATGGTGGTCTCGGAACCCTTGACCTGGACGCCCTGCTCCTCGAGTGCCTTGGAGACAGCCATGACGTCGTTAGCAGCGGTCCAGACGATCCACTCCTCGCCGGCGTCCTCGTAGTCCTCGCCACCGGCCTCGGCGATGGCCATCATGAACTCATCCTCGTCACCGGCAGCACCGTTGGCGATCATGGTCTCCTTCTTGGCGTTCTCGTCCAGGATCTCCTTGGCGACGACGATCTGGCCCTTGCGCTCAAACTGGAAGGCGACGGAGCCGGAGGTGCCCAAGTTGCCACCAGCGTGGGAGAAGGCGGAACGGACATCGGCGGCAGTACGGTTGCGGTTGTCGGTCAGGCAGTCAACATAGACGGCGACACCGGCGGGACCATAGCCCTCGTACACGATGTTCTCGTAGACGGCGGCATCGGCACCCGAACCAAAGGCCTTGTCGATAGCGGACTTGATCTTGTCCTTGGGCATGGACTGAGCCTTGGCCTTAGCAACGGCAGCGGCGAGGCTGGCGTTGTTCTCGGGCAGCGGGTCACCGCCGAGACGGGCAGCAACGGTGATGTTGCGGCTCAGCTTGGAGAAGAGGGCGGAACGCTTGGCGTCCTGCGCGCCCTTACGATGCTTGGTTGTGGCCCACTTAGAGTGTCCGGACATACGTGTCTCCTATCGGTTTTGACCTAAAGCCCAGCGCAGATGCTCGGGCAATATAAACAAACGTCGTTATGATATACCTACTGGCCTGCGAGATAAACCCCAAAATGAAGGCGTCGTGATGATGCCATCCTTTGGTGCAAAGCAACCTGTCCCCTTTGCACCAAATTAGGACCAGAGAAGGTCGCTGCGAGTGATGGTGGCACCGATGGCAAAGGGCATGCAGGCGATAACCGGATACAGGTAGCGCATATAGGTCGAACCGTTGCAGGGACCGATCAGACACACGGCGAGCACGCCCAGCAGCGGCACCCAAATGGCCAGCCCGCGCCACGAATGGCGGCGCAACAGGTAGACCACCACGGCGATCATAATCCACACATAGGTGGCCGAGCTCATGGTGAGCGAGATAAACGGAATGCGCTGCACCGCCACGCGATACAGGTTGATCAGGTGGTCGCACCAGCGCACAACCTTGCTATCGACCGGATGGAAGTCAAAGTACTTGAGGTTATCGGGCTTCGCCATAATCTCGGCACTGCGCGCCGTGCTGTAGACCCACGCATCGCGGGCACTCGGATAAAAGTAGCCGTAGTAGTTATTGATGAGCGCCGAGATGTAGCACTCGGGATCCTTTTTGAACATCTGCGCCCAGACCTCAAAATAGGCCTTGATGTCCTCCTGCGAGGCGTACTCGTTAAAGCAATTTTTGACGGCGTCCGACTTATCCGGGTTGTAGCGGCGGCCCAGATTGTCGTACTTGAGCACACGGTCGATCACGGCACGCTCATCGTCGGTCACCAAGCCGTCGCAAGGAGCCTCCACGATAGTACCGTCCTCCTTAACCGTAGGGTTGACACCCGAGTTGAGGCCGTCGTGCTTTTGGACGAAACGAGCCGTCTGCTGGAACGGAATCGAGAGGATTTCGCGCTTGGAACCAGGCGTGATATCGTGCGCCGGCATAAAGACCTTGGCGAAGTACATATTAGAGGCAAGGCAGAGAGCAAGCACCGCAAGAACTCCCACCCAGCGGAAACGCGGGATGGCGCCCGAAGGCGCAGCACCAGCCTGCTTGACTGCGCGACGAGCCGCATGCGCGTCCCATGCGCAAAACGCCGCCGCGATTACGCATGCCGCCAGGGGAAACACCAGGCCGCCGTTGCGCAGAAACGTGGAACCCATGGCGCCCAGAGCGAGCAGCAGCCAGTCGTGGCGCGCAAAGAGCACGGGCCTCTGTTCGCCCGCACGCTCGGCATTGGCATCGCGACGGGGCAGGCCGCAGGCCACGAGCTTCACGGTCTGCACCAACAGCACCAAAAACGCGTCGGCAAACAGCACATCTTTGGTAAGCAGGGCCGCGTAGTTGGAGAACATGGGCATAAACACAAAGAACAGCAAAATCACGCCGCGGACCGGCAGGCTCACGCCCAGTTTGCGCAGCGACGAGATGGAATAGGCCATGCAGGCGGCCGTAATGACGAACTGAGCGCAGGTGTAGATGGCAAGACCTGCGTTGGCGCTGTTGAACAGTGAAAGCCCCAGCTGGACGCACGAACCGATGATAGCCGTGTGCGCCACGGGGTGATGTCCGTTGAGCAACACATTGGGATTGAGCAGACGCAGGTAGTCACTCGTGCCGTTGGGGTAGTTGAACCACTGGCGAATCTGCGCACCCGTATCTCCCATAAAAAGGCCGGGCAGCGAAGCGATAAGCGTGGGCGCCCAGGCAATCACAAGCACCAGGAAGGGCCCGGCAAAGGGATGGACCGAGAGCACGGCGTGAGCCACACGCCATACGCGGCCAAAGTGCGCTTCGGAAAACGGAATGCGCCGAGAGCTCAGCCAATCTAGACACTCAAAAGCCAGGTAGAAGGCAACGACCGCCAAGAGCATCCAGCCCGCACCGCCTATCCAGGCGCAGATGATGCGGGCCTTGTCGCCGAGCACAATCTCGGCAGAATCGGTGAGGTCGTAGCTGCGGCCAAACACCATGCAGACGGCAAAGAACAGCGACGGAAGGATCACCGAAGGACGCCAAGCATCGCCGCGGCCAAAGAATACGTAGCGAAACGGCAGCGTGAGCAGGCAGGCAAGCGCAAGCAGCATGACCGCGTCGGTATGGCCGGCAAACGAGAGGAGCACCTCGTAGCACACGTACAGCATGCCCGAGGCTTTGGGGTCAATCGCCAAGACTGCGTTGCTCGACACCGGGGCGGGATCGATGGAAAACGCCGTGGTCGCCAACAGCGCGAGCAGAAATGCGATGAGCGTCTGCTTGGCGGGGTAGCGCTTAAACCAGACGATGCGGGCAGCGTCGCGCGCAGCCGTTGTGGAGAGGTCGGAATCCTTCACAGTCCGAAAGCCTTTCTAGAAACCTATCAAACTCGGCAAAACCACCACAAAGGTGCCTGTCCCCTTTGTGGTGGTTAGGCGTCGAGGTAGATGCGCTGGGGGCGATTGCGGTGTCGGGCGAAGATGATGAGCACCAGGCCGGCAATCACGAGCGGCAAACTCAGCAGCTGGCCCATGGTGATAACGCCTCCCAGCAGATAGCCCAGCTGGGCATCGGGCACGCGCACAAACTCAATCAAAAAGCGAACGATGCCGTAGCCCATCACAAAGACGCCCATAAACGTACCCTGGGGCAGCAGCGGTTTTTTGCGACTGAGCACCTGCAGGATGCAGAAGAGCACAATGCCCTCAAGAAACGCCTCGTAGAGCTGGGAGGGATGGCGCGGCATATTGCCCGCGGTGCCGCCAAAGACCACACCCCAGGGCAGATCGGTCGGCTTACCCCACAGCTCACCGTTTACGAAGTTGGCGCAGCGTCCCAGGCACAGCGCCAGCGGAGCGCCGATAACGGCAAGGTCGGCGATGGTCCAGGCGTCGAGCTTATACATGCGACACACGATGATGCCGCCCAAGATGCCGCCGACCAGGCCACCGTGGAAGCTCATGCCGCCCTCGTTGGTGGCAAAGATCTCGAGCGGGTGGGTCCAATAGTAGCCATCGCCGTAAAAGACGACGTAAAACAGGCGCGCGCCGATGATGAGGCCAAAGACCGCGCCGACCACGACGCTCGTCAGGTCATCAATCGTAATGTCGAAGCCCCAACGACGCTGTGTGCGGTACATAACGACCGCCGTGAGCAGGGCGCCGACCACGTAGGCCAGGCCGTACCAGTAGATAATGATGGGGCCCGCCGAGATAGCGACGGGATCAAGCATATGGTAGAGGTCGTTGAGCATATCGATCCCCCTGCTCCCTACATACAAATGCGGCCGCGGGCCTTACGCTCGCAGCCGCATATTTGGACGTAACGTCTATGCGGAGCGTACCGTCCGCAGCTTTCGCATCTTAGAACGGCGCGTACTCGTCGTACAGGTCCTCGGCCTCGCCGGAAGCATTGACCTGCTCAACGCGGGTAACGCCGGGCACATGCTCCTTCAGGATGCGCTCGATACCCATGGAAAGGGTTAGCGAGCTCATGGGGCAGCCGGCGCAGGCGCCCTGCAGCTCCAGCTTGACAACACCCTCGTCGTCGACGCCCACATACTCCATATCGCCGCCATCGGCCTGCAGGTTGGGGCGAATCTCTTCAAGAACCTTCTTAAGCAGCTCTTCGTTAACAGCCACAGGGGCTCCTTTCTCACAATAACGCGGGCACGCCCGCGGACAGGGGCTATGTTACTACAGCCATGTACCCGCTTAGGCGCCAGCCATGCGTGCGGACACGACTTTCACGAGCAGTCAATTTGGGACGGGTCTCTTTTGGCTGTTTTGCCGCCAGCTGGCGTTGGCACGCGCTACTGCTGAGTCTGCTCCCCGGTACCAATCTGGACATCGACGATGACCTGGCGGTAGCTGATGCCGCAGGAGTCGAGAATGCGGCGGCTGATACGGCCGTCATCGGTGTCGGCATACTTATTGTCCAGGTAGACGACCTCGCCCACGCCCACCTGCGCCAGGATCTTGGCGCAGTCGTGGCACGGGAACAGCGTGACGTAGACCGTGGAACCCTCGAGGTCCTTGAGCGAGCCACGGTAGTTGAGCACGGCGTTGGCCTCGGCATGGACCACGTAGTTGTGCTTGTCCTGCAGCGGGTCATCGCTCGTTCCCCACGGGAAAAAGTCATCGTTGAGCGCCGAGGGCGTGCCGTTGTAACCCACCGAAAGGATGCGGTGGTTGGTGCTGGCGATGCACGCGCCCACCTGCGTGTTGGGATCCTTACTGCGGCGCTGCGCGGCGATGGCCACGCTCATAAAGAACTCGTCCCAGCTAATAACGTCGCGGCGCTTGCCCGACGCGGTTTGATGAAGATCGTCCGACATGGCAGACACCTCCGGAATCGCAATAGTTTGGCCCATTGTAGCAGGTGAAAGGTAGGGGCGCTTATCCCACCAGCCCCTCGCCCTACGCGCGGCGGGGCTTTTGGTTGATGCGGTAGAGCTCGGCGAGACCCCGCAACGTCAGCGCGTCGTCTACCGTCAGGCTATGGCCGACCAGCGCCGCAAGTGCCTCGGCATCGTCGCCGGTAATGACGATGGGCACATCGCCCTCCCCCGCGGCCTTGGTCGCGCGCATCTCGGCAAGCACCATGTCGAGCATGCCGTCGATGCGGGCTACCTCGCCCAAAACCACACCCGAGCGCATGGCCTCACGCGTGTTGCGTCCGATGACGTGCGTTGGCGCCGAGGGCTCAACCTGGGGTAGGCGCGCTGCCGCCGCCGAGAGCGAACGGGCGCCGAGTGCCAGCCCCGGCGCGATAACGCCGCCGACAAAGGTACCGTGCGCGTCGATGACCTCGATATTGGTCGTCGTGCCCAGGTCAATCACGATGCACGGCGAGCCGTAGACGGCGCGGGCTGCCACGGCATCGGCGATGCGGTCGGGGCCGATCTCGGCCGGATCGTCGTAGTGCACGGGTATGCCGGTCTTAAGTCCCGGCCCCACGGTGAGCACGCGCCCCGTGCAGGTGCGGGAAAGTGCCGCCTTCCACGGGCGCTCGAGCGCCGGGACCACGCAGCTCAGCACAGCAGCCGCGGGCACAAGCGCACCCGGCATGCCCGCATCGGCCGCCAGTGCGGCCATGACCTGCACGAGACGCATGCGCGCCTCGTCTGCTGTGATGCTCGACGGCGTGGTGATCTCGCACGTCGCAAGCGAACATTCCTGCGCCGCGGCCGAATCCTCTGCAAACAGGCCAAAGCGAATGAACGTGTTGCCCACGTCGACCGTCAATATATATGCGCACCCATTAAGCATCGTCGGCGCTCCTTTCGTCTGCCCAGCAGTATATCGCCTACCTAAACCAGTCATCCCAAAATGACTAACTTGCGGCTATACTGGTGCGCGGTCGCGCGCGAGCTCACGCGGCGGCCCTTGGTAACCCGACTTCCCGCGCCGTATCCGTATCGGCGCTCCCGGGGGAAGCGGATATACGCAAAGGAGTTTTAATATGAGCAATCCCTCGAACCGCGCTTCGATGCGCGGGCAACTCACGCTGCGCGGCGTCGTCATCGGCGTCCTCGGCTGCGTGATCATCACGGCAAGCTCGGCCTACACCGCCCTCAAGATGGGTGCACTCCCCTGGCCGATCGTCTTCGCTGCCGTCATCTCGCTGTTCTTCCTTAAGCTCATGGGCAACGCCAGCCTCAACGAGGCAAACGTCACCCACACCATCATGTCCGCAGGCGCCATGGTCGCCGGCGGTCTGGCATTTACCATTCCGGGCGCCTGGATGCTGGGCTATGCCGACCAGATCAGCTGGCTCGACATGTTTATCGTGGCACTCGCCGGCACTATCCTGGGTCTGCTGGCCACGGCGCTCATCCACCGTCACTTTATCGTGGACGCCGCGCTGGAGTTCCCCACCGGCAACGCCGCAGCTCAGACCCTGCGCGCCACCGAGGCAGGCGGCAAGACCGGCAAGCAGCTCTTTGGCTCCATGGCCATCGCCGGCATCTACAGCGTGCTGCGCGACGCTCTGGGCATTGTGCCCAGCATGTTGTGCACGCTCAACATCCCCGGCGTGACCTTTGCCATCTACAACTCGCCCATGTTGCTCTCCGTCGGCTTCCTCGTGGGCTTCGCCCCGGTCGCATTCTGGTTTGCCGGCGCGCTACTGGGCAATTTTGGCATCATTGTCGGCGGCACCGCTACCGGTCTGTTTGACGTTATGACCGCACAAGGCATTGTTAAGTCCCTGGGTATGGGCCTTATGATGGGCTTTGGCGTCGCCGTCGTCCTCAAGGACATCCTGCCGCAGGTCGCCGGTATCGTCCGCGGCCTCGCCGCCGACAGCTCCACCGACACCGACGAGCAGTCGCTCATCTCGGGCTCCCTTAAGCTCGACGCCGGTATCATCGGCCTGGGCGCTGCCGCCATCGCCGTGATCATCGCCATCGTGCTCGACCTTGGCCCCGTTCCGGCCGTCATCGTCACGCTGTTCACCTTTGTCACCACCATCATGAGCGCGCAGAGCTGCGGCCAGACGGGCATCGACCCCATGGAGATCTTCGGCCTCATCGTCATGCTCATCGTTGCCGCCTTCGCGCAGCTCGCTCAGGTCAAGCTGTTCTTTATCGCCGGCATCGTGGCCGTAGCGTGCGGCCTTGCGGGCGACGTCATGAACGACTTTAAGGCCGGCGCCGTGCTGGGCACCAACCCGCGCGCACAGTGGGTCGGCCAGGCCATCGGCGGCATCGTGGGCGCCCTGGTCGCTGCCGCCGTCATGGTCGCGCTCGTCACCGCCTATGGTCCGGACGCCTTTGGTCCCGACAAGAGTTTCGTTGCCGCACAGGCAAGCGTCGTCGCCACCATGGTCTCGGGCATCCCGAGTGTGCCGTGGTTCGCAGGCGGCTTTATCGCCGGTATCGTCATGTACTGGCTCGGCATTCCAGCCATGATGATCGGCCTGGGCGTGTACCTGCCGTTCTATATGTCGCTCACGGCCTTCTTGGGCTCCTGTGTCAAGCTCGCTTACGACAAGTGGTCCGCCCACCGCGACGCCACCGCTGGTCTTTCGGACGAGGAGAAGGCTGCCAAGGACGCCGCCTTCCAGGAACAGGGCCTGGTCGTCGCCAGCGGCCTGCTGGGCGGCGAGTCCATCGTCGGCGTTATCCTGGCGTTTGTCTCCGTCGGTCTGAGCCTGCTGGGATAAGCTGAGCAGCTGTTCGCTCGTACTTTAGCGACAGCCCGGTCGCAATCATATTGCCTACGGCTTGCCCGGTCGGTAGCTTTCGCGGCTGCCGACCGGGCTTTTTGATATCGATACAGAGAAAGGCCGACGCGCTGCGTATCACAGCACGCCGGCCTTATCGGTTGAGTCATCGAGTCAGTCTCGCAATAAACCGCAGCTCGTTGCGAAACCAGTACTCAAAATACTACATCTGCTTGCGGCGACGATCGCCCAGCGTTACGCCCGCAGCTACGAGCGTAATGCCGCCGATGACGAAAACCTCGCCCGCAAGCGCGGAGTTGTCGCCCGTCTGGGCGAGCGCACCATCCGCAGCCTGCTTCTTGGCAGCGGGGGCCTTTGCGGCGGCCTGCGCAACTTGGGGCTTAGCCTGCGGCTCGGCCTTGGGATGATACTTGTCGTACTCGGCCTGTGCGGCTGCCAGGGCTCCCTTGGCATCGTTAAGCTCTGCAAGCGCGGCGGCATAGGCGTCGTTGGCATCGGACAGCTTGGCATCGGCGTCGGCCTCGGCCTGCTTCAGACCCTTCTCGGCGTCGACGGCGGCCTTATAGCGAGCATAGGCAGCATCGAGCTTGGGTAGCTGATTTTGCGCCGTCCAGCCCGCGTTGAATACCGTTACGCCAGCGGCAAGGGAAGCCTCGTGGTCGACGTGCTCAAGATCGGCCTGAAGGGCCTGATCAGCCTCAAGCTCGGTCTGGGCATCGGCGATGGCCTGCTTGGCGTCCACGACTGCCTGGTTAGCGGCCTTGAGCTGATCCTGAGCAGCGTTCACGCTGGCGACAGCAGCTTTACGGGCTGCCTCGGCGTCATCAAGCGCCCTCTGAGCATCGGCGTAACGCTGGAATGAGGCATTCGCGGCATCGAGGGCCGTCTGGGCAGACGTGACCTCCTGCTGTGCGGCGGCAAGCGCCTGCTCCTTGTTGGTGACAGCTTGCTGCGCGTTCGAGAGGGCCGTTGCCGCGGCTGTCGCTACGGCTTTGGCGTCGTCAACGCCAGCCTGGGCAGTGACGTCGGCCGCCTTTGCCTTGCCATACGCCTCGTTAGCCTGATTGGACTCTGTCCTAGCGGCATCGCACTTGGCGGTAAGGTCCTTGACCGAAGCGGTAGCGTCGCCATACGCCTTGTTGGCCTTATCGGACTTTGCCTTGGCGGCATCGTAATCGCCCTGGGCCTTCGCCTTGCGGGCGGAAGCCTTGGAGGCGTTCGTCTGGCAATCGGTGACCGTCGCGTTGGCCTTGTCGAGAGCAGTCTGAGCAGCGGTGGCTTCGCTCTTGGCGGCATCAAGGTTCGCCTTCGGCGTCGTGATGTCGATACGCTTCAAATTTGCACCGGCCGTGTCATAGGCGGTCTTGGCCGCAGCGGTAGCAGACTTTGCCTTCTCGTACTCGCCCTTGGCGGTGTTCACGTTCGTGTCGGCCGCGGTATAGGCGTCGCGCGCGGAATCCTTTTTGTTGACGGCAGCGTAGTAGGCATTGCTGGTCGAACCGTAATTCTTCTGTGCCTCTGCCAGCTTATTCTGCAGCTGCTTCAGCTGCTCCTTCTGCTCCTGCGTGCCGCCTGCATTGTAGGCGGAATCGATGTAGTCGTTGACGAGCTTCTTGAACTCGGAGACAGTGAAATCAGCCTCACTGCCATAAGCGCTGTAATCGAAGATGGTTACCTCGGAATCGGTGTTCTTACCGCTACCGGTTGCAATACCGATGGCTTCCGTAGCGGAAGCGACGATGTTGAGATAGTGCCCGCACTCCTGGTAGATGCTGTTGTAGTTCTGGTAGATATACCAGGCATCATATCGATGGTTTTCAAGGTCACCATTCTTCTCGGCGTACTTATCGAATGCCCTCTTCTCCTGGGTGTAGAGACCGGTATATGGCCAGCCAAGCGTGTCCTCGGTCTCGCCGCCGGTATATGCGCCACCACCGCCAGCAAGATTCTCTCCATTGTCCGAGTAGCAGCCCGAGTGTCCCCAGATGTTCGATGAATATGACGTATTAAGGGCTGCTGCCACAGTCATGCGGAGGCTGACGCTGAGCGCCGACTGACCGTTCGCCTTGCGGAGGTTGTTCTGGGTGTCGAGGTAGGTCAGGGCGTTGCGCATCTGCTTCAAGGAAAGCGGGTTGGTGTCGCGAGACATGTCCTGATCGACGTACTGGTCATACCATTTGGCCTTGCTCTTGGCACCGGTCAGCATCGATACGGCGTCCTGGGCGTTCTTTTTCTGCGTGGCCGTGAACTGGCTGCCGCCGATGATGTAGTTCATGAAGCCGAACATACCCTGGTTGATGACATTCTGGTCTACGGTCATGTTCGACTTGAGGTCGGCAATCTGCTGGTTAAGCTTGTCGACTTCAGCGCTCGCAGTATCATAGGCGCTCTTTGCCGATGTGACTTCGTCGCAAATTGCGTCATATTCAGCTCGCTTCTGCTGGCTGACCTCGATGAGACGGTCGTATTCCGCCTTCTTGTCGGCCTCGGTCTGCTGGGCCTGCTCGTATGCCGTCTTCGCGGCGTTATAGGTCTCGGTCGCCCCGCTGAGCTTCCCGTTCGCTTCGTCGTATGCGGCCTGCGCGGTCGTGACGGCGGCGTTCGCAGCGGTGACGCGCTCCTGTGCGGCCTGGAGGTTCGCCTGGGCGGTGGCGTCGGCATCCGACGCGGCCTTGAGCTCCGCCTGCGCGGTCTTGAGCTCACCGGCAGCAGCTTTCTTGGCGGCCTCAAGCGCACTCAGGTCGACACCCGTACCCGAGACGGCAGCATCGAGCGCTTTCTGGGCGTCGTTCAGCTTATCCTGGGCGTTGTCGCGCGCGGTGGTCGCAGCGGCGAGGGTAGCGGCAGTCTCCTTCTTCTTGTCCTGGGCAGTCGTCACAGCCGCCTCAGCGTCAGTCTTGGCCTGCTCAGCCTTAGCAGCGGCAGTCTTAGCGGCCTCGAGCTCGCCCTCAGCCGTCTTCACGCCGGCATTGGCCGCATCAAGCTTTGCCTGCGCGTCCTCGACGTCCTTCTTGGCGGCCTCGTACTTGCCCATACCCATGGCCTCGAGCTTGGCCTGGGCATCATCGAGGGCCTTCTTGGCCTCATCCTGCTTTGCCTTGGCGTCCTTGAGCGCCTGGGTCTTACCCTCGACACTCTTGTTGGCCTGATCGAGCTGATCGTTCAGGTCGCCCAGCTTCTTCTGCTGCTGCTCGGCCTTGTCGACGGCCGCCTTAAGCTCGTCGGTCTTCTCCTGAAGCGCAGCGACTTCTGCCGCATTCTGCTCGGCGCCGTTATCGGTCACGGCCTGCGAAGCCTGGTCTTTTTGCTGCTGAGCCTGCTTCTGCGCCTGGCCCGCAGCGTCGGCCTTCTTCTGAGCCGCATCGTAGGCCGCCTTGGCAGCTTCGAACTGCTTTGCCGATTCCTCGGCCAGCTGCGCCGCTGTCTTCGCGACTGCCTGGTTGCCGGCAACGACGGTGCTCTCGATGGGGCTTTCGCCCTTTGCGGCATCGGTGCTGTCACCGGCCGGCGCGGCAATTGCCGCCAGCGGCGACATGAGCGGCTGGGCGATAAGGCCTGCCGTCAAAACGGTTGCGACGGCGCGGTTGGCGACACCCCTTACGTTGACGGTCTTAGCTGGAGACGAAAGATGCTTTGGACTGTACTTTGCCATGTTGTGCTCCCTTCGACACAACGCTATCTGCGTTACCGCGAGTCTAGGGCCGCATTTCCCGGTCTTTGTTGCGCAACAATGCGGCAACGCGGGCAAGTCGGTTGTTCAACAGCGTTCGACACAGTTCCGTCACATATGCAGTTGAGATTGATTCATTTTGCGAGGCGTTGCTAAATGCAGGCAAAGCCGTCTGGACGCCCCATCCCGCGTCCCGGAATCCGTTCCACTTGCCACGGTGTAGAGTAATAGCAGCAAGCGCAACGCGGCCCGTGTTAGAACGAGGTGGACATGGAGCTCGACAAACAACAGATCAAGCGACTGCGCGAGCGCCATCATCGGCGCCACGGCATCCGCCCTGCCCATAGCGAGGCGGCTGAGCAGGCAAGTCGCTTTTTGAAGCAGGCATTCAACATTCGCGAGGGTCGTGCGCCCTACCACGTGATCCGCAAGCGCTTTGTAAACGGAGCACGCCTGACTGGCTCGCACTTATGCATCCTGATCATCGCCATGCTCATCGCGAGCATCGGCCTCGATATCGACTCGGACATTGCCATCGTCGGCGCCATGCTCATCTGCCCGCTCATGGGCTCGGTCCTTGCCATGGCATATGGCATCGCCACGCTCGACCGCGAGATTACCGTCGAAGCCATTGCCGGCCTCGCGCTGCAGATGGCTTTCTGCCTGATCACGTCCACGTTGTACTTTAAGCTCTCGCCGCTCGGCACCACCACGGCCGCCATCATCGATAACTCGACGCCCACCATCTGGGACCTTGCCGTCGCGCTCGCGGGCGGCTTTGCGGGCGGACTGGGCAACTCTCGCGACCAGGAACCCGCCACGCTCATTGCCGGCGTAGCCGTGGCAACCGCGCTCATGCCGCCCTTGTGCGCGGCGGGTTACGGCATCGCCATCGCGAGCGGGTCGCTGTTCCTCTCGGCGCTCTACGAGTTTGGCATCAACGTCGTCTTTATCGCGCTGGCGGCCGAAGCCGTATTGCTTCTTTTACGTGTACCGCTCAAGCGTGACCTCAACGGCGACGGCATTGTGACCGCCGAGGAAAACGCCGAGGTCGATGAGCTGTCACACAAGGTGCGCCGCCGCATCATCGTGGGTACGGTGATCTTTGCCATCCCCTGCATCGTTATGACCGCGGGCTCCATTGGCTCGGCGCAGGCCGGCGTGCAGGACGGCTACGGCGTCACCGAAACTACGCGCGAGCTTGCCGCCGTGCTGCCAGGCTTTAAGGATTACACCGTCGCCGTCGAGACCTCGGCTACCGAAGGCGAGGAGGAGGGCATTGTCGAGCGCGAGATTGTCGCCCATGTGACGACAAGCGAGGCGCTTGGGGCACACGACCGTCACGTCGCCCGCAAGCTCATCGACCTCAATGTGCCCGAACTCGATCGTGTGGAGTTTGATGTGCAGTGATGCGGACGCGGGATGAGCGCTCGCACGGACGCGAGCTACGACGAGGCGCAGACGCGATACGGACACGAGCAAATTGCGGGGTGCAGTTCACACCCGCGCCCCGCTCGACTTTTTATTGCCGTGAATCAGCTGTCCGCATCAACATCGCCAGACTCCACTGTAAACGCCGGACCGGTACTCACCAGATAAAAACGGGTCACCTTGGTATCTCTAAATAGGTAGAGCAAGCCCTGATCGCGTCGGCGCGAAATATACGCCACGTGGACCCTGCCATATATTTCGCCGCTTTCATTCTTTAATACCAGAATGTTGGGGTCGTCCATACGCTCGAACTGTCCATCAACGCAGCCGCCGCCCTTGCCGACCAACTGCCATCGATGGTTATCCTCTTCAAGAAAGGCCAGGGTTTCCAAGCCTGCTTTGTCATCCCGATAGTAACCGTCAATGGCAAAGCCTTCGGAAACGCATTCCTGCATATAGGATGTTTCTCGATTTACAACAAACTGCCCTGCAGCGCCCAGGAGCACAGCCAGGCAGACCACTGCAAGGGCTATCGAAATAGCACGGCGACCCATGTTAGCCCAACCGATAGTTATTTAACGGAGCGCGAAACATACCTGGCACCTCCGATATCAGAGCAAACGTCACCCGCAGCCCGGCGGCAGTCATATGTTTCCAACATCAAACCATATGGCAACCACTCGCGAGAGGAGTATCGGCGAACGGTGCATTTTTGCGTTCTATTGGGCAAACGTCAACGCGCGCTACAGCTCTTGCTCGACCTATTCAGATCTTGTCGCATACTACCGTAGATCCTCAACGCTTCCGCCCCCAAGAGATCATTTTTAGTACTTGAAGAAGCCCTCGCCCGAGCTTTCGCCCAGCTTACCTTCGTCGAGCATTTTCTTGAGGACGGATGCCATAGCCTTAAAGTTGTAGGGCATCATCATCTTCTTGAGCAGCGGGCTCACCAGGCCCGGGACCTTCTGATACTGCATGACGATGTTGTAGGCCGTCTGGATACCCACCGTGTCGAATACGCGGAACGGGCCCTTGGGGGCGCCGGTGCCCCGCGTCCATGCAAGGTCGATGCTCTTGGGGTCACTCACACCCGAAACATACAGGTCAAGGCCCGAAAGCAGCCACGGCACCAACATGGAATTGAGCAGGTAGCCGTTCTTTTCCTTGTTGACGGGCAGGGCAAGCATACGGATATCGTTGGCAAAGTCGACGAGCTCGTCGAAGTAGCGCTTGTCGGTTTGGTCCTGTGCCATGACCTCGGTCATGTTGTTCTTCCAGATGGAGTTGGCAAAGTGCAGCGACAGGTACTTCTCGGGACGGCCGGTGTACTTGGCAAAGGTGCTCGGCAGCAGCGTGGATGAGTTGGTCACGATGACGGTCTTTTGCGGCAGAACCGGGGCGAGCTTCTTGTAGAAGTCGATTTTTGCCTGAGTGTCCTCGGCCATAGACTCGATGACCAGGTCGGCGTCGGCCACGGCCTTGGCAAGATCGAGCTCCAGCTTGAGTGTGGAGTAGGCACGCTCGACGGCGGCGAGCGCCGCTTCCTTGTCGAAGGGCTGGGTGCCATCGGCGATACCGGCGCACCACTCGCCCGTGCCGTCCGCCATGCCCTCGATTGCCGCGATGTACTCCTTGCGCACGTGATCGATCTTGGGCTGGGTGCGGCCGATGCTGCCCTCGCTGCGCAGCCAAATCGTTACATCAAAGCCGCAGTAGGCAGCCTGAAAGGCAATCTGGCTTCCCAACACGCCGCCGCCGGCAACACAAACGGTCTTGTAGCTCATGGAACGGTCCTCTCTTACGTAATTCCATAGATGTGTATTTATTCAACCGTAAGGATGGCACGCGCAGGGGTTGGGTTCTATAAACGGGCGGTATTTCGCGGCAAACGGCTACATATGTTCATTATCTCAGGGCTTCAAGGGCAATTTATGGTGCCACCGAGACGTCATTTTCGAAAGTATGCGGCAAACTCCGGAACTCTTGAGCACATCCTGGTTTTTCACCAATAAAACCGCAGGTACAGAGCTTGGACATATCCGGTGTGCTCGGCCTATTCAGATTTTGCCGCATACTTCCGAAATCTAAGTTCGCAAAGGGTGATAGTTGGGGCGTTTACGCAACATATGTCCAGCAAAAACGGGTGGTAGCCGGCACGGCTGCCACCCGTTTGTCTCATATCTAGCCCATAGCGGGCAAGCTACTTCTTAATGCCGCGTCCCAGACGCTTGGCGACCGATGTGACGGCCTCCTCGCTGGCCGGCCCGCAGCTCACGCAGCCGTCATGGGCACGCATCTGACCGGTGACCTCGTCCATCGCGAGCGGCGCCACCTTCTCGAGCTTAAAGCCCTTGCCGGCGCGCATGTTTTCCTTTGCCACGCTGATCATAAGCTTAATACGGTTGAGCTGGTTGACCTCGGACGCACCGGGGTCGTAGTCCACCGCGACAATGTTGCTCTCGGGATGCTGGCGGCGCAGCTCCTTGATCACGGCCTTGCCCACCACGTGGTTGGGCAGGCACGCGAAGGGCTGCGTGCAGATGATGTTGGGCGCACCATGGTCGATCAGGTCGAGCATCTCGGCCGTGAGCAACCAGCCCTCGCCCATGTTGTTGCACACCGAAAGTACCGTACGGGCCTTTTCGGCCATGGTGCCGATGCGCTCGGGCGCCTCGAAGCGGCGGGACTTCTCGAGCATCTCCTCCACCGGCGTGCGCATCCAGTCCACAAGCTTGATGAGCGCTTGCATGCCCGCGCGTGTAGTAGCAGAGCTTCCCAGCTCGTCTTTCTGCAGCTCGGCGTTGCTCATGGAGTAGAGGAAGAAGTCGAGCAGGCCCGGCACCACGGCCTCGCAGCCCTCGCGCTCAATGACATCGACCACGTGGTTGTTAGCCGTGGGATGGAACTTGACCAAGATCTCACCGACCACGCCCACGCGCGGCTTGGTGCCCTCGCCCACGAGCGGCATGGTGTCGAACGCGCGGATGGCCTCGCGGCACAGCTTGGTGTAGTTGTGGCGGTTAAACTTGGGCGCCAGCTTGCGGGCACGCGCCATGTACTCCTCGTAGAGCGCGTTGGCGGCACCGGGCGTGGCCTCGTACGGGCGGCAGCGGTAGAGCATCTGCATCATCACGTCACCAAAGAGCACCGCGTAGACTGCCTGCTTAAGCAGCGCCGGCGTCAGCTTAAAGCCGGGGTTGTCCTCGCCCAGCGCCACGGCCGAAAGCGAGATGACAGGAATCTCGGGGTGGCCGCTCTCGCGCAGGGCCTTGCGGATGAGCGCGATGTAGTTGGTGGCACGGCAGCCGCCGCCGGTCTGGCTGATGACCACGGCGGTCTTGGACAGGTCGTACCGACCGCTCTCGATGGCCTCCATAATCTGGCCCGTCACCAGAATCGACGGGTAGCAAATGTCATTGTTCACATAGCGCAGGCCAGCCTCGACGGCATCGTGGTCGGTCGAGGGCAGCAGCTCAAGGTTGTAGCCGGCACCGCGGAACACCTCTTTGACCAGGTCAAAGTGGATCGGCGCCATCTGCGGGCACAGGATGGTATAGCCCTCGTCGCGCATCTGCTCGGTAAAGGGCACCTTGGGCCATGCGGTCGAGGCGCTCTCACGCTGTGCCTCGAACGTGTACTTGCGGCTCGCGAACGCGGGGGCATCCGTGGAGGGCGCCACCGGCGCAGCGTCGCCCTGCTCAAAGACCTTGCCCGCGGCCGTGGCCTCGGCCAAGCGCTCGGCCTCCTGGTCCTTGAGTGCCGCCATGAGCGAGCGGATGCGAATGCGCGCGGCGCCCAGGTTGGACACCTCGTCGATCTTGAGCACGGTGTAGATCTTGCCACTGGCCTCCAGGATCTCCTGCACCTGATCGGTGGTCAGGGCATCGAGGCCGCAGCCGAAGGAATTGAGCTGGATCAGGTCCAGGTCGTTGCGCATGGTCACAAAGCGGGCGACGGCGTACAGGCGGCTGTGGTACATCCACTGGTCGACGACGCGGATCGGGCGCTCGGGCTTCACCAGATGCGCAAGCGAATCCTCGGTAAAGACCGCAAAGCCAAAGCTCGAGATAAGCTCGGGCAGGGCGTGGTTGATCTCGGGGTCGTTATGGTAGGGACGACCGGCGAGCACGATGCCGTGACCGCCGTGGTCCTCGACCCACTTAAGAGCCTCCTCGCCCATGGTCTGGATGTCCTCGTGGAAACGCGCATCGGCCTCAAAGGCGGCGTTGACAGCGGCATCGACCTCGGAGCGCGTGATCTTGGGCCCACGCACGCGACCGCGTCCGGCCTCAGCGTCGGCCACACGGTCGACGGCGAGCACCTGGTACAGACGGCGCTTGAGCTCGGTCTTGTCATGATAGGGCACAAACGGGTACAGGAACTCGATGTTCTGCTCGCGGATGTCGTCGATGTTGAGTGCCAACGCCGTGGGGTAGCTCATGACGATGGGGCAGTTGTAACAGTTGCCGGCGGTCGGGTCCTCTTTGCGCTCCCAGCGCACGCACGGCATCCAGATAAAGTCGACGTCGCGGTCGATAAGGTTCATCACGTGGCCGTGGCTCATCTTGGCTGGATAGCACACGCTCTCGGACGGCATGGACTCGATACCCGCCTGATAGGTCTTTTTGCTCGACTGGTCGGACAGCTGCACGCTAAAGCCCAGGCGCGTAAAGAACGCATGCCAGAAGGGGTAGTTCTCGTACATGTTGAGCGCGCGCGGAATGCCGACGGTGCCGCGCGGGGCCTCGTCGGGGCTCAGCACCTCGCGGTTAAAGAGCAGCTCGTTTTTCTTTTTGAAGAGGTTGGGGGCCTCGGTCTTTTGCTTTTTGTGGCCGGCACCCTTCTCGCAGCGGTTGCCGGTAATGAAGCGCCTGCCGCCGCCAAAGTCGTTGACGGTAAGCTGGCAGTTGTTGGAGCAACGGCCGCAGCGGACATGCTTTTGCGTCACGGTGAGGTGCGCGATATCCTCAGCCGAAAGGATGGTCGAGGTGCCGTCGACGCCGGCGCGATCGCGGGCGAGCAAGGCCGCACCATAGGCGCCCATGCAGCCGGCGATGTCGGGACGCACGGCGTGCACGCCGGTGAGCTGCTCAAACGCGCGCAGCGTGGCATCGGACATAAAGGTGCCACCCTGGACGATCACCTGACTGCCGATCTCCTGGGGGTCGCGCAGCTTAATGACCTTGAACAGGGCATTCTTGATGACGGAATAGGACAGGCCGGCCGCGATGTCGCCCACCGTGGCACCTTCTTTTTGCGCCTGCTTGACGCGCGAGTTCATAAAGACCGTGCAGCGGCTGCCCAGGTCGACGGGGGCCTTGGCATGGATGGCGGCGTCGGCGAACGCGCGCACGTCCATGTTCATAGAGACGGCGAAACTCTCGATAAAGCTGCCGCAGCCCGACGAGCAGGCCTCATTGAGCATGATGTGCTCGATGACGCCGTCCTTGACGCGCAGGCACTTCATGTCCTGGCCGCCAATGTCCAGAATGAACTCGACGCCGGGCAGGAACGCCTTGGCGCCGCGCAGGTGCGCGACGGTCTCGATCTCGCCGGAATCGGCCTTGAGAGCCTCGATGAGCAGCGCCTCGCCGTAGCCCGTGGTGGTCACGTGGCCGATGGTGCAGCCCGCGGGGATGTGGTTGTAGAAATCGGCCATGATGACCTTGGCCGTGCCCAGGATGTCGCCGTTGTTGTTGCCGTACCAGGTGTGCAGCAGCTGACCGTCCTCGCCCACGAGTGCGGCCTTCATGGTGGTGGAACCGGCGTCGATGCCGATGAACACGCGTCCGGTGTAGCCGTCGAGCTTGCCCTTGGGGACGACCTCGGTGTCGTGGCGACCCTTGAACTCGGCAAAGTCCTCGTCGGTGGCAAAGAGCGGATCCAGGCGCTCGACCTCAGCACCCTGCGTGTCGCCCAAGCTGTCGATGGCCTCGATAAGCTGTGGGAACGTGCTGAGCTTGTTGGACTCGTGCGCCATGGCGGCGCCGCTCGCTACAAACAGGTGGGCGTTTTGGGGCACGATACGGTGCTCCTCGTCCAGGTTGAGCGTGAGGTAGAAGCGGTGGCGCAGCTCGGAGAGATACTGCAGCGGGCCGCCCAGGAAGGCGACGTTGCCGCGGATGGGGCGGCCGCACGCCAGGCCCGAGATGGTCTGGGTCACGACGGCCTGGAAGATGGAGGCAGCCACGTCCTCGGGACGGGCGCCCTCGTTGAGCAGCGGCTGGACGTCGGTCTTGGCAAAGACGCCGCAGCGGCTGGCGATGGGATAGATGGTAGTGGCGTTGGCCGCGAGCTCGTTGAGGCCGCTCGCGTCGGTGTGCAGCAGGGTTGCCATCTGGTCGATGAAGGCGCCCGTACCGCCGGCGCAGGTGCCGTTCATGCGCTGCTCGATGCCGTTGTCGAAGTAGATGATCTTGGCGTCCTCGCCGCCCAGCTCGATGGCGACATCGGTGGCCGGGATAAGGGTCTCGACGGCGCGTTTGCTGGCGATGACCTCCTGGACAAACTCCAGGTCGAGCCACTGGGACAGCAGCAGGCCGCCCGAGCCGGTAATGGCGCAGGTCATCTGGGCCGTCGGCAGCACGGTCGCGGCACCCTCGAACAGGTCGCGGGCGCAGGCACGGACGTCGGTGTGATGGCGCTGGTACTTGGCGTAGACGATCTGGTTGTCGTCGTTGAGCACGGCGAGCTTAACGGTAGTGGAACCCACGTCGATGCCCAGGTGCAGGTTGCCACGAGCGTTCTCGGGGTTGAAGATCGCGCCTTCGGGGGCGTGGGCGGCGGCTACGGGCTCAGCGGCGGCAGCGGGCTCGCCAGTGACGGACGCCTCCCCTGCCGCGTTCTTGGCATCGGCAACTGCCTCGGCAACTTTCTCGGCTGCCGCGGTCGCGGCCTTCTGCGCGGCGTCCACCACGGCGGGCGCGGCCTCGCGTGCGGCAGCGACCATGCGGTCCTTAATGCCCTCGACGAGTTTGCTCATTGTCTCTCCTCTTAGTTGTTGGACTCGACGGTTGCGGCGGTGTCGACCGCGTCCTCGAGCTGCAAGTTCAATAGCTTCATGCCGTATTCCGGCACGTTGATATCGATGGGTTGGCCATACAGGTCGCCGGGGCGCACAAAAGCGAGCACCGTCATAATGCGCGCCATGGCCTCGGGCGATTCGGTGAGCCCACGCTCAAACCAGCGCTGAATCATGCCGACCTCGGCGCTCACGACGTAGGTGACGTAGTAGTCAAAGAACGTGCCCAGCGCCAGGCCCAAAATGCCCGTCTGCGCACGCGGCACCACAGCCTCACGCGCGGTGTCGATAATCCTTTTAATAAAGGCCTGGTCGCCGCCCGGACCCAGCAGCGCACCGATTAAGTCGCGGTTGGCCGCAAGATAACGCAGCAGCTCAACCGAACCGGGCGCCGGCTCGAGCTCATCGATGTTGTGATAGAGATCGGGCAGCTGAGCTGCAGTGATGAGCTCAATGCGCTCACGGATCTCGGCCAGCAAGCCGTCCTCGATTTGATTGATAAAGTCGGGAATATCGCGGTAGTGCGAATAGAACGTGCGGCGCGTAAGACCGGCGCGCTCGGTGAGCGACGCAACGTTAATGCGCGAAAGGTCGCCGCTTTCGGCAAGCTCGCTGGCAAGTGCCTGGCGAAGGGCACGCTGCGAGCGAAGGGATCGGCGATCGCATTTCTCGAGCTGGGACAAGCGTCCTCCCTGTTACTCAACCTGTGCACTATTGCACAGTGCGAGTATTATTGCACACCGTGTGCATCAACACGTAAAGGCAATATTTAGATTGTGGCAAAAGCGCAGTCCCTTGGTCACATTATTCGATGACGGTGCGGGAGTTTTGCTTGCGCATGGTGGCGAGCATGTGCTTGGGAACGGCGTGGGTCATGCAGCTGCCGATAGTCGCGCCTGCGGCGGCCTTGGCTGCATCGCTGCCGTTTTTGGTCGCATAACTGTGGCGGAAGCGTTTGAGCATGGCAATGTCGTTGCCGCCGTCGCCGTAGACCGCCACCTCGTCCTCGGCAATGCCGTAGTAACCCGCCAGCCAGGCAACACTCTCGCCCTTGTTGCACGCCACGTCCGTGATCTCGAACATCACCGGATCGAACGGCGCGTTGACCACGCGGTCCGATCGTTCGGCCAAATATGCCTTAAGGTCGCGCTCCAGCTCGGGCGAGGTCACGCGACAATTGATCTTGCATACATCGTGACGCAAGATATCGCCGATCGACTGGTCGAAATACTGTTCCTCGTGATAGCCGCCACGCGCACGCATGCCGCGCATCACAATACGCTTGATGGGGCTGTCCTTTTTAAAGCCCGCCTGATGCATCTCGAACGAACCGCTCGAGAACATGCCATCGGGCGTGGAGCAATCAAAGCAGATATCCGGGAACGCCTTGAGCAGCTCCTCGGTAACCTGCGGGTCGATGGTCCAGGTTTTGAGCACCTCGCCATGACTGTCGCGCACGATGGAGCCGTTAGAGCAGCAGGCATCGATCGCCAGCCCCGTAAAGCCATGCTCGCCGATTGGCAACGTCGAGCGCCCGGTCGCGGGAACCACATGCAAGTCAGCCTCGGTCAGCTCGCGGATGGCACGGCGGATGGTCCCATCCGCCTCGTGCAGGGCGTTCAGCAGCGTTCCGTCTAAGTCACTCGCAAACATCTTGATCATGGGCGTGCCTCTCCTTCGTCTGCACGATATTGTAGACGAGAACGGGCGCGCCCCAAGAGAGGCACGCCCGTCGGGCGAAAGATTGTCCTACACCGCGGCAGGGCCATGTTCGCCGGTACGGATGCGGATAACTTCCTCGACCGGCTCGACCCAAATCTTGCCGTCTCCGACGGCACCGGTGCGAGCAGCGTTGCAGATGATCTCGACAATGCCGTCGACATGTTCATCGGCGCAGATGAGGATGAACTGCACCTTAGGGATCGTGTTGACAAGCAACTCGTTGCCGCGCACGTATTCCTTCCAGCCATGCTGCGCGCCGCAGCCCTGCACCTGGTTGATGGTCATGCCGCGAACATCGGCAGCAAACAGCGCGTCTTTGAGAACCTCAAGTTTTTCCTGACGGACGATCGCCGTGATCTTCTTCATAGTGAATTCCTCTCAATAATCAACGTATCCCTTTACATGAGACGCGGGTTTCCCAGGTGCCGTAAACCAACCTCAGAGATCAAAAAAGTTCAACTGACTGGTCTTAGCAGGTTTCCCAAGTGCCGCAGATTGCCGTGAAAGAGGAGCGAAGCGTACTTAAGTACGTGAGCGACGATTGAACGGCAAGGTGCGGTGCTTGGGGAAGCTGCTAATCGAGTCCGGAGAATGAGGGGTATGCGCTCTCGCCGTGCTGACTCGCATCCAGGCCCAGTGCCTCGTCGGCCTCGTCCACGCGCAGGCTACCGTGGAACAGCGCCTTGACCACCGCGGCGATCACCAAGTCGAGCATCAGCACAATAACGACCGTCACCACAATGCCCAGAACCTGCGAGACAAGCAGCGACACGTCGCCCGTGTAGAACAGGCCGCCCTTACCGGTCCACGAGAGCTCCGGCACGCAGAACAGGCCCGTGAGCACACCGCCCAAGATGCCGCCGATACCGTGGCAACCGAACGCGTCGAGCGCATCGTCGTAGCCGAACTTGGTCTTAAGATGGCTGATGGCCAGATAGCAGACGGGCGATACGATCAGGCCCATGACCAGCGCCGCCCACGGCTCGACAAAGCCCGCACCCGGCGTAACCACCACAAGGCCCGCAACCAAACCGGTGCTAGCACCCACCAGCGTGGGACGACCGGTGTGCACGCGCTCGACGACAAGCCACGAGACCATGCCCGCCGCGCTGGCCGTCACGGTGTTGAGGATGGCGAGTGCCGCCACGGCGTCGGCCTTAAACTCGCTGCCGCCGTTAAAGCCAAACCAACCAAACCAAAGTAGACCGGCGCCCAGCGCCACAAACGGCACGTTATGCGGACGGTAGCTCACCATGCCAAAGCCGCGACGACGGCCGAGCATTAAGCAGAGAATCAGGCCCGTGAGACCGGACGAAATGTGTACCACGTCGCCGCCGGCAAAGTCGAGCGCGCCGATGATGTCGCCGATAAAGGAACCATCGCCGCCCCAAACCATGTGGGCGAGCGGCGCATAGACCACGAGCAGCCAAATGCCCAGGAAGGCCGTCATGGCACCAAACTTAACGCGGCCTGCCAGACTGCCCGTAACGATAGCGGCGGTGATCATGGCAAACGCCATCTGGAAGGCGATGTTGATGATCTGAGGGTAGACGGCACCATCCGCAGCATTGCCCTCGGCCGCCTGCAGCACCTGGTTGAGCACCGGCAGGCACAGCAACTGGTCAAAGCCGCCAATAAACGGGCTAGAACCGTCGCCACCGTAGGCCAGCGACCAGCCGGCAACAATCCACAGCACACCAACCAGGCCAATGGCGCCAAAGCACATAAGCATGGTGTTGATGACATTTTTGCGCCTGGACAGGCCGCCATAGAAAAACGCCAGACCCGGTGTCATTAAAAACACGAGCATGGTGCAGATGAGCATAAACGTTGTCGATCCCGTATCGTACATTCGCTCCCCCTTGGTCGCATGAACGTTGTCGGCGCTCATGATGCGGCCGAGGGGCAACTGGTGTAGACCAGATACGGCGTTGTTAAACGCTGCGTTGTCGAATGGAAACGGCACCGCAATCTTGGAAACGGCGCGGCAACGGACGCGAAACGAACGGGAAACGTGCGAACGAGAAGGGCGCGCTTGGCTCCGCTCTGGCTAGCGCCGGAACAGCTCGCGGGCTCGGTCGCGGAGGTCGGTAGCTCGAATGACACCCTCGTAACGATTGATGCGCAGACGCGGGAAGGCGTTAAAGAAGCGTAGGTCGCGGCGGCTGAGTGACACGCTCGGTACCGGGCGGCTCATGCGCTTGCCGGCAAGGCGACGACCGAGCGACGGACGCGGCATACTCGGCGCGGCATCGGCCACGCGGCGGGCAGCGAGCGCCAGGCCGCGAGCACCATCCGAGATAAACGTCGGCATCGAAGTCTTCTCGCGCAGGGCATCGAGCGCCGCGTCGCCCAGCTCGGCCAGCCAAGCGTTAACGGCGCGACCGCGGATATGCGTCTGCGCCACCGAGTCAATCGCCGAATCGGGAATACGTTCGAGCATAGAGTCGGAGGCGTCGGCAAGCGACTCATTGATGCGGTCGGCAAGGTCGGCACGCACACGCTCAAGCTGATCGGACAGACGCCGCCAGCTCGCCAACGAGCACACCGCATCGACCATCATCGCGACCGCGACGATAAAGGCGGCCAAGCGCACGATTAGCACCGGCAGATGGCCAAGCAGCCCCAGCAATGCCGGCTCCACTAAACGGCAAATACACAACGCACCCAAGCCAAACGCGCAGGCCCAGTACAGGCAGATGCGTCCGTGCAGGTTAAACGGCAGATGCGAGTAATCCCAAAACCGGGCACCCGTCGTTTTTTCCAACAGCACGCCCACGCTATATTCGATCACGCTGCATACGAGCGCGGCAGCGACAAACTGGCTCGAGGCGTCTGGGATTCCACGCAGCAGCAACCAGCACGCAATGCCGCCCGCACCGTAGATGGGACAACACGGCCCTAGCAAAAAGCCGCTGTTGGCAAAGCGTCCGTGGTTGAGCATGGCGCAGACTGTCGACTCCCATACCCAGCCGCAAAAACCGTAGAAGGCAAACGAGAGTACCAGCGCCGAGAGCGGACAGGCGGCAAGCGTCGCGCCGTCAAATGCCATGTCGATCGCGGTTCCCACCGTCTACCCACTCCTCTTTTCGTTCGATTCTTTGCTCGAGCCGTCACTCGGGCCCTCGTTCAAATCGTTCGCGCCGCCTTTGCGCGGCAGACGGCCGGCAATCGTCTCGCGCAGTGCGCACCATTTATCCGCCAGGCACACAATCCATGCCTCACGACACGTCGGCGGCACCGGTACCAGCGGAAACATATGCCGTACGATAATATTCCGCTCGCGCGGCGTCAGCTCAAAATCTTCCTCCGCACGCGCCAAGGCAAAAAACGGGTGACGAAAGCCATGCAGTCGATGGCTTGGGTCGGGATCGTGCCAGTCATAGAGAAAGTAATCGTGCAGCAGGGCCCCGCGCAGCAGCGATAAGCGGTCGACGGAGATACCGACGCGGCCCAGGCGCTCGGCAAAGGACAGACTTGCCCGCGCTACCGAGGTCACATGCGTATAGACCGTCACATCGCCATGTTGGATAAACTCATGCATCAGGTCCAAGCGGCCCGCCTGGGCAAGCTGACGGGCGGCATCGTCGACCTCGCGCGCGATTTTCTCGGCACGAACGGTATCGGACATGCGGCCTCCTTCCGGCGGCGCTCGGCGGCAAGCCGCGGCCTGCGCGCAATGAATAAAATCATCATCGAATTTACCAGTATGGCATCGGACAAAACGTTTTGCCCCACCAGTTGGCGAATTACCGCGCCGCCGTCACATATCAAACGCCAAAATGTGCGAGACTGTCTTGTGCAATTGTGCCGGCCGAGGGAGTGCCGGCGCACGATTCGCATGGAGTAACCCACAACGATGCTGCTTACGCAAACGACAACGCCCGAGGACGTCAAGGCTCTCGATCGCGCCGAGCTTCCGCTGCTCTGCGGCGAGATCCGCCACGCCATTCTCGAAAGCTCCGCCGCCGTCGGCGGGCACGTTGCCCCCAACCTGGGCGTCGTTGAGCTTACGGTTGCGCTCCATCGCGTGTTTAACTCCCCCATCGACAAGATTGTCTTTGATGTTTCGCACCAGACCTACGCCCACAAGGCGCTGACTGGGCGCGCGTACACTTATATCGACCCGGCACGCTACGGCGAGGCCTCTGGTTTTGCCAATCCTGACGAGTCCGAGCACGACCTGTTCGCCATGGGCCACACCTCCACGTCGGTGAGCCTGGGCTGCGGCTTGGCGCACGCTCGTGACCTGGCGGGCGATGCGTACAACGTCATCACCATCATTGGCGACGGTTCGCTTTCGGGCGGTCTGGCGTTTGAGGGCTTTAACAATGCCGCCGAGCTCGACAGCAACCTGATCATCATCGTCAACGATAACGACCAGTCCATCGCCGAAAACCACGGTGGCCTGTATCGCAATCTGGCCGAGCTACGCGCCAGCAACGGCACCTGTGAGCGCAACGTTTTCCGCGCGATGGGGCTCGACTACTGCTATCTGGACACCGGCAACGATGTGTTGGCCCTGGTCGACACGCTGCAGGAGCTGCGCGATATCGATCATCCCATCGTGCTGCACGTCTCCACCGCAAAGGGCAAGGGCTTTGAGCCAGCCCAGAGCGACCCCGAGCGCTGGCATCATGTGGGTCCGTTTGACATGGCGACTGGGCGCAAGCTCTGCCCGGGCCATCCGAGCGAGCCTGCGCCGCGCACCTATGCCGACATTACGGGCGAGGCGCTCAGCGCCGCCATCGAGCGCGATCCGCAGGTCGTGGGCATCACGGCCGCCACGCCCTACATTATGGGCTTTACACCCGAGCTTCGCGCTGCCGCCGGCAAACAGTTCGTCGATGCGGGCATTGCCGAGGAGCACGCTGTGACCTTTGCCACCGCGCTTGCACGCTCGGACGCCAAGCCAGTCTTTGGTGTGTACGGCACGTTTTTGCAGCGCGCCTACGACGAGCTGTGGCACGACCTGTGCCTCAACGACGCCCCGGCAACCATCCTGGTGTTTGGCGCGTCGATCTTTGGCACCACATCCGAGACGCACCTCTCGTTCTTCGATATTTCCATGCTGGGCGCTCTTCCCAACATGCACTACTTGGCGCCGGCCTGCATGGAGGAATATCTGTCCATGCTGAGCTGGTCGCTCGACCACCGCGAGCATCCCGTGGCGATCCGCGTACCGGGCATTGGCCTGGTGAGCCGTCCCGACCTTGCGCCCGCCGAAGGCACCGACTACAGCGCCGTTCGCTACAACGTGGTGCGCCAGGGTCGCGACGTAGCAGTGCTCGCGCTCGGCGATTTCTTTGAGCTGGGCGAGCGCGTGGCAAACCGCTTGGCTGCCGAGTACGGTATCGAGGCCACGCTCGTCAACCCGCGCTTTGCAACCGAGCTTGACCGTGAGTTCCTCGACAGCCTTGTCGCTGAGCATCGCGTTGTCGTCACCCTCGAGGACGGCATCTTGGACGGTGGCTGGGGCGAGCGCGTGGCATGTTATCTGGCCTGCACGCCGCTGCGCACGCGCACCTTTGGCATCGCCAAGGGCTTCCCCGACCGCTACGACCCCAACGAGTTGCTCGCTCAGAACGGCATGACGGTCGAGAACATGGCCGCCGAAGCCGTAAGGCTACTCAACGAGTAAGAAAACCTCCGCAAGGGAAGCACCCCTGCGGAGGTTTTTGTTTTCACGACACGATTATCTCAATCTGTAACATCTAGGGCCCGAATTTCCGTCTACCTGTTACAGATTGAGATAAGACATCTTAGTCCCAGACCTTTGTCTCAATCTGTAACAGATAGGGACCTTTTGGCCGTCCAGATGTTACAGATTGAGACATTCGAATTCCCCTGAAGAGAAAATCTCGATCTGTAACAGTTACTCGGCAAAAACGGCTGCAGATGTTACAGATTGAGACAAAGCAGCGAGACAGGCCACCACATCTGCAAGAACCACCACAAAGGTGCCTGTCCCTTTTTGGTAGGTACAATAACCCATAAGGTAAGTATGTTTCTGAGTTATTTCGTGTTGACCCATTTGAGCGCGATGGGGTATAACTCTACTCAACCGCTAGGGATTTTATTGAGAAAGGTGTTCTCCCATGAGCAAGAACCTCTCCCAGCAGGTCGTTCTCGACCGCCGCGGCTTCGTTGCCGCCACCTTCGCAACCGTCGCCGGCCTTGGTCTTGCCGGCTGCTCCGACACCAGCGCCGAGGCCGACAAGGGTTCCGCCGCCGGCTCTTCCAAGAGCTCCGAAGATGCCGAGGCTTCCACCACGCTCGACGCTAAGGCATTCGACAAGCTCGTCGACAACGGCCCCAAGGCCGATGACGATGCCATCGCCGCCAGCACCTGGGCCACGGCCGTCAAGGACGCCGGTGTCTTTAAGATCGGTGGCGTTCAGACCTCCACGCTCTTCTCCCTCCTCAACGAGAAAGACGGTCAGACCCGCGGCTTCGACGCCGGTATCGCACAGCTTCTGTCCAACTACATTCTGGGCGAGAACAAGGTCGAGATCACCCAGGTGACCTCGGACACGCGCGAGTCCGTCCTGCAGAACGGCCAGGTCGACGCCGTCTTTGCCACCTACACCATCACTGACGATCGCAAGAAGCTCGTCTCCTTTGCCGGTCCCTACTACTACACCCAGCAGGCCATCCTGGTGCTCGCCGACAACGACGACATCAAGAGCGTCGACGACCTGGCCGACAAGAACGTCGCCGTCCAGTCCGGCTCCAACGGCCCTGCCATCCTGGAGGAGCTCGCTCCCAAGGCCAGCCAGCAGGAGTTCAAGACCGACGAGGAGGCCCGCCAGGCACTCCAGCAGGGTCGCGTTGACGCCTACGTCATCGACAACAACATGCAGCAGAGCGCCCTAGTCCGCGAGCCCGGTAAGTATAAGATCGCCGGCAAGCCCTTCGGCAGCAAGGAGCCCTATGGCATCGGCCTGCCGCTCGATTCCGACGGCGTCGCCTTCGTTAACGACTTCCTTAAGAAGATTGAGGACGACGGCACCTGGACCGAGCTGTGGCAGATCTGCATCGGTGACCGCACGGGTGACACCAATGTTCCCGAGCTGCCCGAGATCGGCGCCTAGGCAACGCGCCTAGTAACGGCCGCAACGAAACCTTACGGAAACGCACGGTGCGCTTTATTGCGCTAAACTGTTTCTTCACTGAGTTGTCGGGGCTTCCGTACACACGGGAGCCCCTTTCCTTATCGGCGGGAGGTCCGCATGAGTCTCTCCGAGCTCTGGTCGCTCTATGGCCAGAACTACATTGACGCGCTGCTAGCAACCTGGGGCATGACGCTTGAGTCGTTTGCCATCGCCATGGTGCTGGCCGTCGCCGTCACCGTGATGCGCGTGTCGCCGCTCAAACCGCTGCGCGTCTTTGGCGACCTGTATGTCCAGGTCTTCCGTAACATCCCCGGCATCGCGCTGCTCATTATCGTCGTCTACGCGCTGCCGCCGCTCAAGGTCGTCCTGCCCTACCGCACCTGCGTCATCGTCGCCACAGTGCTCTTGGGTTCTGCCTTTGGCTCCGAGAACTTTATGAGCGGCATCAACACCGTCGGTGTCGGCCAGGTGGAAGCCGCCCGCTCGCTGGGCATGAGCTTCAGCCGTATCCTCGCCAAGATCGTGATTCCGCAGGCGCTGCGCTCGAGCGTGCTGCCCATGACCAACCTCTTTATCGCCGTCATGCTCACCACCGCGCTCGGCAGTCAGGTGCCGCTTAAACCGCAGGAGCTCACCGGCGTGGTGAGCTACATCAACACGCGCTCGCTCGGCGGCGTCGCCGCGTTCTTTATCTCGGCGCTCGGCTACCTGGGCACGGCCTTTGTGGTGAGCCACATTGGCAACTATATCGATAAGAAGGTGAGGATCCTCCGATGAGCAAGCACTCCACCTCCGCGCTCACCATGCGCGATGCGCTCTACGAGGCTCCCGGCCCCAAGATGCGCGCCAAGATTCGCGTCGGCACCGCCATCTCACTTGTTGCCGTGGCCGCGCTCATCGCTCTGGTACTGCAGCGCTTTTATGTGACCGGCCAGCTTTCGGTCCATTACTGGTACTTCTTTACGCACCTCACCACCTGGAAGTTCCTGCTTGCCGGTTTTGAGGGCACAGTAAAGGTCGCGCTCACCGCCGGCGCCATCGCGCTGGTACTGGGCTTAGCCCTCATGCTCGGCCGTACCAGCGACATCAAGCCGCTGCAGCTGGTCTGCCGCGTGTTCACCGATTTCTTCCGTGGCGTGCCGAGCCTGCTGTTCATCTACTTCTTCTTTTTGGTGCTGCCCCAGTACAAGATCGCGCTGCCGTCGTTTTGGATGCTCACGCTTCCCGTCGCGCTCGCCGCAGCCGGCGTACTCGCCGAGATCTTCCGCGCCGGCGTCAATGCCGTGCCGCGCGGCCAGGTCGAGGCCGCCCAGGCGCTCGGTCTCTCCAAGGCTAAAATCACCTTTAAAATCGTGCTGCCGCAGGCCATTCGGTTTATCATTCCGTCGTTGATTTCGCAGCTTGTGGTCGTCGTCAAAGACACCACCGTCGCCTACGTGGTGAGCTACCCCGACCTTATGCAAAACGCCCGCGTGCTCATTACCAACTACGACGCCCTCGTGTCGGTCTACCTGGTGATCGCGGTCATCTATATCCTCATCAACGTCGCAATCAACAAGGCCGCTGTCTACGTTTCGCACAAAACCGGCGCGACCATCATTCGCTAACGATTTACCATTTCGAGTCATAAGGAGCCGAGCACCATGGCACAGAGCACCTCATTCACCGGCAATCAGCCGCTGATCGAGCTCAGGCACGTCGATAAGCACTACGGCGATCTGCACGTCCTCAACGACATCAATCTCTCGGTCGACCGCGGCGAGGTCGTCGTCGTGATCGGCCCCTCGGGCTCGGGCAAGTCGACCATGTGCCGCACCATCAATCGCCTGGAAACCATCGACTCGGGCGAGATCCTCATCGAGGGCGAGCCCTTGCCGCAGGAAGGCAAAGACCTTGCCCGCATGCGTGCCGAGCTGGGCATGGTGTTCCAACAGTTCAACCTGTTTGCACATATGACGGTACTGCAGAACGTCATGCTGGGACCGGTCGATGTGCTGGGCGTCTCCAAGGACGAGGCCCGCGAGCGCGCCATGGACCTGCTGAGCCGCGTAGGCGTGGCCGAGCAGGCCGACAAGGTTCCCGCACAGCTTTCGGGCGGCCAGCAGCAGCGCGTGGCCATCGCCCGTTCGCTCGCCATGCAGCCCAAGGCCATGCTCTTTGACGAGCCCACAAGTGCCCTCGACCCCGAGATGATCAACGAGGTGCTCGAGGTCATGGTCCGTCTGGCCCAGCAGGGCATGACGATGATCGTAATTACGCACGAGATGAACTTCGCCCGCCGCGTTGCCGACCGCGTCGTGTTTATGGCCGACGGCCAGATCGTGGAAACCGGCACGCCCGACGAGTTCTTTGACCATCCCCAGACCAAGCGCGCCCAAGACTTCCTCAACTCCATCAAGGGCCACTAGCCCAATTGCCATATCCGCTCGCCATGACCATCCAAACTCGAAAGCAACACCTATGATCGGAACTCGCACTTCATCGTCCTACACCCCACATGTCGACGTCGCCCCCACCGACCGCCCACTCATCCTCGTCGCGCCGCGTTGGGAAGAGGCAAAGCCGTTTTTAAGCGAGACACTCTCCCCCAACGAGGAAATCGCAAGTGTCTTTGTCGATGCCATCCTTGCCGCCGGCGGCCTGCCGCTGCAGATGTCCATCACCGAGGACATTGAGGTCATCCGTCATTACGTCGATATCGCCGACGGCATCGCCATTCCCGGCGGCCCCGATGTCAATCCCAAACGTTGGGGCGATGATCGACCCTACGACCCCACGCTGTGCTGTGAGATCCGCGATAGCTTTGAGTTTAAGCTGGTCGGCGAGGTGCTCCGCGCCAAAAAGCCGCTCTTTACCACCTGCCGCGGCACGCAGTTGCTCAATGTCGCCACTGGCGGCACTCTGTGCATGGACGTGCCGAGCCTGGGCGCTCGCGAGGGCCGCACACAGTGGCGCCATACCCACGTGCTCAACGATCCCGTGCACCCTGTCGAAGTCATGCCGGGCTCGCTGCTGGAGCGCGCGCTTGGCGGCCACAGACTGATCCAGACCAACTCAGCACATCACTGCTGCGTCGATCGTCTGGGTAAAAGCACGCGCTTGGTCGCCAAGGCAACCGACGGTATTCCCGAGTGCATCGAGGTCGAAGGCCAACCATTCTGTCTAGGCGTGCAATGGCATCCCGAGTACACGTGGAAGACGCTCGAAACCGACTTTAACCTGTGGAAGTCGTTTGTCGAGGCGGCGGCAAAGGTAAAGCAGGCCCGCTAGCTCGCGAACCACTCAGGTTAAAGCCTCCTAAGCCGGGGGGGGCGGACACCAGCTACGGTGCCCGCCCCCCTGTATTTGATATGCTCGGTATGATTATCCCTCACAAACAATCAGAGAAATCTCGACCGCAATCGGTCGACAGTAAAGCAAATGATAAAAACGCTTGCTACGTTTATGAGGCAGTCAATTAAAATCGAGATGCATTGACCATTCCCCAACGGGGTCACGCCGCAAATCCACATGAGCATCGAGGCTGGAAGCGGAAGCATGGAATTGGCCCCGATCTGTATGTAGATCGCTACGACGTTGACAAGCAACAGCATGCCAATCGGACCGAAGCCGGACCCAAAATAGGAAACAACGATTACGCAAGAAACCACGTATGCAAGGCAGGCAGCGGCAGCAAGAACAAGTCGATAGCAAAATACATGCAGGTTGAAATACTGCTGAGCATCCGAAACGATTGCGCAGTTAAGACAGTACAAAACGACACTCGACAGGACAAACGCGCCCAAAAGGGCAAAAGAAGATAGCACCACTCGCGCAACGATAGCGCACACACGCTTCCCTCCCCGAGCCTCCGACAACCCCCACGGTTCCTCGACAAAGCCCGAACTGACAAAGCGCGGCACAATGCAAGCCGCGATGAACGGAAAGAACAATGCATGGGCCAACGGGGCTACGTTGAACAGCAGACCGCGAAAAACCTCTGCATTGCCAAATAGAAGGACATCCTCCGCCGATAGCCGAAGCGTCGGGTCTGGGAAAAAACCCAAGAAACTGTTCTCACGGAAGCTACAGAACCACATCGGGAAAGAATTAAGCTGCAATATCACCATGTACGCATAAATTACCAGGATTAAGGCGTACGCCCATTTGCTCACATGCTTCAATTCTGACTGGAGAAGTCTTTTAATCTGACGAGCCATTGAGCACACCCCCAGCGCGAAAGCTCACGAGAGCGTAAATCAATACCGATAGACAGCTGGCTGCCACGCCATATCCCAGAAGCGTCAGCTGCCCCATATCGCTATACCCAAGGGCACATCCGACTCCAAGGTACGGCCCCGGAAGGAAGAAGATCCATCGCAAGGATGGTATAGGTGCCTGAAGGAAGGCTCCGTAGAGCGTCAAGCTCATGACAAATCCAACTATCACCACGGCCCCGCTCAATACAGCGCTGCCCGTTATCCGATAGATGGTCACCGTCTCCAGCGCAACCGATATCACCAATACGGCGTTGACTATCATTGCAGGCAAAAATACAGTTAGTATGTTGTGCGAGTAGTTATGCCCTCCACGTATTATGGCTATTGCAAAAAGAAGAAGGCAAAGCGCGCTATACGCTGCGCCAATTATTAAAGCAGACGAAAATGCATGGGCTAGAGCCCCATAAAAGCGGTTGAGACCTCTTGCCGAAGAAATTCGGTGCCCCTCTTTATAGCCATGCTCTTGTAAAAGCACCAAACAAACGATGAGTGGAACGAACAGGGATGTACCGGCAAAAGCGCTGCGCGCAAGGGACTCATCAGGCGCAGAAGGATCGATTGCATTCCAGAGGAAACCAATATCCTCCCCACAAACGCCATAGCCAAAGACGAGCAACGTTGTTCCGTTTTTTAGAAAGATGCCGAAGAGAAGGCCGAACGCCAACATAAGCGCAAGACCAAACTTCGCCGGAAATATCCTGTGCAAACGCATCATATCTGCCTTTATGGGATGGATCGCCCGCTTCATAGCGAGACCGCCTTCATCAAGCGCCTGTAATACTCTTTTAGGGATGGCGCCTCATCCCTTATGACGTCCATCGATTCCTTTTTTAGCAGTTCACCGTCATGAAGAAACAGGCAGCTTGTTGCAACCGATGCCAGCTCATCCAAGTCGTGGCTAGAGATAAGCATGGTTTTGCCCTGCTCCCGATTCAATCGACCGATAAGGGCCCATATACTCTCGATGCCCAACGGATCCAATCCATTTGCCGGCTCATCGAAAATTAGTACGTCGGTGTCGCCCAATAAAGCCGTAGCTATATCCAGTCGCCGTTTCATTCCCAGAGAAAAACTGCTCACGCTCTTTTTCTCATCGACGTCCAGCCCGACCAGGCCCAAGACGCGAGGAACCTCACGTTTCTCATCGAGCCCCCATTCCGCACATCGGATCCGAAGATTCTCAGCCGCACTGAGAGATTGGTATGCTCCGCAAGAATCTGGCACATAGCCGACACGCGTCCGCATCAGGCTCAGCTCTTTTTTCGACTTGCCTCCAAAGAGCTCCACGCTCCCCGACGATGGCTCACAGAGGCCCAGCACTATTTTAATAAGCGTGCTTTTGCCCGCCCCGTTTGCACCAACAAGGGCGCAAAGCTCAGACTGATCCACCTCGAAGGAAACGTCATGCAAAACGCGCCGTTTCCCGTAGCGCTTTGACACCCTTGATAGCCTTATCGTTGATGCGTTCATTGGCCTCCCGTTCCGCTTGATAGCAAAACCGCTCATATCGTTCCTTCTTTACTTTATCGTTTTCCATAGTTGTTATTGTTTTTCGATAACTCATATTTGTCAAGATAATCTAAAAGAAAGAACCCGTGTTAGACACGGGTCCCTTCACGCTGATATTTCGTTTTAGTTGTTCGCCTTAAGCTACTCGTCGCTCAAATCGACAGCAAAGACTGATGTCGGAAGCGACGCCTCGTTGCCTCCGCCGTCCCGCATCTGCCTCACAACGTTTTTTGCACGCTCGACAATAAGCTCCTCAAGCTCTTTCTCGCTCACGCGCTGAATAATATCTCCCGGTTGACAATCAAGCTCATCACAGATATCGAGGAGCGTCTTTAGGCGAATAGCTTTTATCTTTCCGTTTCTAAGCTTTGAAATATTAGCCGGAGTATGCCCCGTCGCTCGAATCAGATCAGCACTGGTCTTTCCGGTCTTAAGCAGCTGCGTCTCAAGCTCGATGATGAGATAGCTCATGTTTCCTCCTACACAAGCTCGTCAGACTGCTCTTGGAGCAGCGAGGCATAGCTCCAGATCGCCGAGATAAACAAACAGACAACTGCGCCGATAAACGACCCCGCATCAAAGGTAGCGCCTTGGCAAATCTCAATAACGAAGGAATGAGGCACGATGTAAAGCTCCAGTCCGCCAATGGTGAGATTGACCGATCCATAGGCACCAACAAGCGAAACCGCGGCGTTAACAGCAAAGGCAAGCGCGAGAACACGGATAAGCCGCACATGCGTCTTGGTAAAGGGCGAGACGCCCCGAGAGATGTTATGGCTGATTCCGCACAAAACGACAAGCGAAACACCCACGACGAGTGCCAGGCACAGCCCGCTTGGGATAACGATGCTCCCGCCATCGAGAAGCGTCACGACACCGAAAGAATCGACAGAAACAACGTTTGCAACCGCATACCAGATCACGTAAACAACCAACGCGGCAAAAGCGACGAGCATTCCCGCAAAAACGACCGCCATGCAAAAGCCAAGCTTCCTTACAGTCTCGCCCGCCTTGGCCATACGCTGAACGCTGTTGGACATACACTCACCCTCATCGAATCTATCGTTATCCGAATAGTTTATCGAACAACGATATGGATTGCATGCGGAAAGCCCCGCCAGTGCGCATAGGCCATTCACCAATCAGAAGGGGTGAGAGTGGATTTTTGGACACGTATCGAACGAGAGTGGATAATCTCCCACTTTGAGGTCGCCACCGGGCCTAAAACGGGAGATTATCCACTCTCATAGCCATCAAAGCTCGCGAGCTCTTACTCGGCCACCTCGCGCAGGGCCGACATCGTAGCCGCATATTGCTGCTGCAACGCATGCATTCCCGCGCGAGCGCCGTCAACGGCATCGGCGCCGCGCAGCGCCTCGGTCACCACGACCGCCGGCTCGTACAGATTATCGAATCCCAGGTTCTGGCTCACGCCCTTGAGCGTGTGAGCTGCCATAAACGCTTCCTTGGCGTCTCCTGCCGCCATGGCGGCCTCCAGCTTGTCCATGCTCTCGTCATCCAAAAACTTGAGGGCAAAGCGGGCAAGCATCTCCTCGCCCATCAGCCGAGTGCAAGCGTCATCATAATTGGCGCCGATCTTCTCATACGCTTCACGCATGGAAATCATGGATTCAAACTCCTTTGGTCAAACTAAATCGTAGGAAGCGCAACGACCTCGGCAGGGCGCGCCAATGTTTCGGCAATACGGTCTTGCACCTCGAGCAGACAGTCGAGCAGCAGCGGGTTAAAGGTGCCGCACTTACCGTCCAGGATCATCTGGATCGCCTCCTCGTGCGGGATGGCATCCTTGTACACGCGCACGCTCGTCAGCGCATCGTATACGTCGGCCACCGAAACCACCTGTGCGGCGATGGGGATATCGTCGCCCTTAAGGCCATCGGGATAACCCTTGCCGTCCCAGCGCTCGTGGTGCCAACGCGCAATCTGGTACGCATATTCCATAAGCGCATTACCGGCGTGATGGCTACCCAGCTCAAGCAGCATGTCGGCGCCGATCGTGGTATGCGTCTTCATAATCTCGAACTCATCGGGCGTAAGGCGTCCGGGCTTGTTGAGGATCGCATCGTCAATCGACATCTTGCCGATATCGTGCAGCGCCGAAGCCAGGGCGATCGTGGAGCGTTCCTCATTGTCGAGGGAGATCGTGCCGCTACGCTGGACCAGATAGCCAAGCAGCAGCTCGGTCAGCTTTTCGATGTTCGTAACGTGCCTGCCGCTCTCGCCGTTGCGAAGCTCCATGACGCCGGCCATGATGTCGATGAGCATGCGACTGTTCTTGACGCGCTCGTTGTACTGTTGGGACAGCAGGTTCGTCAGGCGGCGCTGTTTGGCGTACAGGCGGATGGTGTTGCTTACGCGGCGGCGCACGACACGGGAGTCAAACGGGCGGTTGATATAGTCCGAGGCGCCCAGCTCGTACGCGCGCAGAACCGCATCATCGGAATCTTCGCTCGAAATCATGATGACAGGCAGATTATCGATACCCGATCGGCGCGACAGATCGGCCAGCACCTCAAAGCCGCTTATGCCCGGCATCACAATGTCCAACAGCACGAGCGACAACTCATCGCCATAGCGGTCGACCATGTCGAGCGCCGCACGACCGTTATCGGCCTCGAGGATGCAATGCTCGTCCTTGAGCATCTCGCTGAGAATGGCTCGGTTCATCTCGGAGTCATCGGCGATAAGCACCAAAGGCTTTTCGCTTTGGAAGGCCTCGATGGAATCGGCATCGGTCACGACCGTACCGGCTTTCGCCTTAGCGCGGCTCAGTAACTGAGCAGCGCGGCCAACGCCCTCATCGACCGTCTCGCCATGAATGCGAACGCCACCAACACATGCCGTCAAGCTCACGTACTCATGGCCCGGAATAATCGTGGAATGAACGGCATCGGACACCTGATGCAGGCGACGGGTGAAGTCATCGGAGGGAATATTGGGCATGACAACCACAAACTTGTCGCAGCCATAGCGCACAAGCTCGTCAGTCGAACGAATTCCGCTGCGTATGGCTGTCGCCACAGCACCGAGCGCAAGGTCGCCGGCATGACGGCCACACGTATCGTTGAAGGCCCTAAAATCATCAACGTCGATCATCGCAACGCCGGCATTCATGCGGGCGCTGCGAAGCTTTTCCTCGTAATATCGGCGATTGCGCACGCTCGTCAGCACGTCGGTGTAGACAAGGTCCTCTTCCGCGGCCTCTTGCTCATCAATCGGACGCACCATCAGCAAGACGTGAGGCTCGCCCTCGACCTTCAGAGGGCGTAGACGGGCGCGGTACTCAGTGCCATCATTGAGCAGTTGCTCCGACACCTCATCGGAGTCTGCCAAAGCCTCAAGACTCGACTGACGCAGACAAGGGCAGCGATCGCCGGCGAGCAAGCAGTTAGGCTCGCTCTTAATCTGATCGGCCGACAGCAAACGCACCACGGGGTAGTTCTTCGCGACACGGGCGACCTCAGCGGCAGCCTCCTCGTCGGTTAGATTGACCTCGTGATTATTGAGCATATGGGGCCCTTTCGATAGTTTCGCATGGTAGCGGTGGGTTCCAAATGCTACAAGGGTAACACCTTGTCGATGCAGGTAAGTACGTGAATGCTGTTACATTTTTATGAGTTGGCAGGCGGCGCGATTGAAGTCGCAGACGTGAGGTTTTGAGCACATTTGTTAACACGGCCGAAACGTTTGCGGGTGAAGCCTGCTTTGGCCATTGCGGGTGTTAGAGCCCCAGGATGCCACGGACAGCCCGGGCAGCCGCTGCCGGGCGATCGCGCAGACCGTTATGCGCGCCCGGGATCGTCACGAGAGGGCAATCGAGATATTCGGCAGCCGCTCGCGTGCCAGCCTCGCGGGGCGTGCCAATCGAGAGCTCGCCCAGGAGCACGGCGGCCACCGTTTTTGACGCGCGAACGCTATCCCAATCGGGAACGCAGGTCATAGTAATCCCGTATTCATTGGCCATGAAGCAACGACCATTGCGCAGGGCATGTTTGGCTTCCGCTTCGGTCGTTCCAGGAGCCTCGGGGTCCAAGTCGCCGAGGGCTCCCAAGAAAAGCCGGAGCGCCCTTGAAACCTTTCCAGCCGCAATCATATCGAGCAAAACCGGGGCTGCGCCCATGCCGACGCCTTCGGCCGACACAGCCGGCTCATGCAGAATCGCACGGGCGACGAGATGGGGTTCGGTACGAAGAAGCTCCAGCGCCACCAACGTACCGGCGCTGTGCGCAAGCACATTTGTCGGAGCGCCAACGTGTTCGATCACGGCTTGCAGATCGGCGGCCTGAGCGGCAAGATCATAGCTGCCGTCTGCCGCATCGCTGCTGCCACCACAGCCGCGGCGGTCGTAGGCAATTACGCGGTAGTTGCGACTGAGCTCACAAGCGATGCCGTCGAAAAATGTGCCGTCGACACAAGCGCCGTGCACGCACACCAAGGCAGGAGCATCAGGCGACACATCCGGGTCGGCATATTCGCGACAGGCAATCGTGGTGCCCGCATTCTCGACCGTAAAATCCATGTTGTGCCCCCATCATCAATGCTCATCCAGTTGCACGTCAGCACGGTTGGATGGACCCGCATTGCTTTACACCTTGTTAACAGATTAACTTTACCCGACCCGAGGCTTTTCATGGCACGGCATCATGAGCGACGTGAAAAAACGAAACTTGTAAAGCAAGAGCCCACACCTTGCTTTGGAGCCGATGCTATGCTTAGGCACAATTGTCTTGAGGAGCATATGCCTATGTCTACGTTTTTGAATGCCAGCCCCATCTTTGGGCCCGTTCGCAGCCGTCGCCTTGGTCTCTCGCTCGGCGTCAACATGATGCCGGCCAGCGGCAAAATCTGCACGTTCGACTGCATCTACTGCGAGAACGGCCTCAACGCCGAGCGCCCCTGCCATGAGCCGTATAACACGGCTGCCGTGGTACTCGAAGCGCTCGAGGCAAAGCTGCGCGAGATGGCAGCCGAGGGCGAGCTCCCCGATGTAATCACCTTCGCAGGCAACGGCGAGCCCACCGCCGCACCGGAGTTTCCACGGGCCATCGCCGGCGCCGTCGCACTGCGCGACGAGCTTGCCCCAAACTCCAAGATCGCCGTGCTCTCCAACGGCACACGCGCCGACCGCCCCGAGGTGCACGACGCGCTCATGATGGTCGACGACAACATTCTTAAGCTCGATACCGTCGACCCGGCGTTTATCCAGCTGCTCGACCAGCCTGTTGGCCCCTACAACGTCGAACACCAGATCGAGACGTTCGCAAGCTTTGACGGTCACGTTATTATCCAGACGATCTTTTTGACCGGCGAGTATCAGGGCAAGCTCATCGACAATACCGGCGAGGAGTATGTTGCCCCCTGGCTCGCGGCGCTTGAGCGCATTCGTCCGCAGGAGGCGACCATCTACACGGTCGCGCGCGAGACACCAGTCGCCGGCCTTGCCAAAGCAGCGCCCGAGGTGCTCGACGCCATTGCCGCGCGCGTGCGCGCCCTCGGTATTCCCTGCCAGGTGAGCTACTAGCGCGGCCGCCCGCCAGCAGCTAAATTAGCCCCATCCCAAATGAGCTGGTCTGCGGGTGGGCTATACTAGCTGCGAATGAAAGGAAGTTAGCCATGTTTGACAATGGACCCGTGCCCGGCCGCAACGACGCCTGCTGGTGCGGCAGCGGCAAAAAATATAAGAAATGCCATAGCGCCTTTGATGAGCGCCTCGAGCGCTTGTGGGAAGAGGGCTGGGAGGTTCTGCCCCGCACGCTCTACAAGACACCCGCCGACATCGAGGGCATCAAGCGCTCGGCCGCCATCAACGTGGGCGTGCTCGACTACGTAGGCGAGCACATCGCCGCGGGCATGACCACCAACCAGATCGACCAGATGATCTACGACTACACCATCGATCACGATGGCACGCCGGCTGACCTCAACTATGAGGGCTACCCCAAGAGCGTGTGCACCTCGATCAACGACGTGGTCTGTCACGGCATCCCCTGCGATACGGACGTGCTGCACGAGGGCGACATCATCAACGTCGATTGTTCCACGATCTTGGACGGCTACTTTAGCGATTCGAGCCGCATGTTCTGCATCGGCAAGGTCTCTGCCGAGCGCCAGCGTCTGGTCGACGTCACTCGCGCCAGCGTGGAAGCGGGTCTAGCCGCCGTCAAGCCATGGCTACCGCTGTCCGTGATGGCCGAGGCCGTGCAAAAGACGGTCGAGGACGCCGGTTTTAGCGTGGTGCGCGAGTACGGCGGACACGGCATTGGCAAGGAGTTCCACGAGGACCCGTTTGTAGGCTTTACCACCGAGGCGCCCGATGTGGACACCATCATGGCTCCGGGCATGGTCTTTACCATCGAGCCCATGGTCAATGCCGGAGCGCCCGACATCAAGATTAGCAAGGGTGACGGTTGGTGCGTGCGCACCAAGGACGGCAGCGATTCGGCCCAGTGCGAGGTACAGCTCGTAGTGACCGAGGACGGCTACGAGCTGCTGAGCTGGTAGCCGCACGGACGCCGGGCGCTCATGGACTTATAAACCGTCCATGAGCGCCCGGCGCTTTATTTAAGCGTTTTGCCTGATAAAACCTGCCAAAATAAACCTGTCCCTTTTTGGCAGGTCAAGCGGAGAGGACTGCTTGTGAACATCCTGGTTTTGTTGCCCGTCAACGACCGCCATCGCGCAATTCTTGAGTCGAGCGCTCCGGGCGAGAACTTTATCTATACGAGCGCCGACGCCATCACGCATGAACAAGTCGCCAACGCCGACGTGATCTTGGGCAACATAGACCCTGCCCTGCTTACCGCATGCGAGCACCTCCAGCTACTGCAGCTGCAGACCGCGGGCTATGACGACTACCTTGCTGCCGGCACCGTGCCGGCTGACGCCAAGCTGTCTTGCTCGGTGGGCGCCTACGGCCAGGCCGTGAGCGAGCACATGTTTGCCATGGTGCTGTCAATGATGAAGCGCCTGCCCGGCTACCAGGACCTGCAGCGCGAACATCGCTGGGAGGACTTGGGCCCGGTCACCTCGCTCAAAAATGCCAACGTGCTGGTGCTGGGCGCGGGCGATATCGGCGGCCACTTTGCCACGCTCTGCCGCAGCATGGGTGCGCACGTCCGCGGCATCAAGCGCCATCCGCTCGTCTATCCCATTGTGTTTGAGGACATGGACGGCATGGATGCCCTGTCCGAGCGCCTAGCCGAGGCCGACATCGTCGCATCCTTTATGCCCAGCACACCCGAGACCCGCGGCCTGGCGAACGCCGAGTTCTTCGCCGCGATGAAACCGGGCACCTTCTTTGCCAACGGCGGCCGCGGCGATCTTGTGGTCGCCGACGACTTGGTTGCCGCCCTGGAGTCGGGACATCTCGCCGGCGCCGCGGTCGACGTCACCGACCCCGAGCCGCTGCCTGAGACAAGCCCACTGTGGGATGCACCCAACATGCTCATCACGCCGCACGTCTCCGGTTGGTTCCACCTGGCAGCCACACTTAACAACGTGGTCGACATCGCCGCCAAGAATCTGCGTCACCTGCAGGCCGGCGAGACCCTGCGCTGCTGGATCGAGCACTGATTTGTTCCGGCGTTTTACCAAACGCCGGAACCCCTCGACGCTGCGAGCCCGCCGTTTGGCCAATCTGCCGTTCAATTTCAAAGGCGCGACCAGAAGGTCAGCGCCTTTTCATTTCACGGCACCTTGGCTCAAACGGCGGGCTCTCGCTGACTTTTGTTCAACCTGCGGCGCTTTGCTGGCGCGGCCCTACCTGTGGACTCTCGCTGACCATTATTCGACCAGAGGGGTCTAGCGCTATTTAAGCGTTGTTAGATAGTTTCTTGCGTTTTCGACGTTCATTGCTGCGACGGGCGCATGCGAAGAGAGCTTGACATCGTTGGTGACCAGGAGATCTGCCTTTGCGCGTATCGCTGCCGCAATGATTAAATCGTCTTCGTAATCGCTATGGAGCTCACGCTGCCTGCTCGCCATCCATATATCGCTCAGGTCACAGGGCACTGGCGTGGCAAGCTGCGACAGCACGCTAAGACAATCCCATGCAAGCGAAGTCGCTACCGTAGCGGCATACTGGGAAAGCGAACCATGCTCGCGCCGATACCATGCCTTATGTTCGCTTGAAATCAAATAAAACAGGTCTTTGGACGATGTCGCCGCGTACAGCAAATCAACCTGCGCCGTGCATGCATCGCGTAAAAACTCAATCGCCACCGAACGACCACGTCGTGAGGGAATGAAGTAATCGAGCCACACGTTGGTGTCAACCAAGATGCGCTTTGGAGTCTCACTCATAGAGCCAGCTCATCTCCTCGCCATAGCGATCCGCATAGGCATTCCGTTTGAGCTCTTCGTCGTCCGATGGCTGAGCCTTGACCATATCGATTCCCGACTCACAGCAAGCGGCAGCGAACAGCTTCGACCCCTGATCCATGAGCTCGAGCTTACGTTTGGCGGCCTTTTCGCGCTCGCGCTGTTCCGCCCGGGCACGACTGGGCAGCAGGATATCCTCGAGCGCACCGGGGCGATCGGCCAGCGACGCTGCAAGCTGCCAGAGCGCTCGCACCGCTTGGCTCGGCGTCATACCGGCCTTGGAGAGAGCGGCGTCCCCACTCCTTTTAAGATCGGCATCGAGACGTACGTTGATCTGAGCGGCTGTTGTGGTCATAACCCCTCCTTAATACTTCAAAACTATCATAAAACTCTATGGTAGATACGTAAAGCATGTATAGCATTTATAAGCATTAGCCGTACTCTGTACACAAAAAGCCGCCGAGGCACACTGCACCTCGGCGGCTACGCATCACCAATCCAGTTCGGTTTCACCCTTTGCATTCGCCCAGATAAAACCTGCCAAAATTAACATCCCTTTTTGGCAGGTTTTAGAGCTCCACACTTTCGGCGCCGTTGATGGTTAGGTTGCGCTCGTAGAAGGCGGTGAGGGCGCGGATAGCGTACATCACGTCGCGCACGCCGCCGGTCTCGTAGCTCGAGTGCATGGCAAGCTGCGGCAGGCCCACGTCCACGGCATGCATGCTCGCCTGCATATTGGACAGATTGCCCAGGGTAGAACCGCCGGCCATATCGCTCTTGTTGGCAAAGGCCTGCGTGGGCACGTCGGCGTCATCGCAAATGGCCTGGAACACCGCGCGGCTAAAGGCGTCGGTGCAGTAGTGCTGGTTGGCGGCCTCCTTGATGACGATGCCGCCGTTGAGTACCACCTGATTGCGGGCATCGCACTTCTCGGCATGGTTGGGGTGCACGGCATGTGCATTGTCGCAGCTTACAAGCATCGAGGCGGCAAGTGCGCGGTGGTACGACTCGTCGTCAAAGCCCAACGATCCGTTGATGCGGCGCAGCGCGTCGGCCAAGAACGTCGACATGGCGCCCTGCTTGGTCTCGGAGCCAACCTCCTCATTATCAAAGCAGCAGAAGACCGAAACGTCGTGCGCGTTCTCGGCACCCAAAAATGCCTGCAGTGAGGTGTAGGCGCAGGCCAGGTCGTCGAGCTTGGGCGTCGAGATGAACTCGTCGGCCCAGCCCCAAATGCGCGCATCCTGACGATTGACCAGGAACAGATCGCGGCCCAGGATCTGCTCGGGCTCAACGTCCAGTTCGTCAGCGATCAGGGCGTCAAAATCTCCCTGCTTAAGGTCACCGGCGCTGATGAGCGGGCACAGATCAATGGCTCGGTTGGGAGCAAAGTCCTCGTTAACGCCGCGGTTCATGTGGATGGCAAGGCTCGGGATAATAGCGACCTCGCGCTCGGTGGCAAGCAGGCGGCTCTCAATACGGTCGCCCTCGCGCACCAGCACGCGTCCGGCCAGCGCGAGCGGACGATCAAACCAGGTGTAGTCGATCATGCCGCCGTAAGCCTCGGTGTTCAGGCGCAGCGTTTCGCCCGCGCCGTCAAGCTCGGGCACGGCCTTGACCTTAAACGTCGGCGAATCGCTGTGCGACGCCGTGAGCTGAAAATGATAGTCGCCGGCAACGCCGTCCTCGCCCCACGTAGCAGCCAGGTCCTCGCCCACCTTAAAGGCAACAACGCTCGAGGTATTGCGCTGCGTGTAATAACGCCCGCCCGGCTCGATATCCCACGCCGCGTTCTCGGGCAGGTAGGTAAAGCCTGCCTCGTCGAGCTCGGCCATAATGGTCGCCGCCGTATGGAACATGCTGGGGCACGCCTCGATAAAGTCGATAAGGTCGTTAGCGGCCTCGATATCATCGGCCGTCACATGCGCGCGCTCGGGCGTTTCCTGATCCGTCATGCTCTCCCCTTTCACTGGGTTGATGGTTCCCTCCAGCATACCCCGCCGCGCCAGTGCCGTGCCTTTCATTCCATGTTTAATCCCGCGCCGCTCGCCAAGTTGAGCCATCATGCCCGCACTCCTTTTGCGACAATTACGCTAACAGGACGAAAGGAGCCGTCATGAAGCCACGTAACATTGCCATCGCCTGCGGTGTCGCGGGAGTCGCCGTCGGCCTTGCCGCTGCCACCGGCATCGTTTATCACAAACAAATCAAGTCCGCCGCGTCACTCAAACGCTTGACCGGCTACGCGGATGGCTATGACCTGTACGCAATCGACATTGCCTACGACTACGATCTTGATTGCATCATCGCCGCTGGCGTGCGCGACGACCAGGCCTACATCGATGCCGTGGTGGCGCAGGTGCTGCCCGGTGTGCCGGCACATGTCCAGGCGCCCCAGTTTGCCTGCAGCGCTTTTGTCGCCGTAGATGCCGAAGGCCGCGTGCGCACCGGTCGCAATTACGACTTTAAGGACGACACCTCAGCGCTGCTGGTGCGTAATCACCCGTGCGACGGCTATGCCTCCATCGGGTTTGCCGCCCTTAACAACCTGGGCGATAACACTCCGCTTGACTCCGTCGGCGGACGCGCTGCGGCGTTGATGGGCCCGTTTGCCCAGCTCGACGGTGTTAACGAGTGCGGCGTGTCCATTGCCGTACTCACCCTGGATTCCAAGCCCTGTGACCAGGACACGCAACGCCCCGTCATCAATACCTCGCTCGCCATCCGTCTGGTGCTCGACCGTGCCACCACCACGCAAGAAGCTGTCGACCTGCTTTCCGCCTACGACATGCACGCCATGGCAGGACGCGATTACCACTTCTTTATCAACGACGCCGCCGGTGACGCGCGCGTAGTAGAGTGGGATCCGCGCGATCCGGACCGCGCTTTCAAAGCGACTCCTGTACGCCAGGTTACGAACTTCTACGCCTGCTATGGCGACGAAGTGCTGCCCAACCAAAAGAATGGCGAGCTGGGCCATGGTAAAGAGCGCGCTGTCGCAATCGCCGATGTCCTCGACGCCCATGCCGGCGCCCAAGACGAGGCAGTCGCTTGGAAGGCCCTACGCGCTGCAGCGCAAGAGCCCAATCCGGAAGACATCACCAGCAACACGCAGTGGTCGGTCGTCTTTGACAACACCGAGCCCGCTGCCGCCATCACGCTGCGCCGCCATTGGGGCGACGTCGACGCCTTCGCGCTGTAAGGAGCCAGGCCCGTCGTCCTTACGCTCGCCTGACGCTGCTTACATTTCTATACATTTGAGCTAACACGTTTTACCCCTGTATCAACAGTGTGCGGGGGTAAACTTATGCGCATGTTATAACTTGCCCGGAAGGATTCATCATGCTCAGGATCGGTCTTCTTACTAGTGGCGGCGACTGCCAGGCGCTCAACGCCACCATGCGCGGCATTGTCAAAACGCTCATGACCAATAGCGAAGAGCCTATCGAGATCTACGGTTTCGAGGACGGCTACCAGGGCCTTATCTACAGCAGGTTCCGCGTCATGACGCCCGCCGATTTTAGCGGCATCCTCACCCGCGGCGGCACCATCCTGGGCACGAGCCGTACGCCGTTCAAGCGCCTGGATACTCCCGAGGCCGACGGCGTCGAGAAGGTGCCCGCGATGGTCCACACTTATCACAAGTTGCAGCTCGACTGCCTGTTTATACTGGGCGGCAACGGCTCCACCAAGACCGCCAACCGCCTGCGCGAAGAGGGCCTCAACGTTATCGCCCTGCCCAAGACCATCGATAACGACACCTGGGGCACCGAGTTGACGTTTGGCTTTACGAGCGCCATCGACGTCGCCACCAAGTGCATCGACGACATTCACACCACCGCTTCGAGCCACGGCCGCGTGTTCGTCATCGAGATCATGGGCCACAAGGTTGGCTGGATCCCGCTGTACGCCGGCGTCGCGGGCGGCGCGGATGTCATCCTGATTCCCGAGATTCCCTACGACATGGATAACGTCATCAAGACCATTGAACATCGCATGGAGACCGGCAGCCGCTTTACCATCGTGGCCGTCGCCGAGGGCGCTATCTCCAAGGAGGACGCGGCGCTGTCCAAGAAGGAATACAAGAAGAAGCTTGCCGAGCGCACGAGCCCGTCGATCGTCTACGACATCGCCAAGGAGATTGAGGCCAAGACCGGTCGCGAGACCCGCGTCGCCATCCCCGGCCACACGCAGCGCGGCGGCCAGCCCGATGCCCAGGATCGCATCTTTGCGACCCAGTGCGGCGTCGAGGCCGCGCTTGGCTGCCTGCGCGGCGAGTTTGGCTACATGATTGCCCTGCGTGACGGCAAGATGTGCCACATGCCGCTCGAGGAGGTCGCCGGCAAGCTCAAATATGTCGACCCCCAGAGCGATCTGGTGCGCGAGGCCAAGGCGTTGGGCATCAGCTTCGGCGACGAATAGCCTCGGCTGGAACTGCTCTCATCGGAGGCCCCAGGGCTTTCCTCCCAAATCGTCCTCGGACATGTCAGGACCCCGCTGCGCGCTTCGCGCGGCGGGGTCCTTCCGTCCTGCGGAAAGATTTGGGAGGAAAGCCCTGGGGCCTCCTGCGGTAACTAGGGAGGCCGAGGCTATTCGTCTTCTTGCTGCAAGTGCGTGGGCTGAGATTTTGGGATGTTGCAGGCTCTTAGCTGAGAGTAGCACTGACATTTGTCCTAAAATGGCTGGTCGCTAGGGGTTGCTACCGGTAGTTGCGGTAGGGTTGGGGCAGATTCTAACTAGAAATGGTGGTCGCTACCGGTTGTTCTCGGCATACTCGGCTCATTCGATTCGACCATCAAACGAAAGGAACCACCATGGATCTTGCGATGGCACAGCGCCTCGTCGATCGCCGTAAAGCTGCCGGGCTTTCTCAGGAGGCGCTTGCTGCCCAGCTGGGCGTAAGCCGCCAGGCTGTTAGTAAATGGGAGCGCAGCGAGTCCTCACCCGATACCGATAACCTTATTGCGCTCGCCTCGCTGTATGGCGTGTCGCTGGATGAGCTGCTGTATGGGGTGGCGGTGGCTAGCGCTGATGACTCACAGGCTGATGATGAGGCACAGGACAGCAACGCCGGCACCAAAGCTTCAGATGAGGCTGAGGATTCTGCCGAGCACGCCGATTGCGGCGACAAACCACTTGTCGATATTTCCCTCGCGCGCGGTATCCACGTCATTGATCCCAATAAAGGCGAGGAAGTCCATGTTGGCTGGAGCGGCATCCATGTGACCAACGAGCGCAAGGGCGAAGAGGTGCATGTGGGGCCGGGCGGCGTGCATATCGATACGCTTGAGGACGATGGACATAGCGTGCGTACCAATGACAACGGCACCGTCACCATCGATGGCGAGACGTTTTCCAGCTGGAAGGAAGCACACGACAAGCTCGACCATCATGGTAGGCATTTCCACACCAAGGTCGGACGTGCATGGAACAAATTCCCCTTCCCCGCACTTGTCACTCTTGCCTATCTGGTGCTTGGCATTGTCTACGGCACATGGGGCATGGGGCTCTTCCTCGTCTTTTTGGTTCCCGTCTACTACGCGATTGGTGACTTCATCGATCGACGCCACCTGTCTAAGCTGATCGAGGTCATCTACCCGGCAGCCGCCATCGCTTGGTTCCTCTACATGTGGCTCTGTTTGGGACAGCCCCATCCCGCATGGATCATCCTCATCACGACTCCCATCGTAAAGGCGCTCATGCGCTGGTGTCGCAAACAATGGAAGTGCCGCAAGCAGGCCTAAACCGCCCCAACCAGCCAGCGCCACTCATCCGACACCGCCCGCCCCTTTCAAGTTGCGGTGATATAGGGACTGTTTTGAGGCTCCAAAGCGCCAAACAGTCCCTATATCACCGCAACTTACAAACAACTGGGTCAGTTCCGGCACGGAGATTAGCATTGAACTGACCGCACACCAAGAAAAGGGCCCATTTACTACGTTTAACTCGAGAAGGCCGACCATACCCGCCTTTTCCGATAATTGGCAAGCCCTCTACCTGCGGTTTTAATTTCATAATCTTTGTCATGGTCGAGGGTGTGGTAGCAAACGTAATAGATAGGCCCATTTTATGACATACGACCCATTCAAGCTCAATCTCGAAGGCTAAAGAGAGCCTCTCATCCACGCCTGTGAGCGAAAACCAAATAGAATGAAAGGCAAATGGAAAAGCCCGTTTAACGAGCGGAGGACATATGCGCGACGTAGCCGAAAGCGACTGGAAGCTGTTTAAGAAAATGCTTCCTCAATGGCAAGAACGTTATATGGAAAAGCTCATCGGCCAGTATGTTGAGATACTGAACGGCGACAGTGAAGCGTCCAGTAGATTTTGGGCACTAGAAGAGCACCTCAATAGAGACAAGCTGTCCTCAGGCGTAATTGCAAACGACATTCGCCGCAGCACAATGCACCGCGAGATAGCCAATTTGCTTATCGACAGCGTGATCACCCTTGACGACCTTGACGGTTTTACCGAGGACATTAAGAGCTATGCGCAACACTGGATTGGCCAGTAAGAGCACTGAACGACAGACATCCCCGGCAAAACGGGGCAAACGCCGGGCCACCTAATGGTTGTCCGGCGTTTGCCCAGATAAAACCTGCCAAAATAAACTTGTCCCTTTTTGGCAGGTCACTCGGCACTCTTGAGGGCGCCGACCATGTCGATCTTATTGAGGGTGCGATTGGTAGCGAGGTTGACGATAAACGTAAAGGCAAAGGAAAGCACTACGGCGAGCACATAACTCAGCGGCTCGACCTCAACGTCAAAGTAGAGCGACGGCATCTGCAGAATGTACGTAAAGCTCTCGGCCAGCAGGCTACCCAGCGGCACGCCCAACGCGGCGCCAATCGCCGTGAGGATTAACGTCTCCTTGTTGACGTAGTGGTGCACCTCGCCGCGACGGAAGCCCAGCACCTTGATAGTCGCCAGCTCGCGCTCGCGCTCCGAGATGTTGGTGTTAGACAACGTAAATACCACCACAAACGACAGGCACGCCGCCATAAAGGTCACAAGCACCACGACCGAATTGATAATCGTAAAGTTTGCCTCATAGTTTTCCCAATGCTCGGCGGTACTCGACAGCGCAATCCAACCATCGCTCTTAAGACGGTCGGTAAACGCAATCTGATCGGCCGACGAACCCTTAAGCAGCGCAAGGATGCCGTTAAGGCGCGCGCTTCGACCGAACGCGCGCTCATAGGTGCCCTGCGTCATGTAAAGCGTATTGCCCAGATAGTTGAGCGAGATGTCGCTGACTTTGACCTTGGCAACATTGAGCGACGAATCCTGGACGTGAGCCGTGTCACCCGGCTTGATCCCCAGCACCAGCTGAGAGCTCTTGCTCAAATACACATCCCCGTCACGCAGGGCGAGCGGTTCTTTGGACTCATCCTCCAGGCGCACGTAATCGCCCAAGTCACCCGTGCGGTCGTCGGGAATCACGATGAGCTGCACGGTCTCGCTCTTACCGCCAAATGTAAAGGTGACGTTGTCTGTCATAATTGGCAGCGTCGAAGTCACGGTCACGTTGGAATCCTTGGCTGCACTGCGTTCATCCAGTGCTGCGCACGTCTGCGAAAAATCGTCGGGGTTGGCGACCGCCAGCAAGTCGTAGCGCGTGATGTGCCCGTACTGCTTGGGCGACAGCGCGACCGACGTATCGCGGATACCCATACCGCAGATCACGAGCGCCGTGCATCCCGCAATGCCAAAGATGGTCATAAAGGCGCGCTTTTTGTAGCGGAACAGGTTGCGTGCAGCGACCTTGTTCAAAAAGCCCATGCGGTGCCAGATAAAGCCGATGCGCTCGAGCAGAATGCGCGAACCGGCGCGCGGAGCCTTGGGGCGCATGAGCGAGGCAGGGGTCTCGGCCATCTCGTGGCGGCAGGCGATAATCGTGGCTCCCACCACGCCCACGGCAAACAGCGCCACCGAAACGATCGAGGACACGATGTCGTACGAAAGTAGCATCTGGGGCAGCGAGTACATGTCGTCGAACACCGTAAACAAGAACAGCGGCAGACCCACAAATCCGATGATATTGCCGAGCACGCCACCGATCAGACACGCCCACAGCGAGTAGTCCACATATTTGGACAGGATACGCCCGCGTGAATAGCCGAGCGCCTTGTACAGGCCAATTAGTGTGCGCTCCTCCTCGACCATGCGGGTGGCGGTGGTGAGGCTGATAAGCACGGCGACGATAAAGAAGATGAACGGGAACACCGTGGCGATGGCCTCGATCGAAGAACTATCGCTCTCGACGCTCGAGTAGCTTGCGATATTGCCGCGGTCCTGGATGTACCAGGTGCATTCGCCTAGGTCAGAGAGCTCGGCGCGGGCATCGGCAAACTGCTGGTCGGCGGCGGCGCGGCGCTGGTCCAGGTCGGCTTGCGCCTGCGCACGCTCGTCGCTGCCCTCGGCCATGCGATTGATGTTGTCCTGCTCGATCCCAAAGAGCATGGCGGCCTGACGCTCGGCCGTATCCAAGCTTGTCGGCGTGTCAACCGTCAACTCCTGGACGCGCACCTTCTCACGCTCCTCGCGGATCTTCTCGATATTGCCTTTGACCTCGTTGATCTTTGTCGTGTAGGCATCCGAATAGGAGTTGAGGCTCTTGGCTCCCTCGACGACCACGTGGACCGCGGAGTAGGAAGAAGATGTCGCAGCATCCTCGCTCACATAGAACTTATAGTCCGCCGCCGAAGCAGCGCGAAAGGCGTTGACTGTCGAGTCGGAGCTCACGTCGGTAGGATCGAGGACCTCGGCCGTAATGGTGTACTCGCCCGCGGCAAACTGATCCTTGGCGCTTTGGTTCGACGAGCTCGCGTCATTGGCGGCAAAACTCACCGTATCGCCGAGCTTTTTGCCCGAAGCCTTCAGGAACTTCGAAGTTACCGCGACCTCATCGGCGCCCTCGGGCAAATCGCCGTTCACGAGCACTGGCTGATCGATGTTCTCCTTGGAGAGACTTTGCACGACCACGCGCTCGCGCGTTGTGCCCACGGCGGTGTAGGCGGTCTCGGTGTAGATACCCTCGGCCGTCTCGACGCCGTCGACCTCTTGAATGGCCGCAAGATCGTCACGCGTAAGACCATAGGTCGACTGCACATTAATGTCATAGACATTCTGCTGGTCAAAATAGGCGTCAACCGAATCGCACAGGTCCTCGCAGCCCGCCTTAAGACCGCACATCACACTCACGCCGAGCGCGGTGATGACCACGATGGACAAGAAGCGCTTAAGACTGCCTCGGATTGTGCGGTAGATGCCACGGCGAAACACCGCCGGCACCATATCGTTTGAGCTTTGGGCAGTGCGGTAGGTCGTAAAATCCTGCTCTCGCTCCGTGTTCTGCGCGTCGCGGCGTTGGCTGTTTTGGCGGTCCTGATTCATGGGCGCTACCACTCGATCGTCTCGATCGGCACGGGATTTTGCTGGACCGTCTCGCTCTCCACGCGGCCGTTCTTAAAGCGGATCAGGCGATCGGCCATGGGCGCCAGCGCGGAGTTGTGGGTGATGATAATGACCGTGATGCCTTGCTTGCGACAGGTGTCCTGCAGCAGCTGCAAGATCTGCTTGCCGGTTTTGTAGTCGAGGGCGCCCGTGGGCTCGTCGCATAGAAGCAGCTTGGGGTTTTTGGCCAGCGCGCGGGCAATGGACACACGCTGCTGCTCGCCGCCCGATAGCTGCGCGGGGAAGTTAGCAAGGCGGTCGCCCAGGCCAACCTGGCAAAGCGTTTGCTCGGCATCGAGCGAATCGGGGCAGATTTGCGCCGCAAGCTCAACATTTTCGAGCGCCGTCAGGTTGGGGACCAGATTGTAGAACTGGAAGACAAAGCCGACGTCGGCGCGGCGGTATTCCACGAGCTGCGCCTCGTTAGCGGAGCTCACATCGCGCCCGTCCACCGTCACGGTGCCGGAAGTCGCCGTATCCATGCCACCCAGAATGTTGAGCGCCGTGGTTTTACCGGCGCCCGAAGCGCCCAAGATAATGGCAAGCTCGCCACGCTCAACGGTAAAGCTCGCGCCGTCGAGCGCGTGAATGCGGGCATCGCCCTCGCCGTATGCTTTGATGACGTCTTTAAATTCGATATAGGCCATCGATCGGTTCCCATCTGGTCGGATAACTCTTTAGTATTACCCATTTCGCACCTATCAAAAAGAGACAGGTTTATTTTGGCAGGTTTTATATGGGGAAACGTACCTCTTTGGGGGCAGCGCGGGACGCGCAGGGGCGGCCGTGCAGATCGGCACAGCCGTCTCACGTGGAATCGACCGACGCCTGCCTTTCCGTGACACCGGCAACTCGTTTTTGCTTGTTGGCATGGCCGCCATTATGCCTTGGGACTGAGCACTCAAATTCTCACTCCTCATTGCCACGCTTGCCGCAAGCTATCAGGGTGACGAGATGACAACGCTCGCTGTAGCAGCGCAGCCACACTCTATAAGCGAGGCGTTTGCCAGCAAAAAAGCGCGCGACAGGGTAAGCCCGCCGCGCGCTATCCTATGCGGACTAGTTATTGTTGTTGGTCATCGAGGCCACTGCTGCCGCAAGATTGGAAATGGGCATCGTCTGCAACCAGATGCGACCGGGACCGGTGAGCACGGTGTTGAACACGCCCTCGCCACCAAACATGATGTTTTTGACGCCCTTGACCATTTGAGCGTCGATGCTCACGGTCTCCTCAAAGCCGGCCACGTTGCCGGTATCCACAATCATCTGCTGGCCAGCAGCGAGCTCGTACTCAACCAGGTCGCCGTCGATCTCGGCAAAAGCAACACCCGAGCCCGTGAGCTTCTGCATGATAAAGCCCTCGCCGCCAAAGACGCCGGCCTTTGCCTTCTTGTTAAAGTGAATGCTCAACTCGACGCCACTTTCCGCGGCAAGGAACGAACGCTTCTGCAAAATCCAGCTCTTGCCCGGACCGATCTCGATTGGCACGATGCGGCCGGGGAAGCAGGAGCCAAACGCGATCATGCCATCGCCACGCGCGGTCCAAATGTTTTGGAACAATGCCTCACCCGAAAAAGCCTTGGAGAACATCTTGCCGATGCCACCGCCCGAGGTAGACATTTCCATGTTGGGGGTCATCCAAGCCATGGCGCCGCTTTCGGTGATCATGGATTCGCCATCGCTAAGGTTGCATGTAACAACCGGGAAAGCCCCTCCGCCGATCTCGTACTGCATGACCGTCTCCTTTCCACTCAGGAGCCGAATAACGATGCCTATATTTTAGCAGGTAGAGATGCATATGTTCACACCGCCCATGCCCTCTCCTGCGGACGTTTCCCCAGACCTTGATTATCGACTTTATCCGAACACCTCCCACATTCA
>NZ_QSBV01000015.1 GCF_003465825.1 Collinsella sp. AF02-46-1
GGACCTCGGGACGCTCTTACACCACGTCTGCGCGCGCCACCCTGTTACCAGTTTAGTAACAGCGTATTTGGGTCAAAATCGCCTCTTTGAACCCGAAGTCTATCGAAATTACTTCATTTCGTCTCAAGATTGAGCTTAATTAGCGTACATCTGTTGCGTAAAATGAGCAAAAATGGCTCCGTCAAATGTCTCTATTTTCGTGCCAGTACTCATATTTGCCACTTTTTGACCACAGGGGCATCTACCGCGCGAAATCGATAGGTCAAATCTGCCAAAAACGGCCCATAACAAAAGAGCTCCCATTGCTGGGAGCTCTTTCAATCAATGGTGCGGGCGAAAGGACGTCCGCGTATCCGCTTCGCGGATCCGCACCGGCTTCGCCCGCCTGCCGGCGGACTCGCCAGCTCGCTAAAAACGCTCCGCGTTTTCTTGACGCTCGCTCCTTCACAGGTTCAAGTCCCTGCGATGGGCACATAGCAAAAAAGCCCCCATTGCTGGGAGCTCTTTCAATCAATGGTGCGGGCGAAAGGACTTGAACCTTCATGGGGTTGCCCCCATACGGACCTGAACCGTACGCGTCTGCCAATTCCGCCACGCCCGCGTGCAGGAATTAGAATAACGGAGCACCACCGCGAACGCAAGAACTATTTTTGAAAAAGTTTGCAGGCATTTTCCCAAGCTGCTCGCGCGATTGCCTCAGCATCCTCGCCGGTACGATCGACACGGTCGTTGACCAGCGTGTTTGCCGTGATGGAAATCATTGCCGGCTCGCACTCAAGACCACGAATGGGCTCCGGCGCCATATACGGGCAATCCGTCTCGAACAAAATGCGATCGAGCGGGGTTGCCGCGAATGCCTCGCGCACGCCATCGTTACGCTTAAAGGTGGCCGCGCCACCATAGGCGATATAGCAGCCCAAATCCACAAAGCGCCCCATCGTGGCTCGATCCTCGCCAAAGCAGTGCAGCACGCAACCGGCCTGAGGCACACCCACCTCGCGCAGCACGTTGTACGCATCCATATGCGAGGTACGCTCCCCATCCGAGTCCTCGTGGCGCAGATGCAGCTCCACTGGCACGTTGCGACGCACGGCAACTTCGAGCTGACGCGCCATGCAGTCAATCTGCACGTCATGAGGCGCCGGCGCGACATCGTCGTCATAGTCCATGTGGTAGTCCAGACCAATTTCGCCGATGCCAACACACAACGGATCGTCGAGCGCAGCCACAACCTGCGCGTGAATGTCGTCGGTATAATCCGGCGCGCCATAGGGGTGCACGCCGGCAAGATACTTGATCTGTGGAATATCCTGCATCGGCAGGATCTCGTGCGTCAGCCAGTCGTTATAGTCCGTCACACTTCGTTTGTCGGCAATGGGATCGAAGACCGTCACCAACAGGTCGACGCCCGCCGCCTTGGCGCGCACGAGCGTCTCGGGCACCTCCTTGCCCCAAAACGAGAGCAGGTGTGCATGCGTATCGGCAAGCGGCGCCAGCGGCTCCGGACACGCAACCGTTTTCTTTTTCTTGGTAAACGTCACGCGTTCGGCATTAGGCGTCATGGATGAGCTCCTGGGCCAGACGGACAAAGTCGGCAACATCGAGCGTCTCGGCGCGCGTAGTGGGTGCGATACCGCAAGCCTCAAAGGCGGCGTCGAGCACGTCCTTGGCAAAGCCGTTGGCACTCATGGAGTTGCGGATGGTCTTGCGACGCTGAGCAAATGCAGCATCAATCACACGGGCAACAAACTCGCGATCGAGTCCTTCGGGCACCACGCCGTCAACACGGTCGATACGCACGACGGCCGAGTCCACGTGCGGCGCCGGCATAAAGCAGCGCGGCGGCACCTCAAAACGACCCGTCACCTGCGCATACAGGCCGAGCTTTGCCGTATAGCCGCCATAGGTCTTGTTACCCGGCACTGCGGCAATGCGATCGGCAACCTCCTTTTGAACCATGACGACGGCGCGCTTGAGCGCTGGCATCGTCTGGAAGAACTGCAGGATGATCGTCGCCGCCACGTTATAGGGCAGGTTCGCGACAAATACCGTCGGCTTACCGCCCGCAGCCTGCTCAATCTGTCCCGGCGTCACCCTGAGCGCGTCGCCCATGATAAAGCGGAAGTTGGCGTAGTCGGCGGCGTGGGCATCGAGCACCGGCTCGAGCTCGGGGTCGGCCTCGATCGACGTGACGCACGCCGCCTCCTGCAGCAGCGCGAGCGTGAGCGTACCAACGCCCGGGCCAACCTCGAGCACGCGCTCATCGCCCGTGAGCTCGGAAAGCTCGCAAATGCGCTCAATTACATGGTTGTCGATCAGGAAGTTCTGGCCCAGGCGATGCTTGGTCGCAAGGCCAAACTCCTCCAGCAGTTCCCTTGTTGCCGTGGGGTTTGCCAAAGGCGAAGTTGTCATAGTTGCCTCCTTAGCATGGTGGCGGCGTCTTGAAACAAAAGGGCATGGACCGTTGCGGCCATGCCCTTACATCTAAACAGCAAATTGCCGATATGGCGCGCGGCGTCTTAGCCCAGACGCGGGAACAGCGGCTCGCCCTTCTCGACAGGCTGACCACCAGCAAGCAGGCCCCAAGCACAAATGCCCTTGAGGTCGTCGCTCGCGGCCTCGTCCTCGCAGGACAGGCGGCGCAGGGCCTCGGCAGAGGTCTGGGGCATGAGCGGCATCAGCAGGTGAGCGGCAATGCGGATGGCCTCGAGCAGGTTGTAGATCACAAATGCCAGCTCGTCAGCCTTGGTCTCGTCCTTGGCAAGCGCCCAAGGCTCGGAGTCCTCGATGTAGTGGTTGGCGGCGTGGATGAGCTCCATGGCCTCGTCCTTGGCTCCACCGTAATCGAGCACGTCCATCTTGGCCATGTAGCGCTCGACCAGACCGTCGGCGATCTTTGCCAGCGGGTTGTCAAACGCATCGAACGATGCGGGCTTGGCGGGCGCGCAACCGTCAAAGTACTTGCCGCTCATGTTGAGCGAACGCGAGATCAGATTGCCCCAGCTGTTGGCCAGGTCGGCGTTGTAGACCTGCTCCATGCGATCGAAGCTGATGGCACCGTCGGTGCCGGGGACGACATCGGTCATAAAGTAGTAGCGATAGCCCTCGACGCCCAGCATGTCGATAACGTCCTGCGGAGCGATGGCATTGCCGCGGCTCTTGGACATCTTCTCGGCCTTGCCGGTCTCGGCATTGCGCACGGTCAGGAAACCGTGGGCAAAGACGTGCTCGGGCAGGGCCTCGCCGATGGCCATAAGCATGGCGGGCCAAATGACGCAGTGGAAGCGGATGATGTCCTTACCCACGATGTGGAACTGCGCGGGCCAGCGATAGGCCAGCTCGGCACGCGCCTCGTCGGTGTCGACACCGTAACCGACGGCCGTCATATAGTTGAGCAGCGCATCGAACCACACGTAGGTCACGTGGCCCTCGTCAAACGGGACCTGAATGCCCCAGTCAAAGCTCGTGCGGCTCACGGAAAGGTCGTTAAGACCGCCCTCGACAAAGCTACGTACCTCGTTCATGCGGAACGCAGGCTCGACAAAGTCGGGGTGCTCGTCATAGAGCTTGAGCAGCTTGTCCTGGAAGGCGGAAAGCTTAAAGAAGTAGGACTCCTCCTGCACGCGCTCAAGCGGACGGTGGCAGTCGGGGCACAGGTGCTGGCCGACGCTGCCGTACTCCTCGTCGCCCTTCTGGACCTGCGTATCGGTGAAGTAGGTCTCGTCAGGCACGCAATACCAGCCGTCGTAGCTGCCCTTATACAGGTAACCGGACTCCTTCATGCGCTCCCACAGGTACTGCACGGCATGATGCTGGCGCGGCTCGGTGGTGCGGATGAAGTCGTCGTTGGAAATCTCGAGCTTGCTCCAAAGCTCCTTGAAGTGCGGGGCCTGGCTGTCGGTCCACTCCTGCGGCGTCATACCATGCTTGGCTGCGGCCTCGGCGACCTTCTCGCCGTGCTCGTCCATGCCGGTCAGGAACTTGACGTTATAGCCGGCGGAGCGGCGATAGCGAGCCTGAACGTCGGCGATGATGGTGGAATAAGCCGTGCCCAGGTGCGGATCGGCGTTGACGTAGTAGATGGGCGTCGTGATAAAGAACGAAGGCTTGCTTTGATCCATGGGGTTTGTCCTCCAGAAAAACGTTGCATACAGGGGATGATTCTAGCGCAAGGGCTGGATATCCTCCATCTATTGCATATCGAGCACCATGGCATAGACATCGCGCTTGCGGCGCGAATACTTCTGAGACAGGCGCTTGGCCACCGCAGAGGCGGGCTCCCCCTCCTCGAGTGCGGCGCGGATATCCTCGCGCAGGGCCTCATCGGGATCCGCTGCCGCGGCGCCAACCGGCACGATGCCGGCCTCCTCGTCCTCGCTCGGCGGCGCGATGACCAGCGCAATCTCGCCCTTTACCTCGCCGCGAGCACGCAGCTCTTCGGCGAGCTGGGCGGCGGGCCCGCGCAAGACCTCCTCGTGCAGCTTGGTGAGTTCGCGGCAGACGGCAACCTCACGCTGGGGAAAGACCTCCGCCACGGCCTCGAGCGTCGCCACGATGCGATGTGGAGACTCGTAGAAGATGAGTGCGCCGGGCACCACGGCAAGGCGCTGCAAACGACGCACGCGGTCGCCGTGCTTTCGGCCCAAAAAGCCCTCGAAGAAAAAATGCTCACAGGGAATGCCGGACGAAACGAGCGCCGTGACGCAAGCAGAGGGCCCGGGGATAACTTCGACGGGCACATCGGCCTCACGTGCCGTCTCGACCAGCGCCTGGCCGGGATCGGACACGCTCGGCATGCCGGCGTCCGAGGCAAAGGCGAGGGTCTCCCCCGCCAGCAGACGGTCGACCAGGCCGGCGGCGCGGCTGGCGATCACATTCTCGTCGCAACGGACAAGCGGCTTGGAAATTCCCAGGTGCATCAGCAGCTTTGACGTCACACGCGTGTCTTCGCAGCAAATGGCATCGGCGGCGGCAAACGCCTCGCCAACGCGCGGGGACAGGTCGCCCAGGTTACCGATGGGCGTACCGACCACATAGAGTTTGCCCGTGTGGGCGCTGTTTTGCGTCATATCAACCTATTCAATCATGCCGCGTTCGAGCGTACCGAGCGCCGCGCGAGCGTCCCATGCTGCAATGCGCTTCTCGGTCTTCCACGTTTGGAAGAACCAACCGGCAGCCGGCGCAAACGAAGCCAGCTGGTTGGCGATAAACACGCGCTCGTAGGCATTGCGGCCCTCGGGCGTAACCGACGAGTTGGCAAAGATCGCCGCACCCGACCATTCGCCCACCAGCACGGGGAACCCAGTCGAAATCGCTTCTTTAAGCTCGCGCTTGTTACGCGAAATCGCCGTCGTCAGCCCGCGGGGGCTCGTGATGTCGAGCGCATGCTCGTCGCGGTAATGGTACAGGTGAAGGTCCATGTAGACGTTCTTGTACTTGGCGCCGCGCATAAAATGCTTCCACTCGCTGGGATGCCCCGACGACGAGAAGACGACGATCTTATCCTCGGGCATATACGAACGGACGAGCTCGTAGGCATCGCGATAGAAATTGCGCAGGTAGTGAGCAGGAATGCCATCCGTCATGGTGAAGAGGCTCTTGCGAACGCTCATCTGCGGCGTGTCCAGCAGCTCAATGCCCAGCAGGCTCTCGGCCTCGCCATAGCGATCGGCCAAGCGCTCGAGCACGTCGAGTGCGACATGGCGGCCGTTAGTGGACGAATGCCACTCGGCAACAGCCTCCGGCGTGGCGGGCGAATCGTTGGAATCGCCCTGGCCACCGGGCACGGTTGCCAGATCGAGCAGCACGCGGATGTCGTACTTGGCAGCCCACTCAATTGCACGGTCAATGTAGTCGACAACCGAGATGTAGGACGCATCGGACTCCTGCGAACCAAAGGCATACCAGGGCACCGGTAGACGCACGGCATTGAGACCGATCTGCGCCATGCGACGAAAATCGTCCTCGCTCACAAACGTCTCGTAATGGCGGCGCATGCGCTCGTTATAGGCGGCGGTACCCATGGCCTCCTGTAGCTCGGCCGCGTTGGATGCACCGGTCGCCGCGTACAGCGACGGGGTCACCCAAGGCTCGGGAATAAACCAGCCAGAGAGATTAACGCCGAGTATCCTCTCCATCACTGCCCCCTTCGGATCATGCAGGTCGAACCCGCATCGTATTGCATAGGATAAGTATCGTTTTGAGTATACCCGCGTGTGCGGACAGGCGACCGAACGGTCTGCAAAGTGACGCGAAAGTGGGAGGAATGTCTGGGGCGGGCGGGCTCGGAATGGTGCGACGAGGTGTGTACGCGCGCCAAAGGCAGGCACCGGAAAGCATGTCCCGTTCTATCGCTCAATAATGGGGCGCATTTTCCGCAGAACCCTACATAAAAGAAAAGGACCCCTTTGCAGAGGTCCTAGTCAATTCAAGGTGGCGGGGAAGGGAAACGCGTCCGCGCGCTGCGCGGACGGACCGCTGCGGCGCTTACGCGCCTTGCGAGCTGCGCTGGCAAACGCTTACGCGTTTACTCAGCTCCGCGCCCTCACGGGGTTCGATTCCATGTGGGGGCTGCATAAAAGAAAAGGACCCCTTTGCAGAGGTCCTAGTCAATTCAAGGTGGCGGGGAAGGGAATCGAACCCCTGACACGAGGATTTTCAGTCCTCTGCTCTACCAACTGAGCTACCCAGCCATTTGAGGTGTGCCTTGTTTCAAGGCTTGATTAGTATAACCAAGGACGCGTTCCGGTCAACCGAGAATTTTAAAAAAGTTTTTGAGCACAGCCTCGGTTCTATAAATCGGCACGTCAGAGGCATCAGCCGGCAGCAAGAAGTTTTTCGCTCAGAGCCGCACGGGCAAACTCACTTGGCGTCATCCCCTCGGCAGCCGCCCGTCGACGAATGGCCTCCTTCATTCCCAGAGGAATCTTGACCGACAGCGTTGCCGTCCCCTCACCTGAGAGTGGGGGCCGTCCATGCACGATCCCACCAACGGTGTGTTCGCCATCCGGAAACTCTCCGCGCTCGTACGACTCGCACCACGCGTCAATCATTTCATCCGTTACAACCTGACCATTAGCGGCCGTATACGTCTTGCCCATCATCGACCCCTTTGCCGAGCCTGTTCAATCTCCTGCCAAAATTTCTTCTGGACTGGAGACAAGGCATGAATGATAAGCCACCCACGGACAAGCTCGACCGCGACAAGCTCCACGCTTCGTCCGTCTGGGAGCCATCCAATCGCAAGCCATCTCGGCGGCTCGTCCTTCGACTCGCGACGAATGCACTCAGTAACCGCAAGCCAAGCGCTAAGCACCTGCTTTTCCGTCAGGTGCTTTTTAGCGTTGGGATGGATCTCAACATCCATGCATCTTCTCCTCCATCTTACCCAATTTCGTATGACGAAAGTCCGCTGTCGCCAATTCTTAAGCCGGCACGCGTTGGAGAGCAGGGATCGAAACAATGATTGAAGGACGCTCTAGTACGGCCCAGGCGCCGGGGCAGGAGCACGTGCGCCAAGGACGAACGCTTTCGTAGCGCGCGAGGATATTGCCGTCGCGATCGATGAAGGCGATATCGATGGGATAGGCCATAAAACACGTATGGACCGAAGAGCAGCGTGGAAATGCCATGACGAGCGGCAGACCGTTGGCGGCAACCGGACACCGTCCCAGCATGCCGCGCAGGCGCACGGCAAACGACTCCGCCACCGCAAACTCGGCCGGCGTCCAACCCAGCCTGTTGAGCGCCCGCGCGTACGCGATGTAGGACGAGACCGCGGTCACATGACCACCCCCGGACGCCATGGATCGACCGTCACCGCGCGCTCGTGCGACAACGTTGTCGGCGCCCCCAGCGTAACGCCAGCGATGCTGAGAGAAGTCGGCCACGGCTCATAGTGCATGGTGCAGGTGTAGGTCCTAAACGTACCGGATAGGGAGAGCAGGCCACCATCCGATGCCTCCGCGCCTTGCTCGCTCGACACTTCGATCTGCAAGCCATAGCCTTCCATGGCATTCAGAATTTGAGTCTGAACCGTCGCCGAGGCATCGGCAGAGCTTTCGTCGCCCTCCCCCTCCGACGCCACGGCGTGCGCCAACACGATGTCGGGCACCACGCGGTCGAAGCGCGCGACAGCGCTGGCAAAGATCATGACGTTGTACACGATGAGTGCCAGCACCAGCAAAACGGGCGTAACCACTGCCATCTCCACCGTCGCTTGGGCGCGCTCCTCGCGCAGACGCATGCGGATACTCATTACGACCCACCGCCCAGAGCGCCAACCAGCGTGGCGACATCGACGGTGAGCGGGATGGAGCCGCCGCCGGGCAGAGGAATCTCCGCAAGCGTGAACACCGTGCCGCTAATGGTGCGTTCGACTTGATATTCCAACGCCTCGCAAAGCGCCTTGGGATCGGTCACGCCCAACGGAATACTTCGCAGCTTGTCTTGCGCTTGAGAGAAACCAGCAATGTCAGACCCCGGACTCTTAATGACGTTGGCGGAATCGGTCAGCACCGGCTTTCGCAGGCGCAAGTCGCACGGCTCCAGACCCAACGCCGCCACGGACGCCGAAACGGTATCGCCGAGCCACGATGCGATGGAGCCCAACGCGCCGCTGCCCCCTCCTAGGCCTTTAATCATCTCGTCCATAAGTTCGTCGGCCGAACCTTGGATGTCTCCGTATCCCACAAGCAGCCGTCCCCAGACATCCATGACGCCATCGAGTACGCCGGCAACGCCACCCGAGCGTTCCTTCAATGTCGAGAAAAATCGCGAAAGCACGTTGTTTTGCGCCGTCGCCCCATCGGGCGCCAGCACCGCGGCAGAGATGGCACCGCGATCGCCAAGCCTGACTGCCGTGTTAAACGAAGAGTTGAGCTCATCGGGGCTCGAGATGGCACCCGAAACCGCAAAGGCAACCACGCCGTTGCGACCGGGCGGAGCGATACGCGGACGCTCACCGGAAAGTTCTTTGATGGCGGTATCGAACGCATTGCCCGCACGGTCGGCTTCGTCCTCGGTCTGACGCTCGAGCTCGAGCTCCTTGTTGCGACAGTCGACGTAGTCCTCCAGGGCGTCTTTAAACTTGTCAAAGTGATACTCGAAGCCGTTTTCGATAGAGGTTGAAGGCGCCGCAACAGCACCAAGCGACAAAACGCCAAAATGGCATTTGCTGCATTTATCCTGTCCATCGTAATCGGCAACCGAAGCAAATCCGCTCGGCGTCCCTTTCTTATAGTTGGGGCAGGTCGTCCCGTAATGCAGATACGCCTTGTCATCGTTTACGCTAGTCGGCCACACCGCATCGGTATAGAGTTCCGTCGCCCGAACCTCATCAGAGTTGCGCGGCAGCAGCGGAATATAGGAGGAAACCCTGTCTCCGTTCTCGGTTATATATGCCCGATCGACCTCCGCGTTCGCATAGGTATAAAACGCCTTACGCGCCGCAGACTCTGCCTTCATCTCGACACTCGAGCCGCGGGGCTTCTCATTTGTCAGACGCCAATGGTAGTAGTCCTTCGCGCGATCAAGGGCAACTTGGGTCTCCCACGTAACGCTCGATGAGTAATGCGGATTTTGAACACCGGAGAGATCCGTTAGGCTTTTCGCACGCTCCCACATGCAAGAACAGCTGCCGACCGAGCCCTTGTCAGACCCACCACAATCCGCCAGCCAAGCGCGCTCCTTTGCCTTCGCCGTCTCCTCCGAGGCCTTCCGCAGCTCCTCGGCCGCACGCTCTAAATCATCTGATGTGTCTTTAATGGTATCGGTCGAGATCTCTGACCCTTTGAGCGCAGCAAAGTCCGACTCGGATGTCCTGGGCACGGCAAGCGCCGTACCGGTATAGGTCACACTATCGGTATCCTGCGCCGACACCGCCTGCGTGGCACGCGCGGCGATCAGATACGGCAGAGCCGTCTCGATTTTCTGTAAGCCTTCCGATGCGCTTTTGGCAAACTTGTTGCGCGTTTTAATGATCTCGATCCCGGTGTCGACCATATTGCCGGCAACCGGCTCGGCACCCGGGATGAGGATGGCGACCAGGCCCGTCCCGATCGTGGCAAACCCCGCCAGCCCCAGACTCAAGATACTCGCATCAACCACCGTGGCAGCCGTGTGATAGGACGACACTACGTTGGCACCCGCCAGCGCGCCGCTATCGGCCGCCACCTGGGTGTCCCCGGCACGCGACATGCTCCATATCGCCGCGGTCGACGAAAACAACAATGTGAGCACCACTAGGATGACCACGGCAGAAGAAAGCGTGGTATAGGCGCCGTCTTCGATAAACAGATCGACACCGGCTCGACCCATAAAGCCGCCTCGCTTGCGATGGCAGCTCGGACGGTGCGTCAAAACGCGTCTAGACCAGAAACGCTTAATCCCATGCAGCAATCCACGAATCATAATCTCCCTCCAGCCATTCGGGACGCGATTGATACGAGACATCGACCTTGAGCTCAACGTAGCCGCCCTCGGCGGTACCACCCATAGCCTGCGCAAACGCACCGATCACAGGCAACGGCTTGACCTCGCCGGAAACGGACACGGACGAGGCGCCACCCGCACCGACCCGGCCAAGCTCGATATCCCACGACAACGGCCCGCCGGCATGAAAGATCGAAACGTTGGGCACTGCGGCAAGTCGGCGGCGGGTGAACTCCTTAAGATCGTCGTCCTCCGCCGTCGTCGTGGTCATGAGCCGCGCGGTCTCGGCGGCGGCAGACTCCATGACCGCGCGCGTATAGAGCAGACACGCCGGTTGCAGTGCGAGAAGGATGAGCGTCAGAAACGTCGGCAGCAAAAAAGCGGCCTCGACCGTAGACTGCGCCCGGTCCTCGCGCGCGATATCAATACAGCGCGATGTCCTCAGCACCCACAGCAGCGTCGACAACCGATGTCGAGGTGACGCCGTGAGACGCCGCCCGCTCGACCAGCGCCGCCAAGCGCCCATCGGTGCCAGCACGCCAAAGCCCCGCAATCGCCAGCACGATCGATAACAGCGCCACCGTGACGATGGCGTATTCGACCGTCGCCTGGGCAGATTCCTCACGCAGGACATCATGCATTTCACGATCCCTCCTTTGAGTCCGTTGCCTGCGGGCTCAGGCGCACGGCGCGCAGACGACACGAAGCATCGCCAGTATCCGCGGCAACCGTCACCATATCGACCCAGCCGCGTCCGTCGCGCACGATAGCGCCCCACACGTTGCCCTTGATATCGAGATAGCCGCTCAGAGCAAGTTGTGCCGTGGGTACCTCGCGATAGGCACGCAGCATATCCGCTGCCGCTTCGGTCATCGGTCGGTCCTCGGACCATGCAAGCCGGACCGCAATCGCGTTGCCCTCAGGCGAATCCGTCGCAGTGCCAGACCGCTTGTCGAGCGCCCGCAGAAAGGTTTGCGCCGTGACAGCGACATCCGAATCGTCCGCATCTCGCATCTCATCTTTTTGAGACGCCACCGCCGAATCTGAGCCCAAATCGGAGGCGGTCCCAGGACGCTGCTGCCGCGCGGCGTTAAGCCCCCAAAGCACCACCGCTATCGCCACGGTCAGGCAAGCAAACACCAGCAGCACCCCGATGGGGCGCTCGCCCTCTACAGGCTGTTGATGCCCTCGCTGATCGCATCCCATAGCTCTTTAACCTTGCCTTTAAATGCAACGATGGCAATAATCGCGATCACCACAAGTACGCCCACTAAAATGGCGTACTCGGTGGTACCCTGCGCGCTCTCCTCCTGCAACAGCTCCTTGGCATGCTGGCGAGTGTGAATCGCCCGGCAAAAAGCCCAGCTCCAAGCCTTGTCAGCAACTTCGACCATCGTGTTCATGTATTCCTCCCTACATCATCCCGCCTGCTCCCAGCAGCGGGCCCAATATGGACAGAAGCAACGCCGGCAAGATGAGCGTGCCGGTGGGAATCAACAGCTTGACGGGCGCACGCTCGATCTCGCGCTCGACCGCGGCGCGATGAGCCGCACGGATCTCGCGACTTTGAGCGGCCAGCGTCTCGGCAAGTGGGGCACCCAGGGCGAGCGCCTGCCCCACCGTGATGGCAAAGGTCTCGAGCGCTCGCACGTCCAGATCGCGCGCGGCGGCCAACAACTCGTCCTCACGCGTGCCCACGCCCACCTGCCACGCCATGCAGGCGCGCTCAAGGCGAAGAGCCAGCACTGACCGGCGGTTGGCGCAGAAAATCTCAAGCGCCGCATCAAACGAAAGACCGGCCGAAAGACCCAAGCGCACAACATCGATCATCTCGGACACTTCGCCGAGCGACACTCGCGCCGGGCCGCCCGCTCCAACCGCGCCCTTCACTCGCGCGGTCAGAGCATCGACCACCGAGCGACCAGCGGCAGCGACCAGCACCGCCTCGCGCTTGCAGGCCCCTGCGATCTTGCGTGCATCCGCCCGATCAAAACCCGTCGCGACAAATACACTCAGGGCGCACAGGCAAGCCGCAACTGCAACCGAGGCGCTCATAGCTCCACCCGCATAATGCGCCGGATAACCACCAGGGCAACGGCGTTGAGGGCAAGACCCAGCACCACAGCGCCCGCGCCGGCAGGCGTCGCAAGACCGCGACGAAAATCTGCCGAAAGCAGCGCCAACACCGCGCACATGCCCGCCGGCATCGCCGCGACCATATGCGCAGACATGCGAGCCTGCGACGTCTTAACATCCAGGCGGCGCTTGAGCTCAATGCGCTCCCCCACCATGCTCGACGCCTCGGACAGTAAGTCGGCAAGCGGAGCGCCGGTGCGCTGAGACACCTTAAGCGCCAAGGTCACAAGCGAAAGACCGGGGGCGTCGATACGCACGAGCAAGTCATCGAGCGCGTCGGTCGCCGAGATGCCGCAATCGATCGCCGCCGCCACCCGCAAAAACTCGTTATGCACTGGCTCTTGCGCATGAGCGCCCACAAAGCGCATGCCCTGGGCCAGCGAATGTCCCGAGGCAAGCGACATGGAAAGTGCGGTAAACGCCTCGGGCATTGCCTCTTCTGCATCGTGTTGCTCGCGCCGGCTCTCAAAGCCATCCCGAGCGGCACCAACGGCAAACGGAGCAACAAGTCCCAAGGCAAATCCGAGGGGCGATAACGACACCATCGTTAGTAAAACGCAGCAGACACCGCTCGATAGCAGCAGAAACGCCAAACATCCCGAAGCATCCTCGATCACGAGGCCAAGGCGATGCGCCGGAGCCAGCGATGCCCACGAACGGGCGATCTTTTTCAGCAGATCGTTTTTCACCAGCTCACGCGGCAGCTTCTCTGCCACCGTCTCGAGCGCCTGACGTGCCAGCTCCGCCGGCGGTACCTGCGGCACACGAGGTTCCGCCCCGCACGCCGTCGCGACAGAAAGCCCTGCCAAGCCCCCTACGACGAGGGGCACAGCGATCTCCATTCGTCCACCTCCTCTTGTGTGAGCGTCCCCGACCGCAGGCCTTCTGCGATAAACGGCGGCTCGCGGTCAAGCGTCCAGGTGCGCTCGGCGGCATCGAACGTCACATAGCGCTCGAGCTCTACGCCGCCCGATGCGGCGCGTCGCACCCCCGAATACGAGGAGACGAAGCGCCTGCCATCGGCGTGGCGCTCGGACATCACGATACCGTCGAGCGCCATGGCAATCTGCTCCTCGATGAGCTCACTCGGCAGGTCGATGCCATAACGTGCAAGCAACGTCAGACGCACCACGGTCTCCTGTTCTGAACCCGCATGAAGTGTGGTGAGCGACCCGTCGTGGCCCGTGTTCATGGCCTGCAACATGTCGCAGCACTCGGCACCGCGCACCTCGCCCACCACGATGCGGTCGGGGCGCATGCGCAGGGCATTAGTTACCAGGTCGCGGATCGTCACCGCGCCCTCGCCCTCAATTGAAGCCTCGCGCGCCTCTAGGCGCACCACGTGCGGATGATGCGCAAACTTGAGCTCGGCAGAGTCCTCGATCGTCACGATGCGCTCGCCGGTGGAAATCTCACATGACAACGCGTTGAGCAGGGTGGTCTTACCAGATCCCGTGCCTCCCGCAACCGCCAGGTCCTGTCGCAGCGACACCGCGCACGACAGCAGCTGCGCATACCAAAGCGGCAGCGACCCCAGCCCCACAAGCTCGTCCAGCGAGCAGATACGGTCCGAGAACTTTCGGATGGTGAGAATCGGTCCGTCAATCGCCACAGGCGGAATCACCGCGTTGACGCGATAGCCCGTTTTGAGGCGGGCGTTGACGATGGGGCTGCGCTCGTCGATACGGCGGCCAAGTGGCGAGATGATGCGGTCGATAAGCACACGGATCTGCTCATCATCCTCAAACGCATGCTCGATGGGGTACAAGACGCCGCCGCGTTCAAAGAAAGCCGAGCGGCAGCCGTTGATCATGATCTCGGTAACGGTGTCGTCCTCGATGAGCGGCTGCAACGGCCCCAAGCCCACCACGTCATCCAAAATCTCGTCGATGATGGTTTCGCGCTCGGGCGTCGCGAGATCGGTCGGCTCCTCAACATTGAGCGCCGCCTCCACCGCAGGACGCAATTCCGAGCGGGCAAGTGCCGGGTCGATATAGGCGCTGATACGCGCCACTTCGTCGTAACCCATGCGGTCCATCACGGCGCGCTTGGTGCGTCGTTTCACCGCGCGGCGACGCCCCGCATCTACAGGCGCTGCCGCCGCTGCAGCGCCGGCAGCCTTAATCCTCGTTTGCAGGCTCATCGCTGATCACCCTCGCGCAACCAGGGAAGGCGGATACGCGGGCGTTCGGTACGCGTTGCACGGTCGGCGACCATATCGCCCCAAGGGCCGACGGCGCACCCCAGTTCCACGAGCATCTCGCGCGTGGCCTCGCGCATGCTAGTCGCAAAAGCACTGGTCTGCCCCACCGCCTCGTCAGCGCGTCCAAACGCCATGAGCGCGGCGAGATCCTGCCCGCCATCGGCGATACGAATCTTGGAGCTCAACGCACAGGCAATCTCAAAGCGCATGGCGACGTCCTCGTCTGCCCCGCGCGCACCGAACCGGTTGAACACGGCGCTCATGCGCGTGCGCGGCACACCTACTCGACCTGCCAGTTCGATGACGCGCGACGCCGATGTCGCGGACGACACCGCCGCATCGCCAACGACCAGGCAACGGTCGCTCGCCGCCACCGCAGCCGCCACGGCGTCGCCCCAAAAGACCGAGGTATCGATAAAGACCACGTCGGATTCGCGACGCAGAACATCAAGCAGTAGCTCCACCGGACGCGCCATGAGCTCAGCTTGCTCGGGCGCCGCGACGGGACCCCAGAGCGTAACGCCCGGCGCCACGCGCATCGATGTGGCTACGATATCCGGCTCGGTGAGCGTGCCCGCCGCCGACGGCTCGATAAGTGCCGCCATATCGCGCGGAGCATCGACGCCTAACAAGTCGTAAAGGTTTCCAAACATCAGGTCCAGGTCGAGCACGGCGGCACGCAAGCCCAACAGCGACGATGTGTGTGCCATGGTGGCAACGATCGTCGACTTGCCGCAACCGCCCGAACCCGAAATAGCGCAGATGACTGGAGCTCGATGCGGCGGAGCGGTAGCGTCTGCCGGCGGCATCGGAGGCGGCGGGGCGGACGTCGGTGACAGCGTCCCCGTCTCCCCCGCCGCAACCACGTGCTGCGTCCAAGCCGGCATGGCTGCTTGTTCGGTCTGCGAGGCAGGCTCGTTCTGCGCAATCTGCTCATGCTGCATCAGCGACAACTCGCCGCACCCGGCAAAGCCCTCAACTTCGTCGAGTTCATCCACCAGATTCACGCCGTGCACGTATCCCATATCTACAGCCGGGGAGTCGCCAGCATGCTGCGCCGGCCCTCCAGCGTCATCGCATACAAGGGGGTTCCGGGGGCGCCGACCATGCTCGGCTTCCGCTTTTCCATAATCATCAACACGCGGGCCTCTTGTAGCGCGAGGCGCCCCGGGTTCCCTATCAACAAAAGCATCGGGCTCAATCGTCATGCGCCGATCGGAATCAACCGCTCCCTCGCCCGCGCGCCCGTTGCCGCATATACTGTGTGCAGCGATGACCTCGGTCGCCCCCGCGCGAAACAGCCCCTCGATATCCGACGGATCGAGCGCTTCTATCAACACGACCACGCGACTCACGCGGCCTTCGGCCGTCAGGCGCGCAACAGTCTTGCGCACATCTTCGGTATCAAACAGAGACGCCGCGATGATGGCAGCCCCGCGGCGCGACGGAAACGCCCGCGCCATGGAAACCAGCCCGTCCAGGTCACCCACGCGAAGCACCTGTGCACCCGCATCACGGCCCTCGACTTCCCGCTGCAACAGCCCGTAATCGCCGCACGCGCAGCACGCAAGCCAGATCGCCTTCATCACTCGTCGCCTCCGCTCTTTTTGCCGCGCGCCGTGGCGGGAATCGTCAAGCTGACCGTTCCCTTGCCCGAGGCTCCCAGCAGTTCCTTGACGTCTTCGGGGTCAGCCGCCAGCGTCACCCATTCGATCTTGCCCTCGCGCGTGGCACCGGAATCCTCACTGGTATCGATCACGTGCGCGCCGCACAGCCGATCGGTCACGCCGTCCTTTTGCACGTACACGTCCACGTAGCTGCCCACGCCCGTGGCACCGCCGACCGAGTGCTCGGCATCGACCGCCACCGAAACGGCAACCTTGCCCTTAGGCACCTCGAGCTTGCGGCTCTCGGCCTTGGTGTAGACATTGCAGATCACGGCGTTTTTGGGAATACGCGAAGTCGTCACGTCGCCGCGCACCTGGCGCAGCTCGGTCGCCGCGTCACGCGGCAGCAGACTCGTCAGCCATTCCTGGGTTATGACATTGGTCTCATCGAGGGTCTCACCCACATCGATATCGCGCGCCGCGACGCATACCTCGACGCGATCGCCACCGTACTTGGCCAAGGTCTCAGCCTGGACCTGTTCGGCTTGCGAGCGGATCGACGAGCCGTAAACCATGCAGAGCAGAGCAGCGAGCACGCCCGCGACCAGACTGATGGCGATGCGCTTGCTCTTGTTCACGGCCGCTCCTCTCATGGCAGTGCCGGGCGAATGCCCGTACCACCATTGTCTGGGCGGCCAGAGTGCAAAGCGGCGCAATCGCAATCTTGGTTTTCGATGTCAAACCAATCGCTGACCAAAAGCTGACCAGCCCGTCAAGCTCGTGGCAAGGTTTTGGTCAGCACGTCAGCAAACTGCATGTTTCGAGGCTTTTCCGCAGCAAAAAAGCCGTCTCCCGAACAGTTGGGAGACGGCTGTCATAGGAAAAATCAATTACAGATGAACATCGGGATCGAGCAATTGAGCGCTCACGCGCATGGATGACGCCAGGCTTTGGAACGTTTCCAGACGCAGGCTGTCGATCTGCCCGGCGTCCTCGGCCTCGCGAACGGCGCAGCCCGGCTCATGGGTATGTGTGCAATCGCCAAACCGGCACGCGCGCGATGCCTCGACAATCTCGGGAAAGGCGCGTGCCAGACCCCGCTCGTGACCCACGAGCGGCAAACTGCGCAGACCCGGGGCATCGGCGATCACGCCGGCGTCGCCCGGCAGCGCCACCATCACGCGCGCGACGGTAGTGTGACGGCCCTGGTCGTCGCGTTCGCGCACACCGCCGGTCGCCAACGTATCGTGGCCCAGCAGTGCATTGAGCAGCGTCGACTTGCCGGCACCCGACTCGCCCAGAATCATGGCGCAGCTCCCGGCAGGCACGCAGGCACGGACCTCGTCCAGGCCGCGGCCCTCGGCAGAGGACGTCACGATCACACGCACGTCCGGACCCACCAGGCGGCGCGCGCGGTCCAGATCGCGCTCGAGCTCCTCGGCATCGCAGCGATCAGCTTTGGTGAGTACCACCACCGGCTCGGCATCGCAGTCGAGCGCCAACACCAGCGAGCGCGCCACGCGGTCGAGCAGCACCTCACCGGCACCGAGCGCCTGCACGATTAGCACGCTATCCACGTTGGAGCAGAGCACCTGGCGCTCTCCGCGGGCACGGCCGCGCCAACGCTCAAAGCTCGTACGGCGCGGCAGCACGCATTCAATCACGCCCATATCGTGCCCGGGAGCGCGGCGCACCGCCACACGATCGCCCACGGCAGGCAGCAGGACCTCGTCCCCACCGCGCGACTTGGCAAATCCCACGGCATGCTCGGCGCGGAAGGTATCGTCGGCAGTCGCCACCAGCGGAAACCCACGATCCAAGCGCACCACGGCGCCAAGTTGCATCTGCTCGGGCTCCTCGGCATGTGCGCAGAAATCATCAAAGGCAGCCTGCTGAGCTTCATCGACCGGCAGGTCATCAAACGCCGGAACATCCTGCAGCGCGTCAAGCCCCTGTACACTCGCCAGCAACTCCTCAGCAGATGCAGGGGGTTCGGTCGCGAGCTTCCGACGACGATCGCGCTTAGCCCGCGCCCCCGTCGTCTTTTTCTTCGCTTTAGCCTTAGCCTTGCCCACAGATGCCTCCCAGCACAAAACCACACAACTGAGCAGGTATTTTAAATCAAAAAGAGCTGGCCGGGCAAAGCCCGACCAGCTCACAAACTTTCCCTCAGCCAATGGTCCCGAGAGGTTATCCGAAGGCCCGCCCGCCGGGAGGGGTTTCTTCCGAGCGATCCCGCAGCGCGAAGCGCGAGGACCAGCGAGGAAGAAACCCCGCAGGCGGTCGGGCCGGTGGGAAGGATGGCCTTTCGACCTACTCCTTCTCGACCGCGCGCATGATCGCCTTGTAGATCTCCATCAGCGGGATGATCAGGAAGGCCAGGCCCAGGGCAGCGACAACGCCCTTGAGCTCAAGCGTCACGGGGCCAAAGAACATCTCGGCAAGCGTCGGCTGCACGGTCACGATCACCGTCAGCACCAGTGCCAGCGCGGCGGAAGCCCACAGCCACTTGTTCTGCTTCTTCATGGTGAACAGCGACGCACGACGGCTGCGCATATTGAAGCAGTGGAAAATCTCGACCATGTTGAGCGTGATGAACGCCATCATCACGCCTTCCTCGTCGGCATTGCCGGCGATCATATCGGCGATGTGGATGTAGCCCATGTCAAAGTACACGCCCACAAAGAAGCTCGCCAGCACCAGCGCGGTGATGATTAGGCCCTGGACCACGCAGTCCAGACCCATATGTCCGGCAAAGACACCGTCCTTGGCGTTGCGCGGCTTGCGCTTCATGATGTCGCCCTCGGCATCCTCCATGCCCAGCGCGAGCGCGGGGAAGCAGTCGGTGACCAGGTTCACCCACAGCAGCTGCACCGGCTGGAAGATGGTAAAGCCGATGAGCGTGGCGATAAACACCGAGAACACCTCGGCAAGGTTGGCCGAAAGCAGGAACTGGATGACCTTGCGGATGTTGTCGTAGATGCGACGACCCTCTTCGCAGGCGCCGATGATGGTGGCAAAGTTATCGTCGGCGAGCACCATGTCGGCGACGTTCTTGGTGACGTCGGTACCAGTAATGCCCATGCCCACGCCGATGTCGGCGCGCTTGATGGACGGGGCGTCGTTGACGCCGTCGCCCGTCATGGCCACGATCTGGTCGCGCGACTTCCAAGCCTCGACGATGCGTGTCTTGTGCTCGGGTTGGACGCGGGCGTACACGCCGTAGTCCTCGATGTGCGCGTCGAGCTCCTCGTCGCTCATGCGATCGAGGTCGGCACCGGTGATGGCATGGCTGCGATCGGTGACGATGCCCAGCTGCTTGGCGATGGCCACGGCGGTGTCGATGTGGTCGCCCGTGATCATGACGGTGCGGATACCGGCATCGTGCGCCTCGCGGATGGCGTCGGCGACCTCGGGGCGGACAGGGTCAATCATGCCGGACAGGCCGCAGAAGACCAGGTCGTGCTCGAGCGCAGCGGGGCTGCAGTCGCTCGGGACCTCGGTGTAGGTGCGGCTTGCCAGCGCCAGCACGCGCAGAGCCTCGTCGGCCATGGCCTTGTTGGCGGCCACGAGCTCGGCGCGACGCTCCTCGGTCAGCGGGACGACCTTTTCGCCCTCGTAGATATGGGTGCACAGGCCGATCACCACGTCGGGCGCACCCTTGGTGTACTGCTCGTACTCGCCATCCAGGGTCTCGACGACCACGGACATCATCTTGCGGCCCGAGTCAAACGGGGCCTCGCCCACGCGCGGATGCTCGGCAGTCAGGCCAGTGAGGCCCGCCTTGCCGGCGTCGTTGACGAGCGCGCACTCAGTCGGCTCGCCCACGGCCTCGCCCAGCTCCTCGTCCCACTGAGCATCGGAGCACAGCGCCATGCCGGCCAGGAACTTCTCCTTGGGCGCAGCGAGCTCGTGCTTGACGACGGTCATCTTGTTCTGGGTAAGGGTACCGGTCTTGTCGGAGCAGATGGTCTGCGTGCAGCCAAGGGTCTCGACGGCAGAGAGCTTGCGGATAATCGCCTGGCGCTTGGCCATCTTGGTCACGCCGAGCGAAAGGACGATGGTCACGACGGCGACCAGGCCCTCGGGAATGGCGGCGACGGCAAGCGAGACGGCGACCATAAAGGTGTCGAGCAGGGCAGTCGGGTCGGTGAGGACATTGCCCACGCCGTGGCGGAGGATGTCAACGCCAAAGATCACGACGCAGATGACGATCACCATAATGGTAAGGATGCGGCTGAGCTCGGCGAGCTTCACCTGCAACGGCGTGAGCTCCTCCTTGGCCTCGGCCAGGGCGCCGGCGATCTTACCCATCTCGGTGTTCATGCCGGTGCCGACCACGACGGCGCGGCCACGGCCGTATACCACGGTGGAACCCATGTAGCACATGTTCTTGCGGTCGCCGAGCGGCACGTCATCGGTGCCCGCGGCAAGCTCGATCACGTTGGCGTGCTTCTCTACGGGCACGGACTCGCCGGTGAGCGCGGCCTCCTCGATCTTCATCGTGGCGCTCTCGAGCACGCGGCAGTCGGCCGGGACGGAGTCGCCCGCCTCGAGCATGATCACGTCACCGGGCACGAGCTCGGCGCTCGGCAGGTGCACGAGCTTGCCGTCGCGCAGCACCTTGGACTGCGCCGCGCTCATCTCCTGCAGGGCCTCGAGAGCCTCCTCGCTTTTAGCCTCCTGGACCACGCCCAGCACCGAGTTGACGATAACGACGAACATGATGATGGCGACATCGGCAAAGTCCGCCTCGCCCTTGACCATGCCCGTGAGCGCGCTGATGACGGCGGCAACGATCAGCATGATGACCATGGGGTCGGCCATCTGCTCAAAGAAGCGCTTCCACAACGGCGTCTTCTCGGCTTCCTCGAGCTTGTTAGGGCCTGTCTTGGCGAGGCGCGACGACGCCTCGTCGTTGCTCAGGCCGAGGTTCTCATCGACACCTTGGTCGCTGAGCACCTCCGCCGCGGCGGACAGGTATTCCTTTTGCATATAGAATCCCCTCCTGGGATTCGGGCCACTCAGCAGATTGATGCCCGATCATAATTCCCAGGAGAAGGGCAAGGGCTCATCAAGGCTGCCGTGCTGAGCGGCAGTTGATAGTGGAGCTATGGTACCCCAAAGCGACGCGTCTAGCCAAAACAATCGGTTTGGAAATATGGTCCGCACGCAACGGTGCAGACCGTGTGATGCTCAACATTGGTAAAACGTTTTTTCTTCGGCACATCGCCAAACTGACATATCGCCCAGATAGCAGCGGTTGGAGTGGTTGGTAAAGATTTTCCATATACCGTTTTTCCCGCAAAAAATGAACTTCCATTTCGGCATACGGTCGATTTTTTGGGGTATTCGGTCGGCATTTCGTTATAATCATCTCGGTTTTATTTCTTATGGTTTATCTATCAGCGCAAGACGATGTCAGATGGAGGTCTGAATGTACAAGCGCACTAAGATTGTATGCACCATGGGTCCCGCCTGCGATAGCGACGAGACCATCCGCGAGATGATCAAGGCGGGCATGAACGTCGCCCGTTTTAACTTCTCGCACGGCTCCTACGACGAGCACCACGGTCGCATCGAGCGCGTCCGCCGTATTTCCAAGGAGCTCGGTCTGCCTGTCGGCATCCTGCTCGACACCAAGGGCCCCGAGGTCCGCACCGGCCTTCTGGTCGACGGCAAGAAGGTTGCCGTCAAGACCGGCGATAAGATCGTCGTCACCGCTCAGCCCACGTCCGAGGATTTCCACGGCACCGCTGAGCACATCTCCCTCGACTACCTGGCTCTGCCCTCCGAGGTCGAGAAGGGCTCCCTCATCCTGATCGATGACGGCCTGGTTGCCCTCGAGGTCGAGTCCGTCAGTGGCCAGGACATGACCTGCGTCGTTAAGAACGACGGCCTGATCGGCGAGCGCAAGGGCGTCAACATGCCCAACGTCAACATCTCGCTGCCCGCCATCACCGAGCGCGATCGTCAGGACATCCTCTTTGGCCTGACCGAGAACATCGACTACATCGCCGCTTCCTTCATCCGTGACGGCGAGTCCGTCCGCGGCATCCGCGAGCTTTGCCGCGAGAACGGCGGCGAGCACGTGACGATCTTCCCGAAGATCGAGTGCGCCTTGGGCGTCGAGAACTTCGACGAGATTCTCGAGGCTTCTGACGGCATCATGGTCGCCCGTGGCGACCTGGGCATCGAGATCAAGCCCGAGCTCGTTCCGCACATCCAGAAGGAGATCATCGCCAAGTGCAACGCGGCCTACAAGCCCGTCATCACCGCTACGCAGATGCTCGACTCCATGCAGCAGAACCCGCGCCCGACGCGCGCCGAGGTTGCCGACGTTGCTAACGCCATTTATGACGGCACCGACGCCGTCATGCTGTCCGGCGAGTCCGCTGCCGGTAAGTACCCGGTCGAGGCCGTCAAGATGCAGGCCAGCATTGCTCTCGAGACCGAGAAGTACCTCCCGGCCCACGCTCCGCTCGAGGTTCCGGCCGATGCTCACGGCACCCGCGTCGTCAACAACGTTGTGGGTATGTCCGCTGTGAACATGGCCACCACCGTTGGCGCCAAGTGCATCACCGTGCCGACGACCACCGGTCGTACCGCTCGCCTGATCTCGCACTTCCGTCCCAACATGCCGATCTGCGCGTTCTCCCGCCACGAGTGGGCCGTCCAGCAGATGATCATGTACTGGGGCGTTATCCCGCACCAGGCCGAGATTACCCAGGGCACCGTCAACGGCACGATCGTCAAGGCGATCGAGACCGCTAAGGAGCTCGGCTACGTCGAGGCCGGCGACCTGACCGTCGCCACCGCCGGCGATCCCCGCATGAGCGTCCAGCTCGAGGACAAGGTCTCCTCGACCAACGTCGCTTACGTCGCTCAGGTGCGCTAAATCGCACTTGCAAGCAGATTTGCATTGCAAAGGGCCCGGAAGGCATTGCCTTCCGGGCCCTTTTTAGACCTTCTTCGTATGCCGCATCATCGATTTGTGTTCAGTCGCAAGCCTCTCCGATGCCGAGCGCACCACCGAAGACGCCCTGCGACGGGAGCCGTTGGTCAATTGGAATGAACTGTTCACCGTTAAGCCGGCCGGCTAGCAGCTAGCGATCAGGGGGACTGCGGGAACGTCAGAAGCAGCGACGCGAGCCGCAAATCCCGCCTCGGTCAGCTCGATGACCTCGGTAAACGTTGCATCGAAAAACTCCTCGGTTAGCAGGCGATACGGCGGATGATCGGGCTCGCCGGGGTTTTCGCGTACAATCTCGTGCATGACGCCGATAGTCTTGAGCACATATTCTTTATGGATGGGATACTGCCCAAAACGCGTCGCAGCGGTATAGAGGCGATCGGTCGCACGCGGAATGGAAACGATGCCCAGCGTCTTGCCAAACCAGTCAAAATCGCCCTGCTTTTTAATGCGGAATTCCTCGCACGGCTTGCCGCCGCGTGCTTCCAGATACTGGTTCACACGCGTGTTCCATACCGTGTCGGCCACCAGATGCGACCAGACGCCCAGCGTTAAATCGAGCAGCGACTGCGCCACATCTTCGGACGCAAGCGAGAACTCACAGGCGCCGGGACCGACAACCGGCTCGGCATCCCTGTAGCGCTGAGGATAGTGCACGCGGTTCAGTCGCTCGCGCTCCTCGACAATCGAGGTAGCCTCTGCAGGTTCGCCCGCGGGTGCGCCTTTAAGCAGCGGCGCCACATAGGTATCCCAGAACTCGTGCTCGCGCGGCTTAGGGATAGGCTCGGGCTTTGCAAAGTGCGTAATGCGATACGGAATGGGATCGGCGATGCCAGGGACCATATAGCCCACGAAGATATCCGGAACCACGCAGCCAAACAAAAAGGCATTACGGTCACGCACGCTATCGGCAAGCGCACTGGTGCGCCCCAGCAAACGCTCCGTCTGAGCGATATGAATGTTCCAGCTTGGCATAGCCACCCCCATAAAAAACCTGGATAACTATACCATCACGGCAGAGTCGCACAGGCGGCCATACATACCCTACGCAGCAACTATTCCGCAGCACCGCTTTCGGTTCCATACGACGGCACGGGCGCCTCGACCACATGGTGATATCGATCGATATAGATGGCACGGGCCTCCAGGCGGCGCACCAAATCTTGATGATGCGTACTCATCAAAACCGTCTTACCGGCAGCAACGTAGGCCAGCAAAAAGTTGACTACGATGTCGCACGAGTCCTCATCGAGCCCGTTGGTGGGCTCATCGAGCACTAGGATATCGGGGTTCATCGACACCACCGCAGCCAGCGCAACGCGCTTCTTTTGCCCGCCCGAAAGCTGATAGGGCGAGGCATCGACCAGATCGGCAACCTGGAACAGCTCCATGGCATCGCGGACGCGGCGCTCGAGCTCGTCTGTCGGCAGCCCCATCTGCGCGGGGCCAAAAGCAACTTCCTCGCCCACCGTAGCGCAGAACAGCTGGGCGTCGGCATTCTGGAACACAAAGCCCACGCGCTGATGAAAACGCTGAGCGGCTGCGGAATCCTTGAGATATGCCGCATCGATCACGTGCCCGTCAAACAGGTACGCACCCGCGTCCGCTAGTTCAAGACCGTTGATAAGGCGCATAATCGTCGTCTTACCGCAGCCGTTGGGACCGAGTAGGGCAACGAGTTCACCACGATCGACCTGCAGCGACACACCATCGACAACCGTATGCCCCGCATAGGAGAACAGCACGTCGCGAAACTCGATGAGCGGCGTGACCTCGGCGCCGGCAGCACCGCTCGCACCCATCGCGTTATTCGTATCGTTTGCCAAAACGTCGCCCTTCCCTATCCACATCGACGGCTCGGCCGCCCGCGCTACAGCACCGCGCACAACACGGCGAGCAGCACCACGACGACCGCATAGACCGCATCGCGCCAGCCAAAGCCGCTCCGCGCGGGAGTCGGATACGCACCGGCAAAGCCACGGCAAAGCATAGCCTCGTCCATCGCGCGGCTGCATTCCATCGCCTTGATAAAGGTCATGCCCATGATACCCGCCAGCGAGTCGGTGCGCGAAAAACCCGCAGGCGCACGACCCACGCTGCGCAGCATGACCGATTCGCACAGATCGTGCGCCGTGCGTCCCAGCACCTCGATATGCTTGAGCGCCATATCGAAAGTAAAGATGACCTCGTCGGGCAGGTGCAACATTTTGAGCGCCGCCGACATGCGGCTCCAGGTAAGCGTCCATGAAACGCCCAGCACCAGCGACACATTAATGAAGGTCTTGAGCGCGATCTTGAGCATGGCGCCCGTGGCAGACGCGCCCAGCAGCAGGGCAGGCAGTGCCAAAACCACCGCGAGCCCCGCAGCGCCAAGCGCCGGCACAAAGGTTGCCCGCAGCCCGCGTACGGGGCGCACGGCAACGAGCACCAGCGCGATAGCCGCCATCAACATGAGGTAAAGCGGGCTCTGTGTCAGGCACACGCACAGAACGCAGACGAACATCCCCACCAGGCGCACCGGAGCCGAAACGCAAGAAAGGGCGCGGTCGACCATCGACCCGCCCTCGTGCGCGCCTCCACCCAGGCGAACCCGCTCAAGCAGGCTCGCCAGGTGTAGGACATTCTTTTGCATCACACGATGCCGAGCCCCCGCGGGCTCGTATCGCTGCTCGACCGCAAGCCAGCTAGGCAGCTCGGCTATTGCCATGAGCACCGCTTTCCTTGACCGTCAGCGAGACCAGGCGAAATGCGATGGTCAGCACCGCCACGCCAATCACGCCCGAAAGAATATACATCGCAGCCTGGCCGGCAAAGCCAAGACCCTGCTCCTCGGAATAGGCCTGCAGATAATCGACCGTGGGCAGGGCATCGGCAAAGGTCGGGGTATCGAGGCCGACCGAAGCCTGCAGGCTGTCGTCGCCAGCCTCCTGAACGGCAGTCGCGGCGCCCTCGGCGTCCCACTCGCCCCATGCGTCACCCGTGGCCAGCAGGCCCAGCGGCGTGGCCACAACAAGCACGGCGACCAGAATGAGCGTGGGAATCAGGGAAGTCTTCTTGGCGGTACCATCGGCGGCAAGCTGGCCATCGGCGGCTTCGGGGCCGACGATAATGCTCGGCGCCGTCTTCTTAATGAAGCCGTAGATGGCGGCCGTCGCCACGCCCTCGATCACGCCGGCAACCAGCATATGCGGGATCAACATGGCCGGAATAGCCACGGACAGCGGGAAGGGGCAGTACAGAGGGGCGCCCGAAGCGTTGGTGAAGAGCATCGGCTGAATACCAAACTCGATTGCCGCGCACAGGGCCGCCAGGCACAGGCCGACCCAACCGCTCACGATGGCAGAAACCGAGGTGCCCCAGCTCTTGTCGTGCAGACGGCTGTTGAGCGCACGGAACACGATAGCAGCGACAAACGGCAGCACAAAGGCCATGTTAAAGCAGTTGGCGCCAAACGACAGAACGCCGCCGTCGCCAAACAGCAGCGCCTGCAGCGCCAGCGCGACCGAGACAGCGATAGCCGCGGCCTCGGGGCCCAGCAGCAGCGTGATGAGCGCGCCACCAACAGCGTGACCAGTGGTGCCGCCAGGCAGCGGCACGTTGAACATCATGAGCAAGAAGGAGAATGCGGCGCAAATACCCAGAAAGGCCATGTGCTCGCGATCGAGCGTGGCGCGCACCTTCTTAATGCAGTGAACCCAAACGGGAACCATCGCCACCGCCATGACGGCATCGGTCTGCGGGGACAGGTAGTTGTCTGGAATGTGCATATACGCCTCCCGGTTGCCGGCGCATGGGATTGCAGCGCCGCCTGAAACATTTCATCAGTGTTACGAGCTAGATGATTCGTAACACGCCGCAGGCTATGATAGCAAAACGGCGCGCCGCCACAAAAGCAGCACGCCGTTTTGTAATGCGCGTGTCATATATGCAGGGTCAGCGATGCCTTATTCCGAACACCGCGGTCGCGCAGAGCTCCGCAGCAACCGCCATCAGGCCCTACACTCCCATCGCAAGCCCTAGCCGCGGACCTCGCCGTTTACGCCCTTGCACACCTTGGTGACGATCTTCTGGTGCGCCTTCTCGACCTCTTCGCTGGTAAGCGTGTGGTCGTCCGAGCGATACGTGAGCGCAAAGGCCATGGACTTCTTGCCCGCACCGATGCGGACCGGATCGCGGTAGACATCGAACAGGCGCACGCCCTCGAGCAGCTTGCCGCCGGCACTGGTAATGCGACGCTCAAGATCCTCGCAGGTCACAGTGTTGTCGACCACAATGGCAAGGTCATGCTCAACAGCCGGGTACTGCGAGAACTCGCGATAGTTCTCCTGGTTGCGGGCGCCCTTGATCAGCTTGTCCAAATCGAGCTCAAAGGCAACGACGACCTCATCGATGCCCATCGCCTCGCGCGCCTCGGGGTGAATCTCGCCGACCCAGCCCAGCACGGTTCCGCCGGACAGAACCTCGGCCGCACGACCCGGCTGCAAGAAAGCGTAGCCCTCGCCCTCGACGGGACGGAAGCGAACCTTCTCGATGCGCAGCTGGGCGAGCAGCTCCTCGACAATGCCCTTGCCAAAGAAGAAGCGCAGCTTGCGGTACTTCATGTTCCAGGACTGCTCGCTCCACTGGCCCGAGAGCACACCCGCCACGGACTTGGTCTCCTTGGGCAGGCTGGCGTTCTCGCGACCGTGGAACAGGTTGCCGACCTCGTACAGGTGCACGTTGGGCGTACCGTGCGCCTCGTTGTAGGCCACGGACTGCAGCAGGCCCGGCAGCAGCGAACGACGCATCTCGGTCTGCTCGGCCACCAGCGGGTTCATGAGCACCACGGGGCAACCGCGGCCCTCGGTGGACATACCGATCTTCTCCAGGTCGCCCGGGGCGGCAAAGCCAAAAGTCGTGGTCTCGTTGAGGCCGCAGGCGCGCAGGATCTCACCGACCTTACGGGTGAGCTTCTGCTCGCGGGTCAGGCCGCCGATGTGGTTCTTGGCAGCCGGGATGGTCGCCGTCACGCGGCCCATGCCCCACAGGCGCAGGACCTCCTCGATCAGATCGATCTCGCGCGGCAGGTCGGGGCGGAAGCTCGGCGGAGTGACCATAAAGTCCTCGCCGTCACGCTCGACGGTGCAGCCCAGGCGGGTGAGCGAACGCTCGATAAAGTCGGGCTCGATGTCGGCACCGCAGATGGCGTGCACGCGGGCCAGGCGCAGCTTGATGCTGTCGATGGTCTTAGGAGCGGGGAACACGTCGATGTAGCCGGGAGCGACCTGGCCGCCGGCAATCTCCTCGATGAGCGCGCAGGCCACGTTGGCCACATCCACGCAGCCGGTCTCGTCGACCTGGCGCTCAAAGCGAATGGAGGCGTCCGAGATCAGCGACAGGTCGCGGCTGGTATGCGAGGTGCGACCGGCGTTAAAGCAGGCGCTCTCGACCATCACGTCGACGGTGTCGTCCTCGATCTCGGAATCCATGCCGCCCATGACGCCGGCCAGCGCCACGGGACGCTCGCCGTCGGTGATGAGGCCCATGCCGGCGTCGAGCGTGCGCTCCTCGCCGTCGAGGGTCGTGAACTTCTCGTCCTGCTGGGCGGCGCGAACCACCACGCGGCGGTGGCCATCGCGCTCGGCAAAGGTGTCCAGGTCAAAGGCGTGCAGCGGCTGACCGGTGAGCATCATCACATAGTTGGTGATGTCGACGATGTTGTTGTGCGGGCGCACGCCCAGGGCATTGAGGCGCTTGACCATCCAGTCGGGCGACGGGCCGACCTTCACGTTGCGCACGATGCGGGCGACATAGCGGTCGCACAGGCCCTCGTCGGCAATCTCGACCGAAAGCTCGTCGTCGGTCGCGCGGCCGGTCTCGATCTTGATGGCGGGCAGCTCAACGTGGAAATCACGGTCGAAGATGGCGCCGGTCTCGCGGGCCATGCCGATCATGGACAGGCAATCGGGACGGTTGGGCGTGATCTCGCAGTCGAGCACAGTATCACTCGAGCCCACGTACTCGGCAAACGGCATGCCGCAGGGCGTATCCTCGGGCAGGATCATGATGCCGGAGTGGTCGCCGCCCAGGCCGAGTTCGCGCGCAGAGCAGTTCATGCCCATGGACACGACGCCGCGCAGCTTGCTCTTCTTGATCTTGATGTCGCCGGGCAGCTCGGCACCGATCATGGCCGTGACGATGTGGTCGCCGGCCTCAAAGTTCTGCGCGCCGCAGACAATCTGCAGCGGAGCGGGGTTGCCGTCGGCGTCGAGGTTCTTGTCGCCCACGTCGACCGAGCACACATACATATGGTCGCTATCGGGGTGCGGGGTCTTGGTGAGTACCTTGGCGGTAACCACGTGGTCGAAGGACTCGCCCACGGCATCGATCGCCTCGACCTCGGTGCCGGTACGGATATATTCGTCCGAAAGGGTCTTGGGATCCTCCGGAATATCGATCATGGTCTTGAGCCAGTCGTAAGAAACGCGCATCTAACTGGTCTCCTTTCATAAATGCGGCTTTGAGCCAAAAAACTGCAACGGAGACGGGTTTTCCAAGTGCCGCAGATTGCCTTGAAAGAGGAGGGCCGCGTACTTAGGTACGCAACCGACGATTGAAAGGCAAGGTGCGGTGCTTGGGAAAGCCGCCGGGCCTAGAACTGATTTAAGAAGCGCATATCGCCCGTCATGAGCGTTCGCAGGTCGGGCAGGTCGTAGCGCAGGGCCGCGACGCGCTCGGCGCCAATGCCAAAGGCGAAGCCGGTGTACTTCTCGGGGTCGATGCCGCAGTTGATCAGGACGTTGGGGTCGACCATGCCGCAGCCCAGGATCTCGATCCAGCCGCTATGCTTGCAGAAGTTGCAGCCCTTGCCGCCGCACACGTGGCAGCTCACGTCCACCTCGCAGCTGGGCTCGGTGAAGGGGAAGAAATGCGGGCGGTAACGCGTCTTGCGATCCTCGCCAAACATGCACTTAACAAAGTAGTCGAGCGTGCCCTTCAGGTCGCCAAAGGTGATGCCCTCGTCGACGACCAGGCCCTCGATCTGGTTGAACTGCGGCAGGTGGCAGGCATCGGCCGTGTCGGGACGGTAGACGGTGCCCGGGCAGATCATGTAGATGGGCGGCTTTTGCGACTCCATGGTGTGGATCTGCACGCCCGAGGTCTGGGTGCGCAGCAGCACGTCGGACTCGCCGTGGGCGTGAGCCTCGGGGTGCGCGACGCTGCCGGGGTTGTTGTCGACCACGTAGAAGGTATCGCGGGCCGAGCGGCTCGGGTGATCCATGGGGGCGTTGAGCGCGGTGAAGTTGTAGTAGGAGGTGTCGACCATGGGACCAGACTCGACGGTATAGCCAATACCGCAGAAGATGTCCTCGGCCTCCTCGATAATCTGCTTGATCAGGTGCTGGTGACCGATCTGCGGACGGATGCCCGGCAGCGTGATGTCGACGGCATCGTGCTCGAGTGCGTGTTTAAGGGCGGCGGCCTTCATCTCGGTGGTGCGCTCGTCGAGCATGCCCTCGATCAGCTGACGCATCTCGTTGGCGCGCTTGCCCATGACGGGGCGATCCTCGGGAGCGAGCTTGCCCATCATGCGCATCAGGCCGGTGATGCGGCCCTTGCGGCCGAGCAGCGCGACGCGCGCGGCCTCGAGCTTCTCGGCGTCGTCGGCGCCTGCGACGAGCTCCTTGGCCTCTTCCTCGAGTTTGACCAGATCATCAATCAGACTCATGTCTTCCCTTTCGTCTCTCGCGCTCCCCGCTTGCCGAGGCGACTACCGCCGCCTGACGTTGCGAAAACGCGGCCCGGTTCGGTAACAAAAAACCGCCCTCGGGCATGTGCATTGCCCAAGGACGGTTGAATTCCGCGGTACCACCTTGTTTGACGCGGCGGATGTCTGGCCCGCCGTGCCCACTCTGCGCCCCTTATCGCGAGGCTCACGGCTTCCCTACTGGGGCTTCGCCGCCGCTGGCCGCGTGCCCGTTGAGGTCGCTGCTCGGGAGTGAACGCTTGGCCCTTGTCACCGCAGGAAGGCTTGCAGCCCATGACCTTCCCTCTCTTGCCGGCGACGCGGCGGGCAAAACCCTCTCCGTCAACGCATTGGGCTACAGGATACCACATTGTGTGGGCGTATCGCCGCGTTCCGTTTTGTTCGTGCTGGGTACAAGGCAGGTAGCTGTGCAAACTGGCCGCGCGCCCACCCGAAGCGCCCGGCTCACGAGATCAAGGATATGGTATGGGAAAGAAACTCGATAAGAAGGCCGAGCCCGCAGCGGGCAAGACATCCAAAGGCATGAAGGTCGATAAGGCCGTCAAAAAATTCCGCAAGCTCGAGGGCAAACTGTGGACCCGCGAGTACCTGCTCAAGATTGCCGAGTTCGATGGCGCGACCATTGCCCCCGCCAACGGCGCCGCGGCCCGCGCCGATGCCATGGGCACCCTTGCCGGCGAGCATCACAAGCTGCTGACCAGCGAAAAGTCTGTCGAACTTGTGCGCTCGCTGGCACGCGAGACCGTCTCCGGAGGCAAGATCGACGACCCGCAGCTGCTCGACGAGATCCGTGTGCTCGGCCGCGACCAGCGCGAGGCAAGCGCCATTCCCACCGAGGAGGCCGAGGCCTGGACCAGGCTCACCTGCGAGGCCGACGCCGTGTGGCACAAGGCCAAGACGGCCAATGACTGGGCGAGCTTTGAGCCCTATGTGGATAGAATCGTCGGCCAGCTTAAGCATCAGGCCGAGCTCATGGACCCCAAGCGCGACCCATACGATGTTTGGCTCGACCAGTACGAGCGTGGCCTTTCCGCCAAGAGCTTCGACGCGTTTTGCGATGAGGTCAAGGCCACGGTCGTTCCGCTCGTGCACGCCATCGGCGAGCGCGGCCAGCAGCCAGCTGCCGACTTTTTGCACGCCCGCGTGCCCGAGGCTGCCCAGCGCGCCATGAGCTTCGACCTTATGAAGCTCGTCGGCCTGGACCTGAACGACACCACGCTTGCCTTTACTGAGCACCCGTTTAGCGAGGGCTTTGCCGTGGGTGATGCGCGCATCGCGACGCACATCTACGAAGACGACTGCATCTCCAACGTCTACAGCATCATCCACGAGGCGGGACATGCCATGTACGAGCTGGGCGTCAATCCGGCTTATGCGCGCACGTGCCTGGAGGGCGGCACTTCCATGGGCATCCACGAGAGCCAGAGCCGCTTCTTTGAGAACACCGTGGGCCGCAGCCGCGCCTTTATGGGACCGCTGCTGCAGGTACTGCGCCGTCACGCGCCCGAGGTCTACGGCGACGTGGACGAGGACACGCTCTACTGCGCCGTGAACATTGCGCAGCCGTCGCTGATCCGCACCGAAGCCGACGAGCTCACCTACCCGCTGCATATTATGGTGCGCTACCAGATTGAGCGCATGCTGTTTGCCGGCGAGGCCACGGCCAAGGACATCCCCGCGCTTTGGAACCGCTTTATGGACGAGTACCTGGGCCTTCCCGTTCCCGACGACACGCGCGGTTGTCTGCAGGACACGCACTGGAGCGGCGGCTCGTTTGGCTACTTCCCCACCTATGCGCTGGGCAGCGCCTACGACGCCATGTTTGTGCCGGCCATGTGCCGCGACGGCGTCGACCTTACCGGTGCCTGCGCGAGTGGCGATCTGTCACCCGTTCGCGCGTGGCTGGGCGAGCACATTTGGCAGTGGGGTCGCGCCAAAGACGCGCCGGAGCTCATCAAGGGCGCCTGCGGCATGGCCTTTGACGCCCGCTACTACTGCAGCTACCTGCAGGACAAGTTCACCACGCTGTACGAGTTGTAAGGATTGACCAGCACGCCATCGCCAACGCCAACCATGTTGACGCCAATGTCTTGGCAACGTCAGCGAAAACGACCCTAAGCGAGCAAGGCGACGTGAAATGAAAGGGCGCTGACCTTCTGGTCGCGCCCTTGAAATTGAACGTCAGATTGCCGCTTAGGGGCGTTTGCAGCGTCGAGCAGTTACGCGGTTTGGTAAAACCGCGTAACTACAGAGCCTCGAGTGCGTTGGCGATGCGCTTCATGGCGGCATCGGCGGATGCTTGGTCGGGCGCCTCGGCCAGCACGCGGATAACCGACTCGGTTCCGCTCTTGCGTACGAGCACGCGGCCCTCGCCTGCCAGCGCAGCCTCGGCCTCGGCGATGGCGTTCTGCACGCCCATGTTCTCGAGCGCGGCGTCCTTGTCCGCCACGCGCACGGCCACCTGCGCCTGCGGCAGCAGCTTGCACGGAGCCGTGAGCTGCGAGAGCGTCTCGCGCTCGGCGCGGATCACTTCCATCACGCGCAGCGAGGTCATAATGCCGTCGCCCGTGCGCTCGATATCGCCAAAGATCGTATGGCCCGTCTGCTCGCCGCCCAGGCTGTAACCGCCCTCGCGCATCTTGGCATACACGTGACGGTCGCCCACACCGCTGGTCACGACACTTAGGCCGGCAAGCTCCAACGACTTGATCAGGCCAAAGTTGCTGGCAATCGTCGGAACCACGGTACCGCCCGAAAGGCGACCGTGCTTGTTCAGGTACACGCCGCACACGTACAGGATCTGGTCGCCATCGACCACGCGGCCGCGCTCGTCCACGGCCAGGCAGCGGTCGGCATCGCCGTCGTAGGCAAAGCCCACGTCCAGGCCCTGCTCCACCACATGGCGCTGCAGACGCTCCATATGCGTGGAGCCGCAGTCGACGTTGATGTTAAAACCATCAGGCGCGGCATTGATCACGCGCACGTCGGCGCCCAGCGCGTCGAACACCGGCTTGGCCACCGAGGACGCCGAGCCGTTGGCGCAGTCGATGCCGATCTTGACGCCCTGAAGCGAAAAGTTCGCGCTGGCGATGAGCGAGGCAATGTAGCGGTTGCGGCCCTGCATGTAGTCCACCGTGGCGCCGATGTGGTTGCCCGTGGCCAGCGGCACCTCGCTCTTGCTATCGACGTAGTCCTCGATGAGCTCCAGTACGTCCTCGTCCATCTTAAAACCGTCGCTATTGACGAGCTTAATGCCGTTATCGCAAAACGGGTTGTGGCTCGCGCTGATCATGATGCCGCAATCGAAACAGCCTTCCACGGTCTGATGCGCTACGCCCGGCGTGGGGATCACGTGCAGCATATAGGCGTCCGCGCCGCTCGCGACCAAGCCGCTCACCAGCGCCGCCTCAAACATATAACTCGAGCGACGCGTGTCCTTACCCACGATGACGCGCGCCTTGCGCTCGCGGTTGGCGCCGTAATACCAGCCCACAAAACGGCCAATCTTATAAGCGTGCTCTACCGTCAGCCCAACGTTAGCCTCACCGCGAAAGCCGTCGGTGCCAAAGTACTTCATGCGCTCTCCTTACAAAATAGGGGCGAACAGATTGCCTGTCCGCCCCAAAATGGTACTCGATTATCTGCGCTACCAGAAAAACCCTACGCCGACGCGCTGTCGCGAGCCGCCTGGCATGTAGGAGTCTGACGCAGCGTAAGCGGCTTGTCCCCCGCCTCGGCTGACGTGGTCAGCGTATATGTGATCGTCGTCGTCTCGCCAGCATGCAGGTCAACGGTGCCCGAATAGAAGGGGATTCCATGCCACGTAGCGGCGCCAAGACCAAACTGGGTGCCCTCGACGGTCAGATCAGTAATGTTGCCGCCCGTCGGGGCAAACAACGAGACATTCAGACGCTCGTCGTCGCGCGCGGCATCGGGCGCGCTCGCCGCGACGTAGTCGGGCAGCTTGCCGGCCTCCTCCTGCGTCATGATGTTCGTCAGGGTAACGGCGATGCGATACGAGCATGTGCCGTCACCGTTCTTGATGCCCTGGCCAATCTGCGTATCGGCATTCAGGTACCAGTCGAGCTTGGAGAAGCTCAGGTTGTTAAAGTAGACACCAGCAACGGGATCTTCACTCGGGTCATCCGGATCGGGCAGCGAGGCGTCGATGTTCATCTCCTTGATAGCGTTCTGCTCGTCATCGTTTTTCATCCACGCGATCAGGCGGCCCTCTTCGGCACCGCGCTCAACGGCGCTGACAAGCTTCGTAACATCGACATCGCCGATACCGCCAAGGATCTTGTCGAAGGCAGCGCTGGCGACGGATGCAAAGATGCCGTCCGACTCCTCGACCGGATAGTTCCAGTACACATCGTGCATGAGGACCTTTGCGGCGTTGGTGCCGTCGACAACCGTTCCGTCGGGCAGCGACACGTTACCGACCAGGCCCAGCAGATACTGCAGGAACACCGGGTCGATGCCGACGACGCCATCAACGTCCTGCCCATATTGGGACTTCCACAGCGCGGCGACACGCTGCGAGTTGCGGGGCCAATCAGGCGAATAGGTATTGCCCGAGTTGTACAGGTTACTGTGGTTGCCGAACAGCGCCTCATCCTCTTCGTCGACACTCTCGACTGCCTCATCCTCACTGAGCCCAATGCGGGGAACAAACTCGCCAATCGACATCTGGCCGTCGGTGACCGAAATCAAACCTTGCGAACCGCCAAAGCCGCCGCAGGCACGAATTTCGACGTTGTTCATGGCGTACACAAGGTAGTTACGCGTCTGGCCGTTGGCGCCGAGCATCTGGGGAAGGACGGGGGCGACCTTCTCCGCCGCGTCAACCGCGCCGTTGAGGGTGGCAAAGCCGTCCTTGGCCTTATCGACCAGCTCGGTCACCTGGGAAATATGAGTATCGCCAATGCCCTGGATCTTCTCGTTGGCGCTCTTGAACACCTTCGAGCTGCTGGAAAGCGAATCGGCGACCGCCTGCAGCGCGGACACGTTAATCATGCCGTCCTGAAACAGCTTGCCGGGCGTGGCCTGCGAAAGGTTATCGGCCATGGGAACCAGCGCATTGTTCGAGACATCGGACAGGGCGTCGATCATGGTGCGGGCCGCATTGATGTCGCTGCCATACACCGGGATAAACGAAGCCGCCGTCCACAGCGGGCTCGAGGTCTCCGCCTTCATGCTGTCGCAGAGCTCATCGATCTTCTTCGCGTCGTCAGGCAGCGTCGAAAAATCGCCCGACGTGACCTTGTCCTTAAGGCCACCGACGATCTCGACAGCCTCCTTCGCTTCGCTCTTTACGGTCTTTGCCGAGTTAAGCAGCATAAAGCCGCTTGCGCCAAGCGCAACGAGAAGCACCGCGACTACAGCGGCAATAATGGCGCCAGTGTGACGCTTTTTGCGCTCGCCCTTGCGATGGCGATGACGGACCAGACCGTCAGAGGTCGAACTCGACGAAGCGTCGCTACCGTAGTTCAAGCCAAAATCGTAATAATCTTCCTTGGAACCCGAGCCCGCAAACTGGGCACCGCCATCATCCAGGCGGGCGAACGTGCCAGTCTCGGAGGCGCCGGTGTAAATCGTGCCAAGGTTACCCGTAAGCCCCGCGCCACCGGCAGGGGGAGTATTGTTAGCTGCCTTGCCGGCATTAACGTTGCCGGCGGTATTCGCGGCGTTGGCAGCACCTGCGTTGTTCGCAGGTATCGAAGGGGCCCCGCTCGGCTGCGACGTGGAGGTTGCACCGCCCGCAAAGACATTCCCTCTTGCACGGCCGGTCTTTTTTGCCTTTTGAGACTGCTCGTACAGAGCGGTAAACATCGCCGTCTCGCCCGGGGACACGCGCTTACCGGAACCGCCCTGCCCAGCGCCGCCCGGCGTGCCGGCCTTACCAGCCCCGTTCGGACGCGGCGGAACTGCAGGACGGCCGCTATCGCTGCCCTTAAAGTGATTACCAGCCATAAAGAAATCCTCGCAATTGAGTCGCAATGAAAAAGTCCATAACGTTGCTAGTTTATGGCATTTTGAGCATCGACAGCTAAACTCCAGACACGGACATCAATTGGCGAAAATGTGGCACAACGCCTTTTCCGTCTTGGCGCCAGCTACACCGTCAAAAACACCATCGCGATAATCATGGCAAAGCCCGCCAGGTCGGTGGGCAAAAACACCGTTCCCAGCATAAGGGCGCTGGTGATGGTGGCCGAAACCGGCTCCATGGTTCCAAGGAGGCTCGCGCGCACCGAGCCAATCTCCTTAACGCCCTGCATGTAGAACATATAGGCGAAGAACGACCCCACCACAATAAATATCGCGAGCGCGCCGACACCCGAGGGGCCGAGCGCCGGCATATGCGCCCACGGCTGGGTAAAGATACTCATCACGATTCCCGCCGAAAGCATGGCCGAGCCCGTGACGACCGGGCTACCGTATTTGTTGAGGATTCCGGCAGGGATGATTGCTATGCAGGCACCGCCCACTGCGCACAAAAGGCCCGAGAGCAGGCCCATCGGCGAGATGTTGAGCGTACTGGGGTCGCCGCCCGTGGCGATCAAAAACGTTCCGCCCAATGCGAGCAAAATGCCAAGAGCCTCGCGCGTGCGCGGCAGTCGATGCGCGGTGACGCAGGCATACCCCATGACGACCACCAGCTGCAGGCACTGGAAGACGGTCGCGGTGCCCGCGTTGGTCAGGCGCACGGCTGACAGATAGCAAAGCTGGTTGAACAGCAGGCCAAAGATCGTAAACAGAATAAGCTGCTTGCGATCGGCGGGGGTAGTCCACAGCTCGATCAAGCGGTCGCGGTCTTTTCTGAGCACAACGAACATAAAGAGCAGGCCAGCGATAACTTGGCGCACGCTCATCAGCCAAAACGTCTCGATATGGCACACGTCAAAGAGGTAGCTGGCGCTGGTGCCAGAAAAACCCCAAAACGTACCGCCGGCAAACGCGGCGAGCGTACCCAGGGCCATCTTGCGCGCCTGGGCGTCGTTGAGGCGGTCGCGCCATGCGCGGCGGGTGCTGCGGCTCAGCTCGTCAGTCCCCTCGGGCACGATAAAATCAGACGCCGCCGTCATCGGTACCGAAGCCCTTTCACGTGCACACTGCGCCGAGCGCTTCTGTTCCATCCCACTCCCCCGAAATCAATTGGCAATAAAGCGTCCAAACTGTAGCACGAATATTGGTATGAAATAGCAGATGATGCGGAGCATCTGCGAGCGTCCAAATTGCAGGGACGAAAGGCACCGATGAGCTATGCCGAGCGGTTGGAATCGCCTGGGGCGCCGGGATCGGCTTCCGCACTTTCATCGGTATGGCCACCGTCGGCATCGCCCTCGTCACCGGCGTCGCCCTGCTCCTCCTGCTCGCGACGGCGCTTTTCGCGAATCTGCTCAACGGCGGCTCGCAAGGCGGCCTCGTCCTCGGCGCGTGCCACCTCTTGCGTTGTCTTGACCATATGGCGAATCTCGAGCACCAGCAGCACGATCAGCGGCACCACGATAAGCGGAAAGAACAGCAGCGGATTGGTGAGCAACGAGACCACCACGCCCAGCCCCGCCGAGACAAAGACCACGCGCCCCACCACGTCGGCGGCGGGCACGGGCGCAGCATCCTCGACCGGATTGGCATCGCCCTTGGTGCGGTAGATCGGGGCGCCGTCGGCGGCGGCCTCCACGGCAACGATGCGGTGCGTGTTGAGCGAACCCTCCAGCGCGTCATCGGACGAATGGAAGGTGATGATGTCGCCCACCTGATAGGCCTGACCGTCGCCGGTATCAACGACGATAAACGAGTGCACGGGAATCGCCGGCTCCATCGAACCGGTCAGCGTGCGCATAAAGCCATAGCCCATGATGGTGGGGATCTCGCCGGCGGGCGTGAACACCGTGCGCAGCAACACCACAAAGGCGACCAGGATCACCACGGTCGCCAGCACGTTGATCACGCGGAGCACGTGCTTCATCACTTGTCGTCGTCCTTTGCGGAAGTCTCGGGGTCGGCAGCGACCTCGCCCTCGGTGGCATCCGCCGCAGAAGCGCCATCCTCGTCAGGCGCGGCGACCACGCCCTCGCCAGCCTCGCCGCGCAAGCGGGCCAGCAGATAGCGCGACAGGCTGTTGCCCTCGGCACGGCGCTCGGCGCGGGCGCGATCGCGCTCGGCCTGTTCCAGCTCGTGCGCCAACGAGGCCAAGCGCTGCTGCATCTCCGCGCGGGCGGCCTCGAGCTCGCGCTCGTGCGCGGCCTTTGCGGCGACGACTTCCTGCTCGATGCGCTCCCCTGCCGCACGCTCGGCTGCGGCGATACGCTCGTCGGCGTCGGCACGGGCGTCCTCGGCGGCACGCGTCGCGGCATCGCGCTCGGCAGCGGCGGCGGCGACCTTCTCGCCGGCATCCACCGCGGCCTGCTCCACGGCAGAATCGGCGGCCGCGTAGGCGGCATCGATCGCGGCATCGGCAGCCTGCTGAGCGGCGGAAACCTTCTCCTCGGCCGCAGCAACGGTGTCGGCAAGCGCCTGCTCCGCTGCTGCCGCGGCGGCGTCCGCCGCCTCCTGCGCGGCACGGGCATCGCGCTCGGCCGTCAGCTGCACTTCCTCAATCTGCAGCTGAGCGGCGTCCAGCTTGGCATGCAGCTCGGCAACCTCCTTGGCGCACACCTCGCGCACGCCGGCAAGCTCGGCCGCGGCGGCATCCTTGGCAGCTTGCAGCTCGGCGGCATCGGCTTCCGTCTTGGCAGCCAGGGCCGCAGCAGCGTCGCTCTTGACCTGTGCGACCTGCTCGGCGGCTGCCTGCTCGGCGGCGGCAACCTTGGCATCGGCATCGGCACGGGCAGCCGCAACCTCGGCATCGGCCTCGGCGCGCATCTGCTCAAGCTGGGCAGCTGCGGTCGAGCGCGCCTCAGCGGCAGCATCCTCGGCGGCTTTCTTGCCGGTCTCGACATCCTCCAGCGAGCCGCGCAGCTCCTCGGCATCCGCCTCGGCAATCTGCGCGCGCTGCGTCAACGCCAGCTCACGCGTCTTGGCCTCGTCCAGCTCGTCGGCCAGGTCATCGCGCTCATCGGTCAGCGCATGCGCCTGCACCTTCCAGGACGTAAGCTGCCCCTGTAGCTCCTCAATCTGCTCGCTGGCCTCGGCCAGTGCCTGCTCGGCATCGAGCTGAGCCTGCGTGACCTCCTCCACAAACACGCGCCGGACCTCAACGTCGGGCAGGTCGGGGCTATCGACCTGCACCTCCTTGATCTCCTTGATGAACTTGGGCGCCACCGGCGCGTGTTGTACGCTCTCGAGCTCCTGCAGGTTGCGCTCGTCATCAGTCAGGCTCTTAAAGACGGCGTAGTTATTGATGAGGTTGGTGTACATCTGCACCATGTACTCGTCATCGAACGCCAGCGCCTGCTGCTGCACGTCGATGTTGTATCCCACCTTGTCATAGCGCTCCATAAACTGCCACAGCTGGTAGCACTTGCGGTAGTTGGGGTCCTTCATGATGAGGTTGGTGCGCTGTATGGGGCTGCGAACCGCACTGCAGCCGTTCATGATCTGGCAGAACGACGCGCCGCGCAGCGCCATGACCAGGCGGCGCACGCGGTCGATGCGCATAAAGACGTCCATGTTGTCGGCGTCGTTCTCGGCAAAGCTCTGGCGGTTTTTGACCGTCATCTCGACGTTGTACTCGATCTCTTCGTACGCGTCGTCGATCTTGCTGTGCATCTTAAAGCGGTTGCGAATCTCGTTGCCCGTCGACCAAAAGATCACGTCGGTGCGCTTGTCTACAAACGTCAGCAGGCGCTGAATCAGGTGGTAGATAAAGCGGTTCTCGTACAGGTCGTACGTCTCGACGGTATTGACGTTGAGGATGCGCGTAGGGTGAACGCCGCCGTCCTCACTCGGCGCCAAAAACTGCGTGTTCTGGCTCAGATGACGGACGCTGTCGGCGCTGATCTTTTTAGCGAGCGAGACCGGCACCACCTCTTCCTCGGTGGTGATAAAGCGGCGCGGCTTTTCGATAATGGTGTTGATGGCGTCGAGTGAGTCCTCGATCATGCTGATCCATTCCTCGTCCACCACCTTGACGAGCTCCTCGCGCTGCTGCTCGATCGTGGTGCCCGAGGCCTGCGCCATCTCAAACAGATAGCGAAAGTAGCGGCTGTCCTCCTGGATGGGCTCCATCTGCTCGGAGAAGCTGGTATAGAGGTCCTGAATGGTCTCGGACATGGGTTACTCCATAGATTGGATCGATCGGAAAGGGACGGGGCGACATCACATCGCCCCGCGCTTACGGCATTAGTAGAAGTTCTGGATCCGCTGCAGATACATGACGGAATCGGGCAGGCCGCCCTCGCCAAAGGTCTTCTCGATGTACTCGATCAGGCCCTTCATCTCGTCGCGCACAAAGCTCACGTTCATGGACTCAAACTTCTTGAGCACCTTGCGGGCGATGATGTAGTCCATGCCACCCAGCTCGGTGCCGCCGCACGCCACGTACACGGGGATAAAGTCGTACATCTGCTTGATGATACGGTTACCAAAGGCCAGCTTAAAGCGGGTCTGCAGGTACTGGTCCAGCTTGTGCATCTTCTGGAGCAGCTCCTCGTCGATCACGTACTCGACCTTGGCCTTCTGGAACAGATACTGCAGATGCTCGGCCGTCACGTGCACGCGCTCGTGCGGCTCGCACTCAAACGCATCGGCGCGCTCGTTGAGCTCGATGGGAATCGCGCGGTCGTACACCTTGTCCGTGATGGTAAAGGTGGAGTCGTCGTTGTTGGCCGTGCCGATAAACCACAGGCTGTCGGGAATGGTGAGCTTGCCGTCGTGCAGGCCCTTGGGGTCGGCGGCCCACTGGGTAGGCACCAGATCGAGCACCCACTCGTCGTGGCTGGGCATCTCGAGCACCGACAGGATCTCGGCAAAGTAGTACTCCACTCGGGCGAGGTTCATCTCATCGAGCACGATCATGGACGGGTCCTGGCGAAGGCCCGCCTCGTACACGGCGCGGAGGAACTCGGTCTCGTTAAAGCGCTTGGAAAACTCGTTAAAGTAGCCCAGTACCTCGGTGCGATCGCGAAAACTCGGCTGCACCGACACGATGGTCGCGGGGTTATCCAGATAGCGGCTAAAGCTGTAGGGCAGCGAGGTCTTACCAGTACCCGAGATGCCCTCCAGGATCAGCAGCTTGGAGGCGGCCATGCCGGCCACAAAGCGGCGGATGACCTCAGGCGTGTAGTAGAGATTCATCTGGCTGCAGGCGAACGCGCGGAAGCTGTCGACAAAGTCCTCCAGCGAGATGGCATCGTCGTAGGCCGGCGATTCCCAGTCGCGGTACTTAAGGTCCACAAGGGACAGCTTGGGGAAGCGGTTGGCCTGGGCGATCTCTTTTTCCTCGGCAAGGGTCTTGGCCTCGACGGTGGCCTTGGCCATGGCGGCCGCGGCGTCCTTGACGCCCTCGCCATCGAGCGCGAGCGACGCGTTGCCCGACATGACGGCCGTCACCGCAGCGCCCTCGCCAGCAGCCGCACCGGCGCCCGCAGCGGCGCCCACCACGTTGCCCACCGTGGGCAGGTGGTCGTCGGCCAGGGCCGAGGCACCCACGTACGGAATCTGCTTGGTGCCGCCCATGGCGTTGACCTTGAGCGCCAGCAGCTTGTTCTTCTCGTCCATCAGGTCGAGCACCTGCTTGTTCAGGCGACCGATCTCGCGATAGAGCGCCTTGTTGGACGTGTCGTCGCGATGCAGGCGGCGGTTGATACGGTAACGGTGAACCAGGATGGCCACGATCAGCACGGGGACCGCAATGAGCATGGCAAACAGAATGACCGCACCGATCTTGCCCACCAGGTCAAACGTGGTGAAGTAGGTCATAAAGATGTTGAAGTACTCAACCCAGCCAAACACCAGCAGGTTAAGGATAGAGCTCACGACGGCAACGACGTTGTAGACGACCTTTGCCAGCAGCTCCCAGGCAAATCCCAGAAACTCACTCACCGTCGGTACCCTCCTGCTTGGTCGCGTTCATCGCCGCCTCGGCCTCGGCCTTTAAACGACGAGCTTCCTCGAGCTTGGCCTCGGCCTGGGCAAGCTGCTCGGCGGCGTTATCGGCCGTGACGGTAGTGTCACCCTTGCCCTCGGCGTCCACGATGGCAGCCGCGGCGGCCAGGCGGTCCTCCTCGGCCATAGCGCGCTTGAGGTTCATGCCCACCACGATGAGGTGATACACCTGGTAGATAAAGAACAGCAGCATGGGCAGCACGATCACCACGAGGAAGCCCATGGAGCTGGACAGGAAGTCCATGACCTTGCCCATCTGCGGCAACGCAAACACGTACTTGCCCACGATGTCGCCGTCGCTGATGATGTGCGTATCGGCCACGTCGTTGTTATCGCCCTTGGTGGTAAAGCTGCGCATGCCGTTGACCTCGTCGATGGCGGCGATGCGGTGCGTGTTGAGCGCGTACTCGTTGTCGATGATGGTATGGAACGTCACGATGTCGCCCACCTCGAGCTTGGAGGTGTCGCACTTTTTGATGACGATGAGGTCGCCCTTGTTAAACGTGGGAGCCATGGAGTCGGACTGCACGGCGAGCGGGGTGAAGCCGGCGATGTCAGAGACGCTGCCGTCCTCGCGCGTGGCGAGCGTGGTAAACGCATACAGGGCCGCCACCAGGATGATGATCCACATGACGACGCTCAGCGCGATGGATGCGACTTTTTTAACAGATTGCATGATGTCCCTTACTACCGTGTCTGTCTAGGTCGTGCGCGGCCCGGTGGCCGCCGTGCATATCTACTGTTCCTCGATGCCCTCGAAGCGCATCGATACCGAATAGTTAGCTCCCTTTAGCATATTAGTGCAATTTGGGTCCGTTCCCTCGAGCCATATGCGAACGGTTACCGGCTTGTCCGTTTCTGTTATCAGGTCGAACATGTCGCTGGCCGCGGTGGCAGCACCCGAGTCGAGCCCAAAGACGGTGGCCGAGCCAGATGAACCGCCGCCCCCGTTAGGGTTGTAGACCCAGGTGTGGCCGTCGGCGGTAAAGCTCATGCGCATGGCGCTGGCCATGCCCTGCGTGTCGGAGCTAAACCGCGTGCCGGACACACTACCGTCACCATCCTGCCCGGTCAGGCGCACGCGCAGGTCCGTACTGCTCATAAAGTGCAGCGTGAACTCCAGGTAGGCGCCGGTGGCGGGATCGGCGGTGGAGCCGTCCTCAAAGGTAAAGGTCTGGTAATCGCTCGTGGTGACGGGCTTGAGCTTGGACGCATCGATGTCCACGCCCTTTTCGCTGGCGATACGTGCCGAGATCCGGTCAAAGCCCAGACTGTGCACGTATTCGTCGAAGGTAGCGTGCTCGTCCAGGTCAAAGCGCAGCGAGCCGTCGGCGTTGGCGTCGATCATGAGCATGCGGGTCTTGGCACTATCGGCGATTGAGAACCAGGCGAACGTTGCCATGGCTATCGCCACCAGCGCAAACAGCACCAGCACCACGGTGGTGGTGAGCTTGCGGCGCAGGTCGGTATCGGCGGGGGCGGGGGCGCTGGCGGGCCGGGGTGCGCCGACGGTGGCTGAGCGGCGGTCGCCGGTGGTCGGTCGGCGATCGTCTGGCGTAACACGTGCCATTATGCCTCACCGTCCAAGGTCGCAAAAAGCGCCAGGTGCAAGGTGCCCGGGTCTTGATGCAGGTAGTCGGCGCTATCGGGGTCGGTGCCCTCGATGTAGTAATAGATGTCGAGGCGATAGGTCTGGCCCAGCGCCAGCGTGGCGAGCGAGTTTTGCGGGCGCTCGGCCGTCTCGCCGGCGTCCAGGGTAAAGGCGGCCGGGTCCTGCGTCACGTTGGCACCGCAGGCGAGCTGGCCGTTTTGCCAGCCCAGCAGCATGCCATCGGCGTAGCCCGCCAGGCCCGCAGGCGCGGTCGTGGGATGCTCGCCGCGATGGCCGCTATCGGAACTGTCGAGCTCAAAGATGTTGGTTGCAAGCACCTGGTTGCCGCTCGAGACTTTAATGCCCACGCGGGCTGCGCGCAGCAGCTCGGCGTCGGTACCCTGCGGGACCAGCGATTCGGCCAGATACAGGTTGACCTTACCCTTTACTTTGCTGGCTCCCGTTCCGGTAATGGTGGGGCGCAGGTCGATCCAGCCGTGGTAGAACGCGGATCCGTTGTCTTTTGCCTGCTCAAACACCGTGGCATCGCCGGCCGAGTTGTTTTGTGCGCAGGCAGCAAAACCGTTGAGGTCAAAGGTCGAGACCGGGTAGAGCGTCACGGCACCATTTACGCTGGAAGTCAGGGAAACGTCGCCCTGCTGCGACCAGCTGCCGAGATCGGCATCGCCGAGCTCCAGTACCAGCTTGGATGTGTCGCTGTGCACGCTCACCGAGTTGGTATTGACCTTCATGTTGCTCGTGAACCACGCGTAGGTGGCGGCGCCCAAAGTGGCGGCGAGCGCCACCATAACGAGTGCAATGTAAGCACGCGCGCGGCGGGTGTGGTGGCGGGCAGCGCCCTCGAGATGTGAGCGCTCGGCAGCTGCGCTGGAGGGGCCCGCGGGGCTCTCACTCTGGATTTTGGCCTCGCAGCTATCTGCTGGCATGTGCTTCTGATCTTCCATATCGCTCGCCCCCTTATGCCTTGGCCGCGGCAAAAGCAAGCTGCAGCACCACATCGCGGGCCTGAGCCTCGTCGATGCAATTGGCGTCGCAGCCTTCCATGTACACAACGTAGCGAACGCTTGCCACTTCGTTGGCGGCTAGCGTACAGACGGGCGTGGCGCCTGCGCGCGCCGCGGGCGTGTCGCCGGTGCCGTCCATGCTGTAGGCGCTTATGGCGCGCGCGGGATCGGCGGTGTAGGCCCAGCCCGAGGCGCCAGCTGCCACGACCACGCCGTCTTGCGCGGTGGTGCGCCTACTGGTGGCGCCCGCGGTATTGCCCAGATCGTCGCAGGTAAAGATATGCGTTTGCGTGCCCGACTGGGTTGCAATTACCAGGCCCAGGCGCAGCGCGGCCAGCAACTGCGGATCGCTCGTCACGCCCATCTGGCCCTGATACAGGTACACGTTGAGTGCGCTATCGCTGCCCTTAAGGTACAGCGTGCCCGAAAGGGCGTAGTCGTCCAGCTGCGCGGTGCAGTCGGCGTAGTCGGTCGTGATGCCCGCGGCGTTTTGGAACGTGCCGCGCCAAAAGCGGGAAAGGTCTGCCGTCGAGATGGGATAGAGTGTCTTGTCGGCAGCGGCAAGCGTTGCCGTCGTGTCCCAGGGTCCGTTGGCCGAAAGGCCAATCTGCAGGTCGGAGCTCTCGTCGCTTACCGTGTGCGCCACGGGCGTCACGTTGGTGAAGCGCGAGTTGCTAAACCAGGCGTAGGTGGCGGCGCTCAAGGCGGTTACCAGCACCAACATCCATGCGGCCGCGGCAACCATGCGACGGCGCGAGCTCAGGATGTCTTTGATGTTCGACGCACTCATGTCCAGCCCCCTTACGAACGCTTGCCGGCAAAGCGCAACGCCAGCGATTGCAGGCTGGTGGCGGCCAGGTTGTTGGTGCAGTCGGGGTCGCAGCCTTCCAGCCACACGTACACATCCACGCGCACAGGCGTGCTGCGGTTGGCGCCCTTGGCGGCAGCGGGCAGGCTGCAGATCTTGGTCGTGGCCTCCTTGAGGCTCACGACGCCGGTGTCTTCGTTGTAGTCGCAGAAGTTTGCACTGGTCAGCTGGTCAAAGTGGACCGTTGTGCCATCGGAGCGAGTGCTGTCGAGCACCAGGTGATTCTGCTCGCTCTCGCCGGCATCCTTGCCGTCGAGTGTGCTGTAGCGCGCCTGGGGATTGCGCTCGCTCGAGACCTCAAAGATGTACTGGCCAGTTACGGTGTCACTCTTGCCTGGGGCATAGGCTACCAGCCCCACGCGCAGCGCGGTGGAGATGGGGTTTGCCGGGTCCTGTTCGGTAAAGTCGATACCCGACAGGTACACGTCGGTCGCGGCCGAGTTGGTGGCCAGGTACAGGGAAGTCTTGTAGTAGTCGGAATGCTCGGCCGCGCCAAACATGCTGGCAAAGAGCGAGTCCTGGGTGGTTCCGCCGGTAAAGCCCGTAACCTTTTGGAAGCCGTTGAGCACGTTGTCGGTCGAGACGGGATCGAGCAGGCCCGCAAAGCTCAAACCGGCGTTGGTCTTGTACTCGCCATCGTATTCGTTGGAGATGAGGAAGGTCACGCCCGTGCCCGCGGCCATCTTGACGTCGGTGATATGGCGGTTGGCGTTGTAGATGTACCAGGCATACGTTACGGCTCCGGCAGCAGCAAGGGCCACCAGCAACGTGGCGAGCATGCGATTGAACTGTTTTCGCAGCGAGCGCGCGTCTGACATGCCCCTCCCCCAGATGCCGTGTTGTAAACTACCTGGACACCATTTGCCCATAATGGAATTATTTTACGCGAACGTGCAGTTCATCGGGGGTACAAACGTGACTTTCCGCGTGCTGTTCGCGCTGCATCGGGGCGGACAGGGTCGCAAATCGCCGCTTTTTAAAAAATAGTTCTTGCCACTGGGCGGGAGCTCCGTTATATTATTCCCTGCGCACTCGCGCACCCTTGATCGGGCGTTTAGCTCAGGGGGAGAGCGCTTCCCTGACACGGAAGAGGTCAGAAGTTCAAATCTTCTAACGCCCACCAAATGTTCGCAGCTCAGAGGCTTCGCTTCTGAGCTGTTTTGTTTTACGCCGCCAAGCCAAAAGGACGCTGCGGTACCCAAAGCGCCCAAACAGCCCCGGTGATTGCCCCGATCAGGCGCGGATGGGTCTCGCAGCCATATATAAATAGCCCCCCTATAAATTGAGGTTTAATACTTTTCCCGAGAAGTGAACGAGCTTATTTGGACCCCCGGAGCATCCACACTTTTTGACGTTAAAACCGCAGGATTCCAGCAGCAAAACCGCAGGAAACAAGCCCCTAAAAGTGTCGATGTTTCGGGGGTCCATTCTGACTCGTTCACTTCTCGGGAAAAGTATTAAACCTGGATATATGGCCGCTAATTCTAACCCCCTGCTACCGCCCCTACCAATACTGATGCGCATCGATAACGGCTTGCCAGAGCCAAAATCGCTTCGTTTCGGCACGCGCGTTGGCAAAATATCGCTGCTCTGCACTCATCGCCTTGTTAAAGATGGGGCGCTTATTCCGATGCAGCTTGCGTCGGATGCGTTCGCACAGCCGAACGAGCTTTTCGTAGTCATTTGCTTGGTCGGTTGTCACGGTAAAATACGCTACCCCCTCAAGCAGTTCCAACTCGTTGCGGCGCTCGGCATCCTTGTGGATCTTCTCGCGGCCGTCATGAATGGCATCGCTGTCGTAGTCGACCATCGCGGTCAGTACCTCTGGCAGCAGCCCGGCCTTTACTTTATCCCTGCCCACCTCGACTTTAGCCGTAAGCGTAATGTCGGGCGTGCGCTCCAGCACGCGCAGCTTGCGCTCGCGCCCATCGTTGAGTCCATCGCGAATAAAGACCTTCTTGTTGAGCTCGGCCTTGCCCAATGCATACCCGCCGTAGCGCGTAGGCAGCGACATAAACATGCACAGCCCCGACTCCCTCGGAGAGCGCGACCCCTCGATCACATACGCAAGCAGCGCCTTTGCTTTCGCGAGACCCCTTACCTTTGGGGACGCCTCGATATACGCCGCAATGAGCTCCTTGGTCGTGAGCTTTCCATCGCGCATGCCCGCATCCCTGCTGGTCACCCCGCCGGGAGCAAGGTTATCCAGCCGGTAGTCCGATGTCATGGCATAGCCGGCATAGATGGCCTCCGCCGCATCGCCATCGTACGCGGCCTGCAAAAACGCCAGCTCGGGAGAGCACACATACGCATCCAGGTCGCCCATCCAGTGGCCCAGCGAGATAAACGAACCTGCCGGGAGCTCGTTGGTACACAGATGCGTTTTAACATGCTTGCTCCGCCGACGGTCGGCGCGCGACGGCACCAGCAAATCCAGCGTTTCGATCCCCAGGTCATAGCGATCGATAAACTCCTGAGCCTCCTGGTCACAGAGCGCGCAGGCGCCCGCGATCGACACGACCTCTGATCCCGAATCCCCAAAGCGCGGGTTCGGGATGTGCGCCAAAAGCGCCAGCGCAGCGTTATGTGAAACGATAAAGTACCCCATGGCGCGAAGATAGCACGCGCGCCGGCGGCGGCTCGATACCCTTGCAAGTTTTCGGCAAACGACCAGCAGTTTTTTTTGCCGCGGCGCAACCAAAGTGTTCATTCGTCGACGTCTAAATCCAAATCCGTCAAGCTTTTGGCAAGGTTGCCGCTCAACTGACCAAAAGCTGACCATTTGCTTGCCTATTTGCTTGACGGCGCGCCCTCGCTAAAATGCTCCACGACTTCTCGGGCGGTCGAAGTGCTCGTTTAGCGATCACGCACCCGCCGCGGGGGTATCCTTAGAGCACATGCACCGAAAGCCGCACAAAGGAGCCGCCATGCGCACCGAGCTCGATGTTCCCTTTTCGCATAAAGACGAGGCCAAGGCCCTGGGCGCCAAATGGGACCGGGTCAAGAAGATCTGGTACGTGCCCGATGGCGTCAACCCCGAGCCCTTTGCCGCGTGGCTGCCCGGCGTGGATCGCTCCGACCCCAGCGCGCCCTACATCTACCTGGTGCTGAGCAAGCGCGAGTGTTGGAAGTGCCACAAACAGACGACGGTCGCGGCCTTTGGCATTCCGTATTGGGCGGCCGAGGACTCGGGTAGCAAGGCTGCGCCCAGTGCTGCGTCCGCCATGGACGACGCGGGCCACATCGCGATCGACACCGCCCGCGCCAACGCCGTGGCCATCGTCCCCGCGCTGGGCTGCGTGCCGGCCGAGATCCGCGACTACCTGCGCGAGCGCTGCGGCTACAAGCCCGTAACGTCGCGCACCACCAAGACCGTATCGCTCGCCAGCACTTGCACCGGCTGTGGTGTGCTGCAAGGCAGCCATTACCTGTTCGAGGAGCCCACGTCGCCGTTTGCGCTCACAGCCATCAACAAGCTGCCCACGCTGGAGTTCGTACGCGTGGAAGTCGCCGGCGTCTATGGCATCCCCACCAGTCAGAGCAACTTTGACCAGGCACTCTTCACCTGGGCACGCGATCACCACACCCAGTTTCACAAGACCCTGTGCGAGGGGATTTACCTGTAGGGCATCTTATAAGGCAGAAACGGCTGAGCGTGGAAAATCTCCCGTTTTTGACAGCCCTTCAGCCCAAAAACGGGAGATTATCCACGCTCGGTTTTCGATCGTCCAAAAATCCTCGCTCGCCATCAGGCAATTAGGTGTCCGCATCGTCATAGGTAATGGCGCATCCACAGGTCGGGCATTGCTGAGGATAGACCGGGAGGCGCAGGCCCGTTCGAACCCGCGGGTCGGTGGCGTGCTTATCGCGGGCATCGATGAAGGTGATGTCTAGGCACGGAAGGTCTGTACCGCAGCAAGGACAGGGCAGACAGATTTGGCTGCAGCTGGCCTCGATGAGCGGAAATAAGCTCCGATCCATCAAAACGCGCGGTAAGTTACCGTATGCGCCGCGCGCGATATCGCTTCGCCATCCCATGGTCTCCCCTTTCCTGTTTTACCTGTTGAGAAGAGGATGGCAGGATCGTGCGGCTCTCGTTGCGGCGCGACGCGATCCGATCAATCGACATGATTGGGTTGCGACGGGCCACGCCCAGCTAATACGGAGCAACGGCTTCCGCCCGGCGCCGCGATTCCGAGAAATCAAACTCGGCACGATGAGCCTCGAGGAATCGAGCGTTGGGACGCAGGCGATGTTCGTCCGGCTCACGCAACACCGACCCTGCAAACGCCGCATAGTCCGTATGCCGCAGAAGATACGACCCGCAAAGTTGATAGTCGCCACGCACCAGCTCAAACGAAATCAAATGAGCATCGAACAGCGAGTGCAAGTCACGGCGCAGCAGAATACCGTTGCTGACAACTTGCGACTTGGGACCCGAGTAGTTCTCGATATGCGCGGCCTCGAGAGCTTCATCCACATTGCAGCCCGAGACGGCACATCGACCGGTATAAGCCTCAAAAAGCTGATTGCGAAAACGCTGCTGGCCGATTCGCTCGCGACGCAACGCATAACGGACCTTTTCATCGTCGCTCGCTGGAGTGCCGGAAAACTCCGCCGCGACCGGAGCGTCCTTCATGTAGCTCATATCAGGGAAGAAACGCGCATCGGGTCCGCCCTTGTGGACGGGACCGTGCAGCACAAACCAGCTGTTCTCGGGCTCGTAACGCTCAACGAACGCTAGGCCCAGCACTTTGTAGCCGGCGCTCGTTGCAAAGAACACGCCAACGGGAACGCCGCACTCCATGCAGTTGATCATCTTTTGGTTGTAGTCCTGGTCGCGCCAGTTTTCGACCGAAGCACTTTGCGACGAGTACTTGAGCACCCACGTGCCGTCCTCAAGATAGAGCGGCGGAACATCGGGGTAGGCGCCGCGCTTGGAATTGTGCACCGAAAGGGCGAAGGTCTTTTCGCGCGGCTGATTAACGCGCCCGCGACCAGGCCAAAAGATGCCCGAATCGCGCGACACCGGAAAGAGCTCAGAATCAATCGTCAGGCGAAAGGGATATTGAGGGCTATCGGCATTGGTGCGATGCGGGAGTTTGTCCCATAGGCCGCCACGCTGCTCCTCGCGCAAGAACCATTCCCAAGCCTGAACATATTCGGACGGCACAACGCTGCAAGCGCGGTCGAAACTCGGCCGAGCAATCAGCGGAACACTAGAAGCAATGCCGTCCATAAGGAACCTCCAGGAAGAACAGTTCTTCACATTATCGCCGACCCCGAGCGATATGCGACAAAGTGCTTCCAGCGGACAGCCACAAAAAAAGGGGCCGCTTCAATCGAAGCGGCCCCTTTAGGCAGTTTAATTGTTGTCTTGCCTCTACTTAGAGTCAGGCACGATGCCGACCAGGCTAACCGTTACATCGAAGGTCGGACTTCCTTCACCAACATCGAGGCCGGACATGTTCTGACAATCGCTGTCAGTGCCTTCCATCCAAATGACAACCTTGAAGTTTGTCCCGCTGTAACCAACATGAGCGAGCATCTGAGCGTCGCCCGTCGGCTTTACGTAGGAGTCACCGCTTCCAGTTGCTCCCCAGTTTTTACTGTTCTGGTCAATCATATTGCCACCGCACACATGGGCATAGGACGGCGCCATGGTCACCGAGAGGCTGTCGGGATTCACGCAACTCCAGCCTTCGGTAGCAGAAACATCGTTTCCCTTGCCTGTCGGAAGGACCGGAGCATAAACAACCTTGAGCTCGTCATTAATCAGCAGACCAACACGAAGGCTGCCTTTGATTTTGTCAAACCAATCTTTCGAAGCGCCTTCCGACGCAGTCACAACAACGGGACCGTTCGAGCTGCTGTTGTCGAGATAGACGTCAGCCTCGCCAGTCTGGTTAATCGTGTAGAGCGTATATTCCGCCATCGTATAGGCGTAATAAGTCTCGGTATCTCCCTTGAGCGTATAGGAACCCTCAAGCTGCTTAGAAATCGTTGCCTTCTGGTAACCACTCACATCTGTACCATTCCATGATTTTGGTACAAACCAGCTATGGGCATCGTCCGTGGAAGACGGACTGATCTCATGGCCAGTGCTTGCGGCGGTCGTCTGATGATCGCTACCGTCATGAATGGCATTTGGGCCGGACGCAATTTGGAGGACCATGCCGTTTGCCTGGGCGCTAACGGTACTGGTGGTGCCGTCAACCTTTGTGTTTGAAACGAACCAGGCATACGTTGCAGAGCCAAGCGCAACCGCTGCCATAACGACTGACAAGGCTGCGATCGCAAGCTGCTTTTTCATCTGCTTAACGCTCAACGGAAATCCTCCTCTCTAAAGAAAAAGGCGGGGGACACCTCTCCCCCGCCTTGTTTAGCTGCTTATCCCGCTAGTTCTTATCGGTCTGAGTAGAGGTAGCAGTGAAGACAACGTTAATGCGATTGGAAGCCGTCTTCAGATTCTCAAGATTGTTCGTAAAGACCTGAGCATCGTCACCATCGTAGAAGACATACATTTCAACGGTTGTCTCATCCTCGCCAATCTTATCGGCAAGCTTATGCGTGGTGTCAGAAGAGGAGACAATGCCGTCCTTATTGCAAAGCACCCAGTTCGTCCCGCTCATGACCAGCACGCGAAGCGCAGAATCAAATTTATCATTATCGCCTGTGGCACCCGTAATTTTGGCCGAATCAACTACAAGATTGGTGAGCTCAGCGCCCTTTGAGCCAACATAAAAGGTGTTCTTTACGGCATACTTTCCAGTAACCGCGGCGGCAGGCGTGCCGGCAGCGTCGGCGCCCTGAGCAGGAACAAGCTTGACGGTATTGTCGACCTTCAAGCCATCAGTCGCACTGGTACCGAATGCCGTATAGAAGTTAGCCAGCGTATCGTACGGAGTCGTGTCGGCGCCATTTGCCCAATGAGCCGGATAAAGCGGCGTGTTCGCAACAGAAGAATCATCCGTGCGAAGATCCTTAGACGGTTCATTCTCATCACGAATATACATGAACGCAGAGTTCGACTGAGCAGAAATCTTACTGGTCGTTGCGTCGACCTTGTTGTTGCTCACAAACCATGCGAACGTGGCAGAGCCCAGTGCTACGGCTGCTACCAGCACCATGGCGATGGCGGCGCCCATCTGCTTTTTTAATGCCTTGGTATCCATGCGGACCCCTTTCTTTCCCCATTCATCCCAGATGACCCTCGAGAAGCCCGGAAGGGGAGCCCGCGCTTTCGTGTTGGATGTTGCTTGCCCATCCTCAAAAATTGGATTAGAGAATACCATATTTCTTACGATTTCCTTATGAGTTTTCAGCGGGCTACATTCCGGCAGATTCATGGGTCTACCTTGGGCTAGGTATGGAACTATGTAAACGCTGTTCACCTTATTTGGCCACGCGCTTCCGCTGTGTCATAAGCCTCTCTTAAGGTTTGCGGCCGCAGCGCCATGCCAGCATATTCACACCCCTCGCCGAGCTTAGTCCCTAGCCCTTCCTTACTCGCTATACTGGTGCAGAACGTGTAAATTTTGCCTGCTTAACGGGCTATTTGTTGGGAGGGCCCCATGGCTGCCGCCACTCAACCCAAGGGAAGCGTTTCTGCCGGATCGATCAAGCCGGTGACGCGCAAAGCCGTTCGCTGCCAGCGCGAAGTCGCCTGGCTGGTCACGCAGGCGGCCGGCAAGCTCGTCGCCAGCACCGACGACGTCAACGCGCCCACGCCCAGCTTTGTGCTGGCGGCGGCGCTGTCGTACACCCGCGAACAGGAGCAGACCGCCCAGGACGGTGGACACGCGATTGACTACGAGGCCGTCATGAGCCCCGACCTTGCGAGCTTTTGCGCGGCCGCAGGGCTGCCCGCAGCGCCCAACGCGCTTTCGGACACGGGCTACATGTTCACCCTCTCGGGCGCGGACCTCATCCGCGACGTTTACGCCTATTGCAGCGACCTGGGCGAACGCATGGGAGACGCGGCGCAGGTCAAACCGGGCCACGCGATCAAGCTCGCGCTGCGGCTGTTCTTGCTGGATGCCGCTCGCGGCGTCACCGCCTCCAAAGACAACACTTGCGCATAGCAAAAGCGCCGGGCCGGGAAATCGATCCCGGCCCGGCGCTTGTTCGTTCTACTTGTCGCCATCTTTCACGGGCGAGTTCTTTTGGTTGCGGCGGTTACTCCAGGTCACGTTGTGTTCCTTGTAGTAATCGGGCGCCTCGTTGCCGCTCGCGCTAATGGGGTCGTTGCCGGTCAGGGTGTCGGCAATATCCTGCACGAACTTAATGAACAGGCTCGAGTCGTCGGTCTCGGACGAATCAAAATCGAGACCGAACTCCACCGCGCCGCCGATGATCTTGTCCACGCACTCCGGGTCGTCGCCGTCCAGCCAAATGACCACGGTGTACTTGTCCACGTCGCCCACGCGGAAGTTTGCGTGGCTAATGGTGGTCACCACGTCTTTGGACTCAAACGGCTCGGTGTTGGGCTCGGGGCCGCCATCGGCCCCGGCAGCCGCGTAGGTGGTGGGCTCGCCGTTGCGATACACCCGCACGCGCGCCGCCTTCTCCACGCCCTTGCTGGCGCTGACCACCTTGAGTTTGGCGCTGTAGCCCAGATCGGTCTTGCCGGCGTTGCGGATATAGAAGGTGTACGCCACGTAGTTTTTGCCGTTGTGGCTGCCGTCGATGTTGTCCAGGTTGTCGGGCAGGTCGTCGGCAGCGATATTGGTGCCGTTGTCCACGGCGTCGGCCGCCAGACGCGCGGTGGCGTTGTTAAAGTCGCCGTTGTCGGCAATGGCCACGCCGCGGCGGAACAGCTCCAGGCGGTTGAGGTTGATGGTGAAGTTGCCCATGTTTTCCTGCATAAACGACAGGGCAAACAACACGCCAAAGGCAAGCGCCAGCACCACGAGGGCCTTTTGCAGCTTGTCCATGCGCAGCAGCGCCGTGCCGATGCGCTCCATGCGGCGCTTGGGCATGTACATGGACACGACCGCGTTGGGGTCGATGTCGTCGAGGTCCTGGTCGGCCAGGGCCTGCTCCAGCTCCTCGATGCGTACCACGCCGCGCAGGTCGCGCTTGGGTTTGGGCTTGCGTTTGGGCTTGGGCTTGCCGAAGCGCTTGCGGGAGGCGGGGGGCTGGTCGGGCGCGGAGTCCTCGCCGGGCGCGTCCTCGGCATTGGCGCCGGGTGCGTCTGCCGACGTGTCCTCGGCCTGGTCCTGCGCCAAATCCTCGGCCAAATCCTCGGCAGCTTGATCTTTGTTGTTGTTACGCTTGAACAGAGCCATGGCGATCAGATCTTATATTTGGTGCGAATGTAGCCGACGTATTCTTTGACGAGCTCGCGCTCCATGTCGTCGGCGTAGCGGAACTGCAGGCCGCAGACGTTGCGGTACAGGCTGCCCTTGGGCGCGCGGCGCACCCAGCACACGATGCCCAGCTGCTCGGGCAGCTCGTGGCGCTCGCCCTGCAGGCGAATCGTGGGCATTTGCACGGACAGGGCCTCGCCCACGTCGGGATAATCGTTGAGGTAGACGGCCAGGCCGCCGGCCGAGACGTCGATGGTCATGGCGTCCTCGGGCTCGGTGGTCGGCGCGTTGTCGCGCTGGTAGGTCAGGCGCATGGCGACCTTAAAACGCTCGTCGCGGCGCTTGACAAAGGTGCGCTGCTCGGCGACTTTACGCATTTTCCAGTAGGTGCGGATGCCCTTTTTCTCGACCGACTCGGGGTAGCCGGCGAGCACGAACGTTTCCTCGCCCACTTTGTATTGCAGCAGCAGCTTTTGGTTTTCGTCCATGAGCAGCGGTTTGCCGGCGAGCATGGGCGCGCTCATAAGAAAGTACGCCTCGTCCAGGTCCCCTTTGTACGTGGCGAGCATGTTGAAGTCGGTTTTTTGGCCCATGGGCACGTCGAATGCCACCTGAAGCTTGGTCCCCGGCGTTATCTGTTGCTCTGCCATGTATTCTCCCCCAGTCGCGGGCGCCGATATCATCGTCGTGCGCGATGCACATTGGGCTATTGTAACTGCTTTGCCGCAGGTTTCGATGTGCGGTGCGTGAAATGGCGGGATGCGGGACACGTGGGGCCTATGCCCAATCCGCCGGCATCGTCTCCAGTTCGCCGCAGAGCCGCGGCCCCATATGGGTATACTCTCGAGGATTCGACTCGATTCGCCCCCGTTGGGGCGTCAAAGGAGACTGCATATGTCCACTACCTCAACCGACCCGCGCGCCGCTGCCGCCGCGCTGCTGGTGCCCGGAACCACCTGCCACGGCTTTACCGTCGAACGCCGCGAGACCGTGCCCGAGCTCGACGCAGACGCTTACGTGCTGCGCCACACCGCCTCGGGCGCTCGCCTGCTGCACCTAGCGTGCGACGACGAAAACAAGGCCTTTGCCATTGGCTTTAAGACGCCGCCGGCCGATTCCACCGGCGTGTTCCATATTCTTGAGCACTCGGTGCTGTGCGGATCGGCCAAGTTCCCCGTCAAGGAGCCGTTTGTCGATCTGATCAAGAGCTCCATGCAGACGTTCCTCAACGCCATGACCTACCCCGACAAGACCATCTACCCCGTTGCCACCACCAACGAGCAGGACCTGTACAACCTGATGGACGTGTACCTGGACGCGGTGTTCAACCCGGCCATCTATACCAAGCCCACCATTTTTGAGCAGGAGGGCTGGCACTACGAGCTGGACCTGCCGGAGGGCGTCGAGGGCGAGGGCGGCGACAGCTCCGCGAGCCTGCGCGAGGGCACGCTGCACTATAACGGCGTGGTGTTCAACGAGATGAAGGGCGCGCTGTCCGACCCCATGAGCGTGCTGGACGACGCCGTCAACGCCGCGCTCTATCCCGACACCGCCTATGCGCACGAGAGCGGCGGTGACCCGCGCGCGATTCCCGCGCTCACCTACGAGCAGTTCTTGGACACGCACGCGCGCCACTACAATCCTTCCAACTCTTATATAACGCTCTACGGCGACCTAGATGTGGACCGCGCCCTTGCCTTTTTGGACGAGCGCTATCTGTCGCAGTCGAGTGCCGCAAGCCGTCGCATGGACGCCGCCGTTGCCGCCGGCGAGGACCCGTCCGCGCTGGCGCCCAATCCGCTGGACGTGCAGGCGCCTGCGACCTGCGAGTATAAGCGCGTCGAGATGGCCACCACGCCCGAGAACGCCCTGGTGGGCCTGGGCCTGGTACTGGGCAGCGCGCTCGACCGCAAGCGTACGATCGCGGCGGATATCCTGTTCGAGACGCTGCTGGGCTCCAACGAAGCGCCGGTTAAGAAGGCCATTCTGGCCGCCGGCCTGGGCGGCAACGTGGTGAGCTACACCGCGGCCGAGAGCCTGCAGCCCTACGAGCTCATCATGCTGCAAAACGCGCAGCCCGGCGTGGCGCGCGAGCTGCGTCGTGTGTTCCAGAACGCCTGCCGCGACCTGTGCGAACACGGCGTTCCGCGCGAGCGCCTGGAAGCCATTATCAGCAGCAACGAATACGACCTGCGCCAGCGCGACTACGGTATCGCCGACGGCGTGGCCATTGCGTGCGACGCGCTGAGCACCTGGCTCTACGATGACGACGCCGCGACGCTAGCACTCAAGTACGGCCCGGTGTACGAGGAGCTGCGTGGCGAGCTGGACGGCAGCTACTTTGAGGACCTGCTGCGCGAGCTGGTTCTGGAAAACGACCACATGGCGCTGGTCGAGCTGGTGCCGGTGGACGCCGCCGAGGGCGCAGAGGGTGCCGAGGCTGCCGAGCTGGCAGCCAAGCGCGATGCCATGACCGATGCCGAGCTGGCCGATGTGGTCGAGCGCACGGCCGCACTGCGTGCCGCGCAGGAGGCCGAGGACACACCCGAGGCCAAGGCCACGCTACCGCGCCTCCGCGTATCCGACATTGGCGAGGCGCGCCCCGAGCCGCCGCTCGTTGTGGACACGACCGCGCCCATCCCCTGTCTGCGCCACGGCATCCCCACCAACCGCCTGGCCTACGCCATGCAGTATTTCGACCTGAGCTGCGTCGCGTTTGAGGACCTGCCTTATGTGGCACTGCTCTGCCGCCTGCTTAAGCAGCTGCCCACGCGCGAGCACTCGGCCGAGGAACTCGACAACTTGCTTGCCGGCAAGCTGGGCTTTTTGAGCTTTACGACCGAGGTCATGACCCAGCCCGACGTGGACGGCGTGCGCCCCTACCTGCTGGTGAGCGCCGGCGCTCTGTCCGAGAAGATCGATGCGCTGGCAAGCCTGCCGCGCGAGGTGTGGTCGAGCACACTGCTGGCGGACGCCGACGCCGACCGCGTGCGAGACGTGCTCACACAGATTCGCATTGGGCTTGAGCAGGGCTTTATCAACAACGGCCACTCGGCGGCGCTCGGTCGCGCGATGAGCTACAGCTCGCCTTCGGCCGTGGTGCGCGAGCAGCTTTCGGGCGTGGATTTCTACCTGTTCCTGCGCGATCTGCTCGAGCACTTTGACGAGCGACTGGACGACCTGCGCGCCAAGCTTGCCGAGCTGGCGGGCCGCATCTTTGTGGCCGATGGCTGCCTGGCGAGCTTTACCGGCAGCGACGATGACTTTAACGCGTACTGGACCGCCGCGGGTGATCTGGGGCTGGGCGCGGGCGCTGGCGACGGCGCCGCCAGCCGCGACGCGCTCGTGGTGCCGACGCCGCGTGACCGCCACGAGGCCTTTGTCATCCCCAGCGACATCTGCTTTGCGGCAAGCGCGTGCGACCCACGTCGCTTGGGGCTTGACGTGACGGGCGCCTGGGCGGTTGCCGCCAACGCACTCTCCTACGACTATCTGTGGAACGAGATCCGCGTTAAGGGCGGCGCGTACGGCTGCGGATTCCGCGCGGCCGGCGAGCGTCAGACGGCGTTCTACACCTACCGCGACCCGGCGATCGACCCCTCGATTGAGCGCGTGGCGCGCGCAGGCGAATGGCTCGGCAGCTTTGAGCCCGACGAGGCCGCCTTTGAGGGCTTTATCGTGAGCTGCGTGAGCGGCATGGACGCGCCGGTGAAGCCCTACGCGCTCACCAAGCGCCGCAACACGACCTACCTGGCCGGGCTCGATCCGCATGCGCGCGAGGAGCGCCGCGCCCAGATGCTCGCCGCCACGCCCGGTGAACTGCGCTCGCTCGGCGCCGACGTGACGCGCATCGCAGCCGAGTCGCCAACCTGCGTCTTTGGCGGCCGAGACGTCATCGCCAAGAGCAACGCTGGTTTCAACGTCATCGACCTGCTCGCCTAACCACCAAAGGTAGATTTTTGGGACCACCACAAAGGGGACAGGCACCTTTGTGGTGGTTCGAACACTTGTTCTATACGTACATGTGTTCTATAGTATCGGTGTTTGCATCGGACTAAAATTGCAACTAGAATATAGTTGCAGAATGTGAGGCAGGATGACTCGAGCCGATAAACTCATCGCCCAACTATTTAGCTGCCCTTCGACGTATCGGTATACCGATTTTTTAAAAGTCATGGCTTCATATGGCTTTGAAATGGACAGCAAAGGCAAGACATCCGGATCGCGCGTTCGCTTCTACAGGCCATCAGATGGCAGGATGTTCGTGATGCATGCGCCTCATCCATCTGATGAATTGACAGCGGGGACCATTCGAAACATTGTTCGATTTCTGCAAGATGTCGGAGGTAGTCATGAGTAACGTTTTGGCATACAAGGGTTATTTCGCCCCAGTCGAGTTCGATGCCGAACAGCATGTGCTAACAGGTATGGTCGCCGGCATTAGGGACGCAATCGTATTTGAGGGCTCCACGGCTGACGAAGTTGAGCAATGCTTCCACGACGCCGTCGACGATTACCTTGAGTTTTGCGCCGAGAAGGGCAAGGAGCCCGAGCGCGCTTTTAAAGGCTCGTTCAACGTAAGAACGGGCTCCGAACTCCACAAGCAGGCAGCGCTGGCAGCGGCAAAGAAGGGTGAGTCACTCAATAAGTTTGTGACCGAAGCAATCGCTGCCGCGCTATAGCGTTAACGCATGGGCCCAAACCACCACAACGGGGACAGGCGCCTTTGTGGTGGTTTTGGGCTGTCATTATCGCGTTTGCCCAGATAAAACCTGCCAAAATAAACCTGTCCCTTTTTGGCAGGTTTGCTAGAGGAGGCTGGGATGGATAAGGCTGAGTTGCGACGGGCGGTAATTGCTCGGCGCGATGCGATTGATTTGGATGTGCGGGCGGCGAAGTCTGCCGTTATCTGTACGCGGCTGGTTGAGCTGTTGGATCGCTTGGGCGCCACAGCACCGCACACCGTTGCCGTCTATGCCGCGATGGGTTCCGAGGTCGACCCTGCCGCGTTTGTCGCTGCGGCCGCCATGCGCGGCTGGCGCGTAGCCTATCCGTGCATGCTCTCGGCAGCCGAAGCCACAGCTTGTGGCCAGCGCATGTGCATGCGGGCAGTTGCCGTCGACGATGCGTCCGCGGCTCCGTTTATCGCCCACCCCACGCGGGCCTTCGCCGCCACGGACATTGACAGCGACCGCTTCCCCATCGTGCCTGCCGAGGCTCTCAACATGATCGTCGTGCCGCTCGTGGCCTTCGACCACACCGGCGCGCGCCTAGGCTACGGTGGCGGTTGCTACGACCGCTACCTGCCCATGCTCTCGCCCGCATGTCAAATCATCGGCATCGCCTTTGATGAGCAGCGTGTCGACCACGTTCCCGCCGACGCCCACGACCTGCCGCTGTCCCACATCATCAGTGCCTAACGGCCGGTGCACCCCCCGTCCTCGCCGGCGCGGGCTAGGTCGTAGGGCGTGGTCTGGTAGACGTAGTAGTTGAGCCAGTTGGTGTAGAACAGCTGAGCCTGGCTGCGCCAGACGTTGCGCGGCTCGGCGGTAGGGTCGTCGTTCGGGAAGTAATGCGCTGGCACCTGAGGGTTGAGGCCGCGCTTCACGTCGCGCTCGTACTCCAGACGCAGCGTGTCGGTATCGTACTCGGGGTGACCAAATACAAAGAAGCGGCGGCTGTCGGTCGACTTGACGATATACAGGCCCACCTCGTCGGACACTGCCACGACCTCGAGCTGCGGCTCGGCCTCCACGTCCTCGCGGCGCACATCGGTATTGCGCGAATGCACGGCATAGAAACGGTCGTCAAAGCCGCGGACCAGCGGGCTTTGCGGCTTTACCAGATAATGTTCAAAGACGCCGCTCGCCTTTGCCGGCAGGTCGTACTTCTGAATGCCGTAATGATGGTAGAGCCCTGCCTGCGCGCCCCAGCAAATGTGCAGCGTAGAGTGCACGTGCGTGGTGGACCAGTCCATGATCTGGCAGAGCTCGGGCCAGTAGTCGACCTCTTCGAACGGCATCTGCTCCACCGGCGCGCCCGTGATGATCAGGCCGTCGTAGTGGATGTCGCGGATGTCGTCGAACGTGCGGTAGAACGTCTCCAGGTGGCCGGCGCTCACGTGCGTGGCCTCGTGCGTCTTAGTGCGCAGCAGGTCCACCTCCACCTGCAGCGGCGTGTTGGAGAGCTTGCGCATAATTTGCGTCTCGGTGGCGATTTTGGTGGGCATGAGGTTGAGGATGAGCACACGCAGCGGACGGATGTCCTGATGCAGCGCGCGGTACTCGGTCATGACAAAGATGTTCTCGCTCTCGAGCTGCGCGGCGGCAGGGAGGGCGTCGGGAATGCGAATGGGCATGGAAGCTCCTAACGAGTCAGTTGCAGCTATGGTACAACGACCGGCCCCATCCGCGCGAGCACATCGCCCAGCGGTAGATTTTTGGACCATGCCTTAATTTCTACCTTTCGCTCTCTCGGGCACAGTTTGCCCCAAAACGCCGCAAAAGTAGAAATTAAGGCATGTCCCAAAAATCTACGGCACTTTAGTCTAGCAAAGTGGCAGCAGGACGCTACAATGGTTCGACGCGAAAAACTCGGCCGGAAGGATACGTATATGTACCAGACGCGTAAGATTGGTGTGGTCGGCCAGGGCCACGTAGGAGCACATGTCGCCAACAGCCTGCTTATGCAGGGCATTGCCGACGAGCTCTACCTGTGCGATATCAACGAGGCCAAGGTGACGTCCGAGGTCCAGGACCTGCGCGACTCCCTTTCGTTTGTCCCGTATAACACCAAGATTGTCAATTGCTACGACCACTACGAGGAGCTGGCCCGCTGCGACGTCATCGTTAACGCCGCCGGCAAGGTTGCGCTGGCCGCCGGCAACCGTGACGGTGAGCTGTTCTTTACCACCGACGCCGCCCGCACCTTTGCCAAGCGCATCGTCGACGCCGGCTTTGACGGCATCTTCGTGAGTATCTCCAACCCCTGCGACGTCGTGTGCACCGAGCTGTGGCACCTGACCGGCTACGATCCCAAGAAGATCATCGGCTCGGGCTGCGGCCTGGACTCCGCCCGTCTGCGCACCGAGATCTCCAAGAAGATCGGTGTGAGCCCCAAGTCCATTGACGCCTACATGATCGGCGAGCACGGCTTTAGCCAACTGGCCGCCTTTAAGGCCGCGACTATCGCCGGCAAGAGTCTCAACGAACTTCAGGCCGAGAACCCCGACAAGTATGCCTTCGACCACATGGAGATTGAGGAGCTCGCGCGCAAGGGCGGCTACGTAACCTACCAGGGCAAGCAGTGCACCGAGTACGCCGTCGCCAACTCCGCCGCGCGCGTCTGCGCCGCCGTGCTGCACAACGAGCACGCCGTGCTTTCGACCTCTACGCTTATGACTGGCCAGTATGGCGAGGAAGGCATCTTTACCTCCCTGCCGTGCGTAATCGGCGCCGAGGGCGTCGAGGAGGTCTACACACTCGACCTGTCCGAGCACGAGCTCGAGGGCTTCCACAAGAGCTGCCAGCACATTCGCGACAACATCGCCCAGCTCGACTGGTGGGATGCCGAGGCCTACGACGCCAAGTAGACCGCTGGCTACCGCAACCTTGCGAATCTAAGCGGGCCGCGCCGGAATACTACCGGCGCGGCCCGCTTTTTTGCTCATGCAACACGTTTGCGAATCGAAGGTGAATACTTTTCCGCGAAGTGAACGAGCAAAAACGAGCCCCCGAAGCATCGACACTTTTCAGACGCCGTTTCCTGCGGTTTCGCCGAGTTTTTCCTGCAGTTTTGGGGTCAAAAAGTGTCGATGCTTCGGGGGTCCAAAATAGGTCGTTCACTTCGCGGAAAAGTATTCACCTTCGTTTTCGCGCAAACACGGATCCAGCCGCCACAATCAGAACCACCCTTAAAAAGGGTGGTTTGCTCTTAGGGTA
>NZ_QSBV01000016.1 GCF_003465825.1 Collinsella sp. AF02-46-1
TATTTGCTCAATGTGTTCGGCTGAGATCGGAAATCAACCCCATCGAGGGCGACCCGCCCAGACCCCTTACAATCTGCTCGCACGAGGCCCCGCACTCCAACATCCTCTGGACCGTATCCCGCTCGTACCTGGTAAGCGTGCCTGCCGTGGGCCCTCGGGGCCGGCATCGTGCCCCACGCCATCTGCCCGCTCGTGCGATAATCCTCTGCAGAAGTCACCGACAGCAGAGGGAGTTTGTGATGAAGGTTCTTTTGGTCAATGGCAGCCCCAAGGCAAACGGCAACACGGCCCGCGCACTCGCCGAGGTCGCCGAGCAGCTTAACGCCGAAGGCATCGAGGCCGAGATGTTTCAGCTGGGCGCCAAGCCCATTCGCGATTGCATTGGTTGCGGCCAGTGCGGCAAGCTCGATTGCCGTTGCACCTTTGACGACGATGTGGTCAACGAGCTGATTGCCGCTGCCGAGCAGGCAGACGGCTTTGTCTTTGGCTCGCCCGTCTACTACGCACATCCCAGCGGACGCATCCTCTCGGCACTCGACCGCGCATTCTATGCAGGCAGCAAGGCCTTTACGCACAAGCCGGGCGCCGCTGTCGCCGTTGCCCGTCGCGGCGGCACGTCGACCACCTTCGACGTGCTCAACAAGTACTTCACCATCAACCAGATGCCCGTGGTAGCATCCACCTACTGGAACAACGTCTTCGGTGCCATGCCGGGCGAGGCCGCCCAGGACGCCGAGGGCCTTGCCACCATGCGAAACATCGGTAAAAACATGGCCTGGCTGCTGCGTTGCATCGAGGCGGGAAAGGCCGCCGGCATCGAAGCCCCCGAGGCCGATCGCGCGCGCACCAACTTTATTCGATAAGTCCAGCGGTGGTCACCTCGATGCTCTATCAATGTCAGCGAAAAGCCAGCTGATGAGGAAAGGTGCCTTGAAAGAGGAGGGCGCTGGGCTTTTGCCCGCGCCCGACGATTGAAAGGCAGATTGCCCATCAGATGGCTTTGCAGCGTCGATGTGACCGCCGTTCGTTAGAACGGCGGAACAAATACATGAACGTGCAAATCTTCGGCACCAAAAAGTCCTTCGATACCAAGAAGGCCCAGCGCTACTTTAAGGAGCGCCGCATTAAGGTGCAGTTTATCGACCTTAAGGAAAAGGAGATGAGCAAGGGCGAGCTCACGAGCGTGATGCAGGCGGTCGGCGGCATCGACAAGCTGCTCAACCCCAAGGCTAAGGACGAGGAGACGCTCGCACTCATCCAGCACCTCACCACCAGCCAGCGCTTCGACAAGCTACTCGAGAACCAGCAGGTTCTGGCCGAGCCCATCGTGCGCAACGGCAAAAAGGCCACCGTCGGTTATTGCCCTGATGTATGGGGAGCCTGGGAGTAGCCTGTGTTATTTGTCGGCGCGTGGGTATAAGAGCAGGCGTTTGGCATAAGATTCAACTGTAAGCCATGTCTAACAAAGGAGGGCACATGCCCAACAAACCCGTGAAGATCATCATGCTTACCGGCTACCTCGGTGCCGGCAAGACCACGCTGCTCAACCACATCCTCGCCAACGACGGCGGCATCCGCGCCGCCGTGATCGTCAACGATATCGGCGAGATCAACGTCGACGCTAGCCTTATCGCCGACGGCGGCCTTTCCGAGACCGACGACCTCATCCCGCTCACCAACGGCTGCATCTGCTGCACGCTTTCGGACGACCTGGCCAACCAGCTGCAGGGCATCGCCGATTCGGGCAAGTTCGACTACATCATCATCGAGGCCTCGGGTATTTGCGAGCCTATCCCCATCGCCTACACCATCTCGAGCTTCTGCGACGAGGCCAAGGTGGGCGGCGAGCCCAAGCTCGCGCTCGACAACATCGTGGCCGTGGTCGACTGCGCCCGCATGTACGACGAGTTCAACGGCGGTCGCGACCTGCTGGCCGAGGACATTGACGAGGATGACATCGAGAGCCTGCTCATCCAGCAGATCGAGTTTTGCTCCACGCTGATTCTTAATAAGACTGACACCGTCACCCCCGAGCAGATCGCAGAGCTCAAAGCCATCGTGCGCAGCCTGCAGAAGGACGCCGTGATTGTCGAGGCTCAAAACGGCGAGGTCCCCATGGAGGAGCTGCTCGACACCGACCGCTTCGACTTTATGCGCGCCTACAACTCCGCCGCCTGGATCGAGGCCATGGAGCATCCCGAGGAGCACGACGACCCCGAGGTGCTCGAGTACGACATCGAGACCTTTGTGTACTCGCGCCGCAAGCCGTTTGACCTGCAGAAGTTCACCGATTTTGTTGAGCAGGAGTGGCCCGACGAAGTCATTCGCGTCAAGGGTCCGCTGTGGCAGACCGGCGATCCGGACATGTGCTACATGTTTGAGCAGGCCGGCCACCAGATGCGTCTGATGGAAAACGGCCTGTTTGTCGATTCTGCGCCCGAGGGCGAGAAGCAGAAGATTATCGACGAGAACCCCGAAATCATGCAGATTTGGGACGACGAGACGGGCGACCGCATGACGAGCCTGTGCATCATCGGCCGTCACATGGACAAAGACGCGCTCATCGCCTCCCTCGATGCCTGCCTGACCGACTGGCACCGCGCCTAGGTTTATCCAAGCGGGCATTTTTCCGCCTACGTAACCGCCAAACCACCACGAAGGTGCCCTTCGTGGTGGTTTTTCGTTCTGAGCCAAGGAGATTCATGTTCAACATTGTGCTGTATGCGCCCGAGATTCCGGCCAATACGGGCAATATCGGCCGCACCTGCGTGGTTACCGGTGCCCGCCTGCATCTGGTGGAGCCACTGGGCTTTTCACTCGACGACAAGACGGTGCGTCGCGCCGGCCTGGGCTACTGGCAAAACTTGGACGTGACGACATATGCCGGCTGGAAGGATTTCCTTGCGCGCAACGGCCTCTCCCCCGCCGACGAGCGCCTGCACCTGCTAACCAAAAAGGCGCGCCGAACCTATGCGCAAAGCACCTACCGCGACGGTGACTTTTTGGTCTTTGGCAGCGAGAGCTCGGGGATTCCCGAGCCACTGCTTGCCGCGGCGCCCGAGCGCTGCGAGCGCATCCCCATGTTGCGCGATTGCGACTCGCTCGAAAACGCCGACGCCTGGGAGGCCCACGAGGAGTCGCTCGGGCATACCGAGGACAGACACGAAGCCATCCTTCGACAGGATATCTGCGGCAACTTCGTCAATCCGGACGACTACCGCATCAGCGCACTCAACCTCTCCAACAGCGCCGCCATCGTCCTCTACGAGGCCCTGCGCCAGTCAAACTTCCCAGGAATGTGACAAAGGGACAGTCCCTTTTTCATATTCGCTTATAGATAGCGGCCGGTAATGCTCTTGGAGCAGGTCGCGATGTCTGCCGGCGTGCCGGCGCAGACGATTTGCCCGCCGGCGTCGCCACCGCCCGGGCCCATGTCGATCACATAATCGGCGTTACGGATAAGGTCGAGATCGTGTTCGATCACGATAACCGTGGCGCCCTTGGCAACAAGGCCGTCGAACACACTCAGCAACACCTGAACATCGAGCGGATGTAGGCCGATCGTAGGCTCGTCGAACACGAATACGGCATCGTCCTGCACGCGTCCCATCTCGCTCGCAAGCTTAAGACGCTGCGCCTCGCCGCCCGAAAGCGCCGGCGTGGGCTCACCGAGCGTGAGATAGCCCAAGCCCAGGTCGCGCAAGGTCTGCAAGCGCGTCTGAACTTTCTTGAGCCCCAGCGTGGCGTCGAGAGCCTCGTCCACACTCATGTCCATGAGCTGCGGCAACGTAAGCAGGCTCCCGTCCTTGCCCTCGCGATGGATATGCGAAGCCGCGTCTGCATAACGTGAGCCGCGACATGCCGGGCAGACGATCTCGACGTCGGGCAAAAACTGCACGTCGAGCGATATCGAACCCGTGCCATCGCACGTAGGGCAGCGCAAAGTGCCAGTGTTGTAGCTAAAGGCACCCGCCTTGTAGCCGGCTGCCTTGGCCTCGGGCGTACGGGCGAAGGCGCGACGCAGCTCATCATGAATGTCGGCATAAGTTGCCACCGTCGAGCGCACGTTGGCGCCGATAGGCGTAGCGTCAATCAGGTTGGCACGTGCAATGCCCTCGGCATCGATCCAGCGCACGTGGCGTGGCAAGCGCTCGCCAGCTGCCTGCGCCTTAAGCGCCGGGATGAGCGTCTCGAGTACCAACGTCGTCTTGCCCGAACCCGAAACGCCCGTCACCGCGACAAGGCGACCGCGCGGGATATCGACTTCGAGCGGCTTGACGGTATGGATGGTATCGGTCGCCATGCGGATGTGGCCCTGGTCGAACATTTCGTCGTCAGTCACCTGCGGACGCAAACGCTTGGAGTCCGATCTCAAAAACGGCGCGATGCGGCTGGCCTGCGATTGTTCGATCTCGTCTACCGTGCCCGCGGCAATCACATTACCGCCGCCTGCTCCGGCAACGGGACCCATCTCAACCAGATAGTCGGCTTCCGCCAGCACGCGTGTATCGTGGTCAACGACAACCACGGTGTTGCCGTCATCCACCAGATCGCGCATCACGCCTACCAGGCCGTCGACATTGGCAGGATGCAAGCCAATCGAGGGCTCGTCCAACACATAGAGCACACCCGTCGATCGGTTGCGCACCACGCGGGCGAGTTGCACGCGCTGACGCTCACCCGTGGAGAGCGTGGCACCTGCGCGATCGAGTGAAAGGTAATCGAGACCCAGGTCGACCAGACGACGGGCCGCTCCCAAAAACGAATCGCAGATATCCGTCGCCATGGGCTGCATCTCGACCGGCAAGGATGCGGGCACCCCGCGCACCCACTCAATCGCCTCGCCCAGCGTCATGGCCGCCGCCTGCGCCAGATTGATACCGCGCACCTGGGGCTGGCGCGCAGCCTCGGAGAGGCGCGTGCCGCCGCAATCACGGCACGGGCCCTCGCGCAAAAAGCGTGCCACGCGTTTGAGGCCCTTATCGTCCTTAACCTTGGCGAGCGCGTTCTCGACCGTATAGACGGCGTTGTAATAGGTGAAGTCGAGCGGCGTGGCGCCCTCGCCGTTTTTGGGAACGTAGAGAATGTGCTTTTTAACCGCCGGACCATGGAACACGATGTCGCGCTCTTGAGGCGTGAGCTGGTTAAACGGCACGTCGGTGCGCACGCCCATCTCGCCGGCCACCTGCTTCATCAGGTCCCACATGAGCGTGCCCCAGGGAAGCACTGCGCCTTCATTGATAGTCTTTGACTCGTCGGGCACCAGGCTCGCCTCGTCCACCTCGCGCATGACACCGGTGCCGCCGCAGGTAGGGCACGCACCGCCGCTATTGAAAGCCAAATCCTCGGCACTCGGCGCGTAGAACTCGCGGCCGCATGCGGGGCACGTGAGCGACAGGCCCGCAGCCACGTTAAGGCTCGGCTCCACGCGCGCCCCGCAATGCGGGCACACGTGATGGGCGCAACGGCTAAAGAGCAGGCGCAGACTATTGTTGAGCTCGGTCATGGTACCAAAGGTGGAACGCACGCCCGGCACGCTAGGGCGCTGATGCAATGCGAGCGCCGCCGGTACGTGCAGCACCTCGTCCACCTGGGCGTGCTCGGCCTGCGTCAGACGACGGCGGGTATAGGTGCTGAGCGCCTCCAGGTAACGGCGCGAGCCCTCGGCATAAAGAACTCCCAGCGCCAGCGAGCTCTTGCCCGAACCCGATACGCCGGCAATGCCCACGAGCCTCCCCAGCGGAATATCGATATCGATGTCCTTGAGATTGTGGACACGTGCACCGCGCACCTCGATAGCCTGTGGGCTCATCTTCTGTTCCGTCACCTTTATCACCCTACTCATGCCATAAAACGCGGTCGCGGATATACTTGCCCAGCATAGGCACGCTAAACCGGACGAGACCGTATCCGGCGGCCTCGATGACGCGCTCGCGAATTAAGCTTGCGCGATATTTACTCGCCCAGCTCTGGGTGCGATCGCAGCGCTCAATGATATCCGCCATGCGCGTCAGCTTGCCCTCGTCAACCGCCATAGCCTCGATAAAGAGGCGCTGTGGGGTGCGCAGCCCGTAATACAGAGGCGCGTCAACCGCTTCGTAGAACTCAGAGACGGCATCCGCATGACCAACCTCGACATCGCACCCTTCAATGACCTGCGAGCCACGCCGGACAGCAGACCGCCACATGTAATATCCCACCAGCTGAACCATATAGGGATGTCCCATGCTCTTGTGCGCCGCAAGATCCGCCGTCCCCGCATCAATGCAAAGACCAGCACATTCGACCGTCTGGATATATGAATCGCGCACCTGGGGCAAAGAAATCGCCCCCAACGTACGCTGCTGGGCGCGCCGCAAAAACGTCACGCTCGGCTCTTCGAGCAGATCGTCAACCATGCTGGGCAAGCCGGCAAAGACCAACGCAAGACCTCGCTGGTCGCTATCGGGCAAGCCCGTGGCATCCTGATCTCCGAGCACCTGCTGATAGAGAACGGCGAGAGCCGCCAGTTCCTCGATAGACGCAGATTGAGCCTCGTCAATCGCAAACAGAATACCCTTGCTTGGGCCGAGTTTCTTGAAGCGCTCGTTGACCAGCCCTCGCAACGTTTCGCCCTTTGCCCGCGCCGCCTCGACCGACATCCGGCCAAACGACGGACCAAACTCCATTGATGTCACAACGGGTTTATTCGAGCGAAGCGCGTCGGCCAAGCGGTCGCACAAACCAAGCGAAGCGGAATCGGAGACAACCGCCCATCCGCGCTCGCTGGCTAGACGTTGCAGCTCCCGCAGGAGAACCGTTTTGCCACAGCCGCGGTTTCCCGTAATGAGCATGAGCCTGCCCGGCGCTCCGGCGCCGTTGTCGAGCCCTTCCTCAAAATCTTCGATGACCGACTCGCGACCGATGAGTATCGGAGGCCGCTTACCAGCTGTGGGCTTAAAGGGATTTGGATTCATATCGGCCTCCTCGGATTGGCAAACGCTGCCTATAGTTATACCAACTTATACCGAGTTATACCAACAGCAGGTGACAAAGAGGCCGCCCTTCTATCACCAGTGGCCGAAAAACTCGGCGTCTGCTGCTCGCCAGGGGCGGAAGGTGGCGGGATCGACCTTTACGTGCGCCGCGGCGGGCACGTCGTACCATTTGACCGTGTAGCCGGCGCCGTGAGAGCAAAAGACCGAGTCGGGCGTGTTGGGCAGATCGGCCTCGGGTTCATAGGCCGCCGTCTCGATTACGCGCCCGGCATCATGGCAAGCCGCATAACCGGCGAACTCCAGGTACAGATGACCGCGCCCGCTCGTGTAGGCAGCCACCTCCAGCGCGTAATCCTGCACCTCGGATGCCGGCACGCGACCCACAAGCTTCGCTCGGTCTCCCGCCATCGTCGGCGGCTCGTACTCGGCACCCATGCGTGTGGCATCTGACAACGCCCGGCCCACGCACTCCCCCGGCACCTCGAGCTCAAAGTGGTACCACGGCTCCAGCAACACGTCTGCGCCGACCTCGCGCGCCTGCATCAAACCCTGGCGAATCGCGCGATACGTGGCCTGGCGAAAATCGCCGCCCTCGGTGTGTTTGGCATGCGCGCGACCGCCCGTGAGCGTAATGCGCACATCGGTGATGGGCGAGCCCGTCAGCACGCCCAGGTGGTCGCGCTCCATAGCGTTGGTGAGTGCCAAACGCTGCCAGTTAAGATCGAGCTCGTCGGTCGAGGTCACGGTGCCAAACTGCACACCCGAACCCGCCGGCAACGGCTCCAGGCGCAGATGCACCTCGGCATAGTGGCGCAGCGGCTCAAAGTGGCCCACGCCCTCGACCGGCCGCGAAATAGTCTCCTTATAGAGAATGCCGCCGGGCTCAAACGCAACCGAAAGGCCAAAGCGATCGGCCAACACCCGCTGCACGACCTCGAGTTGCACGGCGCCCATCAACTGCAAATGGATCTGCTCAAGATGCGTATTCCAGCTTACGCCGAGCATGGGATCTTCGTCCGCCAACTCACTCAGCGCTTTAAACACCGCATGAACGTCGTGTTCGCCCGGCAGCACCGTATAGGTGAGGACCGGAGCGATGACGGGCGCATCGCCCGCGGGCTCCGCGCCCAGGGCGTCCCCTGGGCGAACGTGCGCAAGACCCGTCACGGCGCAAATACCGCCAGCAGCAACTTCTTGGGCAAGCTCATACTTCTCGCCGTTATAGATGCGTACCTGATCGACCTTCTGTTCCCACGCCTCGGCACTGGAACGCCCGCTGATCATCTGTTTTGCGCGCAGCGTGCCGCCGGTCACTTTAACCCAAGCCAAGCGCTCGCCACGATCCCCGCGGCTGACACGATAGACGCGCGCGGCAAACTCCGGGAGCCACGCCTGCTCACGCATCAGCGCGCATATACCATCCAGTAGCTCGTCAACGCCTTGGTCCTTGAGCGCCGAGCCGGCAAAGCAGGGAAAGAGCTTGCGCTCGGCAACCATGCGCGACAGCGTTGCGACAGAAAGCTCACCCGCTTCAAGAAACTCCTCGAGCGCCGCTTCGTCCAACGCAGCAGCGTCCTCCTGAACGGCGGCGCCCGCCAGCAGCTCGTTGGCATCCAGGCAGCCCTCGGAAAGACGCTGCCCGAGTTGTGCCAGCAAAACATCGCGGCTGGGATTCTCCAAATCGATCTTGTTGATGAAGATGAACGTCGGGATGTCATAGCGTGCAAGCAGGCGCCACAGGGTTTCGGTGTGCCCCTGCACGCCATCGTTGGCGCCCACCACCAGAATCGCGTAGTCCAGGGCACGCAGTGTGCGCTCCGCCTCGGCAGAAAAATCGACATGGCCGGGAGCATCCACGAGCATGACGTGGGTATCGCCGTGGTCGAGCACGGCCTGCGACGAGAAAATCGTGATACCGCGCTCGCGCTCGATCGTGTTAGTGTCCAGATGCGAATCGCCATCGTCCACGCGGCCACGCTTGCGAATGCGGCCCGCGTTGAACAGCATGGCCTCGGCCAACGTGGTCTTGCCGGCATCGACATGCGCCAAGATTCCAACGACCGCTTGCTTCGACATGGCTCTCCTCTTATTGCAAGCCCATCGCACGCGGCAACGGGCGTTCACGCTCCACACTGGATGATACAATTTACGGGCCGGTGGGCGAAGCGGGCCCTATCCCCCGACCGAGCTCATCGCCCCGCGTTGCCGCGCGGCGATTTTCGTAGGTTCGCGCCTTGCGAAAGCCGGCACCTCCCCTTTTTGTCTGCCCGGGTTCATCTGGGGCGGTAACAATGCGAGTCCCACAACGACGCGTTTTACCAAAAATGGCCCCACTCGGGGCCATTTTTTATTTGAGCTGGGTGATGATACGTGCCTTGGCTCCTACGCCTCGCGCAGCCAATCAAACGCGACACGCGCCGTGCCGTCGGACACATAGACGATACCGACACGCTCGAACCCCGCCTTGGCGATGGCGCCCTGCATTGGCAAGTTGTCCTCGTGCGTGTCGATACGCAGATGGTCGGCGCATTCCTTGGCAAAGGCAAACATCGCCGCCGCGATACCGTGCACGGTGCCGTCGGATGCCACGCGATGCAGCACGGCATACGGAGTGTCGCTGCGCCATTGACCGTCCTCAATCACGTCATAGCACTCGTCCGGACCCGGTAAAAAGGCAAACGTCGCCACCACGCGGCCGTCGACTTCGCACACGTAACTGCCACCAGCGGCAATATCGGCAGCCAGCTGCTCGGCCGAAGGCGTGCCCTCGGGCCACTGCGTGGCGTTGCCATGCGCGCGCATAAAGGCGCGGGCCGCGTCATAGATAGCCATGACGGCGGGAATGTCGGTATCGAGGGTTTTTCTGATCATCACGCGGCGACCTCACGTTTATTGGTATCACTTTGATTGAGCAATGATACCAACGTTTGGAAAGGGCAAGGAGCGGATGGGAAGCAAAAAGCGAGCCGCCTGGTCAAAGGCCAAAAGCGAGTTTTTGGGCGCTGCCACCGGCGGCGATATGAGCGACCTGTTTGCGCGCGAGGACGAGCGCCGCGATGCCCTGGACGCCGAGCGCGATGAGGCTTGGCGCTACAAGTCGTGCGAGCGCAAAAACCGCTACGACACACGCGCCGAGGCCGAGGCCGTTATGGCCGACTGCGAAAACCGTGGACGACGTGGCTTGGCCTGCTACAAATGTGAATACTGCGGCGGGTGGCACCTGACGTCGCACCCTTGGAAATAGGCGCCGCATCGGCGCGACACTCACGCAGCGGCGCGGCACCGACACATCGCCGGCCATCGCACGCAAACTACGGGCGCGGCGGCACCAAAACATCGTAGCGGACGGCCTTGCCCGCAAGCTGATAGCTCGGCTTAACGCCGGCAAGCAGCGGCCCCTTCACCGGCCGCTTGATAACGACCTTGCGCGGGTGCGGTGCAAGCGCAGCTTCGACCAGCGTCTCCTCATCGGCGCACGGCTGCTCCAAATGGTGCAAGAGCTGAAACTTCTTTTTGACCGCCGCGCTCTTGGTGCGCTCGGGAAACATGGGGTCCAGATACACCACGTCGGGAGCCGCGAGCTCGCCCCGCTCGATCAGCTCGGCCGTATGGCGAAGACCGGCAATGCTGTCCTCGCCCGCATGTAAGTGCATGCGCGCCACGGCGGCCGCAAGCGCCGGATCATCTGCCGCGCGATCCAGGGCATCCTGGAGGAGCGCCGCGATCACGCAATCCTGCTCATACAAATCGACCGCAAAACCCGCGGCAGCCAGCAGCAGCGAATCCTCGCCAAAGCCTGCTGTGGCATCAATCGCCCATGGTTGCTCGATGCCTTTTGTGCGCGCAGCCTTCACCAGTAGCTCTTGCTGCAGACGACCCTGCTTGAGCCGTGGAAGCATGCGGCCAAAATCGGCACGCAACTCCATCGTGCCGTCGGTGAGCGTAAGGCCCTCGGACGTCCGCACGAGCTCGAGCCCAGCAGCCCGAGCAACAGAAAAGGGATCGACGACGCCCATGGACACTCCTTAGCAAGCAAAACGAATACGTAAGCGCCACCTCAGTTGGCACCCAACCGTCCGCTATTGTCCCACACGCGACATGGTCCACAGCATCCCAATGCAAAGCACCGCCATCAATCCCGTGCACACGGCAGCGATCACGGAATCACTCATGCGCCTTCCCAACGACCGCGGCTCACGCACTTGCTCTGCTCCGTACATCATGGCTCCTCCTTGAGACCAGCTCCTTGTTACGACCTCATCATCTCAGCGCCGCACATGAGCTGCCATCGATTTGGCTTACGTCCAGCTTTCCTTTTTGAAAGGTTGGACCGTACAGGCAAGAGACGCTTTCAAACGCATGCATCGCCCCGTTGAACTACAATGTGCTTCACGATATGTGCCGCAACCTGGGTGCGACAGATTCTCCGCGCCCGCATCGAAAGGACCAGCTATGAGCGCCGCTCGCAAGACACTCAAAATCCTTGCCCTGATTTATTTTGTTCTGGGCATCGCCAGTCTCGTCATTGGAATCGCCGGCATCGCGACCGGCAACCTCGATTCCACGTACGGGTCGAACGCCATGCTCGCCGCGGTCGTGCTGGTCGCCAAGGGCCTCATCGATCTCGCCGCAGGTGTTGCGGGCATCAAGGGCGCCAACAAGCCTTCGCAGGTGGATGCTGCGTTTAAGCTCGGCATCGTTGCCGCAATCGCCACGATTGCGCAGGCCGCGCTCACGCTTCCCGCGCTCGGCGGCAGCGCCGTCAATATCGTCGCCTTTGTCATCGTGGTGTACGACCTGTTCTTTGTTCAGCAGGCACACGCCGTTAAGGCCGAGAACAAGGACCGCCTGTAAGCGCTCGCTTCTCATAACCTCTGCAGCCAAGCAACTAAAAAGGGCCGATCGCGCATCTCCGCGGTCGGCCCTTTGCGTTTGCCCAGATAAAACCTGCCAAAATAAACCTGTCCCTTTTTGGTAGGTTAGCAGTGGCGGTACTCGGCGATGATGAAGTCGATATCGGTCTGGAGCGTGTCCAAATTTGCCAGGCGCTCTTTGTCGGCAGGGCGTGTGCGGTAGTAGTACGGCGTCATCTGGAACACCGCCTCGATGTCGGCCTGGGTCTGAAGCGTAATGTTCGCAGACACCCGTTGCGTTCCGACTAACTCGAGCTCGATGGTCTTCGGCAGCTTCTCGTCATTGAGGTATGGCGTGTCGTAGAGCACCTCCTTGAGTCCAAACAGATGACGGGCGCCCGGTACCACGGTGTAGAGCGAGCCTTCGGGTGCCAGCACGCGGGCAAACTCACGCTCGTTAAAGGGAGCGAAGAGCTCGGTCACCATATCGAAGGCGCCATCAGCCACGGGGATGTCCTTCATGTTGGCCACGAAGTAGGTCGCATCGCCGCGCTTGGCGGCAAGGCGCACCATCTCTTTGCCCAGGTCAAAGCCGTAAGCATCCACGCCCGGCACCGCACCCATGGCGCTGGTGTAGTAGCCCTCGCCACAGCAAATATCGAGCAAGGTCATGGGGCCGCCCGTAGACGCCGCACGCTCAGACGCCTGCTCGCGCACCAGCTCGACCATCGCATCGCGCAACGGCGCGTAGTAGCCGCGGTTCAAAAAGTCGCGACGACTGCGCGCCTGCGACTTGGGATCGCCCATGGAGTCGCCGCTCTTCGACGAGCGCAGCAGATATAGATAGCCCTCGCGCGCACGGTCAAACCGGTGTCCGCCCGCGCATGCAGCACCGCGCTCGTCGTCCACCAACGGCTCATGGCAAACGGGACACAACAACATGGCAACTCCTTAGCGCGGACAACACAACGCCCACCATTGTCGCACGCCTCCCCCACCAAGTCATTGGGGACGTTCTTGAATGACTAAGGAGTGTCCCCAGCTGCCGGCAGAAAAGGAACGTCCCTAAGTGCTGGCTGGATGTATTAGGAGTATCATCGTCTGCGCAAATAAGCACGAAAGAGCATGTTAGAGATTGAGAGCGTATGGCTGATACCGCATCTAGGCACATTGACATGACCACCGGCTCGCTGTGGCGCAATATTCCCCTGTTCGCCTTCCCCGTGGCCGCCACGAGCATCTTGGAGCAGCTGTCGAACCTCATCGCCACCGTCATCATCGGTAACTTCTCGGGCGACCAGGGAACCCTCGCCATGGCGGCGGTCGGCTCCAATGTTCCGCTTACCAGCCTTATGCTCAACCTGTTTATCGGTATGTCGCTTGGCTCCAACGTGGTCATCGCCAACGCTATCGGCCGCAACGATCAGAACATGGTCAAACGCGCCGTCCATACCTCGATTTTAATGGCGCTCGTGGGCTTTGTCGTCATTGCGCTGGGCGAGATCTTTGCCGAGCCCATGCTCGCCGCGCTCAACGTTCCCGCCGAAACCATGCCGCTCGCTTCGCTCTACCTGCGCGTCTTTTTGCTCAGCATGCCCTCGATCTTGCTTTACAACTTTGAGGCCGCGATCTTCCGCTCCGTCGGCATCACCCGCATGCCGCTGCAGGCGCTTGCCGTGTCCACCGTCCTCAACATTGGCCTGGACCTCATCTTTGTCCCCGTACTCCACTGGGGCGTCGCGGGCGTCGCCATCGCCACCGCCATCGCCTACACCGTCAGCGCCGCTACGCTCTTTATCCGCCTGCTCAAGACCGACTCCGTCGTCCGCGTCACCCCACGCGACCTGGCTATCGACCCCGTCGCCCTCAAGCGCATCGTCAAGATCGGCCTGCCCGCCGGCGTCCAAAGCGCTGTCTTTGCCGTCGCCAACATCATCATCCAGTCCGCCATCAACAGCCTGGGCACCGAGGTCATGGCCGCATCGAGCGCCGCCATGAGTCTGGAGTACGTGTGCTACAACCTGCTCAACAGCTTTAGCCAGGCGTGCACCACCTTTGTGGGACAGAACCACGGTGCCCGCCAGATCGACCGCTGCACCAAGACGCTCAAGGTCTGCCTGGTCGAAGGCGGTATCGTTGCGCTCACCACGATTGCCGTCATTGTCGGCCTGGGGCGCGAGATCCTGTCGCTGTTCAACAGCGATCCCAACATCGTCTCGATCGGCTATATCCGCGTGTGTTCGATCTTCCCGGCGTACGCCTTTAGCATGTTCTACGAAAACATGTCCGGTTATCTGCGCGGCTTTGGCATCTCGCTCACGCCCGCCCTCATCACCATGATCTGCGTCTGCGGCATCCGCTTCTATTGGGTGTTCTGCGTGTTCCCGCACTTCCGCACTTTTGCGAACATCATGATGGTCTACCCCATCAGCCTGGGCACTACGGCGTTCTTTATGGTCGTGGCGGTATTGCTCTGCCATCCGGCACACACCTATCGCGCCACCCAAGCCAAAGCGACAGCCCGCTAATCACCACACTCAACGCCACGCCAGTCATTAATTGACAATATGCGAGCTCATATAGTCGATAAAGCGCCTCGTGGCGATAGGCATGGTGTCCCAGCTGCGCCAGGCGGCCACCACGTCGCGCGAGGGAGCATGCACGATGGGGCGCACACAAATATCGGCCCGCATGCCCTCAACGGTACGGCGATACAGCATGCTCACGCCTAGGCCCTCCTCCACCATCGCCATGATGGTGTAGTCGTCGGTCACCTCACTCGTCACGTGCGGCGACAGCCCATGCGCCGCGAATGCATCGAGCACCAGGCTCTGCTCGCCCTCGTCCAACAGCACAAACGGTTCGGACGCCAGGTCGGCAAGCGTTACCTTTTTCTTTGCCGCCAGCGGATGCGCGGCCGGCAACAGCGCCACCAACTCGTCGTGATAGACCACGCGCTTCTCGAGCCCCGTGGTAAATCCGCGCGCCGTAAAGCAAAAGTCGACCACGCCATCGTGTACCCACTGGGCGTTGCGCGTGTAATCGCCCTGCTTGAGGGTAAAGTGCACGCCCGGATGCAGGGCCCCAAAGTCGCGGATCACACGCGGCAGCACCGTACGACTCACGTTGGTAAACGTCGCGATACGAATATCAGTCGAGGAGAGCCCCAGCAACTCTTGGCGCTTGCCCTCAAGCTCGGCCTCGGCAGTAACGATCTGGCGCAGATACGGCAGATACTGTTTGCCGTCGCGCGTAAGCGAGACGCCCTGCTTGCCACGCTCGATAATCGTGGTGCCCAGCTCGCGCTCGAGCGCCTTGACGGCCTGGCTCACCGCGCTTTGCGTATAGCCCAGCTCGTCGGCGGCACGTTTCAGGCTGCCGCAATCGACCACCATACAAACAATCTGATACCGCGATGCCATCGTGCCTCCACATCAATGCAGCCGTAAAACGTTTTGCCAGGGCTTTTCCCGCCAACATTAGCATTTCTTAATCATACTGAAGATACATTCGCTTTACTACATCCAAATCTGGGAGCAGAATCCCTTTTACGAAACCGTTCTGTAACAAAAGGAGTCCCATGGATCGCAAAAAAGCAATCGCGCTCTCATTTTCCGTTCCCGTCGCATGGGGCTTTTCGTACCCCCTTATGAAGATCGGCATGGACAGCATGAACGCCACGAGCATCGTTACGCTGCGCTGCATCATCGCCTTTGTGGCCTGCCTGCTGCTCTTCCACAAGCACGCGCTGCGTATCAACCGTGACGTGATGATTCGCTCCGCCATCATCGGCGCCATCATGGCAACCGAGCTCACCTGCATGTGCCTGGGCTCCAGCCTCACCTCCGCCTCAACCGCCGGCTTTTTGCAGAGTCTGACGGTCGTGATCGTGCCGTTTGCCAACGCCGCCCTGCTGCGTCGCGCCCCCGAGCGCAAGGTGCTCATCGGAACCGCCATCGTCACCTGCGGTATGCTGCTGCTCTCGGGCGCCGACTTTACCAGCCTGAATCCCGGCGCGATGGTCATGCTGCTCTCGGCCTTTATCTATGCCGGCCACATTATCATCGCCAAGCGCTTTGTCGAAGAAGTCGATCCGCTGGCTCTGGGCGTTTGGCAGCTGGGCTTTGGCGGCCTGTTCTCGGGCATCGCCGCATGCGCTTTTGGCGGTTTCACGCTTCCCAGCACGCCCGGCGAAATCGTCGTTGTCGTTGCGCTCGCACTCATCTGCTCTGCCTATGGCTTTATCACCCAGACGCTCGTGCAGCCCCACGTGCCCGCCGAGACCACCGGCTTTGCCTTCTCGCTCGAGCCGGTCTGCTCCGCTGTCTTCTCGTTCTTCCTGGTCGGCGAGGTCCTGAGCCCCATCGCCTTCTTTGGCGCCGCCCTCATCCTCACCGGCGTCATGGTGGCAACCGTCGAGCTTCCGCGCCTTCGCGCGCATGGACAGGCTCGTATGGCAGGAGCGCCCGAGCGCGTCTCGTAATCCCCACTCCTTATGCAGCCGCGGCATAAAGGCAACCGGTGCGCCTTTACAATAGATGCCAACAGAGCATCTGCCATAAAGGAGCCCCATGGACACCGCAACCCGCGACCGCAACATAGCAACTTGGTTGGGCGATGCGCCGCAGCCGGTACGTGACACTACGAACCAGCTGCTCGAGCGCATCGCCCTTTTGCGTGCCGAGCAGACCATCTACCCAGCACAAGACGACATCCTCAATGCCCTCGCCTATACGCCGGCCGACCAGGTCAAAGTTGTCATTTTGGGTCAAGACCCTTATCACGGACCCAACCAGGCCATGGGGCTGTCGTTCTCGGTCCCCGCGACGCAAACCAAGTTGCCGCCAAGCCTGCGCAACATCTACAAGGAACTCAATGCCGATCTGGACTGCCCCATTCCCGCCACGGGAGACCTAACCCCATGGGCACAACAGGGCGTCCTGCTTCTCAACACCACGCTCACCGTGCGCGAGCACGCCGCGAACTCGCACGCCAAGCTGGGCTGGAGCACCCTGACCGACTACATTATCGAACGCTGCTGTCAGCTGCCCCAACCGGTAGTCTTTTTGGCATGGGGCCGCTTTGCCCAGCAGATGGTCGAAGGCAAGCTCGTCGCAACTGGCGCGGGCAAGGCAACCGACAAGTTCTGCCTGGCCTCTACGCATCCCTCGCCGCTTTCGGCCAACCGTGCCACGGCAGAACTCCCTGCTTTTATGGGGTCGCGCCCCTTCTCCGCTGCCAATCGGCTACTCGAACAGCACGGCTCGACCCCCGTCAACTGGACTTGCCTCGGCTAAAAATCGATACATCAAAAACGCGCCCGACGGCTTTCCGCCGGGCGCGTTTCCTATTCGGGCCAAATAAATTGTGTGCGGCCGGCCTCGCCGCCATCGATCAGCAGGCTCTGCCCGGTCATAAACCGGTTGGTCACGCCCACAAAGTAGATCCACTCGGCGATCTCTTGGGCGGTGGCCCAGCGTTTAAGCGGCGTGAGCTCCATAATCTGGCTCCACAGGTGTTCGTCTTCCATCACGCAACGGTTGAGCGGCGTTATAACGCCGCCCGGGTCCACACTGTTGGCGATGGCCTGCGGTGCCAGGCGGTTTGCAAGGTTTTTGGTGTAGGCAATAACGCCACCCTTGCTGGCAGCATAGGCGGGAAACTCCGATCCCGTATGCCCGCTCGCCGACCCCACATTGACCACGGATTTGATAGCCGGCGCCGGCTTGGCGGCAAGCCCCTCCCCCACAAAGGCGTAACGCTCGGTCACGTTGATGGTGCCACACAGGTTGGCGGCGATGTCATCGGCCGAATCCTGCGTACCGGCAGCGTTCACGATTACCTGGGGTTCAAGGTCGCCTGGAAACGAGTCAGGCTCGCAGACATCAACGATCAGATGACGGTAGCGCTCGTGTTCGATCGCCGCCGGCAGCAAATCAAAGCCCACGACCTCGTGGCCCTCGTCCAAAAAGCGCTGCACGCACGCGGCTCCGATACCGCCCGAAGCGCCCGTGATCAAAAACCGCATACTTGCTCCTTAGGCGGTTGCGTGGCGCTCGAGGTACTCGGCGCCCACATTCTCACGCTCCCAGCCACGCACGACCTTGTAGCCCACGGGGCTCAGGAAAACCTCGCACAGCAGCTCGGCGACAGCGCCGGTCAGCGAGCACATAAGGACCTGCACCCAGGTCCAACCAAAGAACGTGTGGCTCACCACAATGGCAAAGACCAGGTTATCGATAAACTGGCCAACACCCGTAGACACATAGGAGCGGAAGGCAAAGCTCGCAAAGTTATTCTTTTTGAGCATACGGCCGAGCGACTGGTTGAGCGTGGAGTTAACCACGGCAGAAACGAGCATTGCCAGCGAAGAGCCAAGCACCACGTACCAGGTGCCGCCGATGGTGGCGTTAAGGGCAGTGTTGACCTCGATCATACCCGTGTCGTAGTAGGCGCCCCACATGCCGGGCGTGAGCGAGCATGCCCAAAAGCACAGGCTCACGGCCAGGTTGACCAGCAGCGCGAGGACAGAGATTTTGATGGATGCCTTGGCGCCAAAGCGCTTGCAGATCATGTCCTGGCACAAAAACGAAACCCAGCTCACCACAAAGCCGCAATCGAGTGCCAGATACGGCAGGCTGATAAGCTCTTTGTTGGCCAGCAGGTTCATCATGATGACGCTCACGAAAAACAGCGAAACCGTTGCCGCGGGAATGCTCCGCAACAGGACCTTATAGTCCTCCATGACCTTCTTGATCATTATGTACTCCTTTGGTTTTAGGTTTAACGAGCAGGATATCGGACCCGAACTGCTCGGACGCCCCGGTCTTGAGACGACGGTGGGTATGATAGCCGCTCACGCGGCATCAGGCAAGCAAACGGCGCGGCAGCCCCGCAGGGCCACCGCGCCGATGCGTTAAAAGGCTACGTTGCCAAACTCCGATAGGATAAGGTCGGGGTTGTGGTCGGTTGCCCAATCCACGTTCCACGGGCTCGTGAACAGCAGCAGCTTACCGCCGCGCATGTCCTCGACGCGCAGGGTGTCGCGCGTGAGCGAAAGGCCCGGGATATCGATGGTGTCGGGGTCGTTCTGGATCCAGCGGATGTCCGTATAGGGCAGTGGCTGGCGACGAACCTCAACACGGTACTCGGCCTTGAGGCGGCGCTCGAGCACCTCAAACTGCAGTACGCCGACCACGCCCACGATGACGCTCTCCATGCCGGCACCCAGCTCGCGGAAGATCTGGATGGCACCCTCCTGGGCAAGCTCCTCCATGCCCTTGACGAACTGCTTGCGCTTGAGCGTGTCGACCTGCGTAATACGAGCGAACATCTCGGGGGCAAACGTCGGGATCTGCGGATACTGCACGTGGCGCTTGCCGGAGCACACGGTGTCGCCGATGCTAAAGATACCCGGGTCGAACAGGCCCACGATATCGCCCGCGTACGCCTCGTCCACGATGGCGCGGTCATCGGCCATCATCGACGTGCCCGTAGCCAGCTTGAGCTTGCGGTTGCCCTGCATATGGAAGGCATCCATGCCGCGCTCGAACTTGCCCGAGCAAATGCGCACGAAGGCAATGCGGTCGCGGTGGTTCTTGTCCATGTTGGCCTGGATCTTAAACACAAAGCCGCTAAAGTCGTCACGACACGGGTCGACCGGCTCGCTGGTGAGCGTATCGGTATAGGCGCGCGGCGTCGGGGCCAGACGAAGGAACTCCTTAAGGAAGGGCTCCACGCCAAAGTTGGTGAGCGCCGAGCCAAAGAACGCCGGGCTCAGCTTGCCGCAGGCTACGGCATCCAAATCGAGCTCGTCGCCGGCGCCATCGAGCAGCTCGATGTCGTCCATCAGGTTCTTATGGTTCTCCTCGCCAATGAGCTCATCCATGGCGGGGTCGCCCAACTCGGCCTCGACCTCGGCGACCTTTTTGGTGGCGTTGGCGTGGCCGTCGCCCTCAAAGGCGATAACGCGACGGGTCTGACGATCGAACACGCCGCGGAAATTGCGGCCGCTGCCGATCGGCCAGTTCATAGGATACGTATTGATGCCCAGAACGTTCTCGATCTCTTCCATGAGCTCAAACGGATCGCGGGCCTCGTGGTCGAGCTTGTTCACAAAGGTGAAGATGGGAATGTGGCGCAGCGTGCAGACCTTAAAGAGCTTTTTGGTCTGGGCCTCGACGCCCTTGGCGCCGTCGATGACCATGACCGCGGCGTCGGCGGCCATAAGGGTACGGTAGGTATCCTCCGAGAAGTCCTGGTGGCCGGGGGTATCGAGGATGTTGACGCAGGCGCCGTTGTAGGTGAACTGCAGCACCGAGGAGGTAACGGAAATGCCGCGCTCCTTCTCGATGTCCATCCAGTCCGAGACGGCATGCTTGGCCGAACTCTTGCCCTTGACCGAGCCGGCGGTCTGGATACTGCCGGTATAGAGCAGCAGCTTCTCGGTAAGCGTGGTCTTACCGGCATCCGGGTGGCTGATGATCGCGAATGTGCGGCGCGACGAGATTTCATCCGACAGGCTTGCCATGCGGATCCTTTCTTGCATTGAGTGCATTACGTCGTTGAAACCGTACTATTGTAGCCGCGAAATCCCGCCATAGGGCACCTATCAGGACAAATTCATTAGCCAAGCTCGCTGTGCACCTGGCAGTCGCCTCAAGGACTGTCTCGATCTGTAACAGTAAGACGGGTTTTGAGCCTCTACCTGTTACAGATCAAGACAAACCGGCAGGCCCGCCGGCACAATCTCGATTTGTAACATCTGACCGCCCAAATTGGGTCTAGCTGTTACAAATCGAGATAAACAGGAAGGCAGGGAGCCAATGTCTCAATCTGTAACATCTAGCCGCGCAAATCGACTCTTACTGTTACAGACTGAGACAAATAGGCAAGCGGGCAAATAAGATCTCGATCTGTAACAGCAGGCGACCCAAAACGGACCCAGGTGTTACAGATTGAGATTGTTTTGGAGCAAGCGCGGCGCCGATGGGCTATTCCACATTTAGCTCTTGCATAACTGTGCATAGTATATATATACTGTGCTTACCGGTTATATACACGTGTAACCCAACAGCTAAGGAGCCGCTGTGGACATCATCCTATCCGATTCGAGCGATAAGCCTATCTACGAACAGATATCCTCACAGGTCAAAGCTCAGATCCTTTCGGGCACACTCACTGCGGGAGCCAAACTCCCCAGCATCCGCGCGCTCGCGAGCGATCTTGGCGTGAGCGTCATCACCACCAAGCGCGCCTACGCCGACCTGGAGCAGCTCGGGTTTATCTGCACCGTGCAGGGCAAGGGCTGTTTTGTCGCCGAGGGCAACCAGGAGCTCTTGCGCGAAAACCAGCTCTGCCATATCGAAGAACTGCTTGCGAAAGCGGCGAGCCAAGCCGAAGCCCTGGGCGTTACGCGCGACAAGCTGCACGAGATGCTCGACCTGATAGCCCCCGAAACCATGCAGTAGCCATCTGCAAGAAAGGCTATACCATGCAAAACCTTCTAGAACTCAAAGGCATCTCACGCCGTGTGAGCGACCGTTTTTCACTGCGAGACGTCACACTTGCCGTGGAGCCCGGCCAGATCGTTGGCTTTGTGGGCGCAAATGGCGCCGGCAAGACGACGACCATTCGCGCCGCGCTCGGGCTTATAAAGCTCGATGCCGGCGAGGCGCATCTGCTTGGACAGCGCTGCGACGCCAACGCGCCCGACGAGGCACAGCGCCACCTGCGCTCCCGCGTCGGCCTTGTCCTGGACACATGCCCCTTCCCCTCCACGCTCAAGGTGGGCCAGGTCGAGAGGCTCGTAGGCCCGGCGTACCCCACGTGGAGCTGCGAAACGTTCGCCGGATTCATCGACCGATTTGGCCTCGATCCCAAGACGAAGGTCAAGGACCTCTCCCGCGGCATGGGCATGAAGTTGCAGCTTGCCTGCGCACTCAGTCACAATGCCAAGCTGCTCGTTTTGGACGAAGCCACCGCAGGCCTTGATCCCATGGCGCGCGAGGAACTGCTCGACGAGCTGCTTGCCTTTGTCGCCGACGGCCAGCGCAGCGTGCTGCTCTCGAGCCACATTACGTCCGACCTCGATCACACCGCCGACCGCGTCATCTGCATCGATAACGGCTCGATTGTGTTTGACCTGCCGCGCGAGGACATTACTGACCGTGCTGGCATCGCTCACTGCACTCAGGCACAGGCCGCCGAGCTTATGGCTTGCGTCGAAGACGCCCGCGCCGCCCACCACGCCTACAGCGTGGACGTGCTTGTGCCCGACCGTCGCGAAACGCTCGAGGCCTTTCCAGAGATTCCCTGCGATCGGGCAACCATTGATGACTATCTTCGCCTCATGCTGAAAGGGGCTTCGAAATGAAACGCGCCTTTATGTCCGAGCTCGCCATCGTTCGCACGCTCGCCCCGAGCATCGCGGGCGTCGGCCTGTTCATCTTCGTCGTACTGGCCCTCGCCAACGCATCGGATGGCGATTCCGGTATGAGCGCCGGCGCCTGCGCGGTCAGTGCCATGTCGCCCATCATGGTCATGAGTTCGCTGGCCGGCTTCGACAATCAAAACGGATGGGAGCGTTATCGGGCGACGCTGCCCATCTCGCGCAAAGACATCATCTGTGCACGCTACCTGAGCATCATTGCCTTCTCGGCCGTTATGACCTGCGCCGCCGCGCTTTTGAGCATCATCACCTTTCCGTTCTTCGATCACATGGGCATGCCCTCGACGGGACAGATCGTCTTTGAGACCACGATAGCCTCCGCCGCATCGATGCTCATCTCCCTCATGATGGTGTTTCTGGCACAGCCGCTGTTCTTTCGATTTGGACACATGGAGGCGCTGCGCCTTTCCGTCGGCCTGTTTGCCCTGCTCGGATGCCTTGCCATGGCCACACTGAGCTCCTCCAACCCCATCAGCAACTGGCTCATGTCGATTGCTGGGGCGAATCCCGATCCCGCCGTCCTCGGCTGCCTGTGCGCAGGAATTGCCGTACTGGCCCTCGTGCTCTTTGCACTGAGTTGCGCCATCAGTACCAAGGTCTATCGAGCACGCGACCTGTAGGCAAGCGCGGTATCATCGGGCATGCGCCGCAGATCTGGCGCGGTCTTTTATGAGGAGGCGCTCAACCCGTGTCGTGGGTTACAGCAGCATTTGCATCAGCTTTCTTTGCCGGCATCACATCCATTTTGGCCAAATGCGGCATCAGGCACACCGACTCCGACGTTGCAACCGCCATCCGTACTTGCGTGGTGCTCGTATTTGCCTGGGCAATGGCGGGCATTTCTGGATCCATCGGAGCAATCGGCGCCATTCCCGCCAAAGCCTGGCTATTCCTCACCCTCTCGGGACTCGCCACCGGCGCCTCGTGGATCTGTTACTTTAAGGCGCTCAGCATCGGAGACGTCAACAAGGTTGTACCCGTCGACAAGATGAGCACCGTGCTCGCCGTGCTGATCGCCATAGTGCTTTTTGGTGAGACAGGCAACCTGGCGGTCAAGCTCGTGGGAACCGCAGTTATCACGCTCGGCACGTTTTTGATGATCGAGAAAAAGCAGTCCGTCGGCGCAGAGCAAAAGCAAGACCGAGCCTGGCTCGCTTACGCCCTCGGCGCCGCCGTGTTCGCGGCACTCACCTCCGTCCTCGCCAAGATCGGCATCGAAGGTGTCGAGTCAAACCTGGCCACGGCAATCCGCACCTGTGTGGTACTTGTTATGGCATGGGCAATCGTGGCTGCCAAGGGAAAGCTGGAGCAGGTCGCGCGCATTGACCCGCGCGAACTCGCATTTCTTGCGGCATCGGGCATTGCGACCGGCGCGTCGTGGCTGCTGTACTACTACGCCATCGCTGCAGGCCAGGTGAGCGTCGTCGTGCAAATCGACAAACTATCGATTGTCGTATCGGTGCTGTTCGCACGACTGGCCTTCAACGAAAAGCTGTCGCATCGAAGCGCCATCGGCCTTTTCCTCATCGTGCTGGGCACCGCCGCGCTCGCGATTTGGAAGTAGCGTCGGTGTCAGGCGAGATTCAGTCCACCCGCAAATCCGTGACACAGCGCCCACACCGGGCTTGAGATGTTTGTATTGCCCGCGCGCTACCGTGCTACTTGCGCAGCGGCTTGGGCAGCGGAATGCCCGCCGCGATGACGGCGGCGATGATCATGCAGACGATACCCTTGAGCGGGAAGCACATGAGCAGCAGGCCCACAACCATGACCGGCTGACGCATAACGACGCCCATCGTCGAGGCGGTGCAGACGGCGACGCAAAAGACCGGATCGGCGCCGGTGAGGATGGCAAGACCATAGCCCAGGCTCACACCCGAGAAGATAACCGGGAAGAAGTGGCCGCCACGCCAACCAAGGTTGATGAGGGCGGGCGTCAGCATGGCCTTAACAAGACCGGTCGCGATAAGCACGCCGGCGGGAATGGTCAGATAGGTCTCCATGAGCACGTCGGCTTGGGTCTCGCCGGCAAACATGGTGTAGGGCAGAGCCGTACCGCAGGCGGCAAGTACCAGACCGGCCAGCATTGCCTTAACGACAGGACGCTCTCCTATGGCCCGGGCAAACGTTTCGCTCGCGTGCTCAGAGACAAAGTACAGCCAGCCGCATACGGTGCCGACCAACGCCAGCGGAATGAGCCAGACAAGTTCCAGGTTGCCCACCTGAGCGGACTCGAACCTGGTCATGCCCATGCCGCCGCCCATAAGCTGGCCGAGCAGCAGGTAGGTACCCAGACCGCCGGCAATCGCGATGCCGTAGACCACGGTCTTTTGCGCCTTGGGCAGCTTGATGGTGATCTCGTCGGAGGCGGAATCCTCGTCTTCGTTGGCACCCTGACCGTCAGCACTTCCGGCGAGCGGCGCCACAAAGCCAAACACGGGCGCGGTAAAGAGTGCCGTCAGAGCAGCCTGGGTGCCCAGCAGCGTGAGCTCCCTAAACTCAGCTCCAAAGCGACGCATGCGGTCGCCGACCCAGCTGCACAGACCCGCGATAACGCCGGTCAGGCCGGCCTCCGGTCCAATGCTTCCGCCAAACAGCAGCGGCAGCAACGCCGCGAGCGAAAGCTTGCCCAGGTTGTCGTACGGATAGCGACCGTCTTGCTTAACCTTGGCCATTACCTGGTTGAGGTCATCGGTCTTGGTGCCCGTCATCTTTTCGTACAGGCCGATCAGCAGGCCGCCCAGCAGGCAGACGAAAAACGGATACGGCAAAAACCCGAACGGGCCGCTCGCGAGCTCGGGTGAAGCGACGCCCAGCATATGCGGGATCTCGGTCCATAGATAGTCGATACCGCGCTCCATCGCAAAGAAGAACAGCCAGACCGCGGTGCCCGCAAACGCACCGGTCGCAGCCACGCTCACTAAGAACAGCGCACGGTTTTTGGGTTTTGCAAGGGTATCCATCGGGACCTCCCGTGGTCAAATCGACAAAGATACGTTTTATTGTAGGACGAGCAGGCCTCGGGCGGGCTAACCATCTACGCCGCGAACGGTGCCGTTGGGTGCCGCACGAGCGATGAGCCTAAGGCTTAGGCGCCGATAATCGATGCGATTTGACGCAGGTCGTCGGCAAAGTAGATGCCGGTCTGGCGCTGCGGGCTCGATAGGCCCTTGTCGATCATGCGCCCGAGCAGCGACTTAAGATCGTTGTAGTAGCCCCCGAGGTTGTACAGGATGCACGGCGCATCGAGATGCCCCAACGACACGGCGGACATGACCTCGGCAATCTCCTCGAGCGTGCCCGTACCGCCCGGGAAGGCGATGAACGCGTCGCCGAGCTCGATCATCTTGGCCTTACGCTCGGCCATGTCACTCGTCACGATGAGATCGTCAATACCGTCGTGTTGAAACTCTGCCTCGATAAAAAAGCTCGGCTCAACGCCCGTCACATGCCCGCCAGCATTGAGCACGCTATCGGCAAGCGCGCCCATCAGGCCCGACTTGGAGCCGCCGTATACCAGCGCGTGGCCGTTGGAGCCAATCCACGTGCCGAGCTCTCGCACTGCAGGCAGAAACGCCGGGTCGTTGCCGACGCTCGCGCCCAGGTATACCGTGATATTCATATTCAGTCCCCCTCGTCGTGACGCGCGTCGCCCGTTCTAGCGTTGGCGTCGGCGATATTCGCGCACACGGCGCGACAGGTCGGCGAGCTCGTCACGATCGAGCTCTTCCAAATGCTCGAGATCGTCCATAAAGCGCGCCATGGTGTCCTTTTGACGCATCTTGATGAGCGTGTTGCAGTAGTTCACCGCCACGCCCGTGAGCATGGCGATGTAGAAGATGCTGATGACGCTCAAAACGACGGTGATAGCGCGGGCAACCGGCGTCTCGGCCGGGATATCACCGAAGCCGATCGTCGATACGGTCTCAAAGCTAAACCAGAGGCCGTCGCCAAACGTGAGGGTCGTGGGCTCGGACAGCCAGACGGCCGTCGAGCACAGCAGATAGAAGACGAGAAACAGGCCCGTGATGCGCGCAAAGCCAGCCTGGCGCAACACGTCAGCAAGCGTCCTCAACTTGTTCATCGCGACCTCTTTTCCCAGACGCCCAATCACATTCGCTCGGTATTGTCCCACGCCTCCCCCGCAAACGGAACTAGTCATTGGGGACGTTCTTAAATGACTAGTCAAACAAGAACGTCCCCAATGACTACCTGACCGTTTAGCGGTGCGGTGGCTGAGTGGGCAGGTTGAGCTGGTATCCTTATGTGATACTGTCTCGACTCGATAGGATTACATGTGAAACCTTCCGCCATCCTTCGTTTGGCTCTATATCGCACCCTAGCCGTCGCGGTTGCCGTACTCACCGTACTGAGCGCCGTCATGCCTGCCCCCGCCTTTGCCGCCGACTCCGACCACCAGGTCAAGACGGTCCGCGTTGGCTGGCTCGTCAACAACAAAGGCTTCCAGGAAGGCACGCCGGGCGAGCGCCTCTCGGGATGGGGCTACGAGTACCTCCAGACCCTCTCGTATTACACAAAGGGCTGGCAATACGAATACGTTAGCGGCACCTTCTCCGAGCTTATGGACATGCTCGAGGCAGGCGAAATCGACCTCATGCCCAACATCTCGTATTCGGCAGAACGCGAGCAGAAGCTGCTCTTTTCCTCAAATCCCGAGGGCACCGAGCGCTACTATATCTACGCCAGGCCCGACCGCGACGATCTAGCCAAGGGTGACCCTCAGGCGCTCCAAGGCCTCACCATCGGCTGCAACTCTGGCGTTATGCAAACTATCGTCGGCCAGCAGTGGCTCGCCAACGAAGACGTTACCTGCACCTATAAAGAAATCGACACCGGCAGCGCCCTCTTTGAGGCGCTTGCAGACGGCGAGGTCGACGCCGTCATCATGAACGACACCATTTCGTCGCCCGATGCGTCACCCATGTTCTACGTAGGCTCGAGCGACTACTATTTTGCCGTTCCCAAAAGCCGCCCTGACCTGATGAACGACATCAACGCCGCCATGACGACCATCGCCCGCGATAACCCGCGCTATAACGAGGAAGTCAAAACGAGTTACTCGACCCAAAACAGTGGCTCGTCATCGCTCACCGGCACCGAGACCACCTGGCTCAAAGAAAACGGCAATACCATCACGCTCGGCTATCTTAAAAACCAACTTCCCTACTGTACGCAAAATGACGACGGCGAGATGGAAGGGTCGCTCGCCTCGCTTGCAACGACGTTGCACGACAAGTTTGACATTACGGTCAAAACAATCGCACTCTCGAACAACAAGCAAATGATCAAAGCCCTTTCCAACGGGACCATCGATGTCGCCCTGCCGTTGTTTCGCGACTACTGGCTCGCCGAACAGACAGGGGTCATCCAGTCAAACTCGATGGGAACGGTTTCGCTGACCGCCATTCACAGTGGCAAAAACCTGAACAGCGACCTTAAGAACATCGCTTGTACAAAGAGCACAATCGTTAACCGTTTTGAGCTCGAAAGTCTCTTTCCGAACGCAACGGTAACCGAGTATTCGAATGACGGCGAGGTGCTCAAAGCCCTCGATGAGGGGAAGGCACGTTGCATCATTGTCCCCAGCACGCGCCTGGAAACTCTCCGCGACATCTACGACATCGAGGATTTCGAAACACAGGAACTCACCAACACGGCACAACTATCGTGTTTAATTTCGCGCGGCAAGCCCGAGCTGCTGGGAATCATCAATAAGGGCATCGTCAATGCAGGTGAATCGCTCTCTGCAAACAGCTATTTCCCCACATCGTACTCGGCGCAAGAATCGGATGCGTTCCGACTTCTCTACCGCAACCGCATCGTCATTGCGGCAGTCGTCATTTGCATTTTGCTCACCGGCATCGTCATCCTTGTCTGGTCGCTTTACCGCGCACAGGAGGAACGGCAGAAAGCCGATGCCGCCAACGCCGCCAAAACCGCTTTCCTCACGCGCATGAGCCACGACATCCGCACGCCGCTCAACGGCATCCTGGGCCTTATCGAAATTGAGGAATTGAGAGAAGGCGACATGCAGGTCGCCCGCGAAAGCCGCGCCAAGGCGCGCGTTGCCGCCAATCACCTGCTGTCACTGATTAACGACATCCTCGAGATGGGCAGGATCGAGGAGCGCAAAGTGACGCTCGAGCACGAATCATTCAACCTTAAAGAGCTGTGCGACAATGCGCTCGTACTGTGCAAGCTCCGCGCATCGGACCGCGGCATAACCATGCTCGACACCAGCGAGCCCTACGCTGTCGACCAATATATGATCGGCAGCCCCACCCATATTCGGCAGATCCTTGTCAACCTGCTCGACAACAGCATCAAGTACAACAAGCACGGAGGCACCGTCACGTTCTCATCGACCATCAAACCGGTCGACGACGAGCACGCCGTGTTTTGCTTTAGCGTCTCGGATACCGGCATTGGTATGACATCCGAGTTTTTGGCACACATTTACGAGCCGTTTGCCCAGGAAGGCGACGATGCGCGCAGCAAGTTCCAAGGAACCGGCATTGGCATGTCTATCGTCAAATCGCTCATCGATATGATGGGCGGCACGATTGAGATTTCGAGTGAGGTTGGCGTGGGGAGTACGTTTGACGTCCGGATTCCGCTCGATATCGACAAGAACCCTCAGATAAAAGAGTGTGCAGACACGCAGGTAAGCAGCTGCTCACTCGCCGGCATGAACGTCCTTTTGGCAGAAGATAACGAACTCAATGCCGAGATTGCCCAAGCTCTGCTCGAAAGCGAAGGCATCGTCGTGACTCGCGCCGCCGACGGCAACGAAACGGTCGATCTATATGTTGGTCGTCCCACCGGCAGCTTCGATGCAATCCTGATGGACATCATGATGCCGGGCATGGACGGCTACGAGGCAACCCGGGCGATCCGCCTGAGCGAAAAGGCCGATGCGGCCGACATCCCCATCATCGCGCTCACCGCCAACGCCTTTGCCGAAGACGCCAAGGCGGCACACGACGCCGGCATGAACGCCCATCTGCCCAAACCGCTCGACTTTAGCAAGCTCAAAAACATACTCGCCTGTATCAAGAAAAATGGGGCTGTTTCGCTATAGTTTGTGCTCAACCACCATGCGCAGTAGAAAGGAAGCCAACGATGTTTAGGCCCTTACGTCGAAAGAAACGCGCCATCACCGACGAGAAAGCGCGCGAACTGCTCGCTACCTGCAAGCGCGGCGTCTTTGCCGTCAACGGCGATGATGGCTACCCCTATGCCATTCCCGTCAACTACTTCTTTGACGCCGAGCACGACAAGATTTATTTCCATGGCGCCAAGGCTGGCCACAAGGTCGATTCACTCAAGCATGATGATAAAGTCTGCTTTACCGTTTACGGCAACGAGTGGTACAAGGACGGCGACTGGGCTCCCTACGTTATGAGTACCGTTGTCTTTGGTCGTTGTCGCCTGGTAGATGAAGCGCCCGCGTTTATCGAGGACAAAGTCCGTCAGCTCGCGCTTAAGTACTACCCTTCTGCCGAAGAAGTCGAGGAGGAGATCGCCAAAGACATAAAGGGCGTCCAACTCTACGAGATTTCGATTGAACATCTTTGCGGCAAGCAGATTCATGAAAAGTAGCGAATGCGGAAAACGCGCTCGCTACCCTCTGCACCCCATGTGCCCACGCATTTTGACGGCGTGGGCACATGGGGCAGCACTCGAATCGAGCGCCCCCTATACCCCAAAAACGTAGCGGTCCAGGCGCTCACACGCCTCCTTTACCCGCGAAAGCGGCAGTGCCAGATTCACGCGGATGTGACAGGGCCCGTGGAACGGGCGGCCGTCCTGATACCCCACGCCCACGCGCGCCCCCTCGTCGAGCAGCCACTGAATATCGCGGCCATGCTCGAGGCACCACTCGGTGCAGTCCAGAAACACCATGTACGTGCCCTGCGGACGCGAATAGCCCACGCCCTCAAAATGCTCGTCCACGTAATCGCAGAAGTAGTCAATGTTGCCCTGGATGACCTGATTGAGCTCATCGACCCACTCGTAGCCCTGCGGCTGGTAGGCGCCGATAAGCGCGTGCATCGAAAGGACGTTCATCTCGTTGTAGTGAGTCTTGTTGGACACGGCGCACACGCGGTCGCGCAGCGTCTCGTTATAGATGATGTGGTAGCTGCCGACCAGGCCCGCCAGGTTGAACGTCTTGCTGGGCGCGTAGAGGGCAACCGTGCGCATGCGGGCATCCTCGCTCACCGACTGCGTCGGGATATGTCTGTGACCCGGCAGGATGATATCGGACCAAATCTCATCCGAGATCACCACGCAATCGTGCTGGCGATAGATGTCCATGGCACGTTCGATCTCGTCGCGCTCCCATACGCGGCCGCAGGGATTGTGCGGCGAGCAGAACACCGCGGCGTGGATGTGGTTTTGGACGAGCTTGTGCTCCATGTCCTCAAAGTCCATGCGCCACACGCCCTGGTCGTCGAGCTTAAGCGGGCTGTGGACAATGCGATAGCCCGCGGCTTCGATGGACTTGGTAAAGCCGATGTAGGTAGGGCTGTGGACCAGCACCGCATCGCCCGGCTGGACATACGCCCGCAGGGTCGACACGACACCGCCCAGCACGCCGTTTTCGTAGCCGATATGCTCCGGGAGCAGACCCTCGACGCCATTACGTCGGCTCTGCCATTCGATGATGCGGTCGAAGTACTCGTCGCGCGGATCGAAATAGCCAAACATGGGATGCTGGGCGCGCTGAATGATGTGCTCCTGGACCGTGGGCACCGTGGCAAAGTTCATGTCCGCCACCCACATGGGGATGCGGTCGAAGCCCTCGTCGGGCGCGTTCGGAGCCATGCCAGGGATCTCGCCCCAGGAGTCAACGGCGATGGCGTCCATGCCGTGGCGGTCGATAAGCGAAGTAAAGTCGTATTTCATGCTGAGCTCCCGTGCAAAGCGGATTGTTTTGATAGGCGTTATTGTCCACCAGCGTGGGCGATTTTGGCACGGGGTTTGGCGTTGAATTTGGCGAGCGCCGTCGAATGGCCAGCTAGTCCCGTGCGTCGTTGACGGCGGTTACCGTCAAGCTGGTTCCATCAACCGTAAACGATATGTCGAGCCCGGCGTAAGCCAAGTGGTACACGCGGTTTGGCTCGTGCTTGCTGCCCGCGCGGCGCGGATCTTGGCGAAGGACCTCTATCAAGCCGGAGAGCTTTGCGGGCGGGACCATATCCTGCAGCGCATGCGGAAACTCAACGTCGAGATCTTGCCACGGCGCATCCTCAATCCAGCCGCCTGTCGCATCCGGGTGACAGTCCGCAAACGGAATGTAGGGCTTAATGTCGTAGATGGGCGTGCCGTCGCGCAGATCGGCCCCTAGCACATGGATGATGGGGGCGTCGTCGTTAAGCTCCACGCGGTCGAGCTTGACGCAGGTAAGACCGATGGGATTGGGGCGAAACGGGCTGCGTGTGGCAAATACGCCCACGCGCTCGGCTCCACCCAAGCGCGGCGGTCGCACGGTCTTCGACCACTTGGCGTTGGTGCCAGACCTGTCCTGCGTCTTGGCATCGGCGGCGATGTCTTCCGCCGTGCCGCCGGGCGTTCCGTTTTCAAAGCGCCAGAGCAGCCACAGGTGCGAGAAGGAGTCCAAGCCCTCAACCGCCGCGTTGGAAGCATATTCCGGCTCAAAGACAATGCGCCCCTCAAGATGGGGCGCCAAAAAGCTGTTGCGCGGGATGCCGAACTTCTGCGGCAGGTCGGTATGTATGTGTGCAATAGGTTCCATGCCGGTCATTGTACGGCACAGGCGCGCGGGGCGCAGGCTGCGATTCTCTCTCATCGTCATCTGCATGCAACCAACGGTTGCTTGGAAGGACATCGGCTGCCGCGTATGCTTAAGCCAACAAGCAGCAGAAAGGAGCCATTATGGCCTTTGCAGAAAAGCTCATCGCCATCCGCCGCGACAACAACCTTACCCAAGAGCAGCTCGCCGCCAAGCTCTTCGTCACACGCCAAGCCGTCAGCCGTTGGGAGCGTGGCGAAGTCACCCCGGGCATTGACATGATGAAGCTCATTGCCGCCGTAACCGGAGAGCCGCTGCCCCACCTGCTCGAAATGCCCGAGCACTATTGCCAGAGCTGCGGCATGATACTCACGCCCGACGACTACGGCACCGACGCCACGGGCGCCACGACCGATCATTACTGCAAGTGGTGCTACGACCACGGCAAGTACACCTATGACACCACCATGGAGGCGATGATTGAGGATTGTGCCCCGCGTCTGGCACAAAACACCGGCATGTCGCTCGATGAAGCCGTCTCGCTCATGGGCGCCGTGCTGCCGCAACTGGAGCGCTGGCGCTCCGTGCACGAAAACGAGGAGCGCTACGGTGCCGAGGCGCGAGCGCGCTATGGCGACGAGGCGATCGACGCCGCAAACGAAGCACTGCTGGATATGGATCCCGAGACATGGAACGACATGAAGGAACTTGAACGCGCTATTCTGGGCCAGCTCTCGATTGCCATGGGCGACGGCGATCCAAAGAGTAACGAAGCCCGCAAGCTTGTCGCAATGCACCGCCGATGGATTGGCCTTAACTGGGGACACGAGCCCCAGGACGAAGCATACCTGGGCCTCGCCAATGGTTATCTTGCCGACCAGCGCTTTGTTGACTACTACGACAACCCCTGCGGCACCGGAGCCACAGCGTTTCTGGTACAGGCAATCGAGTCGTCGTTGACGCGTGCATAGACCGCGGCGGCTTTGGGTATTTCAATCGAAACCTCAACCGATTGGAGACCTATGGCTACTGATCACGAGCTCGCGCTCTACGTTATGACCGGCTGCCCGTATTGCATAAAGGTCAAGCGTTTCCTGGCCGATAACGGCGTGACCATCCCCGAGCGCAACATCTCGACCGATACCGAAGCCGAGCAGGCACTCATCGCCATCGGCGGAAAACGCCAGGTTCCCTGCCTGTTCATCGACGGCAAACCACTCTACGAATCGAGCGACATCATCGCGTGGATACAGAAGAACCTGCTCTAGTACGCAATTGCAGTCGGCTCGCCCCGACGTCCAAGCCCATACGACCCAAACATGTACACCAGCATCCAAAGTCGACGTTTTTCGACATCTTTGGATGCTGGTGTACAGCTTTTTGCATGGCCCCGGCACAGGTAGTCGTTGGGGACGTTCTTAAATGACTAGTTGTTTGAGACAGCCTTTGGATTATGGCTGTTTGGGGCCATCTGACGTCTCTGGAAAGGGCTCCTTAGAGGGCCGTGTTCAAAAAATGGCAAATATGAGTACTGCTACTTGTTTAGTAACAGCAATTTTAATCATTTCAGGGATCATTCAACGCCCCAAGCGCCCACAGACGGCGTTATTTCTCCCCATATGTTCAATAAAAGAGACGCCTAATGGTATTAAATCTCATCAGGGACCTCATTTTTGAACAAAATAAATGCAACCATAATGGCAACAGTACTCATATTTGCCCTTTTTTGCACACAGCCCTCCAGAATAGTCGTTAGGAACGACTCAAAATGGCAATTCCGGCACTTAGATGCTCTCTTCTTGAATGACTAGTTGTTAAAGAACACTCAGCGACTACTCCAATTCGCGACACACTGTGTCGCGAATTGAGCTGTTCTCACCACCGAAGACCGGTGAAAGCTCCTGGCCAGAATCTCGATAGTTTGTTAAAGTGCCCCCTCTGCAGGTTCAATGAGCGCTCATGTTCCAGACTAGCAAGTGAAGAAATATCGAAGCCATCGATGCTCATTTCCTATCGAAAAAACTAGTCAATACACGCTAATTAGCTTGATAAACTGCTTGTATTTTTGTCTACAAAACTGTATACAAAAAGAGATTCCGGTAACCAGCGCTCGACATTATGTCAATCGATAGGAGGCGCTATGGACGCCAAGCAGCTTGAAAAGATGATGGGGTTTGCCCCCGGAGAGTTGGAGAAAGCCGCGGAGGCATACGAAAAAGATGAATGGCCGAAGGGTCGCACCATCAAGCCGGGAAGGCCGTCGATCTCTGATGAGCCAAGCGTTGTTTTATCGGCACGTGTGGGTAAGTCTGTTCTTGAAGCCTTTGACGCAAAAGCAAAGCGCCATGGGCAAACACGCACGGAGCGACTCAGAGAGCTCATCACGCTCGATGCAATGATTGCTTAGACTCCACTCTCCCGCCGACCCAAACATGTACGCCAGCATCCAAAGTCGACATTTTTCGACATCTTTGAATGCTGGCGTACAGCTTTTTTGCAACATAGTCATCGGGGACGTTCTTAAATGACCAGTCGTTAAAGAACGTCCCCGATAACTAACTAGCCGTGGAAGCGGGCTATAGGCGCAAGTGGCTGCTCGCGAAAGACACGCTCGACGGCGGCACGGTATTCGTCGACCTTTTTAGTCTTGCGTACGAGCTTGTGAACGGTAGCGGGGTCGGCGAAGGCGCATTTGGCGTAGAACCACCACTCCTTCATGCGAAAGACCGCGTTGCCGCCAATCTCTTCCGCATAGGCCGCAAACAGCATGTCATGGAAACGCTGCAGTTCGGCTGCCGTGGCAGCAGGGCCACCCTTAACCATGCGAGCCAGCGCGGGGTTCGCGAGCAAGCCGCGTCCCAGCATTACATGGTGCGTGCCGGGATAGGCCTCCACCAGCGCATCCATGTCCTCAAGATCAAAGATGTCGCCGTTATAGGCCACGGGGAATGGCGCGCGATCCAACGTCTCGCCGTAAAACGCTTTGCGCGGCGAACCCGTATAGCGATCCCTCTGTACACGCGGGTGCACGATCAGCTCTGTCAACGGCATGCGGCAGTACAGATCGAGCACGCGCCCGTATTCGTCGTCACTCTCCAACCCCAGCCTGGTCTTTACCGACACCGGCAACGGCGACCGCTCGCACACATCGCTCAGGAACACCTCGAGCTCATCGAGGTTGCGCAGAAAGCCCGACCCTTTGCCCTTCGCGACAACCGTCCCCGAGGGGCAACCAAGGTTGAGATTGACCTCGCGGTAGCCCATGTCGGCGAGCACGTGTGCTGCCCACACAAACTCGTCCGCATTCTTGGACATAAGCTGGGGAACGACATTAAGTCCCTGGTTATTGGCAGGATCGATCTCCTTAAACGCCTTGCCGCCAAAGCGGTTTCCCACCCGCGGCGGCGGCAAAAACGGCGTGTAATAACAATCGAGCGCGCCGAAGCACTCCGCATGCACGCGACGGAACACATGCCCGGTAATCCCCTCCATAGGGGCCAGCGATAAATACATCAACATCCATTCTCAAATCAATGTGACAAAGGGACTGTCCCTTTGTCACATCCCATTCAAGCGGTTCAGGAACTCTTCGCAGGCGCGAGAACGCAGGCGATATTTTTTCCACACCAGATACGATGCAATGGTGAGCGGCGGCTCAAACGGGATAAAACGCAGGTCGCTGCTTTCATCTATCTGCAACAAGCTTCCAATACCAACCGCACATGCGGTGCCCGAACGCACCAGGTGCGACGCGTTGCCGATCAGATCGAAATGCCCCACGACGTTGAGGTCATCGAAGCTGAAGACGCCGCCCGACCACACTTCGAGATCGAACGCTCGATTCGAGGTACGCGAACTCACCAGCAGCGGCATCTTCGCCACGTCCGCAGGCGTTAACACGTCCAGGCCACCCCATGGACCGCTCGCGGCGACAACGGCGCCGGCCCGGTCAGCCTCAGGCATACGGATCCACTCGTATTTCTCGACGTTAACGGGCTCCAACAGCAGGGCAAAGTCGAGCAAGCCACGCTCCAAGCGCTCCTCCACCGCATCGGCATTGCCGGTATAGAGCTCAATCGTCACTCCGGGATGACTCCGATGCAGCTCAGCAAAAGTATCGAGCACCAGCCGCATCGATTTGGTTTCGCCGGCTCCAATGCGGATAACGCCTGCAATGCCGAGCTCCCGATCCGCCAACTCTAGCTCGGTCTGTTCCACCAGCAAGACAATCTCCTCGGCGCGCTGGCGCAAGCGCATGCCATCGCTCGTGAGCACACACGATCGATTGGTGCGCTCGAACAGCTCCACGCCCAGCTCGCGTTCCAAATCGGCTATCTGGCGCGAGAGCGTGGGCTGCGTCACATGTAGCACGTTAGCAGCTTCGGTCATGTTTTCCTCGCGGGCCACAGCAAGAAAATAACGCAGCGTTCGCAGCTCCATGATTGCTCCTTCGTGCACAACGGAGAACTTCATTCGGTCCAATTCGTTTCACATACATAATCCGTATATCTAGCTAGTTGCTATAGGAAATATACATTATCAAATCTCGGAACTATCGTTACAGAAGAGAACCATCGAGAAAGGAAGCGCATGGAATACATCACGCTCAATAACGGCATCAAAAGCCCCCAGCTAGGACTTGGCACGTATCTGCTTAAACCCGACGATGCCCAATCGTCGGTTACCTCCGCACTCGGCATGGGGTATGAGCTCATCGACACTGCCAATGCATACGTGAATGAGCGAGCAGTGGGTCGTGGCGTGCGCGAATCAGACTTGCCACGCGAAAACGTGTTTCTCGAAACCAAGCTCTGGCCCTATTTTTACAACAGCGACACCGCCGTTGACGAAACGCTCGAGCGTCTGAACACACCTTACATCGACCTCATGATTCTGCACCAACCCGCAGGCGACTACTTGGCGGGCTATGAGAAGCTTGAGATCGCGTACAAGGAAGGCAAGCTCCGCTCCATCGGAATCTCCAATTTCGACGAGAACGAAATCGAGAAGCTTCTCGCAAATTGCGAGATCGTTCCATCCCTTATTCAGGTCGAGTGCCATCCGTATTTCCCGCAGACCGAACTGAAGAAGCTGCTCGCCCAGCACGACATTGCGTTGCAGGTGTGGTACCCGCTCGGCGGGCGCGGTAACAGCAGCATCATGAACGAACCCGTCGTGCGCGACCTCGCTGTCAAGTATGGCAAAACGCCTGCTCAAATCATTATGCGTTGGCATATCCAAGAGGGAAATATCGTCATTCCAGGCTCCAAGAATCCGACGCACATCGCCGACAACATCGATGTCTTCGACTTCGAGCTCACGGACAGCGACATGACCGCCATGGCTACCCTCGATCGCGGGAAACCCTTCTATGAGCGCACGCCCGAGAAGCTTGCGCAATATGCCGCCTGGCACCCCGACGTTGAGAACCAGAAATAGGAGCATCATGCAGTACACAACCCTTGGCCATTCCGGCATTAAAGTCTCTAAACTCTGCCTGGGAGGCATGAGCTTTGGCGAGCCCAGCCCCGACTTTCATCAGTGGACCATCGGACCCGACGGCACACGCGCCGTCATCAAACGCGCACTCGACACCGGAATCAACTTTATCGATACCGCGAACTGCTACAGCTTTGGCACGAGCGAAGAGTACATTGGCGCCGCCCTGCGCAATCTGGGAATCGCTCGCGAGAGCGTCGTGCTGGCTAGCAAGGTTCACTTCAACGAGGGCGGCCTTTCCGCCAACGCCATCAAACGCGAGATCGAAGGCTCGCTCAAGCGCTTGGGCACCGATTACCTAGACCTCTACATCATTCACCGCTTCGATTACGACGTTCCCATGGAAGAGACCATGGAGGCGCTCAACGACTTGGCGCGCGAGGGCAAGGTTCGCGCGCTCGGCGCCAGCGCTATGTATGCTTACCAGCTGCACAACCTGCAGATCGTCGCGCGCGACCACGGATGGACGCCCTTTACGAGCATGCAGTGCCACTACAACCTGCTGTACCGAGAGGACGAGCGCGAGATGATCCCGGTGTGCCGCCAGTTTGACATGGCCCTTACGCCATACAGCCCCATGGCTTCGGGACACCTCTGCCGACCCACGTGGGAAAGCTCGAGCACACGCGGCACCACCGACACGACCATGGCCAACAAGTACGACCATGATCGCGCCATCGACATGCCCGTCATTGAGCGCGTGGCCAAGATTGCCGCCGATCACGACGTGCCGATGTCGAGGATTGCGCTGGCATGGCACTGGGCACGTGGTGTGGCGGCCCCCATCGTGGGCTGCTCCAAGCCCGGGCGCGTCGACGATGCCGTGGCCGAGCTCGACGTAACGCTCTCGCCCGCCGAGATCGAGTTCCTCGAAGAGCTCTATCAACCGCACGCGCTCGTTGGCCCCAAGGCCCGTCCCGGCGAAAAGCCGCTTGCCGGCACCACCAAGGTCAAAACCACAAAGTGATGCCATGGACGACAACATCATCGACAGCCTACGCGACGCCGGTTGCAGCGAAGAGTTTATCGAGCTATACGGCACTGCTGCCAGCGACTGTGCGCGCATTTGCCTACTAAAACGGCATCGCCGCGAATTGCTCAACGATATACACGCGGGGCAACAGAAGCTCGAATGCCTTGACTATCTCATCTATCGGCTACGCAACGCCTCAACCGGATGCTGTTCAAGCCGCTCGGTATCGCGGCCATGAGGCGGCACTTAATAGCACCTCACCATAAAACCTAACCCTCAGCAACGAAAGGGACTCCAATGGCTAAGACACTTGTGGCATATTTCAGCGCATCGGGAACAACGATGGACGTTGCGAGCCGCTTGGCTCGCGTGACGGACAGTGACCTGTTCGCCATTGTGCCCGTCAATCCATACACGAGCGCCGACCTCAACTGGCGCGACAAGCAGAGCCGCAGCACACGCGAGGCCGCCGACCCCTCCTGCCGCCCCGCCATAACCTCTAGAGTGGAGCACATCGAAGGCTACGACACCATCTTTTTGGGTTTCCCCATATGGTGGTACGTGGCACCGGCGATTATCAACACATTCCTTGAGTCTTACGACCTGACAGGCAAGACGATCGTCCTGTTTGCCACTTCGGGCGGAAGCGGAATGGGAAAGACGGCGTCGGTCCTTAGGGCAAGCGCTCCGGGTGCAAAGATCGTTGACGACGGCATCCTCAACAACGCAAGCGACACCGAACTCAAGAGGTTCGCAGCAGGGTACCTCTAACGCAAAAAAGGCGCAAATGACGAACCCATCGAATTGTCGAGTTGTCGTGGCACTTTTGCCGTATGACCTGCGCTCACCGATGGCGGGATTCTCTATACTGAGTCACATATGACGGCATCGCGCCACAACGACCGCCACGACTCCAAGGACCGGCTATGGCAACACTCTCCGAACAAGAACGTAAGCGCATCCAGCGATACTGCATCTGCCCCAAGGTTGCCGGCGCGGCGCTTGCCATGGCATTCGTGCTGCCCTTATTGATTATTCCTTTCGAAATGATCGACGACATCGTCTTCCATCACGAAGGCTTCCAAGAGACGGGCATGATGACCGCCTTGGTGCTCACCGCCATCGAGCTCGTCATATTCTGCTACTGTGCCCTCGCGCCGCGTTTTGGCATGCGCGGCAAGCAGTGGAAGGAAATGCAGAACCGGCTCGCCGTCGAGCAGAGCGAGAAAGACCGCTCGGCACAAATCGCAGGCGTTGTTGGCACGCAGGGCGCCGCACGCCTGCTCAAGAACAGCGACAACGAGACCGCACGCAACCTGGGCGGCACGGCAGAAGTCGCCGCTGCCGTAGGCGCCGTCGCCACCGCGGCAGATGTGCTTGCCGAGAGCTTCGCCAACGCAAAGGCTATGGCAGAGGCCTGTGGCGTGCCTATCCCCCGTGCAAAAAAGTGGATCGTCGCGCTTGTGGCGCTGCCCCTCGCAATTGTGTGCGGCGCCTATATCCCGCAGCTGGCGCAGGGAAACATCGAGATGCAGGAGAACGCCGCGGCCGCGGCCGAGCAGATCGCCATCGCACGCAAGGCATTAGAGCCCTCATGCGAGTACGTGTCCGCCGATGACCCCTACGAGCGATATCAAGATTACGGCTATCACGTCCGCGGCTATCTGCACGACGGCGACTCGGATACCCAAAAGACCTATACGTACCTGGATTTTGACAACAAGGGAACGCTCACGGAAGTGAGCTACGCGGCAGAGATCGACCCCGATGCGAGCCTCGAGGACAACCTTACCCGTATCGAGCTCGACCTTGACGAGCTTTCCTCTGCCGTCCAAACCATAAACGTCAAGGCCACAAGCCCCGAGCTCCTAGCAGCGCAGAAGCTTCCCGAAGAGTTTAGGCAGACTTTTTTGAACGGCTCGCTCTACGAGAGAATCTCTATCAGGACGAGTGGCGACTCCATTAAAGCGTATTACTCGTTTGATACGGATCCTAAGGACGAGTTTGACGAGTACACCCATCCAATCATCCGCATCACGCTGATGAGCAAAACAAACTAGAAGGCGCGGGAGGGGCCATCCCCTTCCCGCGCCTTCTATCAAACACGACGGGCATCAAAACCGCTCGGTCTTACAGGTAAAGCTCCGGCTCCCTGTGCCTGGAGCATTCTTTTTCGAGCCTCATTGCCGTGGCTTTGAGCATGAGCTTGCTTTCTTGGGTAGCAAATCCGAGCTATCGAAAGTGCCGCCACTTGGCACCGGCTAATGCGCCGCAAAGTAACCGACAATCCGAAAGGGTGCCCGAGGAAGAGTTCGACGAATACATCCGTCCGGAAATTAGTCTTATGCTCTCAGCGAAGAAATGCCAGGGGCCTACGCTCTAGTTGGCGCTCGAGAACGCCGTCTATCTCTCGAGGTCTAATACTTTTCCCGAGAAGTGAACGGCTATATTTGGACCCCCGAAGCATCGACATTTTTAGACGCCAAACCCGCAGGATTTGGCTGGCAAAACCGCAGGAAATTGCATCTCAAAAGTGTCGATGCTTCGGGGGTCCATTTTGACTCGTTCACTTCTCGGGAAAAGTATTAGACCTCGATTTAAATGTCACTCAATGTGACAAAATGACAGTCTCTTTGTCACATTATTCGGAGCGCAGGGCTTCCACGGGGTCTTTTTTGGATGCACTGCGGGCCGGCAGCAGGCCGGCAACGACCGTCAGCAGCACCGAAATTGCAATGAGCGCCAGCGCATCCTGCACGGGCAGGCTCATCAGATTGGGTACCTGTTTGGCAGCAAGCGCCCAGGCATTAACCGGAAAACTCACGAGCACCACAACGACAATGGCAAAGACACCGGCGATGAGGCCCTCGATAAAGGTCTCGGCGTTGAACACGTTTGCCACGTTGCGCTTCGACGCACCGATTGCGCGTAGGATGCCGATCTCCTTCTTGCGCTCCAGTACGCTGATGTAGGTGATGATGCCGATCATGATGGAGCTCACGACCAGGCTGATGCTCACGAACGCGATGAGCACCAAGCTGATGGTATTCACGATGTCGGTCACCGAGCCCATGATGATGCCCATGTAGTCGGTGTACGAAATTGCCTGTTCATCATGGCCAGCAGCTTTGACCTGCTTGTTGTACGCATCGATATGGTCGAGTACGCGCTCCTTGGCCTCAAAGTCACGCGGGAAAATCTTGACCGAGATGGGGTCCGCTTCATCCGCGTAGCCCAACGTGGTCAGATTGTTGTCGTAGGTAAGCTTCGACGCCTTGGCATAGCTCATCATGAGCGAGCTCAGGTCCTCGGCGTCCATGTTGAAGTGGATGGCACGAGCAAAGGCGCTCGCATCCACGCGCATGGCGCTCGCCAGGTTGGCAAAACTCGAAGACATCTGCGTCACCATCTGGTCCATGAGCCCTGCCGCGGCGGCCTTAAGCTGGGTCGACACGGTCGTTGCCACCTGCTCGCTGATTGCCTTCGTCACCTGATCCATAGCCTGCTGCAAATACGGAGCCAGCTGCTTTTGCACATAGTCGGCCATCGCCTGCTGCAGGCGCTCGGCCAGGATATCGCCGCCGAGCGCTTTGAGCTGAGCCAGGCATTGCTGGGCTGCCGCATCATTCTCAAGATAAGTCGAGAATGCGGCAGCGAGCTTTGACGCGTCCTTAAGATCTTCGGGTGTCAGCGCCTTAAACTGATCAGACTGCAAAAAGCCCTCAAACAGCTGATTGGCTAGTGTTCCCACCTGCTGCATTTGCTCGGGCGTGAGTTCCAGACCGTCAAAGATATCCGAAAAATCTGGGGCTGGCGCTTTGGCCATGATGTCGCTGAAGTCGATGTCCTTACCAACGCCCGAAAGGTCAATGTCCAGCCCGGACAAGTCAAGACCCGACAGGTCCATACCGCCGGCAACACCCGAGAGCGCAGACGTATCGAACGAGAACGCGCTCTTGAGCGCCGCCTCGTCCACACTGAACATGCTGCCCAGGTCCACGCCTTGTTTGGCCTCGCCTTGCAGCTCATCGAAAGACTTGCCCGTAAAGACATCCGTCTCGGGGTGGGCAAGTTGCTCTTGCACGATCTGCGAATCGGCAGCGCGCTCCATAAGCTGGCGAGTCAGCGCATGCGTGTAGGCAATGCCCGGGGACAACGCACTCGCATTGGCCGTCTCGTTAGGCCGCACCACGCCCACAATGTGCACGTCAATACCGTCGGCAACCTTGTCGGCCATAAAGTCGGCGTCGCCAGACATATCGGTCCACATGCCGGTCTCTTCGTTTTTGCGATACGCATCGGCCGGCGACAGCACCTTAAACGTCGTGGACAGCGCATCGTCGTAGGTAAAGTCGGCGCCGGTCTCGGGCGTTTCGACCCCACCGTCTGCCGTCATGGCGCTGTTGACCAAGTCGTTGAGCTCATTGATATCCAGAGCGCCGATGCTGTAGAGCGTGTAGTCGCCCACCGTACCGCGGCTCGAAAGCACCATCACGGCTTCGTTGGCGGACGTGGGCCAATGCCCCGCCACGACATCGTACTGGCTGTCGAGCAAACTCTGATCGTCGATCATCTCGTTAAAGACCGAGGTTCCCATGGAGTCCATGCTCACCGTTGCCGCCGAGCTCGCACCACCGCTCATGGCCTCGGTCATAGCGTTGGGCACCAGCCGGACAGGCTTCTCATCGCCCTTGCCGGCACGATAGACAACCGGCGTCACGCCGTAACCGTACTGGATGGCATTGACCTCTTTGTCGATACCGTCGCCGCCGGCATCGAGCCATGCCTTAAAGCTCGTCATATCGTTGGACTTAACACTTGCAAACATATCCTTTACGGCCGTGACCACGGGAATCTTTTCGGTTCCCTGAGCCTTGCCGTCGGTGGCGTCGTCGGACGAGCCCTCGTTCTTGGACGTATCGTCATCCGCAGCCCCCTGCCCGCCCATCATGGACGACAGGTCGTAGTCCTGCTTGGAAATGGTAAGCGGGTAGCTCGAGAGCGTATCCTCCTCGACCTTTTTGATGTAGCCGTTTACGCCATTGGACAGCGCCAAAATCGCCGCGATGCCAATAATGCCAATCGAGCCCGCAAAGGCCGTCATGGCCGTACGGCCCTTTTTGGTCATGAGGTTTCGGGCAGAAAGCCCCAGCGCCGTCACAAAGCTCATCGAGGTTTTGCGCGTAGGCTTGGCCTCGCGGCGCGTGGCGTCAGCGACATCGAAAGGATCAGAATCGTCGGTAATCTTGCCGTCCGCCAGGTTGACGATACGCGTGGCATACTCGTACGCCAGATCGGGATTATGCGTGACCATGATAACCAGACGGTCGCGCGCGACGTCCTTGAGCAAGTCCATGACCTGTACGGACGTTGTGGAATCCAAGGCGCCAGTCGGCTCGTCTGCCAGCACAATCTCGGGATCATTAATCAGGGCGCGGGCGATGGCCACGCGCTGCATCTGTCCACCCGAAAGCTGACTCGGGCGTTTGTTCACGTGCTCGCCCAGACCAACGGCCTCGAGCGCCTTGCGCGCACGCTGGCGGCGCTCGGCGTGCCCCACGCCCGTGAGCGCAAGCGCCAGCTCCACGTTTTCCAAAATGGTCTGATGTGGAATGAGGTTATAGCTTTGGAACACAAAGCCGATGCGGTTGTTGCGATAGGCATCCCAATCGCGATCGTGGAAGTCCTTGGTCGAAATACCGTCGATTAGCAGGTCACCCGAGTCAAAGTGGTCGAGTCCGCCGATAACGTTGAGCATCGTGGTCTTACCCGAACCCGAGGGCCCCAGAATGGCCACGAACTCGTTATCCCGAAAAGACAGGCTCACGCTGTCGAGCGCCACCTGCGTAAACGACTGCGTAACGTACCTTTTGCAAATTCCTTTGAGTTCCAACATGGACGGCAACCTCTCCCGCGCAGGCACCTTGCCCGCTCTCCCCCGCCGTTCGTATTCGACGCGTTTGTCCTACTCTATCCCCATTTTTTACCGGCGCAAGTGGGGAATGTAACGAAGCGCGCCAAAAAACGAGCAGGACGGCACATCGCGTGACGTACCATCCCGCACATAGCATCGATAATGTGACAAAGGGACTGTCCCTTTGTCACATCTGCCCAACTCTTATTGGTGCACCCGATTCCCTATTGGATGATAAAGGACGGATGATACGGGCACTTTTCGCCCATGCACACTGTATTGACCGCATAGCTATCGCAGGCTGGCGTCTTCTCCCATGCTTTAAGCTGTGGTCCGCCGAGCGCGTTAAAAAACGAAACGGCCTCACGAATCGCCACGCGCGCATCTCGCTTGCAGCACCGTGGGCTTCCCGAGCGCGCGATGGCGGCAAGCAGCTCCGAAACCATAAGCTGCCCTTCCTGCCAGCCTTCACTGCGCAGCGGCGCATTGCCCCGCACGATTGCATATGCCATGCCCGCAGACGCAGCTGCCCCGCACATGCCCCAGCGGGCACACGTCGCCCCCGGCACACAATCCGAACGAGACATCAAATCGGCAAGATCGTCTTTGAGCATCGCATCTCGCTCCCTAGATGCTTCGGCGTTGCGCCAGCACGCAAGCAGCACCGCGCCCACAATAAAATGGTGGATGGGGCCAAAAGCCACGCAGCGCTCATCTGCCATAACCTCTTCCAAAAGAGCCGCGGGCGCCACCGACACACTGGCCATGAGCATCTCAACAATCCAGCCTGTTTGTTCGTCTTTTGCCATGCGGCATCCTCCTCTAAAACAAATTGTGCGCACACTCCATTATGGCCTTCTTCTGCCCGGCGCGCTCAATGCGAAACAACCTGCTTCGCTCGTGCCGCCAACAAGCCCTGCTAGTTCTCGTCGCAAACCAGCCCTGCTCAGGAGCAACACCAGAGGCGATGGCAGGCACGATGGACAGTGGCAACACCACGACGGCAGCTCTTTTCGAAAAAGAAGGCCCCGCGCAATCGCGCGAGGCCCCCCATTCATGGAACTATGATCAAAGCAGCCCAAAAAGCTTATTCCCACTCAACGGTGCCGACGGGTTTGGGCGTGAGGTCGTAGCACACGCGGCAGATGCCGGGGACCTCGTCCTTGTACAGAAGTCTGACGGTCTCGCAGAGCTCAAACTGCAGGTCCTCGGGCAGGCCAACCACGTTGTGATGGGCCTTCACGCCGTCCTGGGACTCCAGGATGTCGGGATAGATGGTGCCCTGGGCGAGGAAGCTGACCTCGTCGCCAACCCTGCGGGCCTCCTTTTCGGTTCGATGGGAATGCGTCACACGTATGCAAACGCACCGTCATATGACTTCATTATATGCAGAACAAGATGTGTTTCCCATCGCTGCGACAAGGCTTTTTGCAGAGGTGGCAATTTTTCCTACTGTCGAGGTCAGCTAGGCTTCGGTAGCCACCTTGGCAGCATCGCCAATAGACTCTTCCTTTATACGTTCTGCGTAATCGTATGCCATGCCCACAAATTCCAGTCCCGAGTAACAGGAGTACAATTGCTGCTATTGTTGCCGGCTGTTGGGAGATGGACTGCGATGGCTACCCATGCGTTCCCATGCCGTTGATGTGCACCGCCTTTGTGCCGGGGCAGATTGACGCTGCGGTTGCAGGCATTTCCGACCCCGATTCGCGCGCCATTGCCACGGCAGAAGCGCTGTACTTTCGCGGACAGGCCACCCTCGCTGCCAAGACGGCGCGCCCCTATCTTGACGCCACCGACCCCGCACTGCGCTATTCCGCATGCTTTATCTGCGGATACGCCAGTCTGTCGCTCAACCGTATCGCCGATGCCCGCCGGTGCCTTACTGGCATCCTCGATACGCCGGCCGACGAGGAATCGCCTGCCGTCCACGCCATGCACATCCTGTTCGCCTCGGCCGCGAGCGTCCTGCTGCACTTGTCTTCCCCGTATTCCGCCGAAGAGTTTTATCCGCTTGCGGCGCATTTGCCCGAAGGTCTGCGCCTGTTCGCCAGCTACGTGATGGCGCACGCCTTGTATCTGCGCGGCGAATACGGCCGCAGCCTGGGCATGGTGGAAAATACCCTGATCATGAAACAGGGAAGCTATCCCATCTCGGAACTGTTCCTGCACCTGGCGGCTTCCATGGCATGCATGAGCCTCAAGGACATCGACGCCGCAAAGGCACATTTCGGAGCCGCTTGGGACATTGCGCGCCCCGACGGCCTTATCGAGCTCATTGGCGAGCACCACGGCCTTTTACAGGGGCTCATCGAGGCGTGCCTAAAAGCGCAATACCCTGACGATTTCGCACGCATCATCGAGATTACGTATCGATTCAGCTACGGCTGGCGGCGCATCCACAACCCCGATTCGGGCGAGGACGTGGCCGACGATTTAACGACCACGGAGTTCACCATGGCCATGCTCGCCTGCCGCGGATGGACCGACGCCGAAATCGCACGCCACATGGAAGTATCGCCGGGCGCTGTTAAAAACCGCCTATCAGGAGTGTATGCCAAGCTTGGTATCGGAACTCGCGCCGAGCTGGTTGCCCACATGTTGCGCTAGTGGCCAGACTGCCTAGCGTATCGAAAGCGCTCCGGGGGCCTAGCGCTTTCGCGCGCTCAAATTGGACATTTTGGCCCTCGAACGGCACTACCGCCACGGGGCACCTTCTCGCAAAGACAGCAACGTCCCCCTGACGGCAGCCGCGGCAGCACTCGCCGCGGCAGGCGCCGGCCTTGTCGCCTACAGCGCCCGCCGCACGGCGCTCGAAACCGACACCGCCAATGAGGTCAATTCTGATAAGCGTCGCTAGCTTCTAGTTACTTTTGCGAGAGACGCCGACTCGGCTCATCGAACATCAAAATGGGCTGGTTCTGGATACCCAGAGCCAGCCCATTACGCATTAGATGTCGTCAGAGGAGTCGAGTTCTGCCTCGAGCTTGGCGCGGCGTCTTTTCGCCGTGAAAAACGTTGCGCACAGGACTGCAAACGTGGCCGCGAAAACCGTCGCACCGCAGAACACGCCCGTGGCCAGGTTCGCCAACCAAAAGACGCTTTCGGGCGGCACGATCTGCGCCTCAGCGATACAGCGCATTGCGGCAATAACAAGCGCGAACGCGACGCCGCTAAGACTGCTGACAAGCAGGAAATATCCAACAGGAAGATGCTCGGTTTGCCCAAAACGATTGGTATCGACATAGCCCTTCCGCGTTTGCAGTCCTGCGCAAATCAACATCACGAGAACGAGCCACAAATACATGGCTGCCTCGAACGGCGTTGCAAAGCCATGCGGCATTTCACTGGCGTCGCTGTGAACCCACGCAACCTGTCGAGCTATAGACTGGTAGAGAAAGATCATCAACATGCCAAACGAAAGCAGCACGAAACCAATCTTGTAGATCTTCGCGCTCTCAGCCTCCAGGCGCTCATCCTTTGGGCCGGCATATTCACGCCACTTTTGCACGAGTTTTAAATCTTCAAATTTCATAGCGAACTCCTAAAGAGCGTTAGGGTCGGCGTCGGTTTCGTCTTCCCAAAACAAGTCGTTCAACGTAACGCGCAGCGCCTTACAGATTGCCACGCACAAATTGAGCGTGGGGTTGTAGCCGCCCGCCTCGATAAGGCCGATGGTTTGGCGCGTAACGCCCACGGCTTGGGCCAAGTCGGCTTGCGAAAGGCCAGCCGCCGCGCGCGCCGCCTTCATGCGAAGGTTCTTTTTACCCGGCATTGAGCTCCTTTCGTAGTAATGGACAGATATCCATTGCAACATGACAGAGATATATTGCATATATCAGATAATGTCAACTATATCTGTCATTATGGAAACCATGTTCGTCATCGCCATGCGGACATTACAACTTCGGTTCGCTATTCAAACTTACTCGGACAGAGCCGACTCGGTTTTGTCCGAGTAAACGAATCTCCATCGAACTCCGAACGATTGTTCGATGGATTTCGTGTTGGTTGGAATCGCCTATGGGCTGGGCTATGCTACCTTGACTATCTATATGACTTAAACGCAGCAAAGGAGCACCGAGAGAGCGAGTATGGCAAAAAACACCGCAAACTATGGTAACGACAGTATCCGCCAGCTCAAGGACGAGGAGCGCGTACGTCTGCGCCCCGCCGTTATTTTTGGCTCGGACGGACTCGACGGCTGCGCGCATGCCGCCTTCGAGATCCTGTCCAACGCCGTTGACGAGGCGCGCCAGGGCTACGGCAAGCTCATCACCCTTACCGCCTTTCGCGATGGCTCCATTCAGGTAGAGGACAACGGTCGCGGATGCCCGCTCGACTGGAACCCTTCCGAGAAGCGCTTTAACTGGGAGCTCGTCTTTTGCGAGCTCTACGCTGGCGGCAAGTACAACAACAACCAGGGCGGCGACTACGACTTCTCGCTCGGTACCAACGGCCTGGGTTCGTGCGCGACCCAGTACGCCTCCGAGTACATGGACGTCACAGTTTGGCGCGACGGCAACAAGTACTCCCTGCACTTTAAAAAGGGCAAGGTCGTCGGCGCCAAAAAGAAGGCACTCGAGATTGAGCCCAGCGACGAGGAACGCACCGGCACCACCATCAAGTGGCGTCCCGATCTTGAGGTCTTTACCTCGATCAGCATTCCCCACGAGTGGTATCGCGAGACCATGCGCCGCCAGGCCGTGGTCAACGCCAACGTGACCTTCCGTCTGCGCATCGAGGGCGACGACGGCGAGTTTTCCGAAGAGGACTTCTGCTACCCCAAGGGCATCGAGGACTATGTGCTCGAGAAGGTCGGTACCGACTACCTTACCGAGCCCTTCTTTATCGAGGCCGACCGTCGCGGTCGCGATCGCGAGGATCTGCCCGATTACAACGTAAAAATCACTGCTTGCATGTGCTTCTCGCGCACTTTCACGATGCAGGAGTACTACCACAACTCCTCCTGGCTCGAGAACGGCGGCTCACCCGAAAAGGCGGCCCGTAGCGCCCTGACCAGCGCCATCGATGCTTACATTAAGCAACAGGGCAAGTACAACAAAAACGAGAGCGGCATTAAGTGGCAAGATGTCCAGGACTGTCTGGTGCTGGTGACCAACTGCTTCTCCACCCAGACGTCCTACGAAAACCAGACTAAGAAGGCCATCAACAACCGCTTTATCCAGCAGGCCATGACGGCATTCTTTAAGGAGCGCCTCTCGACCTACTTGATCGAGAACAAAGATGCCGCCAACAAGATCATGGAGCAGGTGCTCATCAACAAGCGCTCGCGCGAGAATGCCGAGAAGACGCGCCAGAGCATCAAGACCAACCTGCAGCAGAAGACCGACATGGCCAACCGCGTGCAGAAATTCATCGACTGCCGTTCCAAGGACAAGAGCCGTCGCGAGATCTACATCGTAGAGGGCGACTCGGCAGCAGGCGCCATTCGCACCTCGCGCGATGCCGAGTTCCAGGGTGTTATGCCCGTCCGCGGCAAGATCCTCAATTGCCTGAAGGAGGACTATCCGCGCATCTTTAAGTCCGACATCATCATGGACCTTATGCGCGTGCTGGGCTGCGGCGTGGAGATTAAGGACAAGCGCATCAAGAACCTCGGTGCCTTTGACCTGGACAACCTCAACTGGAACAAGGTCATCATCTGTACGGACGCCGACGTCGACGGCTACCACATCCGCACGCTCGTGCTCACCATGCTCTACCGCCTGGTGCCCACACTTATCGACGAGGGCTACGTGTATATCGCCGAGTCGCCGCTCTACGAGATCAACTGCAAAGAGAAGACCTACTTTGCCTACACCGAGCTCGAGAAGAACGGCATCCTCAAGGAGATCGGCGACCAGAAGTGCTCCATCAACCGCTCCAAGGGTCTTGGTGAGAACGATCCGGACATGATGTGGCTCACCACCATGAACCCCGAGACGCGCCGTCTGATCAAGGTGGAGCCCGAGGACGTCACCAAGATGGAAACCATGTTCAACCTGTTGCTGGGCAACGACGAGGCGGGCCGCAAGCGCCATATCTCCGAGCACGGCAAGGAATACCTGGACCAGCTGGACCTGCAATAGCAGCAAATCGATAACGACGGCCCACAAATAGTTCAAGAGGAAATCGTGGCAAAGAAGAAGACGAAGAACCAGCCAAAGAAAAAGCAGGTCAACGCCGAGAACGTCATCGGCCTGCACTCCGAGGTCACCGACCAGCCGATTACGCAGACGCTCGAGGTCAACTACATGCCCTACGCTATGAGCGTCAACGTCTCGCGTGCATTCCCCGAGATCGACGGCTTTAAGCCCTCGCACCGCAAGCTGCTCTACACTATGTACAAGATGGGCCTGCTCAAGGGCGAGCGCCAAAAGAGCGCCAACATCGTGGGCCAGACCATGAAGCTCAACCCACACGGCGACGCCGCCATCTACGAAACGATGGTGCGCCTGGCGACGGGCAACGAAGCGCTGCTTGCCCCCTTCGTGGAGTCGAAGGGCAACTTTGGCAAGTACTATTCGGGCGACCTGAGCTACGCCGCCTCGCGTTACACCGAGGCCAAGCTCTCCCCCATCAGCGCCGAGATCTTCAAGGACATCGACAAGGACCCGGTCGACTTCGTCGACAGCTACGACGGCGCCATGAAGGAGCCGCGCCTGCTGCCCACCACGTTCCCCAACATCCTTGTCTCGGCCAATAAGGGCATCGGCGTCGCCATGGCGTCCGACATCTGCGGTTTCAACCTCAACGAGGTCTGCACCGCCACGATGCACTACCTGCAGGATCCCGACTGCGACCTGCTCGAGTACATGCCCATGCCCGACTTCTCGACCGGCGGCGAGATTATCTACCGCCGCGAGGAGATGGAGAAGATCGTCGAGACCGGCCTGGGCAGCTTCCAGATTCGCTCCCGCTGGCGCTGGATTCCCGAAGAGCGCATCATCGAGGTCTACGAGATTCCCTACACCACCAAGACCGATGTCATCATCGAGCGCATTGTCAAGCTCTCCAAGGAGGGCAAGGTCAAGGAGATCGCCGACATCCGCGATGAGACCGACCTTTCGGGCCTGCGTATCGCCATCGACCTCAAGCGCGGCGTCGACCCCGACAAGCTCATGGCGAAGCTCTATCGCTCGACCACGCTGCAGGATTCGTTCTCGTGCAACTTCAACGTGCTGGTCGACGGCTATCCCCGTGTTATGGGCGTGCGCCAGATCCTGCACGAGTGGGTCGCGTGGCGTATTGCGTCCACGCGTCGCCGCATTAACTTTGACCTGGGCAAAAAGTCCGAGCGCCTGCACCTGCTGCACGGCCTTGAGGCAATTCTGCTCGACATCGACAAGGCCATCGCCATCATCCGCGGCACTAAGCTCGAGGCAGAGGTTGTACCCAACCTTATGAAGGGTTTCGACATCGACGAGACCCAGGCCGAGTTTGTCGCCGAGCTTAAGCTCCGCAACATCAACGAGGAGTACATCCTCAACCGCACCAAGGACATCGCCAAGCTCGAGGGCGAGATTGCCGAGCTTGAGGAGATCCTCTCCAGCGAGGAGAACATCAAGAAGGTCATCAGCGACGAGCTAGCAGCGGTCAACAAGAAGTACGTGATGCCGCGCCGCACGGGCAGGATCGAGCCCCATGAGGTTATCGAGGTAAGCTTGGAGCCCGAGGTCGAGGAGTACCCGGTCACCATCATGCTCTCGCGCGATGGCTACCTAAAGAAGATGACGGACCGCGTGCTCAAGAAGGCGACCACGCTCAAGTACAAGGACGGCGACAAACCCTTTATCGAGTTCCCGTCCTCCAACACCCACGAGCTGCTGGTCTTTACCAACAAGAGCCAGGTGTACAAGTGCAAGGTCGCGGCGTTTGAGGACACCAAGTCGGCCCAGCTGGGCTCGTACCTTCCGACCGATCTTGAGATGGAACCCGACGAGAGCGTCATCTGGGTCATCGACCCCGAGGACTACAAGGCCGACGTGCTGTTCGTCTTTGAGAACGGCCGCGTGGTGCGTGTCGCGCTTTCTGGATACGCTACCAAGACCAACCGCAAGCGCCTTAAGAACGCCATCTACGGCGGCAGCAAGCTGCTGTATGCGCAGGTGCTCAAGGAGGACCGCGACCTCGCGCTGGTCTCGAGCGACTACCGCCTGATGAACTTCAACACGTCGCTGCTCAAGACCAAGACGACCACCAACACGCAGGGCGTCCAGGCCTTTACGGCCAAGAAGGGCCGCTCGGTCACCACCGTCGGCACGACCGAGGAAATCCTTGGCGCCGGCGTCTCGGCCGAGAAGTTCACCGCGCAGAGCCTGCCCTCCGCCGGCGCCCTCATGAAGGAAAATGACATGCCGAGTTTGTTTGACTAAAACAACGGCGACTAAACCGTCATGGTTTTACAAAGCAGCGGGGCCCGGAGCGCAGTAAACGCTGCGCCCCGGGCCCCATGCATTACACCAGCATCATCCCTATAGACAAAATGCCGCATAAAGCGGAACAGACATAAGCCCATCATTCATTCCAAAGGGCTTAGTCGATAGCCTGATAAGGCGCACGCCCGGATGGGTCTTTTTAAGTGAGGACAGACTTCGAGATCTTGTGTTCTCCCCCGCCTTGACTTCAATCGCAGACAAGCATCCCTGCTTCTCTACTACAAAGTCGATTTCCGCACGATTATCTCGCGCCCAATAATGCAGTGGATAACCCATGGCTGAAAGCTGTTGGGCAACGTAGTTTTCGGTAAGTGCACCCATGAATGTGCCGCCGATACCGGCAAGAATATCGGCGCGTTGAGCACCGGCCTTGGAGACCAGCAGCCCTGTATCCGCCTGATAGATTTTAAAAGCAGAAGGGTTAACGAAGGCCTCTAAGGGGCTTTCGATCTGCCCGACTAGGCTGCAGCGCGCCACCGTACCCGACAATACAAGCCAATCGAGAGCATCTCCAAAGAGAGACGCATTGCCCCCCGCTCGCACTACCTTGTATTGAAATTTACGATTCTCTTTGGCAAGCTGCTGTGGAATGGAATCGAAGCACGCACGCGTCTTTGCACTCAAGCGTTCATCAGCATATTTATTGGTGTCGGCGGAATATCCGTCGAGAATAATCCGATGCTTTTCGGCCACATCAATGATTGACTGATCATCGATGTACGTTTGGACCGCCTCGGGCATTCCGCCAACAACAAGATACTGTCGATAGAGCCCAAGCGCCTTTTCATGAAGGCTTGGCGCAAGAGGACCCATTATCTCGAATGATGAGCGTATCTCGTCGACCAGCTGATCGTGCCCCATCGCCCAGAGAAACTCCTCGAAATCGAGTGGAGTCATCTCAATCAAGTCGGTCTTTCCGACGGGGAACGAATACGACTGATGGTTAATGGCAACCCCAAGAAGCGACCCGGCAGCCGCAACGTAATACTCGGGAGCATCTTCGCAAAAGTATTTAAGGGAAGTGAGCGCTTCCTCGCATGCCTGGATCTCGTCAATGAACAGTAAGGTTTTGCCAGGCACGATACGCCGTCCCGTACGAGCCTCGATCGCACGTACGATCGAATGAGGGTCAAGACCGCCCGAAAAATCCGCTCGCGCCGACCGGTCGTTCTCAAGATTAACGTAGACAACCGATTCGAAAAGATCCCGGGCGTACGTTCTGAGCAGATAGGTCTTGCCACACTGGCGCACGCCTTTGACCAGCAAAGGTTTTCTATCAGCTCTGTCTCGCCATTCCCTAAGGAGCTCGTCTGCCTTGCGACGCATACGTAACCTTCCCTCATGAACTTCTATTTGACAATATTTTAACGCGGATTAATTTGTTTTCAGTTATTTTTCTGCGTTTAAAAATTGTTCTATACGGCACTTGAGGGAATTCGCCCCTATCTCTCGGTAAGGACAGCAAGCATTTCCACCAACACCGATTGCCATGCGCTCTTCTTGCCCTTAGGCGAGCTTGCGAGCGAGCTCTCGCACCTCTTCCAGCTTGGGCGAGGAGGCCATGCTGTCGCGCTCGGTCATACCGCTGATGGTGACAATGCCCTGGTCCTCCCACTTGCAGTATGCGCACGTGGACTTGTACATGGCGATCGCCGCATCATAGACGCCCTCGCTGTGGCTATCGAGCAAAAGGGCCGTCTTGGTGAACGGGAAGCCCGTAGCACCGAAGGCGTACAGGCGGTCGATGACAGCCTTCTCCTGCGCGGTGATATCGAACCAGTAGATAGGCGAGGCAAAGACGACCATATCTGCGTCTTTCAACGACTCGATCACGTTGACCATGTCATCCTTCTGCACGCAGACGCCCTCATGGGCGAAGCAGTACTGGCATCCCAAGCAGCCGGCGATCTTCTTGCTGGCAACGCGGATGACCTCGACCGTATGGCCGCCCTCACGCGCGGTCTCGGCAAACGCCTCGACCATGGTGTCGGTATTGGCGCCCTTGCGCGGGCTACCACTCAATACAACGATTTTCATAGGATTCCCTCTCCTTCATGCTGCAGGCGCGCGGCATGTTTTTTTGTAACCAAAATGAATGGAGCTATTCAGTCGTCTGTAGATCGCATCTCTCGTTCGCGCTCTCCAAAGAAGGTGCAAGCAGAAGCATCACGGGCATTGATCGGCGCCGATATGGATCACGACATGAAACTGTAAGGGTTGGCCAGAGGTTGCTAGATTCAGTAGCTCGCAGCAATAGAGCGAATGACGACTTCGGCGATATAATCTGTCCATCTTGATTGTTCCTGCGCGGAAGGTACAGCTCATGTCCAAGCTCAACATCGACCAGCGATCGATTCGCGATCTTCTCACCGATAAGCGATCGGACTTCCTCATCCCCGACTACCAGAGGCCCTACGCCTGGGGCGAGGATGAATGCGCAACGCTGTGGGACGACCTGTTCTCGTTCGCTTTTCCAGGCGATGACTACGAGCGTTTCGACAGCGAGAACGACGAATACTTTCTAGGACCCATCGTCACCTTTAAGAACCTCTCTGGTCAACTCGAGATCATTGACGGCCAGCAGCGCCTCACCACCATCATGCTGCTGCTCCGCGCGTTCTACGACAAGTTCACCAACATGAAGGATAAGCAGTCTGTGAAGATGCGCGAGGCAATCGCCCGTTGTGTATGGAAAACCGACGAGTTCGACGAGCCCGACATGGAGCGCCTCAAGATCGACTCCGAGGTTGCATCGGACAACGACAAGAATGAATTCCTCGAGATTTTACGAGAGGGCAACGTAGGCGATGGCTGGAAGAGCGCTTATGCCCGCAACTTCGCTTTCTTCCAGAGGAAAATTGAACAACTGGTGAGCGAGTGGCCCACCTACACCGTCTACATGGCCACACGCGTCATCAACAATGTGATACTGTTACCCATTGAAGCGGAGTCGCAGGACACCGCGCTACGCATCTTCTCGACTCTAAACGACCGAGGGCTGCCTCTCTCGGATGCCGACATCTTCAAAAGCCAGTTCTACAAGCATTATTCCGACACGGGGCGCAAGGACGAGTTCATCCGTCGCTGGAAGGCGCTCGAGGAGGGAGCGAACGCTATCTTCCGGCCCATGCGCGGTACACCAACCGATGAGCTATTTACGCGCTATATGTACTACCGCCGCGCAAAGAAAGGCATCCGCGACACGACCACCGCATCGTTGCGCGACTTCTTCGGTGCCGATGGCTACGCCATGCTCAAGGAGGACGCCACGCTCGACGATCTCGAGGCGCTGCTCGGCTTCTGGAAACGCGTCGATGCGCAGGAAGGGTTCAGTGAGCGCGTGCTCCGCAGGCTCTTCGTGCTGAACTACGCCCCCAACGGCATGTGGACCTATCTGCTAAGCGTCTGGTTCCTTGCCAACCGCGACAGCAAAAGTGTCCTCGATGACGAGGCACTCTACGGCTTTCTAAACAAGATCACGGCATTCGTTCTCGCCTACGCCATTGAGCGTCCCGGCGTAAATGCGCTGCGTTCGCCAGTGTATCCCGAGATGATCAACATCGTGGAGCACCGCCCGGTGGAATTTCCCAACCACCACTTCAATCGCGCAAATATTGCTGAGCGATTCCGAACCTACGTGTTCACCAACGGCAGGCCTGTAACGAAGTCCATGCTCACTTGGTGGGCGTACGCAGACCCAGATCAACCACTCATGGACCTAGACACCACGCTCGAAATTGAGCACATCTATGCCAAGAAGCGCAACGAGGTAGACCCGCTCGTCGACCAATCCAACCTGGAGGCGCTGGGTAACAAGGCGCTGCTCGAGAAGCGTGTAAACATCCGCGCGGCCGACTACAGATTCTGCGATAAACGCAAGTACTATGAGGGATACACCGACGGCAATGGCAAGCGCAAAGCCGGAACAAAGATCGCGGAACTCAAGCGCCTGACACAAGTCATGGAAGACTTCACCGAAATAGACATCGCGACTCGCACGGCACGGATAATCGATGCCTTCGTGGACTACCTGGGCGACAACGGACTTTTGAGCTAAGGAGCGAACACGTTCGAAAGACTAACCAAGTACGCTGGCAAGCTGACGGACAGAAACATGAATGTCGAGCTTGGGGGCGGGACGCTCGGACTCGAGGATTTCGTCGACGATTTCTATGAACTGGACGGGTTCGCGGACACCAGCTACTTCGAGACGCTTGAACGCCATAGCATCGACACCTCGGAAGGCATAGACAGCTGTGACATCGACCATGGGGACATTGACCTGATACGCGCATGCATCACGTGGTGCGTTCGTGGCGACCGCTTCTGCGACGGACTCCTTGCCGCGCAAGCCAGGAGCGGGTTTCTGGACCGCTGCCTCTCCCGGCTGAAGGAGTTCGACGAGGGCTGAACGGCGGCCACGAAGACGTCTGGCGCTGCGACAGCACAGCGATGCGACAATGCCATGCCGTCGCACTCCGTCATGTCACCAAATCAAAAGCGGAGCCAACGCTCAATCTTGAGATACATTGACCAAAGGCTCACATTTCTGCCGAGAAGTCGAGAGCGCGGGGCACACGATGGCGCTTTATCCTCAGCTCATAGCTGCACTACTTACCTGAAATGAACCCGTGGTCAAGATGAACTACGAGAATCATAGCGGGCGGATACCGCCCGCAGACCCCCTTCGGAATAGGCGCTGAGCAGCTCCTGGGCGTGAGCGAACTCGGGTCCCCGCCTCCAACCAAGTAGGCGGTTGACCGCGAGATTTCCCTGGACGTTGTGGACAAAGAGCAGATAGGCGTCCTCGCGCGAAAGCCCAGTCTCCTCCATGATCGAGGGAACCATCTGCTCGGCGCCGCGCTCGACGACGCGCTGTGCCACCCGGGCGTACGCGTCGTCATCCGAGTAGAGCAGATAATAGTCATCGTTTGCCGGCGGACGCTGGCAGAGGGCGCCCGCCTCCGTTCCCTCGAGCGGCGGCACCGCCGCCAAGGCCTCGTCGATAAGCGCGTCGAGCAGGGCGAACTTGTCCTCGTAGTGCAGATAGAACGTGCCACGGTTGATATCGGCGCGTCGGCAGATATCCGCTACCGTCATCTTCGCGAAGCCGACCTCGGCCAGCAGCGCGAAGAACGCCTCCCGTATGACCGAGAGTGTATAGCGTCGGCGACGATCGATCTTCCCCGCTTCCATTACCCCTCCAATTGCAACGCTCGACAATGCCCGGCAAACGCTCGTTTATCGACAGCAGGCCGAAGCTGTTCATTGCTCTTAAGCAAATCGACATGGATACTTTTTATAGACACCTGTTTATAATAGCTGAAAGAAGGTATCCAGTGACCCTGTACGAGCAGCTCGTTATCGAGCTCACCAACCAATCGTTTTCCCTTCAGGCCGCCTACCGCAGCGGCGGCACGCCCTATGAGCTGAGTGACCGCGAGCCCGAGCCCTACGACCAGCAAATCAGGGACTTCGCCCGCATGATCGAGGAAGCCGATTGCGTGCTGGTGGGCGGGGCCTCTGGGCTCTCCGCGGCGGGCGGCGGCGACTTCTATTACGAGGACAACGCAACCTATCGCAGGCATTTCGGCAAATTCGCCGAGCGTTACGGTTTCAAGGGCGCTTTCGAGGGGTCGTTCTACCGCTGGCCCACCGCCGAGGCGCGCTGGGGATACCTCGCCACCTTCCTCGACACCACGCTCAACGCCCCGCTGCGCAAGCCCTACAAGGACCTCGACGCCATTCTCGCCGAGAAGGATTTCTTCGTGCTCACCACCAACCAGGACACGCAGTTTGTGAAGCTCTACCCCTGGGAGAAGGTGGCAGAGATCCAAGGCGACCACCGCTTCTTTCAGTGCTCCCGCTGTTGCACCGACGCGGTGTGGGATGCGGTCGAGCCGGTCTCCAACATGGTAGAGGCCATGGGAGACGGCCTTGAGGTTCCGACAGAGCTCGTGCCGCGCTGCCCGCACTGCGGGGCAGAGGCGTTCCCCTGGGTTCGCGGCTACGGCAACTTCCTGCAGGGCGAGCTCTACGAGGAGCAGTACCACAAGGTGTCCGACTGGCTCGACGCGCACGCGCGGCAGAGGATCCTTTTCCTCGAGCTGGGCGTGGGCCGCATGACGCCCGCGTTTATCCAGGAGCCGTTCTGGGCCCTCACGGCGCAGTTGTCGCAGGCTAGCTACATCGCCGTGAACAACAGGACGCAGTTTCTCCCCCGCGCGATCGAGGATTGGGGGCTCGCCGTTCGCGCCGACATCGCCGACGTGCTCGCCGACGTGCGCAAGACGCTGGGGAGGTAGCACATGGAAACGGTGAAAGCAGTTCGCATAGGCAGGGCGCTAGCCGAGGCGGATCTTGTCATCATCGGCGCCAGCAACGGGCTGGGCATGGCAGAGAGGCTCAACCTCTTCTGCGCCGATGCTCATTTCCGAGAGGCGTACGGCGACCTCGCTCAGGCCGACGGCATCGGCTGCATACTGCAGGGGCTCGCCTCCCCGGATGCCAGCGTGCGAAGCCGATGGGTCGAGCGGTTCCATCAAAAGGAGTATGTCGAGTATGAGCCCAGCCCGCTCATGAACGGGCTGCGGCGTCTTACAGAGCACGCTGACACCTTCGTGATCACGTGCAATATCGACGGGCACTTCGTACGCGCAGGGTTCAACGAGAACCGCGTGCTCGAGACGGAGGGGGGCATACGCACGTCGATCGACGAGCGGCGTCTCGCCCATCCAGACGCCCTCGCCACGGCCCAGCTCGAGGAGCTCGAGCGCCTTGTGCAAGCCCATCGCAACGGCAGGGTCGCCATCCTCGAACTTGGCGTGGGACTGCGCAACGGCATCATAAAGCACATGCTCGCCCAGATCGCGAACGTCTGCGAGCACGCCACCTACATCGTGTTCAACTACAGCCAGGCCATTGCGCCCGACGCCTCGTGCGAGACGATTCTCGTTGACGGCGATATGACCCCGGCTTTCGAGGAGATCGCCCGATGCCACCCCTAGAAAGAGAAGCGCGTAGGCTTCGAAGCCTTATCGACGATGCCGACGCCATCATCGTCGGCATCGGCTCGGGCATGTCGAGCGCCGCCGGGTTCAACCATTACAACCGCGCGGGCATGGCGCGCGCAGGAATGGCGGACTGGCAGCAAGCCTTTGGCTTCAAGAGCCTTTTCGACGGCTTCTACCACCTCTACCCCAGC
>NZ_QSBV01000017.1 GCF_003465825.1 Collinsella sp. AF02-46-1
AGATATATTGCCAGACCGGAGGGGCGCCGGGGGCGGGAATCGCGCACTCCATATTTTGTTCACAAATGAATAGGTCCCTCAGTCGCATCACTGAGGTTAAAACTGAAGCATTGGCTTCTGATATTGGCGATGACCAGCTGGTTTATAGGTGTTAAGGCATCGGTCATCTCTGGAGCGCCACTTTACTCCAAAAGCATCAGCTATTTGTTTCCCGTCGGTAAAAGGCAGGTTTTGTTCGCCAAGCGTTCTTATATATAGAGAAGTTCGGGTTCGAACCCGTGGCGCGGCAACAAAAAAGCGACCAGCCGGAGCCGATCGCTTTCTATTCTATGCTGGATCATCCAGAGGGCGCTTCCGAACTCATTTTCTCGCTGCCATTCATGCTTTCGAAGCATCGTTCGACCTCCACAGCCTCATGTTTTGAGGATCTGCCGTGTTTATCACTGTTATTAATGAGTGTGTGGAAGTGATCCTCATACAGATACGTGCGATCCGCCAGAGAACTGAGAAGCATCTCTCTGCAGCCCTCGTTGCCTATCCTCGCATCTCTCAGGTCTTCCGGAAATTCACAAGCAGTCTTAGGGTCAATTTGTTTCCGTTTTCAGAGACTTGTTTGAGAGTTTTTAAAGACAGTTCAAAACAATAAGTGAGACACCATAAAGCAGAGCAAGATGTGCCGGATAGAAAATGTAGAAGAAATATTTGAGCTTCAGCCCTCGCTTACCATTATAAAGATTGATAAGCAGCAACGAAACGACCGCGGCAGCAACATCAGGATTAAGTACATTAGCTGCAGCAAGCTCGAATCCGCCGCCAACTATATGGCATGACGAAAGGAGCACTGCACATACTGCAGCAAAGAACATCTTGGCCTTGCTGTCGTGGAATAAATAGAATGCAGCCACAAGCATAATGCCATACACACCGCCATCTAGTTTAGTGTATTCAGCTGCCAGTGCTGTCAAAACAATCAGAGCAGTTTCTGCGATGTATCTTTTCCGTTTTGAAAGACTTTGTATCTTTTCCAGAACAATCAAAAAGACCAAGGAAAGCAGGAGCTCACACATAACATTTTGTTGCCGAAGGTCAAATAGTTGCCCGGTTTGGACGAAATCGTATATGGGCTCCGCAATGATTGCGAAGACAAGCATATTTCGCAGGTACTTCTTTAAGTCATGAGTATGCAAAAATCCCTCAACTATCAAAAAGCAAAATAAGGGAAATGCAATTCTGCCAAGAACATGAAGCATATCCGAAGCCTCGCTTAGAATCGCCCACTGTTCGTCTGATATCTGACTGTACGATGCGTGAGTCATGATTCCATTGGTCAGGACGATCCTGCTTACATGATCGAGAACCATCGAAATGGCTGCTATTATCTTTAATGTGCTGCCGCTAATTCCGTATCTATTTGTTTTCATTTCGTATTCCTTACTTTGGGTGGGCCGTCAGGGGTTCAGCCTGCTCCGCAGGCGGCCGCTGCGGCGCTTCGCGCCTTGCGCGCTGCGCTGGCAAACGCTCACGCGTTTACTCAGCTCCGCGCCCTTTCGGGTTCGAACCCGCGTCGCGGCAACAAAAAAGCGGCCGGCATCCGCCAGTCGCTTTTCCATTCTATGGTGGGCCGTCAGGGGTTCGAACCCTGGACCTTGGGATTAAAAGTCCCCTGCTCTGCCAGCTGAGCTAACGGCCCGCGGGTGGCATTGTACCACGGTCTGGGACTATTCCCAACTCCATTGGCCGTTCTGGAAAATCACAACTTCACGTCCATCAGGCGTAATGCCCGTAATATCGATGTCGTCCGTGCCAATCATAAAATCGACGTGCGTGCTCGAGACGTTAACGCCATGCTCCAGGAGCTCTTCCTTGGACATGTCATACCCACCCTCGATGCATTCGGGGAAACCGACACCTAGCGCGAGATGGCAGCTAGCGTTCTCGTCATAGAGCGTATCGTAGAACAGTACGCCACTTTCGCGGATCGGCGTGTTCTTGGAGATGAGCGCGACCTCTCCCAGGTGAGCAGCGCCCTCGTCAGTATCGATGATGCTTGCGAGCGTTGCCTTGCCCACACGGGCATCGTAGTCCACTACGCGGCCGCCCTCGAACTTAATCCAAAAATCGTCGACCTTATTGCCATGGTGGATGAGCGGCATGGCCGAGTAGACGATTCCGTCAGCGCGCATGCGATCAGGCGAGGTAAAAACCTCCTCGGTGGGGATGTTGGGGAAGAAGGGGTGGCCATCGGGCGTCTTGCCCTTGCCGCCGGCCCACTCGTGACCTTTCGTCATGCCAATCGTCAGATCGGTTCCGTTCGAAGCGGTGTAGTGCAGGCAATCAAATTGATTATCGTTTAGGAAACGCAGGTTCTTTTCGAATGCGGCGTCATGGAGTTCCCAGTCGCTCTCCGGGTCCTGGCCATCGGCGCGAGCGGTGTGCAGAATCGCATTCCACAGCTTATAGATTGCAACCTCATCGGCGTCTCCCGGGAACACCTCGTGCGCCCAAGCCACGACCGGAGCGCCGGCGATGCACCACGGATTGATGTTGTAATCCAGTCCACGGCGGAAAACTTTGCACTGCGTATTCCTCGCCTTGGATGCCGCGGCCGGCTTGGCTGGATCGATGCCCTTGAGGGCTGCGGGATCCGCACCCTCGATAAAGATAAAGCAGGCACCGTCCTGGGCCAGGGAATCCAGCTGCAGGCGCTTCCACTCGGGCGTCTGCTCAAAATAGCTTTTATCGACATGCTCGTACGTGAGCCTCGTCACGGCATCATCGGCCCAAATGACCGTCACGTGGCCGGCGCCGGCGTCATAGGCCTCCGCGACCACCACGCGCGCAAACGGCGCGCACTCGACCGGAGACTGAACGACGACTTCCTGGCCGGGCTTGACGTTTACGCCCTTGCGGACGACCAGGCGCGCATAGTTTTTAATCTTGGGCTCCAGGGCCTTCATGCCCTCCAGAGCTTCTTCAACCGTCAGGGCAGCTCGAATCATGTGCCACTCCATCTATCTATAGAACAGTAAAAAGGCGCGCCGCAAAAACGACGCGCCTTATATCTTAGCGATAAGTATGAATGCAAACGCTATTTCTTCTTGGAGTCCTTTTTGTCCTCCTCGGCAGCCGCGCGCTCGATAAGGGCGTTGAGCTTATTGTCGGACATGCCCTCAGCCTGCGTGCGGTACATGTTGCGCAGGGGACGAATACGAACGAAGTCGTAGATAAAGTCACCCAGAATGACGACGTAAGACAAAACGATGCCGACCATCTGGACGGGACTGGACACCATGCCAGCGGGAGCGAAGTACAGCGAGGCCCAAATGGCCACGACGAGCACCATGCCGATAGCGAGCACGGCCCACCAGATGCGGCGGCGCTTGGTGTAGTCCTCATCCTGCTTGAGAAGGATATTCGACACCGTGTAGATGCGATCCTCCTTGGCGCGCTGCTTAGCCTTGCGGGCGCGCTTCTCCTCTTTAGAGAGGCCCTCGAGGTTCTCGCCCTTCTCGAGCTCTTTGCGGCGTGCCTTAGACGAAGCCGGCACGACGCGGACAGAGCTCGCTGCCTGACGGGCAGGCTTAGCAGATGCGGCGGACTTGCGCGCAACCCCGGTAACCTCGCGGGATTGCGTGCGCTTGTTCGTGGCGCTACGGGTACTCACTTATGCGTTCTCCTTCATGCTTGTGAACTGGGAGCCCGTGATGATCTGGAAGGCCTCGCGATAGCGCTCGGACGTGCCATCGATGACCTCGGCGGGCAGGTGCGGGGTCTCCCCCGTCATATCCCAGTTGGCCTTGAGCCAATTGCGGACGAATTGTTTGTCGTAGCTGGGCTGGATCTTGCCCTCCTCGTAGCTGGCAGCAGGCCAGAAACGGCTGGAATCGGGCGTGAGGCACTCGTCGATCAGCGTGACCTTGCCATCGATGACACCAAACTCGAACTTGGTGTCGGCAATGATGATGCCACGGGTCGCGGCGTACTCGGCAGCGGCCTTGTAGATCTTGAGGGAAAGGTCACGAATCTGCGTGGCGATATCCTCGCCCACGATCTCGCAGCAACGCTCGAACGAGATGTTCTCGTCGTGGTCACCGATCTCGGCCTTCGTGGACGGCGTGAACAGCGGCTCGGGAAGCTTGGAAGCCTCGGTCAGGCCCTCAGGCAGCTGGATGCCGCAGACGGTGCCGTTCTCGTCGTAGGTCTTCTTGCCCGAACCGGTCAGATAGCCGCGGACGATACACTCGATAGGAATCGTCTGGGCCTTCTTAACCAGCATGGCGCGGCCGGCGAGGTAGTCACGATACTCAGCAAACTCCTCGGGGAAATCCGCCGGGTCGATGGAAACGAGGTGGTTGGGAACGATGCCGGCAAACTTATCGAACCAGAATGCCGAGATGCGGTTGAGCACCTCTCCCTTAAACGGAATCTCGTCGGGAAGAATGAAGTCGAACGCAGAAATGCGGTCGGTGGCGACCATCAGCAGGTTTTCACCGGCATCGTAGATATCACGAACCTTGCCACGGGAATCCGGACGACGCTCCATCGTTGTCACGTGAGTCACTCCTTACCAAAATACGACAGTAATGCGGGTTCTTTCCCGCACGTTTTCGCAAACTCGGAGCGGCAGGGACGAAACCCCTCCTTCACCGAATAGCGAAAAGCTAGTGCTCCATTGTAGTAGATGCCGCGTCCGCCGTGTGCTCGCGAGGCAGATGAATCGTAAAAGTCGTACCCTTTCCAAGCTCCGACTCCACAGATATGTAGCCGTGATGGCGCTCGACGATCTGTTTAGTCACGGCGAGGCCCACGCCCAGACCGCCCGCCTCACGGGCACGGCTGGCATCGGCGCGCCAAAAACGGCCGAAGATGCGCGACAAGTCATCCTTGGCAATACCGATGCCGGTATCAGAAACGGCAATGCTGACGTGTTTGCGGTCACTGAGCACCGACACCACGACCCAACCGCCCTCGGGGGTGTAGCGCATGGCGTTGCTCATGAGATTGATGACGCATTGTGTGATCATGTCGGGATCGGCTTCGACGACATCGTCGTGACCTTGGGTCTCGTCAGCAAAGCGCAAGCGCAGATCGCGGTCGACAAACAGGCGCTCCTGGGCATTGACGATGGAACGCACGAAAGGAACCATGTCCACCGGCTCAAGGTTGAGCGGAGCCGTGCTGTTTTCCATGCGCGACAGGTCGAGCATCTGCTGCACCAGACGAGCCAGGCGACGCGTCTCGGAAGCAACAGTCTCCAAGTGCTCATCGTCGGTAGGATATACGCCATCCTGCATGGCCTCGACCGTTGCGAGCATGGCCATAAGCGGAGTACGAAGTTCGTGAGCCACGTCCGAGGTCAAACGTTTCTCGTGTTTCATATCCTTCTCGAGCGAAGTGGCCATCTCGTCAAAGGTCTCACCCAGCTGATCGATTTCGTCATCGCCGCGCAAGCCCGTGCGAGCGGACAAATCGCCATCGCGAATTTGTTTGGCCGTGCTGGTAATACGATGAATCGGCTTGGTGAGCATACGCGACATGAACGATCCGATAACGACCGAGATACAGACTGCAACAACCGCGGCAAGGACCATGGCGTTAAAGGTCTTCTCTCTAAACGCAGAATCTGCCTTGGTGAGCAGAGCATCGGAGCCGATGGCCCATAGCTTTACCTGTCCGACATGCTGGCCGGAAGGCGTTATGATTTCGACGTTGGCCACGCTATCGGAGTCGGTGGGCGCCGACGAAACCGGGCTATGCGAGGCCTTTTTACCTCTCGAGCTGCGAGACGCCGATTCGCTCTCGCGCACATCGGCAGTCGCACTTGCCGAAGGCCACGAGTCGTCATAGACAACAACGCCCTTTTTATTGACGACCTGCATGCCCAAATCGTCGGACACCAAACTCGATGTCGCGACCGTGCGCAGCTCGCCCGCAGTCCAATTGCCGTTTTCCTCGTACGACGTCGCAAGCTTTTCGGCTGCGGAATTTGCGATTTCGACGATATTGGAGCGCGTGTAATCCGAAAAGACCGTGCCCCACACAACAGAGACAACGCCCACCAGCACCAATACCGTCATGAGCGATGTCAGAGCAAAAGCAAGTGCCATGCGCGAGGGATAGCTCATCGTTGGCCGTGAATCGGAACGAGGCGTGTTCCAACTAGCCTTGGAACCCGCCTCGCTCTCCTGCTTGTGCTTTTGTCCGATTTCAAAGCGCGCAGGTGTCATATGTGATTTCCCTATTTCTCGTCCGACTTATCGGTCTTGGCCGGAGCCTCGAAGCGATAGCCGACACCGTGGACGGTGTAGAGCCACTTGGGCTTCTTGGGATCATCGCCCAGCTTGGCGCGAAGGTTCTTCACGTGGCTATCGATGGTGCGCTCATAGCCCTCAAAGTCATACCCGAGCACTTTCTCGACCAGCTCCATGCGGTTATACACACGGCCGGGATGACGAGCAAGCGTGGTGAGCAGCTTAAACTCGGAAGCGGTCAGGTCCACTTCCTTGCCCTCGACCAAGATCTTGTGGCCCGAGATATCGATGACCAGATCGCCGAAGTCGAGTACCTCGACGGCGGGCTCGTCAGCCTGATGGGCACGGCGGAACAGAGCGCGAACGCGGGCGACGAGCTCGCGCGGCGAGAACGGCTTGATCAGATAGTCGTCGGCGCCGAGCTCAAGACCGATAATACGGTCCTCGATCTCACCCTTGGCGGTAAGCATGATAATGGGCACATCCGAGGTATCGCGGATAGTGCGGCAAACGCGCTCACCGGGGATCTTGGGGAGCATAAGATCGAGCACGACCAGGTCAAACTGATGCTTCTCGAACTCTTCGATCGCGGACTGGCCGTCGCCGACGCCCACAACCCAGTAGCCTTCGCGCTCGAGATAGGCAGCGACGGCGTCACGGATTGCCTTCTCATCCTCGACCAGCAGAATCTTTTTTGCATCTGAAGCCATAACACGGCCCCCCTGTCTCAATTAGCTAAGAACAAGCCCATTTTAACGCACCTGAGCCCGCCGGATGCCGCTATGACGCGGCAGCTCGGCGGGCGGTACTCACAATTACAACGCGTTTATTCCCCTGTTGGCGCCTTTTTAACCCCTCTAAGCTTAAAGAGAGAATAGGCGTGCAGTGACCGTCTCTGGTATACCCTGGCTGTTGCGCACCGTGGCGTACGTAAGGAATGAGTCCGATTTTCCCGCCGTAGCTGGATAATCGCCATACTCCAAAGCGCGGTCGGGCGACAGCAGCGAGCCATAGGTCTTGGCAGAGGTGTCGATCAGGAAATGCGATGCCTGCACCTTAACAAGGTATTTATTCTTCTTGCCAGCCGCACATGCGAGCGGCTCGCGTGACAGGAAGAGGTACGACCCTCCCTCATTACCGATATACGTGCCCATGTTGCCCAAGCTGCCCACGCCACTATAGGTCGCCTCGATAGAAAACACGAAGGTATCGCCCATATATACGGCCTCGAAAGGCGAGACTGACGAGGGAAGGACTAGCTGGGCACGTTTGGTGTTGTTGCCGTCGGTCAGATCGATTGCCGTTATGCCGTAGTAGACGCCCTCGTCGTTGCGGACACGCGGCGAGATGGTCAAAATGCCGTCGCTCGCACGCGGGGCCGATGCAAAGCGGCCCGTCGATTTCCAAATTGTCTCGGCCTTGGATTCATCAAGCGAGCGACGATAGCAAAACGAATCACTACTCGTTTTATTGCCGCCTGCCGAAGGCATTTTATACCAGATGACCGATGACCCGAACGCCGTAAACAGGGGCGGATCATAGTCCTTGCCACCCCGATCGAGCTCAACCACGTCGCCAGAGAGCGAAGCGCCCGACAGATTTTGAGCGTAGAGCTTCCACGATGAATTGGCAAAGTTCATCTCAACCCACGCAAACACGCCATCGCCGGCGCGGACATCGTAAAACGAATACCCCGCACCTTCGATAGGATCCTCGATGAGCGTCGTGAGCGAGCCGTCGCCCAAGTTGAGCACGCCAAGCGTGTTGGCATGCAGCGCAGACGCCGGGGCCATCATCGCCGCGGCGTAATCGCCGTCGCAGTAGTACAGCAGCGTACCCAAGGGCAATGTCCATGTCGCCATGGGCTCAAGATCGATATCGACGGCCTCATACTCATCCGTAATCGAGACAATCTTTGAGTCGTCTTTGATAACCTGCGGCTCGCCGGCGGCGTCGTCGCTGGTACCCGTTTTCTTTGAGCATCCGGCAAGCACCGTGGCAGCGCCCGCGGCAGTCCCTCCGAGCACAAAGCCGCGGCGCGATATTCCGTTCTTGACGTGGTCGGCGATACTCATTAGGCGATCTCGGCGCGAGCGGCCTCGATAGCGCGCGTGAGCTGATCGGCGCAAGAAGTCTTTTTCATACCGCAGGTATTACCAGCGAGAACCTCGATGACGCGATCGGCAGGAGCACCCTCGACCAGCTTAGAGATAGCCTTGAGATTGCCGTTGCAGCCACCGGTAAACTCGACGCCCACCACCTTGTTGCCGTCATCGGACAGGTCAAGGTGGATATTGCGAGTGCATACGCCCTGAGGCTTGTAATCAAAACTAATCATTGCGTTCCCCTCTCGTAAAGCAATTTCAGACGTCTATTATCCCCGTCCGAACCGATAAAGTATCGCGGGCACCGATTCAACATTCCCCAATGCGCAAACCGGCGGTAGCAATACTAGCAATCTGCTTCCCGAGCGTGAACTTTTCGTTTCTCTTGATACATGTTGTGGTCAGCGATGTGGTACATCTCGGTCAGCGAACATCCGGGTGTCTCTGCCGTCGCGACGCCAAACGACGCACTGACTGTCAGCACCTCATCGCTCGCAGCAGCAAGGCTGAGGCGAAGATCTTGCACCACTTTGCATGCGGATTCGCGATCGGTGTGAGGGCAAATCAGCAAGAACTCGTCTCCACCAACGCGCATGGGTACAAATTTCTCGCCTGCCGTCCGCTTCAATACAGATGCAGTACGCCGTAGCAGCTCATCGCCCATTTCGTGACCGTAGAGATCATTGGTGCGCTTGAGGAAATTGCAGTCCATCATGATCACACTCACGGGCAGGGACTCGTTCACCAGGTCGTCGCCAAGGGACTCAAGGTAATTTCTATTGCGAAGTCCCGTCAGCTTGTCCTGGAAAGAAAGCTCCTCGGCGCGCTTTGTCATCGAGATGTTATGCGTCGCCACGACGACCGATTCCAGTCGACCCTGCTCATCGCGGCGCTGTGGAACAACCTGCAGCGAATACCACGTACCTCGGCAATCTCGTACCTCGGCATCCAAGTACGGCATGCCCTCCATACGGTCCTGAAGCGTGCTTATATCTATTAGCTCCATGACCGCCTCGCGGCTTTCGGGACTCACGATGTCTCGGCAAACCGTTGTCAAAAAGTCATACACCTCGGCGTGCTCGGAAAATATCTTTGCCACCGATGGCGACATGTTAATTCCCTCGATCTCGAGCGTATCGAGATGCAGCAGGAAGGTCGACTCATATATGGAACTGATAGCATTGATGATGCCGAGTTGCTTGTCCTTTTCGGCCAAATTGCGACGATCGGCAATGTTGCGCGCCAACAGCACTACAACCCAAAACGCCAAGCACACCAGCACGCCGGCAGCGATAAATGAAATCCTGCCCGACATGACCTCAGATTTGGGATAAAGCGCAAACAGGCGATAGTCCTCATACGCCGCACGCACGGCATACCAGGTACTTCCCCGATATTCGATACGTGTTAAGCCTTCGTCTTTCCAATCAATTCCGCTATCGGCAAGAAGCCGGGCAAGGGTTAGATCGACATTCGAATCGTTTGAGGAAACGATCTGCATATCGCGCATCACGAGCACCGTTGGGCTCTGATGGAATGTGTTGTTCACGAGCACGTCGGCGATCGTATACGAATAATCATCGGCGGGCTCGGGCGCAAGCGATCGATACCCCAGCGCTACGCCATCACCGTACGGAACAACACTCACGGCAAAGTCGACATCGCGACGCTCAACGACCGTCGAGTAGGACACCTTGGATCCTCGATACATCGATGCGACCGACGAACAGGCCAGCTCCTCTCGCCACAGCATCAGCGGATCGCGACCATCAATATCGTAATGAGCGGCCATATGGCCGTCGGCGTCCATGACCAACATTCCCGAAAGGTGCTCGGTATGGACGTACTCCTCGACGAGGTCATCGTTGACTTCAACGTGATCAGACGGCAAGAACGTCGAAAACGACTCGAGCGCGGCATCCAAATTGTGCGTCGCTTCGGTTTTTCTTCCCTGTTCATATCGGTCATATTTTTCGCAGGCGTTTTTTAAAAACACCATGGTTTCCTGACCAAACCCAAGCGTTTTATCGAGACAGCGATGCGTGCCGACCATATACAGCAGACCCAACAGGACAGCGCTGACCACAACGCAGATAGCCGCGGTGACTAATGCCTTTCGGCGCAAGCGGCGCTCATCATTTGTCATGATTCCGCTCCTTGCCCGTCCGTCGTCGCCCCTGCCTTGTACTTGCCCACAATGCGCTCAATCGTGCCATCTCGATCCATCTCGAACAGCACGGTATTGAGGTTTTTGACGTACTCCCCCTCATAGCCGTCCTTAAACGCGACGCCAAGGTCAACCGTCATAACGTTGTCAGCGAACACGCGGTAAAGGCCGGGATACTGGGCGACAAGTCGATCAAGCGACTGAACGTCCGCCATCCAACAGTCGACATACCCTTTGGCGAGGGCGGCTTTGCAGAGCTCGGCAGAACCGTACGATTTGATTTGCACGTCCGGCGAGATTTCCAGATCCCCTGCGAGCAATCGGCGTTCGCTCACCGAGCCCGCAATCACCGCGATGGTCTTGCTTCCATCGAGATGCGCCAAGGACTTGATGCCGCTCGTTTTCTTGGCGGCAACCGAGACCGGCACGGTTAAATACGGCTCGGTCCAGTAATACTTATCCTCGCGATAGCAGGGAGAATAATCACACCACAGGCAATCGATATCACCGTTTTTGAGCAGCCGGTCGCGATCGTTCCAGTCAATATCGACAAACTGTGGCTTGAGCCCCGCACGCTTGCAGGCCTCGCGGGCGATGTCGATATCGATACCGACGTAATCGCCCGTGGTATCGATATACACATAGGGGTCGTTATCCGTAACGCCGATTTTGAGTACTGGGAGATCTTTGTCGGCTTCATTCGAGGAGGAAGAACTGCTTCGAACGGTATACGTCAGGGCGACCACACAGGCAGCAACAAGGAGCATGAGCGTAAACGAGACAATGGCGACTCGCTTGATACGTCTGGGCACGCTCCTCCTTTCATCGAAACAGCAGTAAAGTTCATTTTATTACCGGGAGCCAATGCGGCAGTGAAAAAAGCGCCTTGCCCAAAACGGGCAAGGCGCCAATGGTTGAAATGCATCCGCAGGCGGTCGAATTAGGTCAACCCTACTCGAAGCTCAGCTGCTCCAGACGATCGAAGACCGTGTCGATGCGGGTGAGGAAGTCCCACGGATCAAAGATCTCGTCGAGCTTCTCCTGGCTGACGGTGCAGCGCGGATCAGCCTCGAGACGCTCCTTAAAGGTGGGGCCGGAGACGCAATCCTGTACCTCGTGCCAGGTTGCCATGGCGTTCTCCTGCACAATGGCGTACGCGTCCTCGCGGGTGATGCCCGTGTCGACGAGGGCCAGCAGGACCTTGGAGGAAAAAATGAGGCCGCGTGTCTTGTTGAGGTTGGCCATCATGCGAGCGGGATACAACTGCAGGCCGTCGATAACGCGGATGAGGCACTGGAACATGTGGTCGAGCGCGATGAAACTATCGGCCTGGGCGACGCGCTCGGCAGAGGAGTGCGAAATGTCACGCTCGTGCCACAGGGCGACGTTGTCGAAGGCAACCTGCGCGTTGGCCTTCACGACGCGCGACAGGCCGCAGACCTTCTCCATGGTGATGGGGTTGCGCTTGTGCGGCATGGCGGAGCTGCCCTTTTGACCCTTGCGGAACGGCTCCTCGGCCTCGAGGGTATCGGTCTTCTGCAGATTGCGAACCTCGGTAGCGATGCGCTCGCAGGTGGCCGCCGTGGTGGCAAGAACACCGGCGAGATAGGCGTGATGGTCGCGGCTAATAACCTGCGTGGACAGCGGGTCGTGAACCAGGCCCAGGTGCTCGCAGACATACTCCTCGACAAACGGCTCGATGGAGCTGTAGGTGCCGACAGCGCCCGAGATGGCGCCGAAGGCAACATTCTTGCGGGCGTCCTCAAGACGATCCAGATCGCGCTTGAGCTCCCAGGCCCAAGAGCCAAACTTCATGCCGAAGGTCATCGGCTCGGCGTGGATACCATGAGTGCGGCCGGCACAGAGCGTATTGCGCTCCTCAAAGGCGCGACGCTTGCAAATCTCGCCGAGCTTCTTGACGTCCTCGATGATCAAGTCGCAGGCCTGGGTGAGCTGGTAGCACAGAGCCGTGTCGCCCAGATCGGAGCTGGTCATGCCATAGTGAACCCAGCGGCTGGGCTTGGGGTCGCCCTCGGGAACATCGGCATCGATGTATTCCTTCATGTTGGTCAGGAAGGCAATGACGTCGTGGCGCGTGACTTCCTCGATCTCATCGACCTTCGCCTTCTCAAAGTTGGCATGATCGCGGATCCACTGGGCCTCGTCTTTGGAAATACCGATCTTACCGAGCTCCGCCTGGGCCTCGCAGGCCAGAACCTCGATCTCCTGCCAAATGGCGTACTTGTTCTCGAGGGAGAAGATGTGTCCCATCTCCGGGCGGGTATAGCGATCGATCATAGCGGCTCCTTTTTGGTTATTGGCACGTTGGTCGTAACCCAACCATTGTACCGTGCGCAGGTGCAAGTATGGGCAGCAGGCATGAACCTAACATTTTGGAATTGGAGCGGGCAACGAAGATGGACAGCAGCGTCACCGCAGCAGGCGGCAATAGTTCCGTGTACTAATGTAATTTCACGCGTTATCCGCGAAGCTACATGCGAAATTACATTAGAAGAAGACACATTATTTTCCGTTTCCCCTGGCAGCTAATCTGCGAGGTAAATTAAAAGTACAGACATTATATGCACTGAAATATATGACCTTACAGTCGGCCTACAGCCTTATGCACGGGCGGCTAATGTAACAGGAGATATAATTACATTAGTTGCGGATAAAATTACATTATATGGAGTGTCATGATACGGAAAACGAGCGAAATGCCCTCCCTACTTCTGCGCATCATTGCAGACGTCGAGACCGAGGTCGTCGAATACAAGGCAGCAAAGCAGAACTATGACTTCGAGGACATTGGCAGGTATTTCTCCGCCCTCAGCAACGAGGCCAATTTACGCAAGGCAGAGTGCGGATGGCTTTTCTTTGGCATTTCAAACGACCGCAAGATAAAGGGAACCGCCTACCGTAAAGAACCCCAATCGCCAAGTGTCGGCCTGCGACGCCTAAAGCACGAAATCGCCCAATACACCAACAACGGCATGACTTTCGAAGAGATTTACGAGTTTGAGGTTGATGACAAAAGAGTCATTGCTTTCCAGATACCGGCTGGCAGCTTCGCAACGCCAACGACTTGGCACGGAATCCCTTGGTCACGAGAGAATGAGTCCCTCGTAGAGATGCCCAAGTTCAAACTCGACGCCATTTACGGGCAGAGCCGGCCCGACTGGTCGCGCCAGATTGCCTACGAGGCAAACTTCGGTGACCTTGATCCAGATGCAGTTAGCTTTGCATGCTCCAAATTCGTCGAAAAGTTCGGAGAAAGCCAGCCTGCCGTTAGTAGCCTCGACGAAGAATCTATCCTTAGCAAGATGGCGCTTGTGATCCACGGCCACGTGAGCAATGCGGCGCTCGTTCTTCTGGGCAAACCGGAATCGAGTGTCTTTCTGGGTGGCATTGAGCCGCGCATCACTTGGACGCTCTACGCGAGCGACGGCTCCACTATGGCCTATGAACACTTTGAGCCGCCCTTCATTCTGCAGGTCGATCGTATCCTGGGAAAGATAAGAAACGAAAAGTATCGCTTCTTCGACCGCGAAGAGACGCTATTTCCCACCGAAGCGCATCGCTACAGTCCCGAAGTCATTCGAGAACTTCTCCACAACGCTATTGCGCATCAAGATTTCAGGATGTCAGGAAAGATCAATGTCCTTGAGTATGAGGACAAGCTTATATTCAAGAACGAGGGTGCCTTTATCCCCGAGACGATAGAGAACGCGCTCGCGAGCGGCTACAAGCCGCCCTACTACCGTAACCCCCTGCTTTCAAGCGCTATGAACAAAACAGGCATGATGGACCGCAACGCCATAGGCATTCGCAACGTCTTCGATATTCAGCGCAACCGCCTATTACCAATGCCCACCTACGATCTATCTGAGATTGGGCGCGTTGCCGTAACGCTGTACGGTACGGTTCTCAACGAGGACTATTCTCGACTTCTCGCAAGCAATCGAAATCTTGATTTGGTGACAGTACTGCTGTTGGACCTCGTTCAGAAGGGACTACCCGTCACAAAGGAACAGTCACGTCTGCTTCACGAACAAGGCCTCGTTAGGGGCCGTTACCCCAAACTGACGGTCTCAGCCGAGGTGGCAGCAGCCACCGGTGCCCACAGCGAGTATGTGCGAAACAAGGGCGTAGACAATAGCGTCTTCAAGGAGTTGATCTTGGAGCTCCTGCGCGTGCGCCCATGTTCAAGAGCGGAGATTATCGCAGGGCTGGATCATGCCTTGCCGGCAGACCTTACGGCAAAGCAAAAAGGCGACCATGTAAGCTATCTGCTCCAAAGCCTACGGAAAGCTGGCCGCATCACCAACGCTGGAAGCACTTCGGCAGCTGAGTGGCACATAGTCGAGTGATATGGCTCGCGATTTCGATTCTGCCAAACAGGCACATTCCAAGCCAAGTTCGCAACTAGCCCAGAATGTGCCTGACTACCAGTCGTGATAGGACGCATCCTCCGTCGTCTGGCATCGCGCAGCGTCAGGCAACAGCGCATATGGTTGATCCAACTGAAGTCGACATCCAATCGGGCATTGCAACCTTGCGAGACGGCAGTCTCATACAACAAAAATAGTTCCCTGCCACTCCATGCACGAGCGGCAGGGAGCGCTCATGGCGGATCATTTCTCAAGCTCCACCTTCCTCAACCGTAAAAACGTCCAATGTCTTAGAGGCCGTTTTTACATTTGTTGGCTTCTATTTCTTTAATTAAAAATCATCCTTTACCTGCTGATTCGTGATATTTTGCTTGTCTACATATAGGTGTAGACCTATACTAATTCCTATTATGGCTAAGCTATGTCCTTGGGAGGTGCCATGCCGTCAGAAGCTCAGAAGCGAGCCGATCGTAAGTACAAGCACGACAAGACCCAGCAGTTCTGTCTGCGGTTCTATCCCGCCGAAGAGGAGATTTGGTCATTCCTCTCCGCACAGGAAAACAAGCAGGGATTTCTTAAAGATTTGATTAGCCGCGAGATGGGCGTCGCATCGGGCGGCCCCGCACGCGTTGATACCAACACCAAGGTTGGAAGGACGGAATCGTAATGTCGCAAGTGAGCAAGACTTCGGTCATCCAGCCGGAGACTATACTGGACTTCATCGACGGCGTGACGCAGCGCAGGGACACCCCCGAGGAGCGAGTGCGCCAGGAAATCCTAAAGTCCCTCGTGCGTGAGTACGGTTACAAGAAGGAGCAGATCGGGGTCGAGGAGTCGATCAAGTTCGGCAGCAACCGAAAAGCGGTCGACGTCGCCATCTGGGAGCCGGGAAAAGCGCACACCCAGGAAAACATCCACATCATCGTCGAGTGCAAAGACCCCAAGACCAAGGCCAAAGGCAAAAAAGACGGCGTAGATCAAATGCACTCCTATGCGTCTGCCTGCATGAACTCGACCTATGGCATGTGGACCAACGGCGACGAGTTGCTTACCTTCCGTTACGTGGTGGACGATGCCGGCAAGCGCGGCCCCGAGGCCGTGCCCGATCTGCCACATGCTGGTGGCGAGGTACCCGACGACGCGCCGCGCTTCGACCAGTTGCGCCCCGCCGCCAGTGACTCGCTGCTGTACTCGTTCCGCCGCTGTCACAACTACATCGCCGGAAACCAAGGCATCCAAAAGGCCGAGGCATTCCTTGAACTGCTCAAGATCATCTTCTGCAAAATCCAGGATGAGCGCGACTCCGAGACGCCAACGTTCTACATCACGCCAACCGAGCGCCAGGGCGCCGCGGGTAAGAAGAAGTGCCGCAAGCGCATCGAGGCACTCTTTGGAAACGTCAAGCAGTCGTACGAGACCATCTTCAAGGCCGACGAGCGCATCGCATTAACCGACGATGTGCTCGCCTACATCGTGGCGCAGCTGCAAATGTATTCCCTGCTCGAGAGCGACGTGGACGTTAAGGGCCACGCGTACGAGACAATCGTGGGCTCCAACCTGCGTGGTGACAAGGGCCAGTTCTTCACGCCGCGCAACATGTGCCACATGATGGTGCGGATGGTCGACCCGTCCGAAAACGACGTCATCCTCGACCCCGCCATGGGCACCTGCGGCTTTTTGGTCACGGCCATGAATTACGTGCTTGAGAAGATCAGAGACTCCGTCGAGGTGAGCGGGCGCAGCAAAGCAGCCAAGCAAGAGGCTCTGATCGCGCGCAAGCGCGAGTTCCTGTCCAAGCATATCGTGGGCATCGACTTTGATCCCATCCTAGTGCGTGCCTCCAAGATGAATATGGTTATGAACAACGACGGCACCGGACAGCTGTTCCACGCCAACTCGCTCGAGCCGTTCTCGGGCTTTGAACCCAAACTGCAAAAGGCGCTGCGCCTGGACGCCGCCGACATTGCGGCAAATAAGGCGCTGCAGCCGGGGCACGGCGTTACGGCGATTATGACCAACCCACCTTTTGGCTCCAAGATTCCTATCGAAGACCCGGCGATTCTGGAATCCTTCGACCTTGGACACACCTGGTCGTGGTCCGAGGAAGATGCCGAGTGGAGCATGGAACCCAAGCTCTTCTCATCTCAGCCGCCCGAGATCCTCTTCATCGAGCGGTGTATCCGCCTGCTTGAGCCCGGCGTGGGTGTGGCGGCGCTCGTCATTCCCAACGGCATCCTGGGCAACCCGGGTCTGGGCTACGTGCGCCAGTGGATTTTGCGCCATGCGCAGATCCTGGGTTCGGTAGACATGCACCCGGATGCGTTCCAACCCAACGTGGGCGTGCAGACATCCGTCCTTGTGCTGAGACGCTGGGACAGTGAGGAAGAGGCATACTGCAAGGACGGTACCTTCCAGGATTACAAGATATTTATGGCCATCTGTGACCACGTAGGGCACGACAAGCGTGGTCAGACCACCTATGTACGCGACGATGACGGCTACCCCATTGTGCAGGAGCAGACCACCGCGGTGACGGGCAACGTGGGCTCCGAAGAGGAGAGCAGCCACACCTCGAAGGAGCGCGTGGTGGACGACGAGACGATGGCGATCGCCGGCGCCTTCTTTGAATGGAGGCGAGACCAATGACGATCGCGCCTTTGGTGAAGAGCGTCCGACTTTCCACCGTGCTGGGCGGCGACGTGAGGCTCGAGGCGTCAACCTACCTGCGCGACGGGTACGGCTTCGTACGCCTTGCCAACCAGTGCGACAACCACAAGAGGCTCGGTGACCTTACCGACATTTGGCAGCCGAGCAGACTGACGGGGTATACCGTGCCGGAAGGCAAAGGGCTACCCTTCTTTACCGCCGGCCAGGTGTTCGAGGACTTTCCCCGAGTGAGGAAGTGGCTCGCCGCGCCTTTCGTGCCCCAGGCTGATTCTAGATTCGTCAATCAGGATTGGCTGCTGCTTTCGCGCTCGGGCGTGGTGGGCAACGTTACCGCCGTGTACCCGCATCACCTGAACAAGGTCATCACGGACGACCTGTTGCGCATCGAGCCGAAGGACCAAGACGAGTACGGCTGGCTCTACGCGTATATGAAGACGGACTTCTTCAAGCAGATCGCACGAGCGTCTCAGTACGGTCACATGATCAAGCACATCGAGGTGGCCCACGCCAACGAGTTTCCGGTCATCATGCCCGATGCGGCCACGCGCAAAGCCATCGGCGACAAAGCTGCCGAGGCTGTGCGCCTGCGCGGCGAGGCCTGGAAGCTGCGGGACGGGGCGTTTAAGCTGTTGGAGAAGGAGGTCGGTATTGCTTGTGAGGCAGAAAGTCCTGCAGGAACATGCGTGGTGAGTTTATCCAAAGTTATTGACAACAGATCGCGCCTTGATGCTGACAGTTATGCCGGCTCTATAAGCGCCGTAGACTCATTGGTTGACGTAATGGAGTATGCGCCACTTGCTGAACTTGTAGAGGACGTCGAAGAGCTTCCTCGCTTCAAGCGGTTTTATGGCGATTCCAACGTTCCCTTTGTGGGTGTGTCCGAGGTCTTTGACGTTAACACTCAACCGACAAAATTTGTTTACGCCAAGCTCATTAAAAACTGGGAGCGTTACATCCTAAAGCCGGGAACTCTCGTCATGGCATGTTCTGGTCAAAAGTACGGCATCCTAGGACGAGCTCTTTTGCTCACGGAGAATCATGAGGGAATGTTTGGCAGCAACCATCTGCTGAGAATCTATCCCGACGTTACAAAGATTCGAACTGGCTACCTGCTTGCTTTTCTGAACAGTCCCACCGTTGGCAGGCCGTCGGTCGTTCGTTGCGCATACGGAACCTCGGTGCCTCAACTTAGCCCTATCGATATCAAAAAAATTCGCGTTCCCCGTCTTGGCGCGGACGTCGAATCTGCCATCGCCGACCTTATGGACAGGAGCGTGAGCACCTCGGCCAAGGCTGACCAACTTGAGAACGAGGCTACCAAGCTGGCACAGGAGCAGGTCGATATCGCCATCGAGAAGGTTGTCTCCAACACCTAGTGAGGCGACCTTTTAACCGCCGTTAAGCCTATAGCCTCAACACAAACAAAATGCAACGCGTATCGTAGTAAGTTGGTTAACGGCATAGTGTGAGAATTCACACTTGGACATTTGATTAACGCTCGCACCCTGTCGGGTTCGAATCCCAGCACTTTATTGAAAAAAGCACGGCACCGTGATGGTGCCGTGCTTGTGCTCTTAACTGGAGCGGGCAACGGGACTCGAACCCGCGAGTGTCAGCTTGGGAAGCTGATGCCTTACCACTTGGCGATGCCCGCTTGTGTGTTGGCTAGTATAACGCGGTTGTCTTGTTCGATACAAGGGTGTCGATGCTTGTTTTAGCTGTGGAGATTCGTTTGGAAAACATGTCAATTGTGGAGACGAGGACCTTTGACCTCCTGTTCTCCCTATCTTCTACCTGCACTTTTATCTGATTGTTGTATTTGGGCTCGATTTGTCAGAAATCGGGCAAGCTTTTGGTCAGCTTCTGGTACCTACCCGCATGAACCATGGCGGTAGCCTCATCCCAAGCGCCGCGGCCTCCCCGTGCGGCGCACGAGGGATAAGGAGCAGCCATGTCCAACGCACCCACGCACTCTGTCCACAGCGCAATCGCAACAGGTCCGCTGCTCCTGCTCCTCTTCCTGCTTTTCGGCTGCCTGGCACCGGGAGCCGCATTTGCCGTCGATGGCTACGACCAGCTCGGCTTCCGCACTATTAGCGATGATTGTGGGCCCTTCTTTATCGGCAAGTATGAAGCTCAAGACGCCTCGATTGCCTACTGCATGAACCAGGAGCGCCCCGGCCCCACCAAGCCGGGCGGCCCATGGCTCAACTTTGATCAAGGCTGGGTGTGGCTCGACGACGAGTTCGCGGCAATCGTTTGTCACGGATATCCTACCGCCACGTCGTTTGGCGCTTACCATCTTTCACCCGATCGCGCCCGCGCCGCCACCCAGCTTGCCGTATGGATGCTCAACGGCACTACCCATGTCGACGGCACCTACTCCTACACGACCGCTCAGGGCAAAACCAAGAGTGGGCACTTTACCGCCGACGATGAAGTCGTGGCGGCTGCGCGATGGCTCCACGACAGCGCAAAATCAGGAAGCATCAAAGCCGCTCCGCACCGCGCGCGGCGCTATTTAGGAACCGTATCGGGCGGCAGCAAACGTCAAGACATGCTCTATGTACTGCCGACGGTCTCTGTTTCCTTCCAAAAGCAGTCTGCAAACGCTGCCATTACCAGCGGAAACAATACCTATGAGTTTGACGGGGCAACATTCGATGTTTTTGAGAGCGCCAGCGGCGCGCGTGTCGGCACCGTCCAGATGGACAGCAACGGTCGAGCGCAGGCAGTACTTCTGCCCAACACGGCATACTACCTAGTTGAAACGAAGGCGCCGGCCGGCTATGTCCCCCGCCACGATCGTATTGCCTTTACCACGGGGAATGACGGCGGGCGGGTCGCCATTGATGAACAACCTGGCACCATTACCTTGCGCATCGCAAAGCTCGATGCCGCGACGAATGCAGGCCCCCAAGTTGGAGCTTCGTTCGCAGGAGCAGAATTCGTGTGCGTATCACAATCAACCCCTGGATGGGCGCAAATCCTCACGACCGACGAAAGCGGTCGGGCCACTCTCGCCGATGTCCCCTTAGGAACCTTTACCATCTACGAATCAAAAGCCCCCGAGGGCTACCTGCCATCCAACGACAGCTGGACCTATACCGTTGGAGCCGACCAGCTCGGCGATTCAGGCGTGGTCGAGATCGAATCTCGCGTTTCCGATATCCCCATTGCGTTTGACCTTGAGATTTCCAAATTCAAGGACTACGGCAATAGCGACCAATCCGGCCTGGAGCAGCCGGCGGGAGGTGTTGTCTTTGAGGTTGTCAGCAACAGCTCTCAGCAGGTTGTTGGCACACTGACCACAAACATCTATGGCTTTGCCTCCACCAAAGATCAGTCAGAAGCATGGTTTGGCGCAGGCAAGCGACCCGCCGGTGTCCACGGAGCCATCCCATACGACCGCGCCGGCTACACGGTTCGCGAGGTTCCGGAAACCGTCCCCGAGGGTTTTAAACGTGCAGGGGAATGGACCGTCGGGGCCAATCAGATTTCCGACGGCGCCGAGCTTCAATATATCGTGGACAACCACGCTCTGTCGACGCATCTCCAGATTGTAAAACGCGATGCCCAAACAGGCGCTTCTGTTCCACTAGCCGGATTCACCTTCCAACTCCTCGACAGCAATCACGAACCTGTCTCACAAACTTGCTGGTATCCAGCACATAACGTAATGGACACCTTTACGACTGACGCGACCGGGACCGTCACACTGCCCGAATCGCTCGTGCCGGGCACCTATTATGTACGCGAAACCTCGGCCAAAGAGCCCTATCTTGTCGGCGAAGAGATCAAGGTAAACATACCCGCCGACATGAACCTAACGCCCGTTGCAATCGCCTCGTATTATGACCACGCCGCGACCGGAAACATCAGGATCGTTAAAACCGATGCCGTAGACGGCAGCAGCCTAGCGGGCGCCATCTTTGAGATCCGTGCCTCGGGTGATATCGTGCGCCCCGACGGTAGCATTGCCGCGCTCGACGGTGAGACTGTTGCTACCGTCACAACGGATGAAACTGGAGAAGCACGCGCGGACGACCTCCCGCTGGGATCTGGCACCGCACGCTACGAGGTTGTCGAGACTCAAGCGCCGGCCGGCTTCCTGCTCGACCGAACGCCCCATATCGTAGACCTCGCTTATGCCGACCAGAAAACGCCCGTTGTGGAAGCACGGCTTAACGTATCCGACGATTACACTAAGGTTGATATCTCCAAGGTCGATGCAAGCGGTGAGCAGGAAGTGGAAGGCGCACAACTCACCTTATATGGTCCCGATAAAACCGAAATAGACTCCTGGACCTCATCCGACAAGCCGCACCGCGTCGAACATCTTGCACCCGGCACCTACTCGTTGCGCGAAATGATGTCTCCGCGGACCTATGACCTTGCCGAGGAGATAACGTTTGAAATAAAGGATACGGGAGAAGTCCAATCTGTCGCGATGAAGGATGCGCCCATCGAGATCAAAGGACAGGTCGACAAGCGTCAGGAGCTTGTCCAACCTATCGGGAAGGGTCTGCTGGCCAACGGCGATGGTAAAAATCGCGCCGCAACGCAAACCAATACGGACGGACTTTTCTCCTATACCATCGACGCTCGAAACGATTCAGCTACCCGGGTTGATGAGTTCACAATTACCGATGATCTTGAGTGTGCCAAAGACGGCACGGCGAGATTCGTCTCAATCGAAACCCCCGTCGCCATCGGCGACCTCAACGGTCTGTGCAACGTGTGGTATCGCACGACGCCGTTGGACTCGACAGACGTCGATGGGCCGGCAAACGCGACGCTTGACGATGGGCACGAAAATCCTTGGCTTGAGTCCGACGAAGTAAAAGAGAGTCTGGGTGAGGATTGCCGCCTCGTCGATTACGACGGCTGGCACCTCTGGAAGGCGGATGTCTCGACCACGGAATCCACCACACTCGAGGCGAAAGAACTTGACCTTGCATCCAATACCGTCGTAACGGGCATTCGCATTGAATACGGTGCAGTAGCCGCCGACTTTACGACTCGAAGCGATGTGGATTCTTGGACCCGTGATGATCTCAAAGATGAGCACGACGACCTTGACGATGCCAAAGCAATCCTTGGCACAGACGCTCGGGGCGCAGCCGTGCACATGCAGGCAACGTCGGCTTATACGCCCCAAACCGCACTCACCAACAGCGCGCGCGTCGATCTTTGCCGCAACGGCGGCGGCGATAAACTTGAGTCACATGACGAGGACCGTGTCATTCAACGCTGTACCCTACCGCAGGACCTACCGGCAACAGGATCAGTTCCCATCGCCGCCTGCATCACCGCGCTTCTGACCTCGGGTGCCGCAGCCTTATGGTTCGCTCGCCTTAGGTCGATCCCAGAGAAGCGCTAGCGCGATAAAAAAGCGGGCGAGCCAGTCCCCCGGCTCGCCCGCTTTCAATCATGTAAATCGCCGTATCTACTCTGCAGACGAAGATCCACCATCAACGATTGCCTGCTCGGACTCAGGAATCCCATCGGCACCCGTGCTCTGTTCTTGCTCCACCTCTTCGCTGATTGCGGAGGCGGGGGTCGAGCCCTTCGCACCCACGATGTAGGCAGCCCCAAATCCTAACGCAATGGCGATCAAGGTCAAAATCACGTAGACAGGCCAATGGCGCTTAATATACGAAAACACGTTGACTCCTTAGAGCTCCGTCTACGAACGGCGGATAACCTCGGTCACGACCTCGGATACCGTGGCAATGTTCGTCGGGTTGACATTGTGGGGCAGGTCGTCCTCGGTACGAGCGCAAGCCAGGCGCGTGCCGTCCACGCCGGCGATGGTGAGGGCTCGGCGGCTCGCCTCGAGCGCGGCGTAGGCATCGGTCTTGGCATAGGGCATCTCGAGCGCGCCACAATCGACATGGAACGACTTGCACACCTTGCTGACCAGGTTCATGATGCGGCGATCGCCCTTGAGCAGCTGCTGTTCGCCCTCAACCGTCACCACCGAAAGCCTACCGGCGCCGACGGATTCAAGATTGATGAAGAATACGCCGCGGAGCTTATCGCGATGCGAAGCCAAGAAGGCCTTCATACCGGCGCCATCACAATCCGAGGCGCCCGTTGCCACAAACCAGATATCGTGACCGAGCAGCTCATCGTCACCCATAGAGGCGACAGCCGAGAGCATATCTTCGGAAGAAGCGCCGTCGGAAGACGTAGCGCCGCCCTTCCAGCCATCGTTATCGTCCTCGAAATTATCCCACGAACCGATGCCGCGACCGGACTTCTTGGCATCGTAATCGTCTTCGACGCCCAGCCAATCACTCATGCTGTCCTGTTCGTTTTTCTTTTTACAACCGAACAGGCCGCCCAGGCCGCGCTTGCGAGACTTGGGTGCCGCCGGGGCGGGAGCCGAAATGGTCTCGATCGGCTGAGCGCCCGACGCAACGGGCATAGGAGGCGCAACGGGTGCCGATGTGGGTTCGGGACCCTGAGCGGTAGCAAAGGGGTCGTTGACCTGTGCGGAGGGGTCGGGAAGGTCGAACAGCGACGTGCGAGACGCAACGTTTGCCTGCTTCATCGACGGCAGCGACGGATCGGGGACCGAAGCCAGCGGAGACGAGGAAGGTGCAGGCGACGGAGCTGACGCCGGATCGGGAACATTCATCTGCGGACGCGGCGATGCCTGGGAGGAAATCTGGGCCATAAGGGAATCGACCGTTTCGTCCTGGGTGGGAGCAACATCGGCAACCGTGGCACCGGAACCACTCGGGGTCGGCATGGTGAAAATCTGCGTGGAGTAAGGCCTCGACTCATCTGTCTCGGGAGCCTCGGAAACCGCAGGCACTTCCTCCTGCTCGACCTCGGTCGAATCATCTTGCTCGGCTGTTGCGTATTGCTCTTCGTCAGAGTTGGCCTCGACGGGCTCGTCCTCGGCGGCATCTTGGATTGCGGCAGCATCAATAGGCTCGTCATCGTCTGCCGCATCGCCCCGCTCATCGGAAACAGGAAGGGACTCGGCAATCGCGGTGCCTTGCTTTTCAAACGTTATCGTGGAATCGAACTGCGCGGCATCAAACGACATGGTGCTATCGACGTGCTGCTGAGCCTCGAAAGACGTCGTCGCCTCAACAACATCCGTGGACGCCGGTTGCTGGGACTCAAAGGACGTTGTAGCTTCGGCAGCGTCGACGGGCACGGACTGCATAGCCTCGTTCTGCTCGAGCTCTTGCGCCGCGCGCTCACGTGCCGCCTCGGCTGCCTGCTGCTGAGCGATAGCCTCCTGCTCGGCAGCCTCGCGTGCGGCAGCGCGCTTCTCCTCGAAATCGTCGACAAATTTCCTGCCCTTTGCAAGCGCACCCTTAAAGAAGTTGGAAGCGCCGGCGCCAATCGAAGAGAACGCGGATGCAATATCGGCATGGGGCGTTGCCGCGGGAATCTCGGCCGAGAAATCAGTATCGCTCTCGTAAGACGCACGCCTCGGCTGTTCAACGTAATCGTCGTCAGACTCGTCCGCAACGTCTTGCGCCGGCGCGGCGGGAGCCAAAATGTCCAGTCCTGCCGCGGGATCGATCGCGGACACTGCCTCGGGCTCGGCAACGGCAGCGGTAACCGCGGCAGACTCATCATCCACGGTGGCAACGGGCGCAGGCGCCGTCACGACGGGAGCAGGCTCGGCCTCAAACGTCGGCTCCTCGCCCTCCTCGTAATCGAGCGTGCAGGACTCGGGAAGCATTCCGAGCGCACGGATGGCATCCGAACCAAAGCGGATGTTGCCGGCGGCATTGCGATAGAGCTTGGGCTCGGGCTCGGCCGCGACAGGCTCCTCCGCCGGCTCGGCAGCGGGAACCTCGTCATTGAACTCTTCGGCCTGGACAGCCTGATTCTGATCCTCGGGCACAATGGCGCCAATCAGCGTCTCGTCGGCAGACGCACCCTCAAAGCCCGCGATCTGCTCGTCGAAAGCCTCACCCTGTTCGGGCTCGGCCGGAGCGTCGGGAGCAATCGGCTGACCGAACTCGTCCTCGGCGTAGGTAGGCTCTTCATACTCGATGGTGTTGCCGTAGTCGTTTTGCTGCTGGGCCGCGGCATACTCCGCCGCTGCGCGCGCCATTTCCTCGGCACGACGCTTCTGCTCCCCAAAATAGGTATCGAACGGAACATCGTCGGGAAACTCGTTTTCGCCCTGGAAGGGAGCAACGTTGTCCATAACGCCGAGCATAGCGGCGACAGAAGACTTGTTGCACACTGCGCCGGACGTATAGGGAAGAATGCGGCGGTTAGAGATGATGTTTGCCGCGTTGACAAGTGCAACGAGGGAAGCGAGGATCGCGACAATCCACAGCAGAACCTTGAGCGCGCCGGGGAGCGGCAGGATGCGCAGGATGGCAACGGCAGCAGGGGCAACCGTGGCAACGGGCAACAGCTTGGCGATGAGTGCACGATACGAAGCATAGGGCTCGCGGGCGAGCAGCTCAGCACGGGGAGAGTCGTAGTGTGCGACAACGACCACCGGGCGGTTGCGCGGAGATGCGAGCGGGCCCGAGGCCTTGTGGTAGGCGGTGACATTTTGGCTCACGCCCGTCTTGCCCAGGCGCGAAACCACGGGGTGGCCCGTGCGCTCGAGCACGTAGAGCACGGCACCGACAATGGCCAGCAAGGTGCCGACCAAGCCGATACCGCCGCCGATGCCCATCAGCAGGGCGCCGGCAAACGCAAGGATGCCGGTAACGGCAAATGCCAATCTACTGGGCGCCGGGGCATTGAACTCCTGAACCTCGGGATCAAAGCCGTGGTTGCGGAAGATCTGAGCGATATCCTCGGCAGCCAAGCGCTCTTCTTCGCTGCATGCCGGCGTAATGCCGGTGTTCTGCAGCAGGTGGTTAATATAGTTCTGGGTGTTCGCCATGTGCGCTCCACATCCATAATCCGACAAATAGGCCCAATGCTTGCACATTAGAACCGTATATAGTCGAAAGTATACCCCGAGCGAGCGCAAACGACCGAATTCGGGCCATCTTAACGCCCCGAGCGGACAAGGATATAGCCTAATCTCCATATCGGACTAAAATCATGGCAGCAAACCACCTTCTCATGCGAGGACTCTATGACGGCAAGCGACGCGACCGCGACAATTAAAAAGGGAAATTCGGAGCCCAGTTTCGATAAAACGGCTCAGCGCATCCTCAATCTTTTCTTTGTGCTCAACAGCTCCCCCGAACCGCTGACGACCGAGCAGATCGTCTTGGATTCTGACCTGGGATATGGCTCGGGCAATATCGACTCGGATAAGCGCAAGTTTCGGCGCGATCGTGACAAACTGCTCGAACGCGGCATCTTAATCAAGGAGGTTCGCCCCGCCGGCGCGCAGGAGACCGAGGAAAGCTCATGGACAATCGACCGCGAGCACACGTTTGCGGCAGGCGGCCTCATCACCGCAGACGACGCCGATATCCTGCTCAACGCTATCGACCAGACAATAGCGGCCGGCTCATCCACTTTTGCCGCGCCGCTTGCCGATATTCGTTCCAAGATTGCCTACCTCACCGGCAGGACGACGGCGGACGAAGCACCGATCCGCCGCTCTCCCACCGTCGATGCGGTATGGAGCGCCTTTGCCGAGCGATGCGCGCTGCGATTTTTATATCAGAACGGACGCGGTGAGCAGAAAGAGCGTACCGTCTGCGTCTACGGCATGTTCGAGCGCGAGGGCGTTGCGTACTTCTGCGGCCTCGACAATGCCACCGACGACATCAGGACATTCCGCTGCGACCGTATCGTTCGCGCTTGGCGTCCTTCGAAGGCCTACGCCATCCCTGCAGACTTCAATCTCAACGACTACCTGTTCTTTGAATTCGATTTTGCCGACCGCCCGCCCGTTGCGGCTACGTTCTCGTTCGCCCCGCAGACGCAGATCGATATGATCAACGGCCTCACGCGCGGGCGAGGTGAGCTCGCACACACCGATTCGGGATGGACTTGGACCGTTGCCGTGCGCGATCTTGAAGCCGCCGCCTCATTTTGCATGGCCCACGCCATGGACGGCATGAGGCCCATGGCCCCCAAATCGCTCAAGCAGGCGTGGAACCACCTCATTGAAAGGACGGTGCACGAGCATGCCCGTGCGTAAACTCACCAGCGAGCAGAGGCTCTCGCGCGCCATCGACATCATGGAGGCCCTCTACGCCGCCGGCGAGAGCGGCATGACACGAACCGAGATTTGCAGTCGCTTTGACATCACGGGGGCGTCGCTCGACGAGATTCTCGAGATCGTCTCGACGCTCGCGGACCGAGAATCGGGCGCGCGCATCATCTGCGAATGCCACGGCGAGCGTGTGGTCCTCACCGGTGACGCCGGTCGTGTGCTACCGCTGCGCCTGAGTGCCGCCGAGGGCGCCGTGCTCAACCACGAGCTTGAATCGTTGGGGATCGAGCCGCAGACGGCGGCTCGGATTCGATTTGCTCTTCTACCCGAAGAGCTCGGCTATAACCAGCGCGTCTTTGACACCGTCAACCACGGGTCGCACTGGCAGCAGCTGAGCTGCGCCATTCAGGACGGCGTTCGCTGCCGTATCTCGTATCGCTCGATGGACGATGCACGGCCACGCGAGCGTCTGGTCGACCCCTTGCGCATTACGGCAAACGGCGACCAAACATACCTGATTGCCTGGGACATCGCAGTCGATGAGCAGCGCACCTATCGCATGGATAAAATCGAGGGACTCGCCTTAACGGAAGACTCCGTCGTGCCTCACGCACCGGACGTCGCATCCCTCCACGATTCCCTTGCCCGGACGCAGCGCAGCGCAAAGCTCTTGATGCCATTCGATATGGCGGAGCATCTGGACTGGGCCGGCATCACCCTAATCAAGCGCAGCGGGACAGACATGGCAACGGTAACCGTACATTACGGCTCCGAGCGTTGGCTGCTGAGCCAGATAATCGCAGCGGGCGGAGCCATCCGCATCTTGGATGACCCCGCCCTGTCAAAGCGTCTGTGCGATATGGCAAAAACCCTCGTCTGTCCGCTTTAGCGCCGCCGCTCGTGGCGTGCACGCCACAGCTGTAGATAGTGCCCAATCTGCGCCGATTCGATGCGCTGGTAGGAGCTCGTGGGCAGCGACGTTAAGAACTTCTTGCCATAGCCCTTCGTCACCAGGCGAGGATCCGCCAAGATCAGCACACCGCTATCGGTCGACGAGCGAATCAAACGCCCCGCGGCCTGCTTAACCTCGAGCACCGCCTCGGGCAGCGAATAGCGCGCCCATGCGCGGTCTTCGCGCAGGTTGCGCTCGCACGAGAGCGGGTCCGTGGGGCTTGAGAACGGCAACTTGGGAATGATGACGCAGCGCAGCGTCTCGCCGCTGGCATCAAACCCCTCCCAGAAGGCCTTGAGCGCAAAAAGCGACGAGGTCGGTTCGTTGATAAACCGGTCGCGCAGGCGACGAGGAGATGAGTTGCGCTGCTGGCAGTTGAGCTCCAGACCCGCACGGGCCATCTTGGGCTCAACGCGGGCGTATAGGTCCTCCATGTCGCGCCGATTGGTGAACAACGTGAGCACCGATCCGCCCATGGCAAGATGGGCGTCGACCAGTACGCGCTCGAGCGCCGTAAGATAGCTCTCACGATCGCGCGGATCGGGGATATCGCCCGCAACGACTACAGCCATGTTCGAATCGAAGTCGTAGCTCGAATCCAAGTGCAGCGATGACGACGTTGAAGCACCGATGCGATCAAGGCCGACCGCATGGTTAAAGTGCTCAAAGCTTTTGGACACCGTCATGGTCGCCGAGGCAAAGATAGCCGTGTGAACCTCGGGTAGCCACTCGGTTGCCAAAGCCTCGCCAATGTCGATGCGCTCTGCGGTCATCGACTCTCCGCCGGCACGAAGTCTGCGATTGACCTGCAGCGAATACACGTAGTGCTCATCGGTGCCATCAATGATGAGTTTGAGGTTCTCGGCCAGCTCGTGCAGGCGGCGCGAGATATCACCCAGGTCGACAACAACCTCGGGCTTGTCGGCGGCGACGGCTTGCACCAGCGCGTCGACGCTCTTGTCAGCTTGTTCCAATGCGTCGATGCCAGTGTAGGCCGACTGTAAGAAATCATGCCAGTCGTCTGATTCGCGCAGCTCGGGGCCAATCCATAGATTGGCATTGTCATAACCCCCACGCGCACGGCGGCCGAGCTCGCGAACGCCATCGAACACGTCGGCGATTGCCATGCTCGCGCGGGCAACCGTCGACGTCGCCTTGGCAGTAAGGCCCAGATAGAGCGTAGAGCCCTCGGAGGTTGCCAAATCACGGGAAACCTGGCTTAGCGCGCCGGTGCTCGAGCCACCCAGGCGCTCGAACAGGACGCGTGATTCGTCCGCCGACACCACGCGCGCCCACTGACGGCGCGCCTCGCGCTCGATGGAATGGGCCTCGTCGATTACCCAATGACGAATCGGCGGCAAAATCCTGCCCTCGGCCGCGACGTTGCGGAACAGCAGGGAATGGTTGGTGACCACCACATCGGCATGCGCCGCACGACGGCGAGCGCCGTGGACCAAACATTTATCAGGGAAAAACGGGCAGAGGCGACGAGCACACTCGCGCGAGGCCGTCGTAAAGTCGGGACGGTTGACGCTGCGCCACCGAATGCCGAGCGAGTCGAGGTCGCCATCGGCTGATTGGCAGACGTACGCCATAATGACCGCGACCGCCGTGAGCGTGTCCGCCGGATCGCGCTTGGTGGTAATCTCGACCTGGCCGCGGCTCATGCGCTCAAGCTTGCGCAGGCACGGATAGTGGTCATACCCCTTGAGAGCGCAAAATGACAGACCACCGTCCAGTTGCTCCGCAAGTTTTGGCAGCTCATGGTACATGAGCTGGTCGGCAAGATTGTTCGATTTGGTCGCAATACCAACCGTGATGTTGTTACGGCGTGCTGCCTCGGCAAAAGGCACCAGATAGGCCATCGATTTGCCGACGCCGGTGCCTGCCTCAATTACTCGATGAGTGCCCGTGACCAGCGCATCGCGGACCTCGAGCGCCATCGCGATCTGCTCATCACGCGGCTCGTAGGTGGGATACATGCGATTGACCAGGCCACCTGGCGCATAGTCTGCCTCGATCTCCTCACGACTCGGCATCTTGAGAACCGGCAGTTCATCGGCGTCCACCCGATCGTCGGCGCGATCGGCCTTGAGAACGTCAGCACGAGCGGCGCTGAGAGAGAAGATGGAACCAGGGTTCTGCCCTGCCAAGAATGAGAAGATAGGACGATAGGACCAAGGCACGTCCGGATGCATGTCGGCTAGGCGCGCCATGAGGCCCTGGGGCAAGTCGGTGAGCGCCACGAGCAACACGCGCCATACGCCACACAGGGCGTCGACGTCGGCATTGGCACGGTGTGATACCGAGTCGCAGCCAAACAGATCGGCCATAAAAGACAGCTTGTGCGAGGCCAGGCGCGGAAGCGCGATGCGCGACAGCGCCAGCGAATCGATCCAAATATCGCTCACGTTGACGCCGCCTTTGACCGACTCGATAAACGAGCGGTCGAACGTGGCGTTGTGTGCGATCACCGGACAGCCACCGACAAAATCGGCGAGAGCGGCGACGGCCTCAACCGCCGACGGGGCATCTGCAACATCGGCATTTGTAATGCTCGTGAGCTCGGTAATCTCGGCGGGAATCAGCTGCCTGGGATGCACGAAGGTATCGAAGCGGTCGATGACCTCGCGGCCCGAAAGACGGGCCGCCGAGATCTCGATCAGCTCGTTGTCCTGCACCGAAAGACCCGTGGTCTCGGTATCGAGGATAATCACATCTTCCTCGATGAGGCCGAAGGACTGCGTTTTGGCGCGGTCGGCAAGCGTGGCATAGGAGTCGATGACAAACTGCGGCGTTCCTGACGAAACCGCGTCCTCGATTAGCATGCAATGCCCGCTCGACGAAGGCCCATACGGATCAGGCTGTCACAGACCTGCGGGAACGTCATGTCGTCGGTGTGGCGGATCTCATCCGGATACAGCGACGTATCGGTCATGCCGGGAATGGTATTGGTCTCGAGGATAACGGGGCCGTCCTCGCTCACAATAAAGTCGCTGCGCGAGATACCCAGGCAACCGAGGGCCTTGTGAGCGGCACAGGCAAGTTCCTGAGCGCGAGCGTAATTCTCGGGTGAAATCTGCGCCGGAATGCGATGGATATCCGTAGGGTCGACATACTTCACGTCCAGATCGTAGAACTCGCAGTCCTCGGGCTTACGAATCTCGACAATCGGCAGGGCGCGCACGTCATCTTCGCCGTATACGCCGACGGTGACCTCGGTACCCTCGATGCACTTCTCGACCAGCACTTTGTCGCCGTACTCAAACGCCTTGGCGATTGCCGCGGGCAGCTCGGAGGGCTCATGGACCAGGGAAATGCCATAGCTGGAACCGTTGACGGCCGGCTTCACAAAGCAGCGCTCGCCACAAACCTCGACGATATGATCGATATCGACTTCGTCGCCCACCTCGAGCGCAAGGCCGGGGGCAATGGGAATGCCCGCCTTGGCGTATAGGAGCTTAGAGACCTCCTTGTCGGCACCGCAGGCGCTGGCAAGTACGCCCGAGGCCGTGTAGGGGATACCCAGGGTCTCCATGGCACCCTGCATGGCGCCATCCTCACCGCCGGCGCCGTGCATGGCGATAAATGCCACATCGAATCCGCCGGTCGCCATGGTTACCATAAAGTCATCAGCGGCCGTGTCAAGCAGCTCCACCGAGGTGTAGCCGGCTTCCTTCAGTGCCACCACAACGTTCTTTCCCGAATCGAGCGAGATCTCGCGCTCGGCGGAATGACCGCCCGCCAAGACCGCTACGTGCATGTTCTCTAGGCTTTTACCCGGCATGGGCAGACTCCTCCTCTATAATTTCTGCAGCTGATACCATATTGTAGCGATACCCTCTACGTTTCCCCAAAATCGAAAGGCTTCCATGAATCCCAAGACTAAATCTCAGGACATTCGCGACTTGAGCCAAAACGATATTCGCGAGCTCGTGGCCGAACTTGGCCAGCCCGCCTTCCGCGCGAAGCAGCTCATCGAATGGGTCTTTGAGAAGAACGTTTGTTCGTTTGACGATATGACCAACCTTCCCAAGGCTTTCCGTGAGCAGCTTAAAGAGGCTTTTGCCTTTGATACGCCGACTGAACTCACCAAGCAGGTTTCCAAAGATGGCTCGCGCAAGTATCTGCTCGAGTACCACGATGGCATTTCCGTCGAGACTGTCGGCATGCCCCGTCGTAACAAACTTTCCGTCTGCGTTTCCACCCAGGCAGGCTGCGGCATGGGCTGCGCCTTTTGCGCTACCGGTCTCAACGGCCTCAAGCGCTCTCTGACCGCTCAAGAGATCGTCGACCAGGTGCTTCATGTATCCAACGACTTTGGCGAGCGTGCCACAAGCGTTGTCTTCATGGGCCAGGGCGAGCCGTTTGCCAACTACGACGAGGTTCTCAAGGCATTGCGTATCCTCAACGACCCCGATGGTATCGGTATCGGCGCTCGTCACCTCACCGTCTCTACCAGCGGCGTTATTCCCGGTATTCGCAAATTTGCCGACATCCCCGAGCAGTTCACGCTTGCCGTTTCCCTGCATTCCGCCATCCAGTCGACGCGCAATAAGCTCATGCCCGGTGTTAAGAAGTACACGCTGCTTCGCCTTCACGAAGCGCTTCAGCTCTACACCGAGAAGACTGGCCGCCGCCCGACCTATGAGTATGCCATGATCGAAGGCGTCAACGATACGAATCCCGAGATGCAGGCACTCTGCGACTTCTGCGAGGGAACGCTGTGCCACGTTAACCTGATTCAACTAAACGACATCGAGGGCAGCCCGCTCAAGCCGTCGCCGATTCATAAGGTTGAGGATCTTCAGCGTCGTCTTGAGTCCCGTGGCATCGAGACCACGATTCGTAACTCCCGTGGTAACGATATTGACGCCGCTTGCGGACAGCTGAAACAGCGCTTCAAAGTTCAGAAGAACGCTTAGGGGAGTCTTACTCCAAAACGTTTCATGTGAAACATCGAACGGCCCCGGTTGCAGGATATGCAACCGGGGCCGTTTCATTATTGACATCAATTTTGGACCAGCTGCTACCTTTCCCATTATTTACGGACAAAATAAGGGGCCCTTGTCTCATGAATCAGACAAGGGCCCCTTAAAAAATGCAGGGTAATTGTTAGGTACCTAATAGCCTACATTTTCCCATTGGTTGCTAACCCAACCTTGATTAATCTTAGGATTTTTCGTTACCTGAGCAGTGCGCATGGCAACATCTTCTGTCATAACATCCATTTTCTTCTTTGACGTATCAACGATATCTTGCGCGCCACGAAGCAAACGACCTCGAAGTTCATCGTCTGTCGCGATCTTATAGCCAGCAAAGGCACCAGCCGCGACAGTCGTCGCCAATGCAATCGCAGTAAAAATCTTATTCCTCATCTTGGCCTCCTTGATCAAACTGAATCATTTCACCAAGAATACGAGAGAGCTCTTCCTCGTCTTTAAACTCAATCTCAATCTTATTCTTTCCACGCGAGCTCTTCACACGAACGTTGGTATTAAATACCTGACGAAGTACACGCGCAGCCTTTTTAAAAGACTGAGGCGTTGCAGGCCGTGGCGTCTTAGTTGTCTCTCCGGCAGAAAACAATGGAGCAAGATTTTCTGTCGCTCTTACGGAAAGGCCCTCCGCAACAACCTTCTCTGCAAGTCGAATTCGTGCGTCCTCATAGGGAACTGCAAGAATCGTACGTGCATGTCCAGCAGTAAGTTTACCCTCAAAAATCATCTGCTGAACTACTTCGGGGAGATCGAGAAGGCGCAGCGAGTTTGTAATTGCAGAGCGTGACTTGCTTACTGCTTTCGACAATGCCTCCTGGGTCATACCGCTGGCATCGATAAGCTGGCGATAGCCCTTAGCCTCTTCGACGGGATTCAGATCAGAACGCTGAAGGTTTTCGATAAGAGCAAGAGCCAGCATCTCTTCATCATTAACATCTTTAATGATGACAGGCAGTTCCTCAAGACCAGCAAGCTTTGATGCCTGATACCGACGCTCACCAGCGATGATCTCATAGCCGTATCCATGCTTGCGAACCAAGAGCGGCTGCAAAACGCCATGCTCTTGGATTGACTCGCTCAACTCGCGAAGTTCAGTTTCATTAAAATGAATTCGCGGTTGATTAGGGTTGGGAACGATATCCTCAATAGGTAGTTTTGTTACAGATGCGGCATTTGAAGCAGATACAGCAGAACCACCGGTCTCATACTCGGCCTCTGAGACCAAAGCATTGAGTCCACGTCCCAATCCGCCACGTTTCTTTACGCTAGGCACGCTTGATCACCTCTTTTGCAAGGTTCATATACGCTTTTGCACCCTTATTTTGAGGTGCATAGGTAATTACCGGTTCTCCAAAAGACGGAGCTTCGGAGATTTTAACCGTACGGGGGATTAGCGTCTTAAATGCCTTATCACCAAAGTACGATTGAACCTCCTCAACAACCTGATTCGATAGAGAAGTACGCGAGTCATACATGGTCATAAGCACACCATAGGTGTCTAAGCCCTTGTTCAGACGTGATTTGACCATCTTCATTGACTCTAGCAGCTTCGTAACGCCCTCGAGTGCGTAGTACTCGCACTGGATCGGAATCAAAACGCTGTCTGCTGCGGTCAAGGCATTGATAGTAAGCAGGCCGAGCGAAGGAGGACAGTCAATGAAAATAAAATCGAACTCGTTCTGAATCGGCTCAAGCAAATCTTTGAGGCGGGTTTCACGAGCAATTGCGCTTACGAGCTCAATTTCGGCACCTGCAAGCTGAATCGTAGCTGGAATTACGAATACCTTTTTGCAATTTGTATCAAGAACAAGCGATTCTGCCGGCACATCATTCAACAATGCATCATAGATGCAGCGATCAAGGTCTTCTTTTTCAATTCCAAATCCACTGGTGCTGTTTCCCTGCGGATCAAAATCGACAATCAGTGTCTTACGACCCTGCTCACCCAGTGCTGCTGCAAGGTTCACAGCCGTCGTTGACTTACCGACGCCGCCTTTTTGATTGATGATTGCAATGATACGCATGTCTTTTGCGCTCTTAGAACGCTTAACGTCGCGAAATCCCACGGTCCCTCCTGGTGTGTATTAAAGCTGTCAAACGGAGGATGTTTCACGTGAAACATTCCGATTCGATATCAACCGCCATGTTTCACGTGAAACACTGCAAGTTGTTAGTATCCATTATGTTTCACGTGAAACATCTAGGCAAGCGGATTCTTCTTTGCCATGCCATTTGCACGAGGCAATGAAACGGATGCCGGATGACTCTTTTTAAGAACAATGAACTCCCTGTGGCCCAAGCCCTCAGGCAAATCGATTGCGTCATTCAGAAGCAAAGTGAAGCCGCAAATCTTAGCTGCTGACATGCCGGAAGCAAGCTCCTCATCCGAAGGATTACCCTTGGTGATAACAAATAGCCCTCCGTCTTTGAGGAACGGAGCAGCATACTCAACAAGAATCGGTAGAGGGGCAAGTGCGCGGGCGGTTACGACAGAAAACTGCTTCTTATGGCTTCGAGCATATTCTTCAAGGCGATCATGAACCGCATGAGCATGTTTCAATCCAAGAACATCAACAAAAGAATTGACAGCATCAACCTTCTTACCAACAGAGTCAATATAAGTAGCTTTACGATGCGTGGTTATGGTTAACGGAATACCAGGGAAGCCCGCACCTGTTCCCATATCGAGCAAAGCTCCCTCAGGAGCCTTATTGATATAGGGGAGCAAAACAAGTGAGTCGAGGATATGAAGTACCGCAGCATCTTCTATGTTAAGAATACGGGTGAGATTGGTTGTCTTATTTGTTTCCAGAACCAAATCCAAATGTTGAATACATTTCCTCAGCTCAGTATCAGTTACGCTCAAGGAATACTCTTTGCAATAGGAAGTTAGACGACTCAACATCTCGTCAGCCTGCTGATCAGTAAGTACTAACAACGAAAGCTCCTTTCTGACAAAAATCAGTGTATCGAGAACTTTTGACAAAAAAAGGGGACGTGGAAACCACGTCCCCTTAGCATAAGCTCGAGTAGATTATCGAGCAACAATCACCACATGGCGATCGGGGTCAGAACCCTCAGAATGAGTATCGACGGCGTCATTGCCACGAAGTGCAATGTGAACCAGTCGGCGCTCGTAGGCATTCATGGGCGGAAGCGAAACACTCTTATGAGTGCGGATGGCACGCTCGGCAGCAGACTGAGCCATGGAGGCAACCTTGTCCTGACGGCGGCTCTTGTATCCCTCGACGTCCACTACAACCGGATACCTAAAGCCGAGCTTGCGGCTCACCAGCAATGAGAACATAACCTGAAGGGCATCAAGGGTGCGACCATGACGGCCAATGAGAACAGCAAGGTCGGGAGCCGTTACATCCAGAATCAGCTCACCCTCGTCGCCCTCATACTCATCGATAGGAGAGTTGGCGGCATCGAAGTGCGAAAGGATGGAACGCAGGATGGAAATCGCGACATCGGCAATGGTGTCGAGCTCCTCGTCGGTCAGCTCTTCACCAGCCTTGTAGCGCTGTGCAATCTCGGGATAATCGCCCGCGACCTGCGGGGCAACCTCCTCAAGCATATCCTCGATGATCTCTTCAGACATAACGTACTCCAAAAGTTAGGTACCTAAATAAGATTGATATCCCACTACTTCTTCTTGTGCGGGCGCGGCTTCTTCTCGCGACGAGTAACCTCAACCTGCAGCGGCGCGTTCTTAAGGCGCTCCTCCTCATCGGCCTTCGCCTTGTCGATGACCTTCTGCGTCACAAAAATCTGCTGGATAACCTGCCAAGCAGACGAGACGTCGTAGTACAGCAGAACACCAACGGGAAGGCTCCAGCCCATCCAAAGCATCATGACCGTCATGACAACGGCCATCATACGCATGCTCTGAGCCTGCTGGCCGGTCTGGTTGCGCGACATATAGAGCTGCGGAATCAGGGTCAGGACAGCGAACAGGATCAGGCAGACCAGCGCAGGCAGCGCGACCATAAAGCCATCGGCAAAGGAGGCACTCGGCGTGGTGGTCAGGTCGGGCAGAATATTAAAGAACGAAAACGTGCCGTCGTTAAAGTAGTCCGGCAGGTTACGCAGCAGCGTAAATAGGGCGAACAGGACAGGCATCTGAATCAACAGCGGCAGACAACCAGCCATCGGGTTGAACTTGTTCTCGCTGTAGAACTTCTGCATTTCCTCGGCCTGACGCTGGGGATCGTCGGCATAGCGCTCCTGGATCTCGAGCATCTTGGGCTGCAGCACCTGCATGCGTGCCGTCGACTTAGTCGACTTGAGCATAAGCGGCGTCAGCAGCAGACGGATGATGACCACCAGGATGATAATGGACAGGCCCCAGTCGACCGCAAAGGTCTGGATGAGCTTGAGCAGCTCGAAAAGGATGTTAACGATCCAATCCCACATGTAAGTTTTCCTCCGATAGCGAGTGCCCGCTAGGGCACAGGGTCATAACCGCCGACGTGCAGGGGATTGCAGCGAGCGATGCGCCTCACGGCAAGCCAGCAGCCTCTCAAAACACCGTACTTCTCAATCGCCTGGACGGCGTATTGCGAGCACGTTGGGTAATAAATGCAGGCGTCAGGCAATAAGGGCGAAATAACCTGTTGATATATGCGAATAGGAGCGATGGCAACACGTCGCAAAACGTGATTGCTCATCGCTCCTCCCCGGCAACGCCGGCGCGTTTCATAAGCGAACGCAATGCATTGTCCATCTCCTGCGGCGAGGAAACCCTCGTCTTGGGAGTTGCGAACAAGATGATGTCATAACCCGCAACGGGAAATCCACAGCTGCGGGCGGCCTCGCGCATCACACGCTTAGAACGGTTGCGCACGACAGCACAACCGAGCCGTTTAGCACCAACGAAGGCGACCCTTCCGGAGTCGCCTTCGCCAACCGATTCACATATGGTCATTCGAATCAGAGGGTGATTGAAACGACGCCCCTGACTGAACACATGCTCGAAATCTTGCCGAGACTTAATAGTCTTCATGCGAGATGTGTGTATCGCTGCTAGACAGTGAGACGCTTGCGGCCCTTGGCGCGACGACGGGCGAGCACGGCACGACCACCCTTAGTGGCCATACGGGCACGGAAGCCATGGGTCTTGGCACGCTTACGCTTATTAGGCTGATACGTACGCTTCATCTTAAGTTCCTCCTGCTGCATTTCGAGTGTCCGCGGGGGCGCGGACGCAGATATAGACACGTGAGCTTGAAGATTGTAGGGAAATCAATGTTCAAATGTCAAGAAATCAAAGGTAAAAGGTTGCGCAGTTCACACGGTTCCCCCATAAGCCGAGCTCGATTTAGCGGTGCATGGCAACTTTTCACGATATTTCATCGAGTTTTCAACAGGTCATGTTGGCAATGTTGAGAACTTTTCGTCCGTTTTCCAAAGTTTTCAACAGGTTTTGAAAAGTTGTCGAAAGATGAGAAACATTGCACGGTGAGCTACTATTTGTTCGAAACCTTTTGAAAGATTGCGAGCGGCATGTCTGACGACTTTTACACCATGGTCGATTCCGGAGACCCGGCACCCGACAACGAGCACATCACCGGCGTGCGCGAAGAGCGTGAGGAAGGCGAGCAGACGACCACGCAGGCGCCAAAAGCCATGTACGCCGCGCGCATCGCCGTCTATGACGACATGCTGTCGACACCGCGTGTGATCGTCATTGATCCGCAAGATGTCCGCACGTATTTGGAAGAGACGACCAACACCGTCTACCAGTGCATGAAAGAACAAGGTGGCCATATCTCGCTCATGGTCATCCGCGAGATTGTCGAAAACTTTATCCACGCACACTTTGCCGAGCCCATCATCTCGATTCTGGACGGCGGAGACACCATCCGCTTTGCTGATCAAGGACCCGGCATCGACGACAAGGAGCGCGCTTTCGACTTTGGCGTTACCAGCGCAAACAGCAAGATGAAGCGCTATATCCGTGGAACCGGAGCAGGGTTTCCCATGGTGCAGGAGTATTTGGAAAACGCCGGCGGGGCCGTGTCCATCGAGGACAATATGGGCAACGGCACCGTGGTTACGGTAAGCCTGGACCCTAAACGCGTGCAGGAAATCGAACGCGCCGGCGGGCGCGGTGCTGCCGTGCGGCCCGAGACGGAGCAGCCCGCATATCCCCTGCCGGGAGCTTTTGCGCAGCAGCCCATGGCAACGCAACAGATGCAGCCCCGCGTGGGACAGATGCAGCAGCCCGGAATGCTTCCTACACAAGAGCCCCAGGCGGCGTCGATGTCGATGCCGCCAAACGTGCCACAGGCCATGCCGCTGGCGGATCAGGATACAGCAGCAATGCAGCAGGCGACGGGGGCACCGGGTAGCCAGCAAATGGGCTATCAGCCGTACCAACAGGGATATCCATATCAGCAGATGCAGCCACTGGGGTATGGCCAGCAGTTCCCGCAGCAGTACCAGCAGGGATATCAGCAGCCGTACCAGCAGATGCCGCAGCAGCAGTACAACCCCTGGGCCCAGCAGATGCCTCCGCAGCCTTACCAACAGTGGCCTCAAAGTTTTCAACAGCAAATGCCGCCGATGCAGAGTTCTCAACAACCAGCAGCTCAAATGATGTATCCTAATGCAGCAAATCAGTATGCGCAGCCACAACCGGACGTGTTCGTAAGCGATCGCGGCAACGCCGCGCTGGGCTATCTGGCGCAAAATCAAGCGTGCGGTGCTACCGATCTGGCGAGGGCGTTTGGAAACTCGGCCCCCACTTGGTCACGCACGCTCAATGACTTGGCGCAGGCCGGCTTGGTCATCAAGCATGGCCAGAAATACCATCTGACCGAACTCGGCGCCGCTCGCGTGCGAGCTCAGAGCTAAAGAACGGGAGAGATAGTGGACGAGGAAGCAAGCATCATCCTGGGGGATGCCATCGCCTTTTGCCAGCGCGACGGCCAAGATGCACGCCTCATCAACATGCTGGGGCAATCGCGCGCCATAAGCCTAACCGAAGATACGCTCACGATCGAGGCCCCCTCGCGCTTTGCCATCGCGCAGCTCAAAAAGCATCAGCCGACCATTGAGGCCTATCTGGAAGAAATCGCCTTTGCACCGATTGCGCTCGACATCGTGGCACCGCAAGGCGCCGCGACGGAATCCGCTGCCGCGACGGCGCCCGCCACGGCTCCCGCTGCTTCCCCGGCGGCGCCGGCCTCCGCAGGCGACGTGCCGACAATCGGGCACCAGCACAGCGATGTTTCCCGTGAAACCATGGCACCGTTGCCGACCGCGGCGGCGACGTCAACGAACGCACCCGTCACGCACATGCCCATCGCTCACGACGCAACGACGGGCGCGGATTCGGGCATTGCAATCAAGAACACGCTCTCGGCCGATGATTTTCGTCGCATGATGAACCAGATGAAGGGCGGAGCGCCAACTAAATCCACGCAAGCTGCGACCCCCGCTTCACCCATGCCAGCACCGACCGCGCCGGCCGAACAGAATACGGATGGAGCCCCGCTCGCCGCGAACTCAAAATTTACCTTTGAGAACTTTGTCTACGGCCCCGAGAACAGCCATGCCTATCGCTCGGCACTCAAGTTTGCCGCCCTCGCGGACGAGCGGGGCACGTGCACATCACTGTTCATCTACGGCAAATCGGGCCTGGGCAAGACGCACCTGCTGCTTGCCATCAAAAACGAGCTCGCCGAAAAGTCGCCCGAGATCAAGGTCAAGTATGCCAACTCCCAGGCATATCTGGACGACCTGATGACCGAGTTCGACCGCCAAAAGAAGAGCAACGCCCCCATCATGCAGGCGTACCACGGCGTGGACGTGCTCATCATCGACGACATCCAAAACATCATCGGCAAGCGCGCGAGCGTGGACTACTTTTTCCAGCTCATGGACGAGTTCATCCGCAACAACAAGAAGGTCGTCATCGCGGCAGACCGCGCCCCCAAGGACCTGAGCATGGACGAGCGTCTAACCAGCCGCTTCAACGCCGGCATGCTCTGCCTGGTCGCAGAGCCCAGCTACGAAATGAAATACAAGATCTTGCAGCGCTATTACGAGAACACCATCGTCGCCGCTCCCGAGGCAGGCGACGACTCGCTGCTGGCGGCCTATGGGGGCGACGGCGGGCACCTAACCGACGAGCACTTTAAACACATGGCCGAGGTCTCGGGCACCAACATCCGCGAACTCGAGAGCTTTTGCGAGCGCTGCGCCGGCGAGGCGGGCGACCGCGAGCGCGAGGGCGGGGAGCTCACCTTTGACGATATCGACGCCATCGCCAGCCAGTACTTTGACACATCGGCCAAAAAGATCAACGTCCAGACGGTTCAGTCCGTCATCGAAGAGCAGTACGGCGTGACGCACGAGGAGCTCATCGGCCCGCGTCGCAACGCCAATATCGCCAAAGCACGCCATATCGCTATCTACCTGGCCATCGAGATGTGCGAGATGACGACCACGGCGGTGGGCGCCGAATTTGGCAACCGCAACCACTCGACCGTCAGCACGAGTTACAAAAAGGTCCAGAAGATGATCCAGGAAGACCGCACCGTCACCGAAGACCTCAAGTCGCTGCGCGATAAAATTACACTGCGCTCGTAGGGAAATAGAGACACCTGTTGAAAACTTGTCGAAACCACGGGCATAAGGTGTCTAAAACCCAACCCGCGGTGATGAAAAGTTTTGCGCAAGTTTTGAACGTGGAAAACCACCCCTGTTGCACACAGGTTGCTGTCGATTCTCTTTCTGGGTCTGACCTGCGTCTTTGGGAGTAATCAACAGTTTCGTCAGTGCTATTACTATTATTAAGATATTTATATCTATAGAAAGGTATTAAAAGATGAAGTTCACCGTCAGCCAGAGCTCGCTTACACAAGCCATCGGCGTCGTTATGAAGGGTGTCGCTTCGGCATCCACCCTTCCCATCCTGTCGGGCGTGCTCGTTAAGGCCCAAGACGGCATCTTGGAATTCCAGACCTCTAACTACACTATCTCGATCCGTCATCGCATCGCGGCGCATGTCGAAGAAGAGGGCGAGATGGTTATCCCCTGTAAGATGCTCTCCAATATCACCAAGACCCTCCCCGATGCCCCGGTCACCTTTGAGCTGTCCGAGCGCCAGGTGCTGATTGGTTGCGAGAAGAGCTCTTTTAGGCTGAACACGCTCGATGCCAATGACTTCCCCGAGTTTCCGGCCTATGCCATCGAGAGTGCCGTGGAGCTGCCGACCGATGTCTTGTCCGAAATGGTCGGCCGCGTGTGGCGCGTCACCTCGACCGACAAGGCTCGCCCCATCCTGGGCGGCGTGCACATGAAGGTCGAGAACAACACCGTACGCCTGGTGGCGACCGATTCCTTCCGCTTGGCCGTGTGCGATACGCAGGTCGAGACCTCGACCCTCGAGGGCTCCTTTGAGCTCAACGTTCCGGCTGACGCCTTTAACGACGCGCTGAACATCATGGCCAGCCAGGCGACCATCATGATCGGGGCTACCGACACCCAGGTCGTCTTCGAGGCCGGCAACACCACCTACGTGTCGCGTCGCATCGAGGGCGTGTACCCCAACTACAAGCAGCTCATCCCCGATTCGTGCGTGACGAGCGTCAAGATCGATGTCGCCGCCTTTAACGCCGCCCTCAAGCGCGTGGCCGTTATCGCGAGCGCCAACCCCGCCGTCAAGTTCGAGATCGATGTCGAGAACGGGCAGATGGGCCTGTCCTCCATTTCCAATGACCAGGACCTTGCGCAGGAGACGATCGATGTCGAGGCTGAGGGCGAGTCGGGTACCATCGCCTTCAACTACCACTACATCTTCGGCTGCCTCAATGCCCTGTCCAAGGAGAAGGAGATCACGCTGGAGCTCAAGAGCTACTCGCAGGCGGGCATCTTCAAGTCCTACGACAAGATCAACTACCTGTACCTGGTCATGCCGGTCCGCATCTAGCGCTGCGCCATGACCATGTTCGCCCGCGATCTTTCCGTCGCGCACTACCGCAGCTTCGATAGCTATCGCCTTGCCCTGGACGAGGGCGTGACGATACTTGCGGGACCCAACGCGGCGGGAAAGACCAATCTCATAGAGGCGCTGCAGCTGCTGACGAGCGGCGCCTCGTTTAGGCATCCGACCGCAGCCGAGCTCGTCCATGACGGCGTGGGCTCGTGCAAGATCGAGCTGAGGCTCGAGGGCGACGGCCGCGTGCTTGATATGGGATTGAGCGCGGAGGACGGTAAGCGCTCGTTTAGTCGCAACGGCAAGAGATGCTCTGCCGCCGGTGTGCGCGGGATTCTGCCGAGCGTGCTGTTTTGCCCCGACCATCTGGACATGGTTAAGCGAGGCGCCAGTGTGCGCCGCGCCGCCCTCGATGACTTTGGCATGCAGCTGAGCGCACGCTATGCCGATCTTGCGAGCACCTATGGGCGCTGCGTGACCCAGCGTAACGCCTTGCTCAAGGAGACCTGGTGCTGCCGCGAGATGCTCGGCGCGTGGAACGATTCGATTGCCCGCGCGGGCTCGGCCCTGCTCGTGCACCGGTTGGCCCTGCTCGACCGGCTGGCGGGCCATGTGCACACTGCCTACGGGCAAGTAGCGTCAGGTGAGGCCGCCAACGTGACCTATGCGTCCACGCTGGGGGCTTTGCCCCAGGTCGAGGATCGCGAAGAGCTGAAGGGTTGGGCGTACGAGCGCATGCTGGCCGCCCTTGACGAGCATGCCGACGAGGAAATTCGCCGCGGCGTGACGTTGGTGGGACCGCATCGCGACGAGATTGAGTTTACCGTGGCGGGTCGCTCCGCCCGTTCATTTGCCAGCCAAGGACAGCAGCGCACGCTGGTGCTGTCCTGGAAGGTGGCCGAGGTTGCCGTGGCTCGCGATGTCCTGGGCACCGCCCCACTGCTGCTTTTGGACGACGTGATGAGCGAGCTCGACGGCGAGCGTCGCGGCGCTTTCCTGCGGCTGATCGGCGATGATATCCAGACGGTCATAACCACGACCAACCTGGGGTACTTTACCGATGACCTGCTTGATCGAGCCAAGGTGGTGAGCATGGGTGAGACGTGCTAATTACGAGCGCGAGAGCGAGACAGTCGCCTTCAGCGGGTTTTTGAACGCAGAGCGCCAGCGCATCCTGGCGGCTGCAACGCCTAAGCGCCGTGCGCAGATGGAGGCCGCCGAGGAGTCGCGCACGGTCTATCGCGCATGGAACGCGGTGTGCTCGGGCACGCGCGAGGGGCGGCATGTGACGGGACTGCGCTACCTGCCCGAGTCCAATGAGCTGCTGGTGTATCTCGACTCGCCCTCGTGGACGCAGGAAATGACGCTGTTGCGCGAGATCATCCGCGCGCGCATGGAGCGCGCCGGTGCGCATGTGGACGGCCTGGTGTTCAAAACCACCGCGCCCGGTCACACGCCGCCCGCCGCCAAGGAGCGCCTGCGCCCGGCGACGACCGAGCGCCCGCCGGCCCCGCACGCCGACCTAAGTGAGGCCGAGTGCACCGAGATCGAGCGCCAGGTGGCGCCCATCGAAGACCAAAAACTGCGCGAGGCCCTCGAGAATGCCATGAGAGCCAGTGCCGAGTGGGCCAAGGGCGTGCAAAGCAAAAAAGAGCCTTAAATCGCATCTGGTGGCCTTGTAGAGCCAAATACCCTCGGTCCCGAGGGTATTTTTTTACGATAAACTAGTAAGGCTGTACACATTTTCTTGACTGAAGGAGGACGTGTGGCAAACGAAAACGATTACGATGGCGGCGAGATTAAGATTCTCGAAGGTCTCGAGGCCGTTCGTAAGCGCCCGGGCATGTATATCGGCTCGACGAGCGCCAGCGGTCTGCATCACCTGGTGTGGGAGATCGTTGACAACTCCGTCGACGAGGCCATGGCCGGTTTCTGCACCGAGATCCAGGTGACGGTCCACGCCGACAACTCCATCACGGTCGTCGACAACGGGCGCGGCATCCCCGTCGACGAGCACCCTGTTAAAAAGATCCCGACGCTCGAGGTCGTTATGACGATCTTGCACGCCGGCGGTAAGTTCGATAACTCGGCCTATAAGGTCTCGGGCGGCCTGCACGGCGTAGGCATCTCCGTCGTCAACGCACTGTCCAAGCGCGTGGTCGTTCAGGTTCGTCGCGATGGCAACACCTACGAGATGGAGTTCTCGCGCGGCAAGACCGTCAAGAAGATGGAGGTCGTGGGCACCTCGGATTCGACGGGTACCACCGTCACCTTCTGGCCCGACGACGAGATCTTCGAGACCTGCATCTACGATTTCGATACGCTGCACAACCGTCTGCAGGAGACGGCGTTCCTCAATAAGAACCTCAAGATCGTGCTGACCGACGAGCGCGAGGCGACTCCCCACGTGGAGGAGTTTTGCTACGAGGGCGGCATCATCGACTTCGTCAAGTTCCTCAACGAGGGCAAGGACGTCCCCGAGGCCTTTAAGGAGCCCATCTACATCGAGGGCAAATCGGACCCGGACGCTCCCGTGGCCAAGATGGGCGAGGTCGAGGTTTCCCTGCAGTGGAATAGCGGCTACGGCGAGAACGTCATGTCGTTTGCCAACGACATCTACACTCCCGAGGGCGGCATGCACCTTGAGGGCTTCCGCACCGCGCTCACCCGCGTGATCAACGATTACGCACGCAAGCAGAACCTGCTCAAGGAAAAAGATGCCAACCTGACCGGCGACGATGTGCGCGAGGGTCTTTCGGCCGTTATTTCGGTCAAGCTGCCCGATCCGCAGTTTGAGGGGCAGACCAAGGCCAAGCTCGGTAGCTCCTATATGCGCGCGCTCACGCTCAAGATCGTGACCGACGGCCTCGCCGATTACTTGGAGGAGCATCCCAAGCCCGCCCGCGAGATCGTCAAGAAGGCGCAACAGGCCTGCAAGGCGCGCAACGCCGCCCGCAAGGCGCGCGAGGCGACCCGCCGCAAGAGCCTGCTCGAGACGGCGTCCCTGCCCGGTAAGCTCGCTGACTGCTCGGTGCGCGATGCCGAGCTGACCGAGCTCTTCATCGTAGAGGGCGACTCGGCAGGCGGTTCGGCCAAGGACGGCCGTCGCCGAGACATCCAGGCGATTCTGCCCCTGCGCGGCAAGATTCTGAACGTCGAACGCGTTGGTGACCATCGCGCGTTCTCGAGTGACACCATCCAGTCGCTGATTACCGCGATCGGCTGCGGCGTCACGACGAGTGCCGGCGACGGCGGCGACTTCGATATCACCAAGGCGCGCTACCACAAGATCATCATCATGACCGATGCAGACGTCGACGGTGCGCATATCCGCATCCTGCTGCTGACGTTCTTCTACAAGTACATGCGTCCGCTGATCGATGCCGGCTACGTCTATGTTGCCTGCCCGCCCATCTTTGGCATTAAGGTGCGCAACAAGATCCACTACGTGTATCCCAACGGCCGCCAGCCCGAAGACGAGATCCTGCGCGACACCATCCAGAGTCTGGGCCTGAACCCCGACGACAACGACGAGGACGGCAAGGCCAAGGACGGCAAGATCACCAAGAAGCGCAAGGGCTATACCGTCCAGCGCTACAAGGGCCTGGGCGAGATGGACCCCAAGCAGCTTGCCTCGACGACGATGGATCCCAAGACCCGCATCCTGCAGCGCGTGTCGATCGAGGATGCCGTGGTGGCAGACCGCGCCGTGCGCGAGCTGATGGGTTCCGAGGTCGGCTATCGCCGCGAGTACATTGAAAAACACGCGCACGATGCGCGCTTCTTAGACGCCTAGGTTTCCCAGGCACCCCATCTTGCCCTTCAGGATTTCGGGCGCCGCACGCAAGGCGCGCGCCCTCATCCTTCAGGGCAACCTGGGGCACCTGGAAAACCTAGGAGGGTTATCCGGTGTTCCCGGTAATTCGTCTCCGTGGCAGGGAACTAATGGACCACGCAAACCATGAGGAGGTAACGTGGCAGACGATATCAACAATAACGAGGGTATGGGCGAGGCCGGCGATGCCGGCATGCCCGACGATCTGAAGCGCCTGCTTGCCCGCGCTGAGCAGGGCGAGGACGGTGATCCTGACGCCTATAACCCCGATGCCGATGATGACGAGGAAGAGGACGACGACGCCGAGCTCGAGGAGAGCTTTGGCGAAGTCGATCGTGGCGCCTCGGCCGGCGAGGATATCAACGGCGGCCAGCTCCAGATTTCGGAGTTTGGCCGCGAGATGAAGCAGTCGTTTATCGAGTATTCGATGTCGGTCATCACGGCGCGCGCCCTGCCGGACGTGCGCGATGGCTTAAAGCCGGTGCACCGCCGCATCCTGTACGCGATGAACGAGAGCGGCATCTACCCCAACCGCCCGCACAAGAAGTCGGCCTGGACGGTCGGCGAAGTTATCGGTAAGTACCACCCGCATGGCGACTCCGCGGTCTATGAGGCCATGGTCCGCCTGGCGCAGTGGTTCTCCATGCGCACGCCGCTCATCGACGGTCACGGCAACTTCGGCAACATCGACGGCGACGGCGCGGCAGCCATGCGTTACACCGAGAGCCGCCTGGCCAAGCCCGCCATGGAACTGCTGCGTGACCTGCAGAAGGATACCGTCGACTGGCAGCCCAACTACGACGAATCGCTCGCCGAGCCCGTGGCACTGCCTGCGCGCTTCCCCAACCTGCTGGTCAACGGTAGCCAGGGCATCGCCGTCGGCATGGCCACCAATATCGCCCCGCATAACCTCACCGAGGCGATCGAGGCAACCTGCTACCTGATCGATAATCCCGACGCCACTGTCGACGAGCTCATGCAGATCATGCCCGGTCCGGACTTCCCCACCGGCGCCATCATCATGGGCAGTGCCGGTATTAAGCAGAGCTACGAGACCGGCCGCGGCTCCATTACCGTGCGCGCCAAGGCTCACGTGGAGTCCACCAAGACCGGCCGCAGCCGCCTGGTCTTTACCGAGATTCCCTACATGGTCAACAAGGGCACCCTGCAGGAGAAGATCGCCCAGCTCGTCAACGACAAGCGCATCGAGGGCATCTCGGATATGCGCGATGAGTCCAACCAGAAGGGTATCCGTCTGGTCATCGAACTCAAGAAGGGCGTCATCCCGCAGGTCGTGCTCAACAACCTGTACAAGTACACCTCGCTGCAGACGACCTTTGGCGCCAACAACCTGGCGCTTGTCAACGGCGTTCCCAAATGCCTGAGCCTGCGCGAGATGCTGCAGCACTACATCGACCACCAGGTCGACGTCGTCACCCGCCGCACCCGCTTCGACCTTAAGAAGGCCCGGGCCCGCGCGCATATCCTTGAGGGCTACCTGATGGCTCTCGACCATATTGACGAGGTCATCAGCATCATCCGTTCCTCGCAGACCGACTCCGAGGCCAGCAGCCGCCTGATCGAGCGCTTTGGCTTTACGCCCGAGCAGACCACGGCCATCCTCGAGATGAAGCTGCGCCGCCTGACCGGCCTGGAGCGCGACAAGATTCAGGAAGAGCTGGACGGCCTGCGCCGCGCCATCGCCTACTACGAGGACCTGCTGGCGCACGAGGGGAAGATCCTGGGCGTCATTAAGGAAGAGATGCGCGAGATCTCCAAGAAGTTCGGCGATAAGCGCCGCACCGAGATCAGCCATGTCGAGAAGGACCTGGACGTCGAGGACCTCATTGCCGACGAGGACATGGTCGTGACCATCACCCACACCGGCTATGTCAAGCGCATCCCGGTGGCCGCCTACCGCGCCCAGAAGCGCGGCGGCAAGGGCGTCTCGGGCGTCAACCTCAAAGAGGACGACGTCATCGACGAGATGTTCATCGCGTCCACGCACGAGTACGTGCTGTTCTTCTCGAGCAAGGGCAAGGTCTATCGCCTGAAGGTGCACGAGCTGCCGGTGGGTACGCGCCAGGCACGCGGTACCGCGATCGTCAACCTGCTGCCCTTCGAGGAGGGCGAGAAGATCGCGAGCGTCATCAGCTGCCGCGAGTTCCCTGCCGACGAGTATCTGATGTTTGCCACCAAGAGCGGCATGGTCAAGAAGACCGTGATGAGCGCGTATGACCGCAGCCGTCGCGACGGCCTGATCGCTATCAACCTGCGTGACGACGACGCGCTGCTGAACGTGCGCCGCGTGCGCGAGGGCGACAAGATTATCCTGGCCACCACCGCGGGCAAGGCGATCATGTTCTCCGAGGAACAGGTGCGCGCCACCGGCCGCGATACCAGCGGCGTTCGCGGTATCGGTATGAAGGACGGCGTGAGCGTTCTGGGCATGGAAGTCACTAACGGCAACGGCGATCTGTTCGTCATCACCGAGCGCGGCTACGGCAAGCGCACGCCGGTCGCGGACTACCCGGAGCAGAATCGCGGCGGCCAGGGCGTCTACACCATCCAAATGACCGAGCGTAAGGGCAACCTCGCGGCCATGAAGACGGTGGGCCCGCAGCACGAGCTGTTCATCGTGACGGAGGGCGCGACGGTCATTCGCGTCAAGACCGACGAGATCAGCCAGACTGGCCGCGCTACCCAGGGCGTCAAGATGATGACCGTCGACGACAACGACCGCATCTGCGCCGTAGCCCGCATGACAGCAGCCAAGGAAAAACCCGAAGGCGAAGGTGTCGAGGCCGCAGCCGATACCGAAGAGGCCCCAGTCGACCTAGGCGACGGCAACGACATGCCAGAGGATCTCCTCGACGAGTAAGAGGCCCTAGCTGGTGAAAATCATCAGACCCCTTATATCGGCGGTCGGCGCGCTGCGCGCCGACCGCTTTTTTGAAAACCTTGGGATCCCATGGTCGCTGGGCCGGCGAGATGGTTTTGGTTTGTCGCGAGTTCCGCACGCAAAGAAGGCCACTTAATGTGGCCT
>NZ_QSBV01000018.1 GCF_003465825.1 Collinsella sp. AF02-46-1
TATTTGCTCAATGTGTTCGGCTGAGATCGGAAATCAACCATAAACCAAGAACCGCCATGCGCTACAATGGTCCTGTCGATGGGCAACGTCGTCAGTCGAGACGCGACCGCGCTCCGCACCCCTCCGTCTACTCGGTGTGTTCCCGCCTCCTCCCCGAGGCGGGATGTCGGCTTTTTTCATGCACCGACAATCCAATAGCCTGTGGACAGCCCGGCAGCATTGCGCATCTCGGTGCCAAATGCAAAAAGGGACCCGTCCATTACGGACGGATCCCTTAAAACAAGTGATCGTCAAACCGATTTACTCGGCGTCGGTCTCCTCGTCCTTCTTCTCGGAAGGCAGCGGGGTAACCTCGATCTCGACGCCCAGAGTCTCAGCAGCAGACTTCATGGACAGGGAGATACGACGACGGTCGAGGTCGATCTCCATGACCTTGACCTGAACCTTGTCGCCCACGTGGGTGACCTGAGAAGGCTGATCGACGTGCTTGTTGGCCATCTCGGAGATGTGCACCAGACCCTCGATGCCCTCGCCCAGGTCGACGAAAGCGCCGAACGGGACAAGCTTGGTCACCGTGCCCTCGACGATAGCGCCGACGGGGTACTTCTTGACCAGTGCGCGCCACGGATCCTCGGTGGTCTGCTTGAGACCCAGGGAGATACGCTCGCGGTTGAGATCGACGTCGAGAACCTCGACCTCGACCTCCTGGCCGACCTTGACAACCTCGGAAGGATGGTTGACGTGGTTCCAGGAGAGCTCGGAGATGTGGATGAGGCCGTCGATGCCGCCGAGGTCGACGAAGGCGCCGAAGTCGACGATGGAGGAAACGGTGCCCTGGAGACGCATGCCAGACTTGAGCTTGGACAGGATCTCGGAGCGCTCGGCCTTACGGGACTCCTCGAGCACGACGCGACGGGAGAGGACAACGTTGTTGCGGTTGCGGTCCATCTCGATGACGCGGGCCTCGATGCGGGTGCCCATGTAGGAGGTGAGGTCCTTGACGCGACGGAGGTCGACGAGGGAAGCGGGCAGGAAGCCACGCAGGCCGATGTCGAGGATCAGGCCGCCCTTGACAACCTCGATAACCTCGCCCTCGACGTTCTCGCCGGAGTTGAACTTCTCCTCGATGCGGTTCCAAGCACGCTCGTACTCGGCACGCTTCTTGGACAGGACCAGACGACCGTCCTTGTCCTCCTTCTGGAGAACCAGAGCCTCGATGGGATCACCGAGTGCAACGATGTCTGCAGGGTTAGCGTCCTTGCGGATGGACAGCTCGCGGACCGGGATAACGCCCTCGGACTTGAATCCGATGTCAACGAGCACCTCGTCATGCTCGATCTTAACGACAGTGCCGTTAACGAGATCGCCCTCATCAAAGTCGGTAATCGTACCGTCGATGAGGTTGTTCATCTCCTCCTCGTTGACATCGTCAAGAGAGAAAATGGACGAGTTCTGAATCTCACTCAAAGGTGGACCCCTTTCGAACTACGGGGCCCCGATTGCTAGGACCTACAGAAGGGTGCGACAAGCACACAACGTTTAGGAACACTCGGGAGCCGACAGATACTAATGTGACGCTTATGCAATCACGTTCGTATAGGTTACGGGGAAATGAGTTCGATTTCAAGCGTGAACTGCGATTTTTTACTCGTGTGGAGACTTTTTCGTAATCTTATGAACACACGTCTCCGCAACTTGACGATAACCAGCCAGGCATTCGGCTTTGGGGTAAAGTATCCGGAGCCAACGATTCTAGATCGATTTTTCGAGAAAGGTGCCCGCGTGCTCAAAGCAGTCGTTTTCGATATGGACGAAACGCTTCTTAGCATCAACCTCAACGCGTTCATCCTTCGCTATTTTAAGGATGTCTCTTCGATGCTCGCGGATATCGGGCGCCGCAGCCGCGGTGGCACGATGGCACGTCTCGGCACCATCCTGGTCGACCTCAACGCCAATCGCCGCAGCGGCACGGACAACCGCACCAATCTTGAGTTTTACCAAGAAGAGGTCGAGCGCCGATGCGGGATTTGCCTCTCGGACCCACTTATCTACGAGGCGTTTACCTACTACGACCGCGAAGTTCTTCCGTACAAGAATGACGAACTCATCAACGCCCATGCCATGCCGGGCGCACACGCCGCGCTCCAGGCCGTACAGGACGCAGGGCTGCGCTGCGCGCTCTTTACCAACCCCAGCTTTCCGCAGGGGGCCATCGAGTGCCGCATGGGTTGGGGCGACCTGGCCGACGCCCCCTTTGAGCTCGTCACGCACATGGGAAACGCCACCCGCTGCAAGCCTGATGCCACCTACTATCTAGAGCAGCTTCAGGTGATGGGGCTCGAACCGCACGAGGTCCTTATGGTGGGCAACGATCCCAAACGCGACTTCCCTAGCCCCGCCTGCGGCATTCAGACTGCCTATGTAGGCCAGGGCAAGCCCAACCGAGTCACCTGGCGCGGAACCATGGAAGGCTTCGCCCGCGACTTTAACGCCGTAGTAGAAGCCTTCTACGAACACCAAGTAGCGGAAGAATTGTCCTAACAGACTCGAGTCTTGCCGATCATGATGTTGAGGATCTCGACGTCGGTGTCCTTCATGCCCACGCGGCCTACGTAGCCCATACTGGCGATTGTCTGCTCAACGGTATCTTGGATCAGGCCCTCGCCGGCGCGGAAGCCGCGACCCTGCATGGCCATATCATGGCCCAGGATCGCCGCATCGACGGCAGCCGAAATCTTGGCGGCACAGCTCGCCTTGGCGCCATCGCACACGATGCCGCCAACGTTACCGAGCGTGTTCGAAACCGTCGCGCCAATCTGCTCGCGCGTGCCACCGCACAGCCAGGTAATCGCAGCACCGGCACCGCACGCAGCGCAAATAGCACCGCAAAACGCCGAGAGCGCACCAATATAGCTCTTGATATGCACGGCGATAAGATCGGACAGCATCACGGCGCGCACCAGGCGCTCGTGGTCGCAGCGCAGGTACTCGGCATACTCCATGACGGGCAGTGCGCAGGTAATGCCCTGATTGCCCGAGCCGCACACAATGGCGACCGGCAGCGCGCAGCCGTTCATGCGGGCGTCGGACCCGGCGGCCGCACGGGCACGGGCACGGCAGGCGACGTCATCGGCACGAGCACCCAGCAGCGTACGACCCACCTCGGCGCCCCAAGCGTGCGCAAGGCCCTCGGCACTGATTGCGCCATTCAGCTCAATCTGACGCTCAACGGCAGCGCGGGCGCCCTCAATGTCACCGTCCTCGATAAAGTCGATGATGGAATCAATGGACATGGGCGTATCGGCGTTATCTGCTGCCCGCTCGGCCACCACGCGCTCGGCGCAGGCGGCACACTCCCCCGCCGACTTGCCGCACACCGGAATACCGTCGAGCGTATGGCACGTGACATTGGTGTGGTGGTCGGTAATCTCGACGACCGCGGTATGGCCCCCGGCCGTGGCAGTCACCTTGATGTAGAGGTTGGGCACACCCTCGACAAGCGATACACCGCAGTAACCGGCATCGGCGAGGAGCTCGGCCACGCGAGCACGATCTTCGTCGTTAACGCTCTCGAGCACCTCGAGCGCGCTCTTGGCGTCACCGCCCACGGCACCCAGCACGGCTGCCGCTTCAATACCGTGCATACCGCCCGAGTTGGGCACGGTCACGCTCTTAACGTTCTTGATGATGTTGCCCGAGCAGGCAACGTCCATATGATCGGGTTCGCAACCGAGCGTCTGGCTCGCCAGCGCCGCTGCATAGGCAACGGCAATGGGCTCGGTGCAGCCGAGTGCACAGACAAGCTCGCGGTTCAAAACATCGCAAAACGCGGCATCACGGATGGAATCGGTAGGCATAGGTATCTCCTGCTTGCATAACGGGCTGGACTCTCAAAAAAGTTGGCTCCTTTATTTGATAACAATGCATCAAAAACCGCAACCACGGTTCCGGCGGACGGCGCTCAAGCACAAATTGGCGGCATTATTCATGAGAGGCCGGTCTTGTTGCCTGCTAAAGCGTTTGACCAAAAAACGCCCGAGCGTTTACGCAAAAGTCGCGCTATCATGCAGTCGAACGCGGTAAACACCTTTAGCATTTGCGCCGCACAGACCAGAGAGGAACCATCCATGAAGATCGGTATCGGTAACGACCACGCCGCCGTCGAGCTCAAGAACATCATTTCCGAGCACCTGAAGGAACGCGGCTGCGAGGTCGTGAACTTTGGCACCGACACCTCCGAGAGCTTCGACTACCCCATCGCCGGTTACAAAGTGGGCAAGGCCGTTGCCAACGGCGACGTTGACCTGGGTATCCTGATCTGCGGCACCGGCGTCGGGATCAGCCTGGCTGCCAACAAGGTCGAGGGCGTACGCGCCGTCGTGTGCTCCGAGCCCTTCAGCGCCAAGCTCTCGCGCATGCACAACAACACCAACGTGCTCGCCTTTGGCGCCCGCGTCGTTGGCTCCGAGCTCGCCAAGATGATCGTCGACGAGTGGCTCGACGCCGAGTTTGAGGGCGGCCGTCACGAGCGTCGCGTTAACCTCCTCAACGAGATCGACCAGACCCGCGGTCTCAAGGTCGTCGACGAGGCCTAAAGACTTACAACGCCATACGCTAGCGACAGCCCCCGCCTGGAATGCACGCACATTCCAGGCGGGGGCTCTTTAGTGGATTTCTAGGCATGTCCCAAAAATCTACTGGAATATAAAAGGGCGCCGCGGATGGAGTTCCGCGGCGCCCAAGCCACACGCTAACAGCTTTAAGGAGTCAAAGCTGGTTTAGCCAAAGAAGCGCTTGATCTCGATCTCGGCGTTCTCCAGGCAGTCGGAGCCGTGAATCACGTTGGCGTTGACATCGACGGCGAAGTCGCCGCGGATGGTGCCAGGAGCAGCATCAAGCGGGTTGGTAGTGCCCATAAGGGTGCGCATCTTGGAGACAGCGGAGAGACCGGAAACGACCATCTTGACGACCGGACCGCTCGTCATAAAGTCGCAGAGACCGCCAAAGAAGGGCTTGTCGGCCAGATGGGCGTAGTGCTCCTCGACGGTAGCGCGCTCGAGCGTGGTCATCTCCATGCGCTCGATGACAAGGCCGCTACGCTCAATACGAGCAACGATCTCGCCGATCTTGCGATCGCGCACGGCGTCGGGCTTAATCATGATGAAGGTCTTCTCGATAGCCATAAGGTAGCCTTTCAAGTAGGTTCGCGCGTGCCCAAGTCCCATTCCGGCACCCGCCTGGACTGCATCGTAACAGAGTTTTAGCTGCAGTTAAACAAAAAGCTGTTTATTGAAACGCTGCAATTTATTAAAGCGCTCCATATGTGTCACTTCTGTTTCGAAGCCCGATTAGAGTACCATCCGACCGCTCATCAACCACATGGAACAGAGCGGGCGGTCGGTTGCCACCCGCGAACGTACCCCCTTCACAACCTGCCCAAAGGTCCTACAGAAGTTCTCGACAAGCCCCTCCCCCATAGCAGCAAAATAGGGGCGCCCGCATCAGCAGACGCCCGTAAAGCTAAAACGATTTATCAATAAATGGACAATACGTCTTCAGCCAAACCTTTACTTTGCCCCGTGACCCATCTCGACAACCTTGGTTAGCGATCCAAACACGCCTTCGTCGGCCACGAGCTGCGCCTCGGCACGCTGCAGCTGCACGGCAACGGCGGCAGGGGCGGTACCGCCCTCGGTCGTGCGTGCGGCGACAATCGACGGGATGTCGAGCGCCTCGGTAATGTCGCGCTCAAAGAGCGGGCTTGCCTCCTGGAACACCTCAAACGGCAGGTCCTCAAGATTGCAGCCGTGCTTCTCACACATCAGGACCAGATGGCCCACCACGGCATGTGCCTCACGGAACGGCAGACCACGCTTAGCCAGGTAATCGGCAACATCGGTGGCGGCAAGATGCCCCACGCCGCACTCGCGCGCCATGGCATCCTCGTTGACGGTCCAGGTCGAAATCATTCCGGCCATAACGGACAGGCACTGCATGAGCGTGTGAGCGGTATCGAGCGCGCCCTCCTTGTCCTCCTGCAAGTCCTTGTTATAAGCGAGCGGCAGGCCCTTCATGGTTACCAGCAGCTGCACCAGGTTGCCGTACACGCGACCGCTCTTACCGCGGATAAGCTCGGCAAAGTCGGGATTCTTCTTCTGCGGCATGATAGACGAGCCGGTGGAGTAGGAGTCTGAAAGCGTGATAAAGCCAAATTCGGAGCTCGACCACAGCACGATCTCCTCGGAAAGACGCGACAGGTGCATCGCCATGACGGATCCGGCGTAATGCAGATCGAGCAGGAAATCACGGTCGGAAACCGCATCGAGCGAGTTGGGAATCACGCCCGCAAAGCCAAGTTCGGCAGCCGTCATCTGGCGATCGAGCGGATAGCTCGTACCGGCAAGCGCGGCAGCACCCAGCGGGCAGTTGTCGGCGGCATCAAAGGCGGCCTTCAGACGTGTAAAGTCGCGCGCGAACATCCAGGAATACGCCAGCAGATGATGTGACAGCAGCACGGGCTGAGCATGCTGCATGTGCGTGTAACCCGGCAGAATCACCTTGTCGTACTTCTTGGCCGCATCCACCAGCACGTGGCGCAACTGCAGGTTGGCCTCCATGAGCTCCTTGGCCAACGCCTTGACGCCCAGGCGCGAATCGGTCGCCACCTGGTCGTTGCGCGAACGTCCGGTATGCAAGCGCTTGCCGGCCTCGCCGATGCGACGCGTCAGCTCGCTCTCGATGGACATATGGATGTCCTCGTCGTTGATATCGAAGGTGAAGTTGCCGGCATCGATATCCTGTTCGATTCCGGTCAGGCCCTCGGCAATCGCCTGCTCATCCTCGGCACTGATGATGCCCTGGGCCGCCAGCATCTTGGCATGCGCCTTAGAACCGGCGATATCCTGCTTATAGAGATGTTTGTCGACCGGCAGCGACGCGCCAAACTCCTGCGTGACCTCGGCCACTCCCGCCTCAAAACGACCGCCCCAAAGAGCCATGGAACCGTCCCCTTTCTCCAAATACCAAAACAAGCGCCCAAAGCAATGCGCCATGTCGCTAAAGCGATTTTTCAACCGCTAGTTTTACACAATCCCCACCGTGCGCGGGACCATGTTGCTAATTTGCAAAGAAGTGACGCACCAGGCACTTGGCGCCCAACGTCTCCCTCCGGATGTTGCCTTGCGAACCATCGATCCAGGCCTTCAGGCTCACAGGAACGTCCTCGACCTTTGCAGCATCGAACTCGGGCGCGAGGGCAAGTAAGGCATGCGCGATAGCGTTGAACATAATGGATACTCCTCATATATATAGGCACAGAGCCGCCAAATTGATAGAAGGAGCCCCGCCGGACAACCCCGGCGGGGCTCGGACTCAGCCGCAGGCGCGGCGTCATATATGCGGGCGGAACGTAGGGGCCACCGATGTTAAGAAGTGTCAGCAAGCATAACGAAAGGTAGAGATCCCGTGCGCCCGTTTTGTATCACGCGGATGGGCCGCGCGGATACCAAGGAAAGGAGGCGTTAGGCCTGGGCGGCAGCGGAGCTGGGACCCTGGACCTTTGCCCACGTCTTGAGCGACAGCGTATCGATCTCGATAAAGCCGGCGCTGGCCTTCTCGTCAAACGTAGTGTCGCGGTCGTAGGTAGCCAGACCGTAGTCATACAGGCTAAACGGGCTCTTGCGACCGACGACATGGCAGTTGCCCTTAAAGAACTTCAGACGGACGGTACCGGTCACGAACTTCTGGGTATCGGCCATAAAGGCATCGAGCGCGTTCTTGAGCGGGCTGTACCACTGGCCGTTGTACACGGCGGTGGCCCAATCCTGCTCGAGCTTGATCTTGGTCTTGAGCAGGTCGCCCTCGACGCAAATGTCCTCAAGTGCCTTGTGGGCGGTGATGAGCGTCAGGGCGCCGGGAACCTCATAGCACTCACGGCTCTTGAGGCCCACCAGACGATCCTCGACCAGGTCGAGACGGCCAAAGCCGTTGTCACCAGAGATCTTGTTGAGGGCGATGACGATCTCGGAGAGCTTCATCTTCTTGCCGTCGACGGCGACGGGCTTGCCGGCCTCAAACTCAATCTCGGTATACGTCGGGGTGTCGGGCGCGTCCTCGGGGTTCTTGGTCATAACCCAGGCGTCATCGAGCGGCTCGTTCCAGGGATCCTCCAGGTGACCGCACTCAATGGCGCGACCCCACAGGTTGTCGTCGATGGAGTAGGGGTTGTCGTTGGCACCCTCGGGAACCGGCACGTTGTGGGCATGTGCGTAGGCGACCTCGTCGGGACGGCACTTCAGGTCCCACTCGCGAACCGGGGCGATAACCTTGAGCTCGGGGTCGAGGGCCTTGACGGCAGCCTCAAAACGAACCTGGTCGTTACCCTTGCCGGTGCAGCCGTGAGCGACGTAGGTCGCGCCAAACTCGTGAGCGACCTCGACAAGCTTCTTGGCGAGCAACGGGCGGGACAGGGCGGAGAGCAGCGGATACTTGTTCTCGTACATAGAGTTTGCGGCGATAGCCTTAGTCAGGAACTCATCGGAGAACTCGTCGCGCAGATCGAGCACCTGGCAATCCAGAACGCCCAGGTCGAGGGCCTTCTGCTTCTTGGCGTCCAGACCGGTCTCCTCCTGGCCCACGTTGCCGCAGACACAAACAACATCGAGATTCTTCTCGTCCTGGAGCCACTTGACACATACGGATGTATCAAGACCACCGGAATATGCGAGAACGACTTTTTCCTTGCTCATGGCTGTTTCCTTTCGCCCTTGGTAGCTAGTTAGAACATCGGTCAGTTGCAAGTCATTTCGAGGTCAAAAACCGTGCAATATCAGGTTAAATAGCAAAAAGCAGCACAACATGCCCTAGAAACATGCAGCAATGTCGTGCTAAAACCCAACGACCTCAAAATGACTCTGTTGAGGCAATTCGCCCCATACGGACAGAGACGATTGTTATCGTCGTCGGGAAATTGCGCGCTGGCGTCGGATGGCATTGTCTGCAGTAGTGATGATCTTTACGAACTGCATCTGCCTCTCCTTTCACCTATCGCCGGGCGCAATTCTAATATCGCAAACGGTACCTTTTCCTCGGTAAGCGGTGCTTTTGCCGTCTCCGTTTTCGATGGTCGCTATATTACGCTAAAGTGCCTGCTGTACAAGCGACAAATTCAAATTTCTGAAAAGTTTTTTCATTAGTTTGTGAATTGCAGTGCAAGTACGCACCATTCCTGCGAAAATACGCTCGATTACATAGCAGAGGGTCATTACGCCCGAAACAATCTGGAAACGGAAAGGCGCATTTATGCAGACTTATGAATCAGACGCCAACATCGGCAACATTAAACTCATCGCCGTCGACATGGACAAGACGCTGCTCACCGACGAGCGCGTGTTGCCGCAGGGTCTTGATGAGCGTCTGGACAAGCTCGCCGACGCCGGCATCGTATTCTGCCCCGCCAGCGGACGTCCCGCTCCCAAGCTCGAGGAGATGTTCGAGGGCATCAAGAACCGCCTTGCTTTTTGTCCCGACAACGGAGCCTGCGTCATCTATCGCGGCAGCTATATCTATAAGAGCAACATCGATGTGGCGCTGTATCAGCAGGTGCTCGCTCGTGCCTCGGAGGACCCGCGCGCCGTTCCCGTCCTGTGCTGCTACGACGAGTTCTATGTGCTCGCCCGCGACCATCAATACCACGACGAGATCAGCGTCTACTACAACACGATCAACTACGTCGACACCTTTGAGGGCATTGATATCGAGTCCAATAAGATCTCGATCTTTTTCCCTGCCTACGATGCCGAGCCCGCGTTCCGCGCGACCTATAACCCCGCGTTCTCGGATCAGCTCTATGTCACCAATGCCGGCCGCGAGTGGATCGACTTTATGAACCTGGGTGTCGACAAGGGCGCCGGCGTCGCGCATCTGTGCGAGCAGTTGGGCATTGATATCGCCGATGCCGCCGCCGTGGGCGATACGTACAACGACATCCCCATGCTGGAGCGCGTCGGACACAGCTTTATCGTGGACAATGCCGAGGAGCACATGAACGCGCATGCCAAGTGGCGTATTCCGAGCAACAACGACGGGGGCGTACTGACGCTCATCGACGCTATCTTGGCGGCTCGGTAACGTGGCACGTCGGACCTGGCCGGGCGGCGCGGATTAGTTTTTCGTTCGGTCAGGTCCTGGGCTCGCTCGGAAAGCACATTAAGTGCTTTCCGGCTCGTGCGGAATCTACGAAAAACTAATCCGCGCCGCCCGGCCAGGTCCTAGGTTTACTTTCCTGCCGCCAAGATGGCGTCTTGAGTGTCTAGATACTTAGCTGAAATGATTTGAGCAGAGGGGAGCCCCTTGTTGGAAGGGGCTCCCCTCTGTTTTGGTTACTGTGGGACAAATTAATCAGTAGTGTTTGTCCCAAATCTTAAGTATGTGGGGGCTTGCGTCTTGGGCGAGCTTGCCTTACGGAGTGCTTCCCTATTTCGCGTCGGCCCAGGTTATGCCGGTGCTGGCTTCGGCGATCAACGGTACGCGGAGGTCTACTACGTGTTCCATGACGTCGCGGACCATGGTGGTTAGGCGCTCGACTTCGTTGACGGGGCACTCAAAATCCAGTTCGTCGTGTACCTGCAAGATCATGTGGGCGGCAAAACCCTCTTCTTCCAGGCGGCGGCTTACGCGGGCCATGGCGATCTTGATGATGTCGGCGGCGGTGCCCTGCATGGGGTGGTTCATGGCCGTGCGCTCACCAAAGCCGCGGAGCTGTGGGTTTTTGGCCTTGAGCTCGGGAATATGGCGTCTGCGGCCATACATGGTCTCGGCATAGCCCGTCTGCTTGGCTCGCGCCACCACATTGTCGAGGAACGTGCGCACGCCCGGGTAGGCCTCGTAGTAGCGATCAATCATGTCGCGCGCCTCGGCCATCGAGATGTGCAGCGACTGCGACAGTCCATAGGCCTGCTGGCCGTACACGATGCCAAAGTTCACGGCCTTGGCGCGGCTACGCAGGTCGGGTGTCACCTCGGACACCGGCACGCCAAATACGCGCGCGGCCGTCTCGGCATGGAAGTCCTCGCCCTCGTTGAAGGCGCGCACCAGGTGCTCGTCACCCGAAAGATGCGCGAGCAGGCGCAGCTCGATCTGCGAGTAGTCCACCGCCAAAAAGACGCTGCCCTCGCCCGCCGAGAACGCCGTCTTGACGGTACGCCCCAGCTCCGAGCGCGTCGGAATGTTTTGCAGATTGGGGTCGCTCGAAGACAAACGCCCCGTCGCGGTGATGGTCTGGTTGTACGTGGTGTGCACACGCCCGTCACCACGGCGCAGCGGGCCCAGCGTGTCCAGATAGGTCGACTTAATCTTGGACTTCTCACGCCAGTCCAAAATCAGGCGCACGATCTCGTGGTCGCGGGCAAGGTCGCTCAGCACCTTGGCGTTGGTCGAATAGTAGCCGCGCTTGGTCTTTTTGAGGCCCTTGGTCGGAAGTCCCATAACATCAAACAGCACGTGCGAGAGTTGCATGGGGCTGCCGATGTTAAAGGTCTCGTCGCCGGCCAGGTCGCGAATGCTGCGCTCGACCTCGGCAATCTGGGTCGCCAGGCCCTCGGACAGACTGTGCAGGCGGTCGGGGTCCACGAGCATGCCCGCGCGCTCCATCTTGGCAAGCACCGGCACGAGCGGCATCTCGATCCCATCGAACACGTTGGCGGCGTTCTCGCGGGCCATGCGGTCACGCAGCGGTGCAACCAGCGCCAGCGTCAAGGCCGCCGTGCGAGCGGCGGGCGCAGGAGCGTCCTCGCCAGCACCCTCTGCGCCGCGCGCCGCAGGCAGCGCCATCTGCAGATACGTATCGGCCAGATACACCTCGTCAAACTCGGAGCGGTCGGAATCCAACAGGTAGGCGGCAACAACGGTATCGAAGATGCGCGTGGAATCGACTGCCAGCGGATCCATGAGCTCGAGCTCAGAAGAATCGATGGGCGAAAGCTCATGCAGAAGCGCCTTCATATCCGGGCTCGCCGCACGGCCTTCCATAAACAGACGCGCGAGCACGCCGGCAATCACGCCGTGGGCGAAGTTGAAGCCCTCAACCTCAGCCGCCGCACCGCTGTCGCCCTCCTCGAGCGCAAACAGGCCCTTGGACGTCGCCAACCACAACGTGCGCGTCAGCCCAAAGAGCGCGCCCTCTTCCTTGTCATCGTCCACCACGGCGGCGACCCACTCGCCGGCATCAATCACGCGGGAGACCTCAGCCGCAACGGCACCAAGCGCGCCAGCATCGCCGGCGGCTGCGCGCAAAACGGCGGGAATCTCAAACGTGCTGGCAGCTGCCCCGCCCTCGCCGCCGATCAGCGCCAAGAAACGGTTCTGCATGGCGGTGATACCAAGCGTGCCCAGCGCCGCGGAAACCTCATCGGCGGAAAACGCCGGGAAGGACGTCGCCTCAAAATCGAGCTCAACGGGTGCATCGGTGCGGATGGTCGCCACCTTACGGCTCAGCAGCGCGTCGTCGATGTGTGCGCGCAGGTTTTCTCCCATCTTGCCCTTGACCTCGTCGGCGTGTGCGATGACCTCATCCAGGCTACCGTACTGCGCAATGAGCGCGCTCGCCTTTTTGGGGCCGATGCCCGGCACGCCGGGGATGTTGTCGGACGTGTCGCCCTTCAGACCATAAAAGTCGGGCACGAGCGCCGGCGTGATGCCGTGATACAGATCGTCCACGCTCTCGGGCGTCATGATCGCCACGTCGGACAGGCCCTTGCGGGTCGAGACCACGTTAACGTGCTCGGTCACGAGCTGATACATATCGCGATCACCGGTCACCAGCAGCATGTCGCAGCCGGCCTCCTCACCCAAGCGCGCCATGGTTCCCAGGATATCGTCGCCTTCCCAGCCCTCGGACTGCAGAATCGGCACGTTGAGCGCGGCGAGCAGCTCCTTGATCATGGGGAACTGCGCGTGCAGGTCGGGATCCATGGGCGGGCGCTGCGCCTTGTACTGCGGCAGCATCTCCATACGCACGCGCGGCTTGCCCTTGTCAAACGCCACGACAACGCCGTCGGGATTAAAGGCATCGATCATCTTGAGGAACATGTTCAGAAAACCAAAGATCGCGTTGGTGGGGCGACCGTCCGGCGCGTTCATGGTCGGCGGCACGGCGTGGAAGGCGCGATGCATGAGCGAGTTGCCGTCGATGACGGCAAAGGTACGGCGCTTTTCAGACATATTGAATACCTCGCTTTGGGCTGGGCACGGTTTGCTCACACCAGTTTACACGCTCCCCGCCCCGCGGCCACCGCACATCAGGCTTCCCTGCCGCCGCGGGCCCGCGCGTGATACGATGGCTCACGGTACATCAACCAGCACGATCGATCCGAAAGGAGCCTGCGTCATGGAGCGTCCCAGCGCATGGAAAAAGTACACGCCACAGCAGATCGAGGAGCTCGAGGAGCTTTGCCGCGGCTATAAGCAGTTTTTGAGTGAGAACAAGACCGAGCGCCTGTGCGTCAAGGCCGGTATCAAGATGGCCGAGGAGGCGGGCTACGTCAATCTGGAGACCGTGATCGCCGAGGGCCGCGCGCTCAAGGCCGGCGACAAGGTGTACGCCGCCAACCACGGCAAGGACCTCATGCTCGTCAACCTGGGCACCGCCCCGCTCGAGCAGGGCTTTAACATCCTGGGCGCCCACGTGGACTCGCCGCGCCTGGACCTCAAGCAGAACCCCGCCTTCGAGGCCGGCGACATGGCTTATCTCGACACGCACTACTATGGCGGCGTCAAGAGCTACCACTGGGTCGCTTCCCCGCTCGCACTCGTGGGCGTCATCTGCAAAAAGGACGGCACCACCGTCGACATCAACATCGGCGACAAGGCCGACGACCCGGTCTTTACCATCTCCGACCTGCTGATCCACCTCTCGAGTGAGCAGATGGCCAAGCCCGCCAAGGACGCCGTCGACGCCGAGATCCTCGACGTGATCGTGGGCGGCCGCCCCGTCAAGTTTGACGAGGACGACAAGGACGCTCCCAAGGAGCCCGTCAAGCAGATGTTCCTGGATATCCTCAAGGAGCAGTACGACGTCGAGGAGGAGGACTTCCTCTCCGCCGAGATCGAGGTCGTGCCCTCCGGCCCCGCCCGTGACATGGGCCTCGACCGCTCCATGATTCTGGGCTATGGCCACGACGACCGTGTCTGCGCCTATCCGTCCATGCTCGCCCAGATCAACGTCGCCAACGTGGAGCGCACGAGCATCACACTCATCGTCGACAAGGAGGAGATCGGTTCCGTGGGTGCCACCGGCATGACGAGCCGCTTCTTCGAGAACACCGTCGCCGAGATCATGACGCTCGCCGGCGAGGATAGCCCGCTGGCCCTGCGCCGCGCGCTCGCCCGCAGCCGCATGCTCTCCTCCGACGTGTCCGCCGGCTTCGACCCGGGCTACGCCGGCAAGTTCGAAACCAAGAACGCAGCCTTTATGGGTCGCGGCCTGTGCTTTAACAAGTACACGGGCAGCCGCGGCAAGGGCGGCTCTAACGACGCCGACGCCGAGTATGTGGCCCTCATCCGCGACATCATGGACGAGGCCGGCGTGGACTTCCAGACCTGCGAGCTCGGTCGCGTCAACGCGGGCGGCGGCGGCACCATCGCATACATCATGGCTAAGTACGGCATGAACGTCATCGACTCTGGCGTTGCCGTCCTGTCCATGCACGCCCTGTGGGAGGTCGCCAACAAGGCCGATATCTACGAGGCCTATCGCGGCTACAAGGCCTTCATCGAGCGCGCGTAACCAACCCTTCATCAGTTGCGGTGAAATACAGACTAACCTGGCCCATAAACGGCCAAAACGGGCCGTATTTCACCGCAACTTTCTTTTTTGCAAAGGAGAGTCCATGCCGCAGGTCATCATTTCGCCCGCCAAGCAGATGCGCGCGGCCCAAGATGCTTTTGAAGTCCTGGGCATTCCACCTTTTGCGCACGAGACGGCTCGCCTCCACCGCGCACTGCTAGATATCGAACGAAATGAAGGCAGCGGCGGCCTGCAGGCGCTATGGAACGTGAGCGACAAACTGCTGGGGCCTTGCCTCAACACCCTGCATGAGTTTGGGCCCATCCTGAAAAACGGCGATCTCGGCAATCCCGCACTCGCCCGTCACCTCTCCCCTGCCGTCATGTCCTACCACGGCATTCAATACCAGAGCATGGCGCCCGAGGTGATGGATTCCGCGCAGCTCGCATGGCTGCAAGACCATCTGTGGATCCTCTCGGGCCTTTACGGATGCGTACGCCCCTTTCATGCCGTTGAACCATATCGGCTGGAGATGGGCGCGAAGCTTGCCGTCGACGATGCCCGAGACCTCTATGCGTTTTGGGGCGACAAGCTCGCACGGGCCATCGCTCCGGCGGGCTCCAACGCTACGATCGTCAACCTTGCCAGCGTGGAATACGCCAAAGCCGTCCTGCCCCATGCTGCACAGGATACAACGGTTATCACCTGCCTTTTTGGCGAAGACGTCCGCAACGATAAGCCCGTTCAGCGATCGACCGCCAGCAAAAAGGCGCGCGGCTCCATGGTGCGCTGGATGGCAGAAAACAAGCTCGAGGATGTAAGCGGGCTCACCGCATTCAACATCGGCTATCGTCACATCCCCGAGCTTTCAGACAAAAACACCCTGGTTTTCATGAACGCGCAGGCACAATAGGCCCGCCGTTTCCAAACACTCCGTTACTCCGCCAAGCCATCGGCCTTTGCAATCCCGTTTGTCGAACCGTCCTGATAGACAATCTTGACGTGCTCAACCTCGGACACCGCAACACCCGTCGGAGGCTCCAGACGCCATTCCGTCAGGGCGATATCCATAGTCGTGGGCACATCTCCTTGATCTTTGAGCTTCACCGTGAGCGTTTTGAGCGCCGCGTCAAACGTCACGCGTTCGATTTCTTCACCTGGAATAGACCCACCACTCAGCTGCAACTGCACAAACTCATCGCGCGGGTACCAATAATCGCCCGGAACGGCGAGCGTATTGGCATTACCGCCAGTACTCCTCACCGTCATAATCGGTAGGCTATCATCAGCCTCGAACTCCCATGCAGCGCCGCCGCGACCGCCGAACGTCCAAATACAAAAGGCAATCACCAACACGGCAAGCACCGCAAAACCAATCGCGACAAGGCCATGGTGCGCACGGCTTTCCTCGGCCGATACATCCCATTGTGTCTCTCGATATAGATGCTTGTCTTCCATGTACGCCTCCCCACAGGCACGCTCGTTAGGCCAATCGTACCCATTCGAGCTATACTTGAGCCCATTACATAAACGGGGAGCTTGCAGGACAAGACGGCAGGCTGAGACTGGGCGCGCCCGCCCTGACCCGCAAACCTGATATGGGTAATGCCAACGAAGGGAGCCGTGCCAATGAGCACACAGACCGAGCCCAAGCTCGTCACGCAAATCGACTTCGCCCGCGCCGGGCAGATCACACCGCAGATGAAGGAGGTCGCCGAGCGCGAGCATCGCGACCCCGAGTACATCCGCAAGCGCGTGGCCGACGGCCGCATCGCCATTCCCGCCAACATCGTGCACATCAAAAAGGGCATGCGCGCCTTTGGTGTCGGCGAGGGCCTGTCCACTAAGGTCAACGTCAACCTGGGTATCTCGGGCGACAAGGCCGATGCCGCCGAGGAGTGGAAGAAGGTCAAGATCGCCGAGGACTTTGGCGCCGACGCCATCATGGACCTCTCCAACTCGGGCAAGACGCGCCAGTTCCGCCAGCAGCTCATCGACGAAACGCCGCTCATGGTGGGCACCGTCCCCATGTACGACGCCATCGGCTACATGGAAAAGCCGCTGGTCAAGCTGACCAAGGACGACCTGTTCGAGGTCGTGCGCGCGCATGCCGAGGACGGCGTGGACTTTATGACCATCCACTGCGGCATCAACAAGTCGGTCACCAAGACCTTTAAGGAGACCGGCCGCCTGATGAACATCGTCAGCCGCGGCGGTTCGCTGCTGTTTGGCTGGATGGAGGTCACCGGCAACGAAAACCCCTTCTACGAGTACTTTGACGAGCTGCTCGAGATTTGCCACGAGTACGACGTGACGATTTCGCTCGGCGACTCCTGCCGCCCGGGCTGCCTCTACGACTCCAACGATGCCACCGAGACCGCCGAGATGATCGAGCTGGGCAAGCTGTGCAAGCGCGCATGGGCCGCCGGCGTCCAGGTCATGGTCGAGGGTCCGGGCCACATGGCGCTCGACGAAATCGCCGCCAATATGAAACTGCAGAAGCGCCTGTGCCACAACGCCCCGTTCTATGTGCTCGGGCCGCTGGTGACCGATATCGGTGTGGGATACGACCACATCACCGCCGCCATCGGCGGCGCCATCTCCGCCAGCTCCGGCGCCGACTTCCTGTGCTACGTGACGCCGGCCGAGCACTTGTGTCTGCCCAACGCCCAGGACGTGCTCGATGGCCTCATGGCTACCAAGATCGCCGCACACGCCGCCGATATCGCCAAGAAGGTGCCGCACGCCCGCGACATGGACGACAAGATGGGCCAGGCACGCCGCAAGCTCGACTGGGACGCCATGTGGAAGTGCGCGCTCGACCCAGTTACGGGCAAGAAGCGCTACGAGGAGTCTCCCGCCGCCACCGAGGGCACTTGCACCATGTGTGGCAAGATGTGCGCCGTCCGTACCGTTAACAAGGTGTTCGAGGGTACGACGATCGATCTCGGCATGGAGGACTAACTCGTCACCGGAGCCACAATCGCTAACATGGTGTTCGTCAATTGTTGACGTGTGAACATTTGCTTACATTTGCGTAAAGATTGCATCGCCCGCCCGGGTTCGACATAGAGTCGGCCCGGGCATCTTTATAATGCTGGCTTAAAGACCCATTTGATTCCGACCGAACAAGGGAGCAAACATGGATCGCAGTAAGGTACCTGCCGTTCTATCCATCGCAGGATCCGATTCCAGCGGTGGCGCCGGCATTCAGGCCGACATCAAGACCATCACGGCGCACCGCCTGTATGCCGAGACGGCCATCACCGCCATCACCGCACAAAACACGCTCGGTGTCACCGCCGTGCAGAATATCTCCCCTGATATCGTCGCTGCGCAGATCGACGCCGTATTTGACGATATCCGCCCCAGCGCCGTCAAGATCGGCATGGTTTCCTCTGCCGAGATTATCGAGGTTATCGCCGACCGCCTGAGCGCCTGGAACGCGACAAACGTGGTCGTCGACCCCGTCATGGTAGCCACCTCGGGCGCACGGCTGATTGCCGAAGATGCCGCCGAGGCGCTCACCCGCCGCCTGTTCCCGCTGGCGACCGTTATCACGCCCAACATTCCCGAGGTCATGGCCCTGCTTGACTACGAGGTCGACTCCGAGCGCACACAGCAAAATGCTGCCATGCTCCTCACCCGCCGCTTTGGTTGCGCATCCCTCGTTAAGGGTGGGCATCTTGTCAACGAGGCCAACGATGTATTGGCCGAACCCGCGCCACTCGATGACGAGGGCAACCATCTGGGCGATCCGCTCACCACGTGGTTCCGCCACAAGCGCATCGAGACCGACAACACACACGGCACCGGCTGCACGCTTTCGTCCGCCATCGCCTGCGCGCTGGCCCAGGGCATGGATCTTGCCGATGCCGTCAATGCCGGCAAGGCATACCTGACAGGCGCTCTGGCCGCCGGCCTGGACATGGGCAAAGGCTCCGGCCCCGTCAACCACATGTGGCAGTACTAGCCCTGCAGCAAAACCACCACAAAGGACACCTTTGCGGTGGCTCCCACAAACATCTCGATCTGTAACAGTAACTCGGCAAAATCGACCCTAGATGTTACAGATCAAGACAAACAATCGATATCGACCTAAATAATCTTAATCTGTAACATCTAGCCCGTTTTCGGCCTTGGAACTGTTACAGATCAAGACAAACAAACGAAACAAGCCCCCGCAAGGGGAACTCTGTGGTGGTTTGGGGCCGTGCTACTCACCGAGCATCTCTTTGAGCTTGGCTGCCACGGCGTGACCCAGGCTCTCGTGGCTTTCGGGCATCATATGCAGATAGTCGATATCGCCCGGCTCGGCAAACTCGGCGGCATTCAAAAAGTCGCAGCCAAACTGCTCGGCCACGTGCGCATAGTACTCGCCAAAATGCTCAGATGCCTCAACGGAATGCTCGTCAAAGTCGGTCATATACACATCGGCGATCTGCGGCTTGATCTTGATAGGAGCCATCAGCAGGATGCGCGGGCAAGGCGCAGCGTCGGTCCACGGAAACGCGCGGACGGCGCGAATCAGCGCCATGGCGCCACGGGCGATATCGGAAGCTGTCACGTTAAAGACCGTCTTACAGTCGTTGGTGCCCAGCATGATCACAATGGCGTCCAGCGGCTTATGGGCCTCGAGCAGCATCGGAAGCGCGCGAATACCGTTGAGGTTAGTGTCCAGATGGCACATGTCGTCGCGTACCGTCGTGCGGCCGTTGAGGCCTTCTTCAATTACATGCCAGCCCTCGCCTAAGTCACGTTGGACCACGCCACACCAGCGCACATCCTGCGCATAGCGCACCGCGGTACCGTCGCGCATGCCCGCCGGATCGTAACCATAGGTGTTGCTGTCACCAAAGCATAGAACGTTTTTCATCGTAAGCTCCCCACTCAATAAAAAGCCGACGGGAGCAGCCCCCGCCGGCTCGGTATATCGCATCACGCGCACCGTTTACAGGTACTTGCGCCAGTCGTCGTCATCCTCGTCATCCTCGGCAGCGGCCTGAGCCTGCTCGGCGGCACGGGCGGCTGCGGTGCGGGCGGCAACCTGAGCATAGGACTCCTCGTTGCGCTCGGGGAAGTTTGCCAGCACGTGCTCGAACTTGGCGAAGTCCTCGTCCCAGCGCGTAGAGGGCACGGCAAAGAAGACCTGCTTGACCTTGAAGTCGCCCGACGCGAGCTCCTTGCGGAAGAGCTCGGCCACGGCCTCGGCATCAAAGCCGTTGTTGTCGCAGCCCCAAGCACCCAGCACGAGCTTCTCGCGACCAAGCTCATCGCAGATGGCGAGCACAAAGCGAATGCGGTCGCGCAGGGCATCCAGCAGAGCATCGTCGCTCACGCGATACTCCTGGCGGGCGCGCCTAACGTTAGGCGCGGCGGCCACGATCACGTCGGCGTATGCATGCACGTGGTTGCGGTCGAAGCGCACCGCAGGCACCACCAGGGCGCGGTTACGATAGAGCTCGCAGTTGATGTTGCGGCGACGGTTCTCGCCGTACCACTTACGCTGCCTATCGAGAACGTTGTACAGATACGAATCGGCGCACAGCGTGGCCTCCTGGCCCAGATAACCCTGAATATATCCACCGCCCGGATTGGTAAACGAGGCAAAGGCGAGCACGGCCATGTCGCAGAACTGCGCATAGCCGCGACCGTTATCGAGGATTGCCTGCGTGGCGGAGGCATCAAGCACAGTGACCTCGGGCAGGACCGGAGCGGGCTCCTCAGCAGGCGCGGACTCAGCTTCGGCGATTTCCTCGGCAGGCTCCTCGACGGGCTCGGGCGCCGCCTCGGTCTCGGGCGCCGCCTCGACCTCGGTAGTCTCCGCGTTCTCGACGTCCTCGGCGACCTGCTCTTCGGCGGCCACAGCACTCTGAACCTTGGTCTTCATCGCCGCGACAAAGCCGGCAGGCATACCGTCAAACTCGCGAACACCGGCGAGCGAACGCTCGATATCCTTGGCGCACGCTTCGGACACAGTTGCCACGTGACGCTCGGCGGCCTTGGCACGGGCCTCGCGCTTGGGATTGGGCTGACCCGCTCGGTTGGACCTGCGGTTACGGTTCCTGTTGTCGACGTCTGCCATACGTGGCCACCTTTCCTGTCGCTGCCGCTATCGGCTTTTCCCATCCATGATACCCCGCCGCGTACAAAAAAGACGGCCCCGAAGGACCGCCTTTCACATCGTTTTACCGCGTCCGACAAGAAACGCTGCAATCCCCCGCGCTAGTCGCGACGACCGAGGATGTTCAGGATGCGCAGGAACACGTTGATGATGTCCACGAACAGGCTGGATGCCATGAGCACGGCGTTGGGCAGCGTGGGCGGCACCGTCGTTGCCACATAGGTGTCGTAGCCGATGAAGCCGGCAAACACCACGATCACGATCAGGTCGGTGATGGACTGCGAAACGCCCATGAACATCAGCACGATCTCAACCAGAATAGTGGCGAGCAGAATGCCAAAGCCGATGCCATATACGCGCTGGAAAAACTTGGGGAACGTCACGCCCAAGGCGCCAAAGACAAAGGTGATGGCGGCCGTGGCGATAAAGGCAGTGTTGATGGTAGGCAGGTCGTAGTTGGCAAGGCCAAACGACGCGGTCAGGCCAAAGGTACTCGCAAAGATTACGTAGCCCACAAGGGACAGGCCCACGGACTGCTTGCCCGCAGCAGCCGACATCATGACCATGCCGACGATGGTTAAAATAAACGAGCCAAAGACCAGCGGTAGGGCGGCGCCGCTCATCATCATGCGCGCAAACGACATGGTGCTCGTAAAGTAGGCGCCGGCACCCATGGCGCAAAAGCCCAAGAAGATCAGGGCGGACATGGCGAGATTGTACGCGCGCGGCGACATCTCCTTGGCGCGGCTTGCGCCGGTCTCGACGGGGCCGTTCTGATAGCCCTGGATATCGTTCATACTTCGTCCTTTCAAAAAGCGCCACGACAGCGCCGTAGGTGACAAGATCTCTGCCATTGTACCCGAATGCCGTGCGCTCTTACCTGCGGCGCTCGCCCTCAAGCGTGCGGTCAAACGCCCATACCCACCAACGCATCACATGCGTCTGCGAGCCATCCGCCCGCTCACGCGTTTGGTCCTCCAGATACAACTCGGTCGCATGTCCGCCAAAACGTACCTTATAGGTTGCCGTACGAATGCCGTGAACCGTCAGGCCAAACCCGGTGGTCGAGATAATTTCGTCGATCGTAAAGCAACGGCCGTCGACCCAGCAGACGGTGACCGGCACGACTTGTCCGCCCGCAAGGATGCGGGTCACGACGTCCACATACTGCTTGTGCACGCGCCGAGTTTTGCCGTCTGTCTGTCGATATTCCATGCCTCCTATTATCGAACGCATGTTTGCATATTGTAAAGCGAACAGACTGTGGTTTTGGGGTGTTGGGGCGCGCGCACGTGTCCTCATGGTGTGTTAGCAAAAAGAACACCCGCGGTCAACAGGGCTAATATTCATTTTTAGTGCCAAAAAATTCACTGCTCCCATCAGAACTCGGTAAAGAAACCCGCAGGAGGTGATACGATTTATCATGTTTCTGTAACGTGCCTGCAAACTTCGAGAAAGCCCATATATGGACGTAACGTTCTCAACCTTCCTCGGCCAACTTGTGTCGAACCCAGTCCTTGCCGTCACCGTGATCCTCGCGCTCGGCGCCATCTTCGTCAATGGATGGACCGACGCACCCAACGCCATCGCGACCTGCGTCACTACGCGTTGCATGCCCGCCCGCGCCGCCATCCTCATGAGTGCCGCATTCAACTTCCTTGGCGTGCTCATCATGACGCACTTTAACGCGAGCGTCGCCAACACCATCTCCCATATTGTCGACTTTGGCGGAAACAGCACCATGGCGCTCGCCTGCCTGTGCGCGGCGCTGTTCTCCATCGTCGTCTACGGCGCCACAGCGTCGCGTTTTGGCATCCCCACTTCGCAAAGCCACAGCCTTATCGCCGGCCTGACCGGTGCCGCCATCGCCCTCGGCGGTGCGAGCAGCGTCAACGTCCACGAGTGGATGAAGGTCATCTACGGCCTGGCGCTCTCCATCGGCCTGGGCTTTGTCATGGGCTGGGTCCTGTGCAAGCTCGTCTCGATTCTTTTCGCCGCCGCCAACAGGCGACGTGCCAATGTCTTCTTTAAATACGCTCAGATCGCAAGCGCTGCGGCCATGAGCTTTATGCACGGCGCGCAGGATGGACAGAAGTTCATCGGCGTGCTCTTTTTAGGCGTGGCCTTTGCCAGCGGCCAGACGAGCGTCGGCGATGCCGGCATCCCCATCTGGATTATGCTGCTGTGCTCGGCCACCATGGGCATCGGCACCAGCGTGGGCGGCGAGCGCATCATCAAGTCCGTTGGCCAGAGCATGGTCAAGCTCGAAAAGTACCAGGGCTTCTCCGCCGACCTGGCGGGCGCCGCAAACCTGCTGCTTGCCACGCTCACCGGCATCCCCGTGTCCTCCACTCACATCAAGACCTGCGCCATCATGGGCGTCGGCGCCGTCAAGCGCCTTTCGGCCATCAACTTCGGCGTAGTCAAGGACATGATGTTCACCTGGTTCTTCACCTTCCCCGCCTGTGGACTCATCAGCTTTGTCATGGCCAAGCTGTTCATGATGTTCATCTAGTCAAACCGAACGTCCATCCGGACCGTAACACCTCGCCCACCCGTCTTCGCCTCGAAAGGACCCACTCATGGCAAAGAAACCCGATTCGTTCTACTTTGACAACTACGTCGCCTGCGCCGACCTCGCCGTCCAGGCCGCCGAGCTGCTTACCAAGATTTTCGAGAACTTCGATCCCGCAAAGATTCACGATATGCTCGACAAGATGCATGCGATCGAGCATGCGGCCGACAAGAAGCACCATGAGCTTGAGGACGCCCTGCTCACGGCCTTTATCACCCCGCTTGAGCGCGAGGACCTGGATCTGATGAGCTGCTCGCTCGACACCGTGCTCGACCGTATCGAGGGCGTCGTGCAGCGCGTCTACTTCACCAACATCCAGAGCATCCATCCCGACGCCATCGTCATCGCCCACAAGGTGACCGACGCCTGCCGCGCCATGAAGGACCTTATGGTCGAGCTGCCTAACTACCGCAAGTCCAAAACGCTGCGCGAGCTCGTCATCCAGATCAACACCATCGAGTCCGAGGCCGACGAGCTCTATATCAACGCCATGCGTAACCTGCACGTTAACGGCAAGGACCCGCTCGAGGTCATCGCTTGGCGTGACGTGTACGCCTTCCTGGAGTACTGCGCCGACTGCTGCGAGAATGTGGCCGATGTCGTGGATTCGATTGTCATGAAGAACAGTTAATTGGGGGTACATGTCCCACCGGTCGCGGGCCCGGCCACTAATAACCTTTTTCACTCCGGCTGCAAGCAGAGTCGTTCAAAAGGTTATTAGTGGCCGGGCCCGCTCCCTTATGCACCACCATTGGGAACTTTGGCTGATAGATTTAGCGCGATGGGGGTTTGGCTGAAGGGACCTTTGGTATCCGTTCGGACACTTTGGCCCTTGATGAGCGTTTGGCTGATTGCTGCTTTGGGTACTCTTTGGGTTACTTTTGGTTTGTTTGATTTTTAATTTTAGGAGGGCTTGTATGTCTTATTTGGATCTGGCTCGTGGTCGGTATTCTTGTCGCGAGTTTGAGGACCGTTCTGTTGAGCAGGCTGTGGTGGATGCCATTGTTGAGGCTGGGCGGATTGCTCCTTCTGCTTGTAATAATCATCCAACCCGTGTGATGGTGTTGGATACGCCTGAGCTTCTGGAGAAGGCTGCTGCTTGTCAGCCGCGCTTTGCTCGTGATGGGTCTATCTTTGGGGCTCCGCTTATCTTTCTTATTTGCAGCGTTACCGACGATGCTTGGGTGCGTCCGTATGACCAGATGAACTCCAGTGCCATCGACACCTCGATCGTCTGCGATCAGATGATGATGGAGGCCACCGAGCAGGGCCTGGGTACGTGCTGGGTATGCCATTTTAAGCCCGAGGTGGCCTGTGAGCAGTTGGACCTGCCCGAGGGCGTCTATCCGTATCATATGCTCGTCTGTGGCTATCCTGCCGACCATATCGCCGATCCCGAGCATCGCGAGGCCCGCACCATTCCTCTCCCCGACTTCCTCCTCAAGTAGATTTTTGGGACATGCCTTAAAATCTACCTTTGACCGCTCACCCGTTCGCCGAGTTCTGTGCCCTCAAACGCAGGACTCGGCGTTTTGTTTAGCAGACTGCGTATAGCCACAAAAAAGGACCCGCAAGCTGCGGGCCCTTTCTAGGCGCTAAATAATAGCTGGATGTTAGTCCAGATCGTCGGCGGCGAAGTTGTCGATCGGTGCAAAGGGATCGGCAACGGGGATAACCGGCTCGGCGACGGGCAGCGGCTCGGCAGCAGGAACGGTCACAGCCGGAGAAGCGGCGGAACCGACCGGCGTGGAAGCCATGAGATCGGCCGGGAAGGAGTTCTGAGCATCGTCCATAAAGTGCTGGATGAGCTTGAGGTACTCGGCCTTGAACTCCTCGCGGGAAGCCTTAAGACGGTCAATCTCCTCGAGCTCTGCCTGCTTCTCGGTCAGAGCCTGGCGGATGACCTCACGGGCCTTAGCGTCGGCCTCGTTGCGGATGCGGTCAGCATTCTCGTTGGCGTCGTTGACGATGCTCTCGGCGGTCTGCTGGGCAGCGATGAGAGCAGCGGAGATCTGACGCTCCTGAGCAGAGAAGTCGGGGGCGGGAGCAGCGACCGGGGCAGCAGGGACGGCCTGGGCGGTGGCATCCTGAGCCTGGGCAAGCTGAGCCTGCGCATCGGCAAGCTGCTGCTCGGTAGCAGTCAGACGACCCTTAAGGTCGACAATCTTAGCGAGCATAGCGTCAACCTCGGAGGACAGCGTCTCCAAGAAGACGTCGACCTCAGCAGGATCGTAGCCACGCTTGGCCTCAGAGAAAGTCTGAGCCTGGATGTCTGCAGGGGTAATAGCCATAACAAGTCTCCTTTTTCATCGCCTCGGCGCTACACGCCCGACGTAAGTTACTAAGTCGGTTCTATACGAGTATACCTATAAGAAGCTGCAGAATCAGCCTCTGCACCAACTGCAACGCAATAATCGCAACGACCGGCGAAAAATCAACGCCGCCCATCGGCGGGATAAACCGACGAAAGAGGTTGAGCCACGGGCCGCAGACGCTATCGAGCACTGCAGCGATATCCTGCAGCAGGCCGCCCTGCTTCATGGGAATCCACGTCATAAAGCAGTAGACGACAATGAGCGTGGAATAGAAGTTGAACAGCGTGTTGACCAGCTGGACGATAGTGTAGATGTTGATGGGAATCTCCTCGTCTTGTCTTTACTTAAGGTAGCCGTCGGCACGAAGCTTCTTGAGATCGGAATCTTTGACCTCGCAGCCGGCGGGCAGCACCATGAACACGCGGTCGCCCACCTCCTTGACCGTGGCACCCAGACCGCAGGCAAAGCCGTAAGAGAAGTCCAAGACGCGCTTAGCAACTTCGGTGCGTACGCCCACAAAAATCAGTGCGACAGGCTGCTTGGTGCGAACGCGGCGCACCACGGTCTCCACGTCGTCATAGCTCTCGGGGCGCAGGACATAGGCCGGCAGCTGCGGCGTGGCGTTGATGATATTGCTCGCATAGGCCGAGGCATCACTCGGTGCAGGCGCGGGCGCAGCGGCGGCACGGGCGCGGGTGTTCTCGGCGTAGCTCGACGGCGTGTCATAGGCACCAGGACGATAACCGCTCGCAACACTGTCCTGCGAGCGCGAAGGCGGGTTATACGTCGTGGCATGGCGGGAGTCATCGCCGACCAGCTGACCGGAGCGCGTATACACGGCAACCGACTCAGCTTCACCGCGGCGCGTCTGACCAAGCAGGCCGTTGCTCGGCTCGTCTTGGGTGTAGAAGCCCTCGCCCGAAGCACCGCTGTAGCCGTTGTCCTGATAACCATCGTCATAGCCGTCATCGTAGCCGTAGTCGTCGTCCTGGCCATAACCCTGGTCGTAACCCTGCTGGCCGCCCAGGTGCATCTTATTTTTAATCTCGTCAAGGAAGCCCATGGTTGTGTCCTCTCGCGGTTTAGTGCAGGCGCCCCGATAATCAGTGCGCACTTCAGAGCCTTATTTTACTGCAAACTCCGGGCTAAATACTACCCTGCCCAGGCGAACGAGCGTAGAGCCCTCCTCAAGGGCAGGCTCAAAGTCCTCGCTCATGCCGCAGGAAAGCTCAGGCAGGTTCAAATCGGGATGTGCCGCCTCCAGCTCATCCCTCAGCTCACGAAGCCCCGCAAAGGTGCGGCGTGCCACATCCTTATTCCCCCGGGGCGCCATAGTCATAAGCCCCTGCACGCAAATTCCCTCGAGCTCCGCAAGCTCACCCGCGGCAGCGCGAATCTCATCGGGCGAAAAGCCTCCCTTCGACTCCTCACCACTCACATTGACCTCGATGAGCACACGCTGGGGGCCGGCGAGCTCGCCTGCCTCAATCTTGCGGACAGCACGGCTCGAGATCGCCTGCGCCAGATGCAGCGAACCCACCGAGTGAATCAGCTCGGCTGAGCCCAGCACCGCATTGATCTTATTGGTCTGCAGGTTGCCGATCATATCGAAGCGCACCTCGGGCAGCTCCGGATGCTCCGCCAGACCCGTGAGCTTGCGAACCAGCTCCTGCGGGCGGTTCTCGGCAAAATGGCGATACCCCGCCTGGATGGCGGCAACGGTCTCATCGACACCAACGGTCTTGGACACGGCAATGAGGCGCGCGGCGTCGTGGGGGCGGCCCGCGCGATCGAGCGCCGCATAAAAACGTTCCAGAATCTGCTCGCGGCGAGCGCGCATCAAGTCCAAATAGTTATCCATTGCCAATCGCCTCCGCTGACAGCCAAACAAGTAGTCCCATGCTAACGCAAGAGCGCGGCCCCGCATGTGCAAGGCCGCGCTCACTTAGGTATTTACAATCTTTCGACGAACGGGGCTACTTACTCCTCGTCGTCCTCGCCATCGTCCTCGTCCTCAAGATGATCGAGCAGGTAGCGAAGACCCTCGCTGACCTCGTTAACGGGCACCTTGGCAACGTAGCGAGCGTCGACGGCGGGCCTCATGATAACACCCTCGCCCGAAGGCACGCGCATGCTCTCGAGCTCATCCTCGTCCACACGGGCGATATCGCCGGCGTTCATACGCTGACCAGTCAACAGGAAGGTCAAACGGCAAGCGGCATCGATGGAAATCGAAGCGATGCGATCGAGGTAGCGCGAAACCATGATAGCGCGGCGCAGGTCGTCATAGTTGCTGTCGTCGTCCATAAAGTCGCCCGTATCCATACGGTTAAAGGTGCGGAAGAACTTCTCGTAGGCGGCGTGCACCGGCTCGTCCTCGACGGCCAAGTTGCAGATGATGGACATGTCATTGGTGACGAGCGCAGAAAGCGAAGAGCCCAGCACCTGGTAAACAGCTTCGGCCTCGGCCTCAACCGTACCGACGAGCTCCTGGGGCAGCGAGATGTCGGCCTTGACCATGTGACGCGTGGCGCGGCAGATCTGGCGAACCTTATCGGTCATGCGCTGCAGGTTAAAGTCGACGTAGATAATCGTCTGCAGCAAGCGGAAGTCGGAGGCGACCGGCGACTGCGTGGCGATCAGGTTGTAGCACACGGCCTCCAAGTTGGCGCAGCGCGCGTCAATCGAAAGCGTGCGCTTCTTGGTCTTGGTGGCGAGCTTGCGGTCGTCGGTCACATAGGCCTTAACGGCATCGTGGAGGGCCAGATCGACGGCCTCGTAGATGCTCAGCATCTCGTGGCGGGCCTCGATGAGCTGACGGGAAAACAGTTTACGCATGGTTCACTCCAATCAGTTGGGTGCGGTCATGCCGCCCGCACAGTGAATACGCACCGGACCAGGTCCGATCGGCTTGGGACTAGTCGCACCGATCAGCCAAAGCGGCCGGTGATATAGTCTTCCGTCCGCGAGTCCACCGGGCTGGTGAAGATCGCGTCGGTTTGACCATACTCGATGAGCGTGGCAGGCTCACCGGCAACTTCCTGCAAGAAGAATGCGGTGTAGTCGCTGATACGAGCTGCCTGCTGCATTGAATGCGTGACGATGATGATCGTCATCTCGGGCGCCAGCTCGGCCATCAAATCCTCGACCTTAGAGACGGACGTGGGGTCGATGGCGGAGCAGGGCTCGTCCATCAGGAGGACATCGGGTTGCACCGCAAGCACGCGCGCGATGCACAGACGCTGCTGCTGACCGCCCGAGAGCGCCAAACCATCCTTGTTGAGCTGATTGGATACCTCTTTCCAGAGGTTGGCGCGCTTGAGCGATTCTTCCACGATGTCATCGAGGTCGCTTTTGCTAGTCACGCCCTGCAGACGAGGGCCAAAGGCGACATTATCGTAGATGGATTTGGGAAACGGGTTGGGCTGCTGAAAAATCATGCCCACGCGGCGACGGAGGTCGACCGGGTCGACGCCCTCGGCATAGATATCGTTGCCGTCGAGCGTCATGGTGCCCTCGACGCGCGTACCCTCGATCAGGTCATTCATGCGGTTGATGCAGCGCAAAAACGTCGACTTACCGCAGCCCGAAGGGCCAATGAAGGAGGTGATGGCGTTTTTGGCGATGTTGAGGTCGAGCCCCGTCAGCGCATGAAAGTCACCGTACCAAAAGTTGAAATCCTTGGCCGTAATGGCCGCTTGCTCCAGCGTGGGAGCGGACTGATAAACGGACATGGGACTCCTTAACTAGCGACGCTTGCGCGACAGGAAGCGCGCAAACAGGTTGAAGGCCAGAATGATCACCATCAGCAAGAGCGCGGTGCCGTAGGCTGCGTTCATGTTGATGCCGTCGTTGGCAAGCAGGTACAGGTGAACGGTCATGGGGCGGCCGGAATCGAGCGGCGAGATAGGTAGATTGATGGCCTGGCCCATGGTGTAGAGCACCACGGCGGTCTCGCCAATGGCACGGCCGATGGCAAGGACAATGCCCGTGGCAATACGGCCAAAGGCAGAAGGAAGCACGATCTTGGAGACAACCTGCCACTTGGTGGCGCCCAGGCCATACGCGCCCCAACGGATATAGCGCGGAACGGCGCGAATGGCCTCTTCGGTGGTGCGCATGACGATGGGAAGCATCAAGAGCGCGAGCGCCAGAGCGGCCGAGACCATCGAAAGGCCCAGGCCCATGGCCTCGACAAACAAGGCATAGCCAAAGAGGCCCATAACAATGGAGGGCACCGAGGCCAGGGCATCGGCAGCATAGCGAATGATGTCGACGACCTTGCCCTGCTTGGCGTACTCGGCCAGATAGACCGCAGCCAGGACGGCAACCGGCGTGCAGATGAGCATGGCGAGTGCCGTCACGTAGATGGTCGAGACGATTGTGGGCCAAATGCCGCCTTCGGCGTTGACGCCCTGCGGCCAGCCGAAGATAAAGTCGAGCGAGATATGCGGCAGGCCGTTGATGACCACGTAGGCGATGATGGCGATCAGCACCAGCGTGGTGACATAGGCCGCGGCGCGAAACACGCCGAGCATGATCTTGTTGGAGAGGTCCTTGTTGATGCGGCCTTTCTTACCATGGGAAAGGGCACGCTTGATGCGCTCGCGCGACGAGGTCGTATCGACCGTCGTGTCAACGAAATCGGACATAGCCTACCCCCTCTTCTTCTTGGAAATCAGACGGACGACGCCCACCAGCGTGGCGGAGATGATAAACAGGACCACGCCCATGCCAAAGAGCGCCGAGCGGTGCAGGCCCGAGGAATAGCTCATGTCGAGCGCGATCTGGCTCGTGAGCGTCGAGATAGGGCTCGAGATGCTGTCCGGAATGACCGGAGCGTTACCCACGACCATAAGCACGGCCATGGTCTCGCCGATAGCGCGACCCATGCCCAGCACGATGGCGTCCACGATACCCAGCTTGGCGGCAGGTAGCACGACCTTATAGATGGTCTGCCACTTAGTAGCACCCATGGCATACGATGCCTCGCGAATACCCATGGGAATAGAATTGAGGGCATCGATGGTGAGCGTTGTGATGGTGGGGACGATCATGATGGCGAGCACGAACCACGCCGTCAGGGCACCAAAGCCAAGACCGCCGGTCAGCTGCGCGATAAACGGGCGGATGATAATCATGCCGAAGAAGCCGTAGATGATGGAGGGGATGCCCGCCAGCAGGTCGACGGCAGGGCTGATGAGCTTGCGCACGCGCTTGCTGGCAATCTCGACCAGATACACAGCCGTGCCCACACCCAGGGGCACACCCATGGCAAGGGCACCGACGGTCACCAGACCCGAGCCGGCCAGCAGCGACATGATGCCGTAGTGGCCCTCGGAGGGCGCCCACGTAAAGCTAAAGAAGTCCGCCAGACCAATGTCGGTAAAGACGGGCAGCGCCGAGTACGTGGTAAAGACAAAGATCAGGATGACGGTGACGACCGCCAAGAATGCACAGGCAAAGAAGATCCACTGCAGCGCCTTCTCCTTAATATAAGTGCTGCGCGACACGAGCGCCAGCTCGCGCTTCTTGGGTGCCCGAGAAGTCTGCTCGGTCTGGGAGTTTTCCACTGCTTCCACGTTACTCACTCCCCTTTCCGTCGTTGGTGACGGGAATAAAGCCCGCCTCGCGAATCTGCTTGTCCATCTTTTCGGACGTCACGTAGTCGATGTAATCCTGCGCTTGCTGCGAAGGCGTTCCCTTCACAAAGAAGTAGAGGTCGCGGGAGATGGGATAACCACCGCTCGCGACTGTCTTCTCGGACGCCTCGACGTGATTGACCGAAACGGCCTTGACCGAAGTCTTGGCGTTGAGGCTCTCGACAAAACCCAGCGAGATGTAGCCAATAGCACCACGAGAGCGAGACACGACATCGCGTACCTGGCCCGTACCCGAAAGAACGGCCGAGCGACGATCGAACGGCGTGCCGTCCATCACGATGGTACGGAAGGCCTCGCGCGTGCCGGACGCCTCGTCGCGGTTGATAACCTGAATCTTCAGGTCCTCGCCACCAACCTCTTTCCAGTTGGTGATCTTGCCCGCATAGATATCGCGGAGCTGCTCAGTCGAGAGGTTATCGACCGGGTTGTCGTCGTTCACGATGACCGCGATGCCATCGTGTGCGATAACGATAGGCGTCAGGCCCAGGTCTTGCTCATCGGCGTTGAGGCCACGAGAGGAGCTGGCGATATCGGCGGTGCCGGCGCTAACAGCTTCGATGCCAGCAGATGAGCCCAGACCAGAAACCAGCACGTCGATGCCGGTCTCTTCCTTAAAGCCCTCGGCCGCGATCTCGGCAATGGGAAGGCAGGTGGTCGAGCCAGCCACGGTAATAGAAGACGTAGAAGATCCCGAGGAGCAGGCGCACAGCGTGAGCGTGAGCACTGCCGCACTCAGGACCGATGCGATCTTTCTCATAGCATCACGCCGATCGCCGCATGGCGCCCGCAGGTGCCACCCTCGTTGCGGTAGGAATAAAAGCGGTCGTTCTGGCGAACGGTGGAAAGTTTGGTGTCCACAATGCCGTTCACATCGACGCCGGCATCCACCAGCGCCTCGCGAATGGCGGCGGAAAGATCGAGCATACGGGAAGCGCCCGCATCGATGCACGAGAACTCGGCGGCAAAGCGGTCCATGAGCTCTTGGGACACCTCGTACTCGTCGCCCAGGATATGGGGCCCAATATAGGCAGAAACATCGTTCGCATTGCAGCCGGTTGCATCGCAAAGCGCTTGGCACGCCTTGGCGGAAATGCGCGCAATCGTGCCCTTCCAGCCAGAATGCACCACGGCAAAACCGTTGGGAGCAACCAGCACCACGGGAACGCAATCGGCAAAGCAGAGTAGCACGGGTACCTCATGGGCCGTACAGACGATGGCATCGCAGCCCTCGGCAATCTGCTCGCGAATGTTCTCGAGATCGTCGGCGCCGTTCGAGGTCACTGTAACTATATGGTCACCATGTACTTGATTGGGTACGAGCAGATTATGCTCGCACTCAGCGGCGCCCATGGCCTCGAGCACGCGGCGACGATTTTCTTGAACGGCAAAGGGGTCATCGCCTACATGCGAGCCCAGGTTGAGCGAGGAGTACGCATCTTCGGAAACGCCACCGGTGCGCTCGGTAAAGGCAAAGCGAACATCGTGCGTCGCGCCCTCTACCAACGTAACTCCATCATGGTCGACACGCGAAACGTTGTCCGCACGTGCTGCCATACTAAAGCCTCCTAATAACACAAGTATCGCGGCAACGCCGCAGCAGTCCGCGTCATACGGCTGCCATACTTCATCAAAAGGATACCCGCAGCGGTAGGGACCAAACGTAAAGGGAACGTAAGGAGATTGGAGGCTTTCGTTTACAAATACGAAACACAACAAAAAGGGGTGCGCCCAATCGGACGCACCCCATGCAGGTCGTTGAGAAAAACGAACTAGAAGCTGCCGCGCTTGAGGAAGTCGGGAAGCTCAAACTGGTCGTTGCCAAAGTTGGGCAGCTCGGTACCACCGACGTTGCGAGTCGGGGCAGCCTGAGCGGGGCTGGCAGCCGGAGCGGTGCGCTGCGGCTCGGCAGAAGCAGCGGCCTTGCTCTGGGACTGCTGAGCAGCGAAGAGCTCGTCCTGACGGTTGACGTTGGAGTCGGAGAAGCCCGTAGCGATAACGGTGATGCGCACCTGGTCGCCCAGGGACTCGTCAACAACGGTACCGAAGATGATGTTGGCCTCAGGGTCGACGGCATTGGCGACAACGTCGGCGGCGTCGCTGATCTCCTGGATGCCCAGGTCCTTGGAGCCGGCGATGGAAAGCAGGACGCGCGTGGCGCCATCGATGGAGCTCTCGAGCAGCGGACTGGAGATAGCCTGCTGGGCAGCGTCGACGGCACGGGTGTCCCCAGAAGCGGTACCGATACCCATCATGGCGGTACCAGCCTGCTTCATGATGGTCTTAACATCGGCGAAGTCCAGGTTGATGATACCCGGGACGGTGATGAGGTCGGTGATGCCCTGGGTGCCCTGGGAAAGGACGCCATCGGCAATCGCGAACGCCTCGAGCATCGTGGTCTTCTTCTCGGCGATGTCGAGCAGCTTGTCGTTAGGGATAACGATCATGGTGTCGACGCAATCGGAGAGGGTCTTGATGCCCTCCTCGGCGCTCTTCTTGCGCTTGCGGCCCTCGAAGGTGAAGGGCTTGGTCACGACGGCGACGGTCAGCGCGCCGACCTCGTTCATCGCGATATCGGCAACGATGGGAGCGGCGCCGGTACCGGTGCCACCGCCCTCGCCGCAGGTGATGAACACCATGTCGGCGCCAGCGAGCGCCTCGGCGATATCGTCGCGGGACTCATCGGCAGCCTTGCGGCCAACCTCGGGGTTGGCGCCGGCGCCCAGGCCGCGGGTAAGGTCGGTGCCGATGTGCACCTTGATATCGGCATCAGAGATCGCGAGCGCCTGAGCATCGGTGTTGATGGCAACAAACTCGACGCCGCGGATGCCCTCTTCGATCATTCGATTGACCGCGTTGGTACCGCCGCCGCCGACGCCGACCACCTTAATGACGGCAAGGTAGTTGTTGATCTCTGTCTCGTGCATGTCGGTCCTCCGAACAAAGGTTATAGCCATAGCATGGGTTGACCCCTGCGCACATTAACCTTCAGGTTGAAAGTAAATGCAAAGGTAAACCGTATTATGTTTGCACATTATGAACGTATCAGTCAAATAATTGACCGTGAAAACCAAACAAACCAGATAAACGGCGTGGTATGGCCCCTCAACAAAGCCATTTAGGATGCTAGGCGGTCGGTGCGTTCCTAAACGTGTAGTTGCCCGGAGAGCGCACATTGATATAAGTTACGCCCTCTACCTGCGAAAGTAGTTTGGTCACGATGCGTTCTTTCTTGGCGATATCATCCGAATCACCCAGCGACACCTCGACGCCGTTGTCGAGATTTGCCGAGATAGCCTCAACGGAAGGCGTGGAAATATCCTTCACCTGGTCCAAGAACTCGCTCGAAAAACCGCGTGCGTAATCCAGGCCGGCCTTGACGGCCTTGGAGCTCACCGCCCGACCCGAAACCGGTGCGACATCGGCCGAGACGTCAGTCAACAGCACGGCGCCGTAGTGCTTGGCAAGCGCCAGGGCCGCATCGATGCCGGTCAGGGTGTTGGCACCCTCCCCCGATGTAATGACGCTCCCCTGGTCGTCCACCTCGACAGACGTCGACAGCGGAGCAATCCAAGTGTCATCGTCTCCGATAGCCCAGGCAAGGTCGTCGGAGCTGATATACGCAATGGCGATAACTTTACGCTCCGTCGGCGTGATGATAAGCGTATGGGGAAACTGGCGCTGGACATCCACGCCCGAGACCCACGGGTTTTGCTTGAGGCCCTCGGTGATCTGATCGGGATCCACGTTAAAGAGCGACGTATTCTCGGGAAGATTGATGAGCTGCATGGCGTCGTGCTTGGTCACATGCTCGCTGCCATGAATCTGAATATCGGTGGCGGCGAACAGGCCAGAGTTGATGACAACGATGGCAATAATGGCAAGTACGGCCACGGCCGCTAGGATGCCGCCCGCGATCTTGCCCTTACCCTTAATGGCAGAAGCGGCGTCGGTCGCCTTACCTGCCATGGCACCGAGCGATGACAGAGGATTGATGCCCTTTTTTGCCGAAGACGCCTTGGCGGCGGGTACCGATGTCAGTGAACGCGGCTTAGCGCCAGCCAACGTACGACTGGTATGCGGCGCACGAGCTCCCAGCGAAGGCCCGGGCGTCGCCATGGGCCGGGAGGTCTTGGTGCCCATCGCCGGCTTGGGCGTCACCGAAGGACGCGGAGCCGGACGACTCGTCTTTTTAGAAGCGGGACGTCCTCCCAGCTGCGAGCCGACGACCGGGCGCTTGGCAGGACGAACGGGCCCAACAGACTTGGAGGGCATGGCGGGCTTATGTTGAGGCTGGGCGGGTGCGCCGGAACGCCCTCCGGCGCGGCGGAAGGTTGGTTTCGATGCTCTAGAAGCCGAGGAATTTAACTTCCGGTCTGAGCTCGATGCCATACGCCTCCCTCACCTTTCCGTGCACATGCCTGATAACCGCGGCCACGTCATCGGCCGAGGCGGTTCCGTTATTAACGATAAAATTAGCGTGTACGGGCGAAACTTCCGCACCGCCAACCGAAAAACCCTTTAATCCACAATCCTCAATCAACTTGCCCACGCTTGCGTCGGGCGGGTTGCGAAAGACCGATCCGCAGGATGCACGGCCCATGGGCTGCGTGCGCTTGCGGCGCGTCAGGTACCGCTCCATGCGCTCGCGAATGTCGGCCTTGGGCGCGGCCTTGAGCTTAAGCACGCACTCGAGAATGATCTCGTTACGCGGCAGGCTGCACTCGCGATACCCCCAAGCGATCTCGGACCCTGCATAGTGCTTAATACCGGACGCCGGATCAAACGTGACCACGTCCTCGATAAGGGAGCCGATCCACTCGGTCCGCGTGCCCGCGTTCATGGACACGGCGCCGCCGACCGAACCGGGAATACCGACCGCGAACTCAAGGCCCGAAAGCCCGCGCGACAAGGCGTCGTTGACCAAACGCGCGAACATCACGCCCGCACCAACGGTCAGCGTGCAGCCGTCCTCGGCAACAACCGTGCGCTGAAACTCACGTCCCAGCGAAATAACGGCGCCGCGATAGCCGGCATCGGCAACCAACAGGTTGGACCCCTTGCCGATAATCACCCACGGCACCTGCTCGCGGTCAAGCACCGCCACGGCGCGACGCAGGGCATGGTAGCTATGGCACGTCACAAAAAGGTCGGCCTTGCCGCCGATACGATAGCTAGTATGGCGTGCAAGACGTTCGTCCTCGACCACGTCCGTGTCGATCATGCCCGAAAGCGCCATGACGGCGTTAAACAGACCCATAGGGGTTAAGCGTCTTTCTTGGCAGTCAGATACTCGATGAACTCGGGGCCGACGGTCGTAACGTCGCCGGCACCCATGGTGAGCAGCAGGTCGCCCTCGCCCACGAGCTTCTCAAGCTCCTGGTTGAGCTCAAGACGGCTAGAGCAGTACACGACCTCTTTGCCGGGGTGCTTGGCGCGAACGGTATCTGCGAGCATCTTGGAGGTAACGCCCGGAATCGGCATCTCACCGGCGGAGAACACATCAATCAGCAGCAGCTTATCGGCGTTGGCAAAGGCGTCGGCAAAGTCATCGCACAGAGCCTGCAGGCGCGAATAGCGGTGCGGCTGGAACACGACATCGACATGTTTGTAGCCCAGCGAAGAGGCGGCAGCGAGCGTCGCCTTGATCTCGGTGGGATGATGGCCGTAATCGTCAACCACCGTGATGCCGTCGATATCGCCCACGTGGGTAAAGCGACGGCGGACGCCCTCAAAACTCGAAAGTGCCTTAGCGGCGGCGTCGATATCGAGACCTAGGACATGGGCGACGGTCAAGACGGCCGTGGCGTTGAGCATGTTGTGACGACCGGGGTTGCTCTTAATCTCGACAGCGTGCTCGGTGCCGTCCTCAAAGCGAACGATAAAGTCGCTCTGGATGCCCTTGACATCCGGATGTACGCAGACGATGTCGTTGTTCTCGGCAAAGCCATAGGAAAGCACATGACGGCCCGTCGACTTGGCGAGCTCGACCAGATGCGGGTCCTCGCCGCAAACGATGACGGTGCCGTCCTCGCCCACCAAACTCATAAACTTGGCAAAGGTGGCCTCAATCTCCTCGATGCCCGAGTAATGATCGAGATGGTCGGCCTCGACGTTGGTCACGATGACCACGTTGGGGTTCAGGAACAGGAACGAGCTGTCCGACTCGTCGGCCTCGGCGACAAAGTAGTCACCCGAGCCGTTCTTGCCGTTGGTGTCGTAGCCCTCGACGATGCCGCCGATTAAAAAGCTGGGGTCCAAACCCATGCGGTCGAGCATGGTGGCGCACATCGAAGAGGTCGTGGTTTTGCCGTGCGTGCCGGCAACGGCGACGGTGGTGTAGCCATGGCCCAGAGCCGAGAGCATCTTGGCGCGGGGCCACACGGGAATACCCAGCTCGCGGGCACGCACGAGCTCGGGGTTGGACTCGGGAATTGCGGTGGAGACAACAACCACGTCGGGCTTGACCTCGTCGATCGTCGCAGCCTCGTGGCCCACGTGGACCTTCACGCCGGCGCGGGTAAGCTGGCGAATATAGCGCGACGTCTTAAGGTCGGAGCCGGTAACGGTGTAACCGCGCTCGTGCAGGACGAGGGCGATGCCGCTCATGCCGGCGCCACCGATACCGATAAAGTGGGCGCTCTTGAACTCGGGCGCGGAGGTTGCAGTCTGGGAATCAGCCATGTGCTCGTGTACTCCTTGCGTAAACACTGCCTGTAACCCGTTAACTGTACCGCACCTACCGCATCCGCGCGAGGGCGACCGGCGATATCCCGTCTAACTAACGCAATCCCTCTACCGCGTCAGCCAAAAGTGCGGCGGCACGGTCCTGGGCCAAGCCACGCGCCGCCTGACGCATGGCATCACGCGCCGCAGCGTCATCGAGCAGGTGCAGCAGCTCGTCGGCAAAGGCAGGGGCATCGATATCGGCATCGGCGCATAGCACGCCGGCACCGGCATCGACCAGGTAACGCGCATTCGTGGTCTGGTGGTCGGCCGTGGCGTGCGGATACGGCACGAGTACCGAGGGCACGGCAAGCGCGGCGATCTCGGCCACGCTCGAGGCACCGGAACGCGAGAGCACCAAATCGGCCGCAGCCAGCATATCGCCCATGTTGTCGATGTAGGGCTGGACACGATAGCGCTTCGCCTCCTCGGGCGTCAGCGCCAAAGCGCGCTCGGTCTCCTCAAAGCCGTCGGCACCCGTCGAATGCAAAATGTAGAGATTCTCGCGGGTTAGCAGCTCGCTCTTGAGCGAGACAACGCGCTCGTTGAGATGCTGAGCACCGAGCGAACCACCAAAGACGAGCAGAAGCGTCGCGTCCTCGGGCACGCCGAGTGTCTTGCGACCGCGGGCGCGATCGCCCTCGATCACCGAACGACGCACGGGATTGCCCGTCATGAGCACATGGTCGGAGTCGCCCTCGCGCTCAAAGACCGCGCGGGCCGCAGGCACCGAAATGCACACGCGAGCGGCATGTGAGTTCATCATCTTATTGGCCAGACCCGGAACAGAGTTCTGCTCGTGCAGCAGATACGGAACGCCGGCGTCCTTGCACCAGCCCAGCAGCGGGACCTCAACGTAAGCACCAAAGCCGATAGCGGCATCGGGCTTACCGACCTTCGAGAAGTGACTGGCAAGCGCACGCTTCGCCTTGTTGACGCGCCACAGCGAGGTCAGCGCCGTCCAGGGACGGGAGCGATCGAAGCCCGTAACTGTGATGGGCACAAAATCGAATCCGGCCTCGGGAACCAGACGACCCTCGAGCTTGCGCGATTGGCCCACGAACACAACGTGATGACCGCGGTCACGCAGTTCCTCGGCCAAGGCGAGCGCGGGGTTGATATGTCCTGCCGTGCCGCCAGCTGCAATAGCAACGGTCATCTTATCGGTCATGGTAATCCCTTCGTACACGCGGCCCCTGGTCATCGGTGCGCAAACGCGCCGACGGGTCCGAATTCAAATCGATTCGATTATATCCGCCGCCCGCATTGCGAGGAGTGGGGCGCTGCGGACGACCTTGCGGCGCTGTTCGCTGACGCGGACGGGCCGCCGGCTCGGTCGCAGAGCCATCCAGAACGGTAAAGCCGTTACGCGAAGATCGCTCGCCGCGCACATGGGGCACGCCGGCGGTACTCTCATCCATAACGGCAAAGCTCTCGCGGCGACGGTCGTACTCATCGCGACGGGCGCTCTCATACGAAACGCGCAGGATCAGACCGGCAAGCATAAGCGACACAATAATCGACGAGCCGCCGTAGCTAATAAACGGCAGCGGCTTACCCGTCATGGGAAACACATTGAGAATGCCCAGCGCGTTGATCAAAAACTGCACCGCAAGGATGACCGCGGAACCCGATGCCATAAGTGCTCCGCGACGATCGGTCGCCTGCTCAGCAATGCGAAACGCCGAGTAAATCAGCATCGCAAACACCAAGAAGAACAGCACGGTTCCGATAAAGCCAACTTCCTCGCCGATAATAGCCAAGATGTAGTCGTTGTGCGCCTCGGGCAAATACGAGTACTTCATGGTGGAGTTGCCGATACCACGGCCGAACAGTCCGCCCGAGGCAAACGCCATGATGGCAAGCGTGGCCTGATAGCCGTCACCATATTCGTCTGCCCAAGGATTCCAAGCAACCTGGACACGCGTCATACGATACGGCTCGGCGATAAGAGCAATCGCAATGACGGCGATGCCGGCAACAACCGTCCAAACGATATATTTGGGGTCCAATCCCGCAAACAACGCCATGCATATGAGGGTCAACAAAATGATCAGAACGGTACCGAAATCGGGCTGAACAAAGATCAGGAAGAGCGAAATTCCCAGGTAGCCGCCCATCTTGCGAAGAAACTCGTTGATGTTGCCGCCGGGCGAAAAGATACGGTCGAGCATGATTGCCGAATACGCGATGGCGAACGGCTTTAAAAACTCAGACGGCTGAAACTGAATACCGGCGATGTTGAGCCAACGCGTGGCGCCACGACTGCCGCTACCCATAAAGAACACCAGAACCAGTAGCCCCATCATGCCCATGAGGAAGATCCTGAGCACGTCTTCCCCAAACCAACTGTCCGGTAAGATGCGCACGATGGCAACCATAGCCAGCACGCCAACTCCGGCAAACGCGGCCTGTCGAAATAGGAAAAACGTCGCCGAACCGTTCTCGTGCAGCGCCTCGACCGAAGATGCCGAGTACACCATCAGCAAGCCGAAGCAAACCAAGCTAAACAGGCAGGCCATAAATATCAAACGGGGGCGCATGATGCGGGCGGGGACGCCGGCAATATAGCGCTCACCGAACGTCTGCCCGCCGCATCCGGAACGCGTCGTGCTACGCAGCGAGGAAGCACGGTCCGAGTCGGGCCTCCTCATATCACTTCGGGGGCTCTCCTCTCTCACCGGCAACCCCTATTCCGTTTGCGATTTCGCTGCTGCGGCAAGCTGGGCCACGTAGTCCTTAAACACGCGACCGCGCTCCTCGTAGCCCGAGAACTCGTCGAACGAAGAACAAGCGGGCGAAAGCAGGATCACGTCGCCGCGGCTCGAGAGCGAGCGGGCAACGTCAACGGCATCGCGCAGGTCATCGGCCTGGGCGATATCCACGTCACCATCGACATCGGCCTCGTCCATAGCAGCGGTAAAGCGCTCGCGCGCATCGCCAAAGCAAACGACTGAACGCACGTTGTCCATAACGACGCGGGCAAAGTCCGCAAGCGGTGTGCCCTTATCGTGGCCGCCGAGCAGCAAAATCACATCGTCGTCGGAAAACGCCGTCAGGGCCTTTTCGACCGCATCGGTGTTCGTTGCCTTGGAATCGTTGACGTAGCGCACGCCATCGATCTCGCCGCAGGGTTCCACGCGGTGTTCGAGCGGCTGGAACGATGCCAAACCGCGGCAAATGCCCTCGGGATCGGCACCGACGGCCAGAGCAGCCGTGGCGGCACATAGGGCATTGATGACATTGTGATGGCCCGAGATCTTGAGCTCGGATGTGGCGATGAGCGGGGTCTCGACGCCCTTCAGGCGCACGATCATCTTGCCATCGCGCACAAAGGCGACATCCTCACCCTCTGGCTCGTCAAAGGCAACCTTGCAGATGCGACGACCCGGCGTGTAGATGTACTCATCGAACTCGTGAATGCCGGCGTCTTCGACGTCGACGACCACCAGATCGTCATCGACCATATTGTCAAACAGTTTGATCTTGGCAAGCGCATAGTTCTTATGGCTCTTATGCCAGCCCAAGTGGTCGGGAGTGATGTTGAGCAGCACCGCCACGCGAGGGTGGAGCTCGGTGGTCGTAGCAATCTGATAGCTCGAGAGCTCAGCCACAAACCACTCGTTGTGGGCTCGGCCGTCAATCTCGTTGATAGGCGGCTCACCGATATTGCCGACGGCCACGCTGGCTTCACCGGCGGCCTTGAGCAGATAATCGGTCAGCGACGTGGTAGTTGTCTTGCCGTTGGTGCCCGTGATGGCGATCCAATTTTGGGGAGACAGGCGATAGGCAAACTCGGGCTCGCCCATAATCTGAGCGGCATGCTCACGCCCGGCCTTAAAGAAAGCCGAGAACTCCGAGATTCCCGGGCATGTCACGCACACGTCATAGGCACCCTCGACCTGCTCGGTGCCGTAGACAAACGACGCGCCCTGCGCCTCGAGCGCACGTGTGGCGTCATTGGGCTCGGAGGTACCGCCGCCATATACGGTCGTGGCGCTCACGCGCTCGGGGTGAGCCAGCGCCCAACGGGCGACATCGAGACCGGATTTACCCTGCCCCAAAACGAGCAGGCTAAAGACATCAGCAAGAGGCATGAAAGACCACTATCCCAACTGGAAGAACAGGGCGAGGCCAACGGCGCCAAAGGCCGCGGCGATAATCCAAAAACGGATAACGACCTTGGTCTCGGCCCAGCCCTTCTTTTCGAAATGATGATGAATGGGCGCCATAAGGAAGACGCGCTTGTGCGTAAAGTGGAAGTAGACAACCTGAATCATGACCGAAAGGGTCTCAACGATAAACAGGCCGCCGATGATAAGGGAGACGACCTCGGTGTTGGTCATGATGGACGTGCAGGCAAACGCGGCGCCCAGGGCAAGCGAGCCGGTATCGCCCATAAAGATGCTCGCCGGATAGCAGTTGAACCACAGAAAGCCCAAGCAGGCACCGGCACACGCGGTGCAGAAGATGGACAGGTTCACGTCTCCGTGCAAAAACGCCATGGCAGCCATGGCGAGCATGGCGATCATGGAGGTGCCACCAGCAAGACCGTCAAGGCCATCGGTCAGGTTCACGGCATTAGAAAGACCGGCGATCATCAGCCAGCAAAAGACAATGTAGAGCCACGGGAACGAATAGCCGCAGATGGTGGTCGAAAGCACGCCAAGGTCGATCGTCAACCCACCGGGAAAACGAATCTCGGGGGCGACGCCGCACCAGTTGACGGCAAGCACCGTAAAGGTGACACAGATAATGGTTAGGCCGATCATCTTGGCATGAGGCGTCAGACCGAGCGAGCGCCCATGCGTAACGGAGGTCAGGTCGTCGATCAGACCCAGCACGCCGGTCGCCAGCGTGGCGAGCAGCACGAGCACGAGCTCGGTGGTGAGCTTGCCCATCAGCAGGCAGGTCAGCGAGATCGCGATGAGGATGACAACGCCACCCATGGTGGGCGTTCCCTGCTTAACCAAATGACGCTTGGGGCCGTCGGCACGAACCTGCTGGCCGATACCCTCGACCTTGAGCAGCTTGATCCACCACGGCATGAGCAGCAGCGCAATGGCGGCGGCGATGCCAAGCCCCAAAAAAGCCTGATACGTTGGATACGAGGGATTGCCGAACATGGGCTAGCACACACCTTCCACAAAGCGGTCGAGCTCAACAAAGCGGGAACCCTTGACCAGTACAACATCATGTTTTTCAAGCGCGCCGCCCATGCGGTCGAGCACCTGCTGATAATCGGAGAACACCTGGATGCGGTCCTCGTCCATGCCCATCATGCGCGCGGCATCGGCCATAAGCTGGGCCAGCTCACCACCCACGCACGCCAGCATGTCGAGCTTCTTGGCGGCGGCATAGGCGCCCACGAGCTCATGCATGCGAGGAGCCTCATCGCCCATCTCGCCCATCTCGCCCAGGATCGCCATGCGAGACCCCGCGCACGAAAGCGAGCACAGCAGATCGAGACCGGCTGCCATCGATTCGGCGCTGGCGTTATAGGAGTCATCGATGATGCGTGCACCGCTCTTGGCGCGCTTGATCTCCTGGCGGTGACCGGTGATTGTGAGGCCCCTAAAGGCAGCATCGATCTGCTCGGGCGTCACGCCCAGGCGATAGGCAACCGCGGCGGCCTTAACGGCATTTGGAACGGACTGCACGCCGGGGATAGCAAGCATGGTATCGATTGTCTCGCCCTGACCAAAATCGAGCGTAAAGACCGGACGGCCCTCGTCATCAACACGAACTTCGCGGGCGCGGACCTCATCATCGTCCGAGACGCCGGCCAGCATCACATCGATACCAGCAGGCCGGGCGAACGTATCGCGAATGAACGGCGTAAAGTCGTCCTCACCGCCCAAAACCAGCAGCGGCAAGAAGTCGCCGGCGGCGCACATACCCTGGACAATCTCGGCCTTAGCGCGGGCGATGTTCTCGCGGCTGCCCAAAATGCCGATGTGAGAGGTGCCGATCTTACTCACGATGGCAAGGTTGGGATTGGCGGACTGGGACAGGCGCTCGATCTCGTGGAAATGGTTCATGCCCATCTCGAGCACCAGGACCTCGGTACCGGCCGGGGCGGAAAGCACCGTGAGCGGCATGCCGATCAGGTTATTGAAATTGCCCTTGGTGGCCCAGACACGATAGCGCTTGGCGAGTACAGCGGCGAGCACGTCCTTGGTCGTCGTCTTGCCGATGGAACCGGTAATGCCAACGACCAGGCAGCCAAGCTCCAGGCGGTACGCGTGCGCCAAACGAAGCAGAAACTCCTCGGGATCATCGGTCAGCAGGATGGCGCATCCCTTGTCCTGCGCCAGCGAGACCAACTCGGCATCGGGCTCACGCGTCATCACGACGGCGCCGGCACCCGACTGGACGGCACGGGAAGCAAAATCATTGCCGTCGACGTTTTCACCGGGAAAGGCGACGAAAATCGTCCCTTCCTCGACCTGGCGCGAGTCGATAACGCACCCGCGGCATACCCGATCGACTTCTCCCGTCACGGTTCGGGCCCCTGTTGCGGCCGCGAGGTTGTTGACGGCGATCTCTATCATTGCAGCTCCCCTGTAAACCTAATAATGCTATCGGCGTATTGTATCCCAGCGCCGCGCATGCGTGGTGCAGGGCATGTGAACACCCCTCATATGGGACAACAAACCACGCCCCAAAGATTGTAACCCCCTACTTCGTGCGCGGGATGCCCAGCACGTCGAGCGCGTTGGCCATAATGGACTGGAACGGCACCGCAGCGGCATCTGAGCCGCTCGGCGTTCCGTCGAGCGTGATATAGCACAGCACCTTGGGTGATTGTGCCGGCGCAAAGCCCATAAAGGACGACATGTAGTTCTCCTTGAGGTAGCCGCCGTTCTCGTCGGCACGTTCGGCCGTGCCGGTCTTGCCCGCCACGTCATAGCCGTCAACCGCGCCGCCAACGCCCGTTCCCTCCGACACGACCGTCTGCATGCACGATGTCACCTGGGATGCTGCATCCTCAGAAATCGCACGCTCGCCTTCGCCCCAGTCCTTCTCGTCGCCTTTGCTGGACTTATAGAAGTGCGGGGTCATCATCACGCCGCCGTTGGCGATGCCGCCCACGGCACGTGCGATCTCAATCGGCGAGACAGACAGCGCCTGTCCAAAGCTCATCGAGCCCAGCGTGGCGCCGTCATACTGGTCACGCTCCTTGACGATGCCCAGGCTCTCGCCCGGAAAATCTACACCAGAGCTGTGACCGATGCCCCACTTGTCCACATAGGCGGCAAAGTCGTCGGCACCGATCTTGCGCCCCACCAGGACAAAGCCCACGTTGGACGAACGGCGCATCATCTCGCGCACATCCATGGTCATGGCATAGTCGCGCTTGTCGGCATCGGTGACGGTATCGTCGCCCACCTTGATGCTCGCCGGCACCTCAAACGACGTACTCGATCGCACGACGCCCAAGTCGAAGCCGGCGCCCGCCACGAGTGTCTTAAAGACCGAGCCGGGCTCGTAGGCGTCGGTAACCAGGCGCAGGTTCATATCCTCGGTCTTGGCGTTTTCCAAATCGGTCTGGTCGTAGGTCGGATACGAGCAGGCTGCCAAGATCTCTCCTGTCGTAGGATCGGTGACCAGCGCCGAGCCGTTCTTGGCCTTAGTCTTCTCAACTGCCTCTGCCAGGGCATCCTCGGCCGCACGCTGGATATTGACGTCGAGCGTCGTCACGATATCAACGCCGTCGACCGCAGCCACCTTTTTATAGGCACCGCCCGCGATATAGCTGCCGTCCCTCGCGCGCTCGCGTACGAGAGAACCGTTCGTGCCGGTCAGAAGCTTGTTGTATTGCTTTTCGAGACCAGTCAAGCCGTCGTTGTCTACATTCACTACACCCAGCACCTGCGATGCCAGATTGCCGTATGGATATACGCGCTTCATGGCCTGCTCAAAAAGCACGCCGGGCAGGTTCTTCTTCTCCAGCGCCACAGCATCGTCTTCGTCCACCTGGCGCTTGATATACACCCAGGTTCCATCGGACTCGACGAGCTTGCGGCAGGTCTTTTTATCGATTCCAGTTGCCTTGACCAGCGCCGACACCGTCTTGTCAACGTCCTCGACAAGCTGCGGGTTCACGGCGATGTTGCGACATTCGACCGACGACGCCAGCACGTTACCGTTGCGGTCGTAGATGGTGCCACGTTTGGCATAGAGGGTCTGCGCAAGCAGGCGACGCGCATCGGCACGCTCGCGCAGTTTATCGGCTTCGACAATTTGATAGTCGGCAAGGCGAAAGACGCCCAAGCCCAAGCCAAGCCCGATGAATCCCATGACGGCTTTGCGGCGAGGCAGCGGCGTGCCCGTGAGCCATTCGGTCGACGAACTCTTGCGCGACCTGGTGTTATGCACTTGAGGGCCACCCGAGCCGCGAAGTCGCGACGCCGGGTCGTTGCCACGGGACCGCCCGGCGTTGTAAGATTGCCGACCCGTTCCTTGATAACCAGAACGTCCCCGCGACGAGGGACGTCCAGAACCGCGGCCCCCATCGGAACCGCGGCGATAGTCATTTGTCATACTCAGCTACCGTCTTGCTACTGAGCGGTCGCGGTCGCGTTGGCGCCCGCGGCTGCATCCTGCGAAAAGTCAAGTGTAACGCTCTCGCTGGGCTCCACCATGCCATAAGCGCCCGCAAGGTCGCGAATGCGCGTGTCGGCGCCATAGACCGAATGCATGACCTCCAGGTCGGAGCTCTCATCGGTCGCCTTTTCGAGCGTGTTGGTAAGCTCGGCGTTGCTGTTGAGCACCTGGGCCGTAACGCCGGCGAGCGCCACGCGGGCGACGCCGATCGTCATGAAGATAGCCGCAATGATGCAAAACGTTTTAAGAACGCTCATGAAAACCGGGCTTACCGCCTGGTTTGCCTGACGGCCCGCGCCCGTGTAGACATCAAAGCGCGGCGTGCGCTGCTCACGGGGAGCAACGGGGGCCTGCGGCGTCTCACGATAGGCGGACATGGCGTTCATATCATAGGCGAGTGCTGCGTTTGAAGTGTTGTAGCCCATGATATGCCGCCTCCCATCCCGAGTACGTTGGTAGTGTGTTTAAGCTTCGTTTATGGTGCGAGCGGGAGGTCCAATATCGCGCGGTCGCGCCTACAGACGCTGCGCCACGCGGATTTTGGCTGATCTCGCCCGAGGGTTGCGCTCAACCTCATCAGGCTGGGCAACCAGGGGTTTGCGGGTGATGACCTTGAGTATCGGCACGTTGCCGCACACGCACACCGGAATCTCCGGCGGACACGTGCACCCCTGGCTCATCTCCTTAAAGTGATTCTTTACGATACGATCCTCAAGCGAGTGATACGAGATGACGCAGATACGTCCGCCCGGGTTGAGCCACCTGGTGGCGGCATCAAGCCCTCGTTCGAGCACATCGAGCTCGTGATTGACCTCGATGCGAATGGCCTGGAAACTTTTCTTGGCCGGGTGTCCGCCATGCCGACGAGCGGCAGCCGGGATACCCGCCTTGATGATCTCGACAAATTGCCCGGTGGTTTCGATCGGTTCTTGCTCGCGGCGGCGCACGATCTCGCGCGCGATCTGCGAGGCGAACTTCTCTTCGCCGTAGACGCGTAGAATCCGGGCGAGGTCGTGTTCGTTATAGGTGTTGATGACCTCAGCTGCGTTTAAGGTGTTATTACCCGGATCCATCCGCATGTCCAATGGGGCGTCCTCGTTATACGAAAAGCCCCTGCCAGGGATATCGAGTTGCGGTGACGAAACGCCCAAATCGAACAGGAAGCCATCGACCCCGGGCACCTCGGCCGAGCAAAGCAGCTCGTCCAAGTCGCCGAAGTTGCCCTTCAGCAGCTGGTGCGGAACGCCGGGAACCTCGCGGTCCAGACGGGCGCCAGCGGCCTCGAGGGCCATGTCGTCCTGATCGACGCCGAGCAAAAGGCCCGTCTCCCCCACCTGCGCGGCCATCTTTACCGAATGGCCGGCACCGCCAAGGGTGCAATCGCAGACAACGGAGCCGCTCTTTAGCCGCAGCGATTCAAGTACTTCGCCGAGCATGACAGGTTCATGCCGATATTCTTGTGTCAAGATCCCACGCTCCATCCGTTACCCGTGCCTTGCCCTTACGAGAAGAAGAGGTCCAGCAGGGCCTCATCGTCATCGTCCTCATCGGCCGTAGCGCGGTCCCAAACCTCAAGGTGGTCGTAGTTGCCCACAACCGTGACCTCGCGGTCGAGGTTCGCCTGCTTGCGGAGAGACTCGGAAAGACCGATACGACCGGCGCTGTCCACGTCCATCGACGTGGTGCGCTTGTTGATCGCCCTCATGAGCTTCTGGTCGTTAATGTCACGCGGGTTAAAACCCTCGTGGCCCTCACGACCCGCGAAGAGTCCTTCGACCCACTTATCGAAGGCCTCGGCAGAGAACACGTACAGAGCATCGACATCCAGGGCTTTGAACACGCGAACGTGCTCTCCAAGCTCCTCGCGAAGGGGTGCAGGCAGGGACAGACGACCTTTTGCATCGAGATTGCGCTCGTATGCACCAGTCATTCCCATGTGCGCCCTCCCCTCGGTTACTCAGATGGCACGTACGCGGGGAACCACCCCGCCTGTCGACGTCATCAATAATATGGGGAACCGCCCCATTTTTCAACACCTTTCCCCACCCCTTCCCCC
>NZ_QSBV01000019.1 GCF_003465825.1 Collinsella sp. AF02-46-1
GCAGGACGGAGGAAGCCCCGCAGCGCGTAGCGCGCAGCGGGGCTTCCGACATGTCCGAGGACGTTCTGAAAAGCAACACCAGGGCGGGCCCGAACGAGAACACCGACTACAGGTCGATGTGCGATTCCTTGATCGGGAACGGCTCGGCGAAGTGGCAGGCGCAGCAGTGACCCGGTGCGACTTCCTTAAACTCGGGAAGCTTCTCGGAGCAGATGCCCTGCGCGATCGGGCAGCGCGTGTGGAAACGGCAACCGGTCGGCGGATCCAGCGGCGACGGCGGATCGCCAGCGAGGATGATGCGCTTGCGGGTCTTCTGGATATCAGGATCGGGAACCGGCACGGCAGACAGCAGCGACTGCGTGTACGGATGGTGAGGCTCGCTATAGAGCGTTTTCCAGTCCGAAACCTCGACCATCTTGCCCAGGTACATAACGGCAACGCGATCGGAGATGTGCTGCACGACGGAAAGGTCGTGGGCAATAAACAGATACGCCGTACCGAACTTGTCCTGCAGCTCCTTGAGCAGGTTCAGAACCTGGGCCTGAATGGAAACATCCAGAGCGGAAACGGGCTCGTCGCAGATGATCAGCTTGGGCTTCAGAGCGAACGCGCGGGCGATGCCGACACGCTGACGCTGACCGCCCGAGAACTCGTGCGGATAGCGGTTGATGTGCTCGGGGTTCAGGCCGACGACGTCCAGCAGCTCGCGGACGCGCTCAATGCGCTCCTCCTTGGTACCCACGCCATGAATGGTCATGGGCTCGGAGACGATCTCGCCAATGGTCATACGAGGATTAAGCGAAGCATAGGGGTCCTGGAAGATGAACTGCATCTCGCGACGCATGTCCTTAATCTCATGCTTGCTCATCTCGGCAACATCTTTGCCCTGGAAGAACACTTTGCCGGCCGTCGGCTTGGTCAGGCGCATGATGGTGCGGCCCGTGGTGGACTTACCGCAACCAGACTCGCCGACCAGGCCAAAGGTCTCGCCCGGATAAATCTCGAACGAAATGTCATTCACAGCAGAGACGACACGCTTAGAGAAGCGCTTGGCGAACATGCCGGACTCAGCGGGAAACTCCTTAGAGAGGTGCTCGACCTTCAGCAGCGGAGTACGCTCGTTGGTATCTGCCATTACGCCTCGCCTCCCTTCTTGGAATCCTTGCGCGTACGGGACGTCTCAGGAGCGTTCTTGAGGAACTCGGGGTCACCGGAGTAGTGGCACGCAGAGTAATGACCAGACTCGGTGACAACGCGCTCGGGGCGCTGCTTGCGGCACTTGTCCGTCGCATAGGGGCAACGAGGAGAGAACACGCAGCCCTCAGGCAAGTTCATGAGCGAAGGCGGGTTGCCGTGAATCGGCGTCAGCGGCTTCTTCTCATCGATAGCCTGCTCCGGGATGGAGCGGATAAGGCCCCAGGTGTAGGGATGACGGCTCTCGTAGAAGATCTCTTCGGCAGTACCGAACTCGACGGGACGGCCGGCGTACATAACCATGATCTTATCGGCCATATCGGCGACAACGCCAAGGTCGTGGGTGATCATGATAATGGCGTTGCCGTTCTTCTCCTGCATTTCCTGCATAAGCTCAATAATCTGAGCCTGAATGGTAACGTCCAGGGCAGTCGTAGGCTCGTCGGCAATCAGAATATCGGGATCGCAGGCAAGGGCCATAGCAATCATGACACGCTGACGCATACCGCCCGAGAACTGGTGCGGATACTCATTGACGCGCTTCTCGGGCTCGGGAATGCCAACGAGGTCCAAAAGCTCGGTGGCGCGCTTGAGCGCCTCCTGCTTGGAGTAACCACGGTGCAGACGAAGGCCCTCACCCACCTGCTTGCCGATCTTATAGACCGGGTTCAAGGAGGTCATAGGATCCTGGAAGATCATCGCGATGTCGTTACCGCGGATGTGCTGCATCTCTTCCTCGGTCATCTCGAGGATAGAACGACCGCGATAGCGAACGTCGCCGCCCTCAATCTTTCCCGGAGGCATCGAGATGAGGCCCATGATGGTCATGGCGGTCACGGACTTACCGGAGCCGGACTCACCGACGACACCCAGGGTCTCGCCGCGATCGAGCGTGTAGGACACACCGTCGACAGCGCGAACGACACCGTCCTCGGTATGGAAATACATCTTGAGGTCATCGACCTCGAGCAGATGCTGGCCCTCGGGAACCGGCTGGTCCTTCAGGTCCACATAGTTCTTGTTCTTCTTCATCCTTATGCGTCCTTCATCTTGACGTCGAGGGCGTCGCGCAGACCGTCACCAAGCAGGGTGAAGGCGAGCACCGTCGAGAGAATTGCCAGACCGGGCATGATCATCATCCAGGGAGCAGTCAGCAGATACTGCTGACCGTCCTGAATCATGGAGCCCCACGAAGGCGTAGGCGGAATAACGCCCATGCCGAGGAAGGACAGAGCGGACTCGGTCAGAATGGCGCCACCAATGTTCATAGTCGCGTAGACCACGATGGAGGCAACGGAGTTCGGGAAGATGTGACGCACGACGATACGAGCATCGGATGCACCCATCGCGCGCGCAGCGTCAACATAGTCGTTTTCCTTGACCGTCAGGATTGCAGATCGGAAGACGCGCGCAATCGAAGGCCAGCCGAGAACACCGATGGCGATAAAGACGTTCTGAAGACCACGGCCGATAACGGCGATCATGGCGACGACGAACAGCACGTACGGGAACGCTAGGAAGATATCCGCACAGCGCATGATGATCGTATCCCAGATTCCGCCGTAGAAACCGGCCAGAGCACCCATGACCAAACCGATCACCGTGGAGATGGCGGTGGCCATAATGCCGACGGACAGCGAAACGCGTGCACCGTAGATAACGCGGACGAGAATGTCGCGGCCAAGGGCGTCGGTGCCAAACGGGTGCTCGGCACACGGAGCCAGCAGCGACGTCTCGGCCATGGTGGTCGAGTCGGAAGCCGTCGGCGAACCGAGCCAGGGCTTAGCCCACAGATCGGCGGTCAGGGCAACCAAAACGACGATGATAATCCAGCAGACACCGATAACGGCGAGCTTGTTCTTACGAAGACGCTTAAAAGCGTCGCCCCACAGCGTGCGGGACTTGGCGGGAGCAGATGCGGCCTTGGTGGCGGTAGCTTGCTCCTGAGACTGAGAATCAGTTTCCTGCATGAGACGTACCTCCCTTAGGCCTTATCCGACGGACCGCCAAGGCGGATACGCGGGTCGAGGAATGCATAGCTAATGTCGACGAGCAGGTTGATCACCATGACGACGACAACGATGAGCGTAACGCCGCCCATAACGATGGGCCAGTCACGCATGCTAATAGCGCGATAGACCTCATAGCCGATACCGGGCCAGTTAAAGACCGTCTCGGTCAGGATGGCGCCCGAAAGCATGCCGCCAAAGTCGACACCAATATAGGTAACGACGGGGATGAGTGCATTCTTAAGCGCATGCTTGATGATGATCGCGCGATTGGAGAGACCCTTGGCCTTTGCCGTACGGATGTAATCCTGGTTCATGACGTCAAGCAGCTGCGAGCGCATAATGCGGGCAGCATAAGCGGTCGAAACCGAAGCCAGCGTAATGGTCGGAAGCACATAGTGCATCCAATCCTGATACTGAGAGCTGGAACCGCCGGCACCCGAAATCGGCATGGAGAATGCGCCGCCGGTGGCATCCTTGAGGATGACGCCAAAGAACAGCTGCAGCAACATACCGAGCCAGAAGGCCGGGACGGCAACGAGGATCGACGTGGTGAGCGTTACCAAAATATCCCAGAAGGAATAACGCTTAACCGCCGAAATGATACCCGCACCGATACCCATGATTGCCTCGAGTACGATGGCGCACGCGGCAAGTTTGACCGTATACGGATACTTCTGGGCAAAGATTTCCGTAACCGGCAGCTTGCGCTGATACGAATTGCCCAGATCGCCATGAAGCAGGCCGTTCATGTAATACAAGTAACGGTCCACGAGCGACGTTTGAACGGGGTCGCCGTTCTCGTCAAGGATCGCGTTGCCGTCCTCGTCCGTCTGGACCAGGTGATAGCGGACGCGAAGCTGAAGCTCCACCTCGGGGGACAGAGCCTTGTCTCCACCGATCAGCTTGATCGGATCTCCCGGCACGATATTCTGGAGGGCGAACAGAATCAGCGTAACGCCCAAAAATACCGGGATGAACTGAAGCACACGTTTAACGATGTACTTACCCATACCACTCCCCTATCTAGGGATTAACCTAAATGGGATGCCGATCGCCAGACCGGCATCCCAAAATTACCATCAGCCAGTTTACCCCAGGTTAGGGAGAACTGTATGTTTCCCATGAGGTCTACGTAAATACTTGACCCTCACGGAAGCTGCAAACTCTTAGGCGAGCTCAGCGGTACCCAGCTCGGCGTGCTTCTGCGGATCGACATAGAGGTGCTTGATGCGATCGGAGCCGGCGATGGTGTGCGTGTAGAACATCACCGGGATGACCGGGCAGTCGGCAGCGACCATTGCGTCGGCCTCCTGCATCTTAGCGACGCGCTCTTCGTCGTCAACCGTGGTACGAGCCTCGTCGACCTTGGCGTCGAACTCGGGGTTGTTGTAACCAGAGCGGTTGTCGCCACCGAGAGAGGCAGAGTGGAACAGCGGATACAGGAAGTTGTCCATGATCGGGTAGTCGGCAATCCAGCCCAGACGACCGAACTGATAGTTGAAGTTCTGGTACTGCTCGAGCAGCGCAGACCACTCAGGGGTATCGGAGACAGCGGTAACGCCAACCTTGGCGAGGTCGCCAATGATGGACTCCATGATCTCCTTGTGACCACCGTCCTGGTTGTAGGAAAGGGTCACGTTAATGCCACGATCGCCGTTAGCGCCGGCAGGAGCAACCTTGTCGAGGTACTCGTTAGCCTTGTCGACGTCGTAGGCGCAGAACTCCCATGCGCCTTCCTTGTAGCCATCGATGCCCGGAGGAACAATGCCGTCGGCGGGGGTACGGGTACCCTTGAAGATGGTCTTGCAGATGGCCTCGCGGTTAATGGCCAGGGAGATACCCCTGCGCAGGTCGGCGTTGTTGAACGGCTCGGCCGTGGTGTTACACGTCAGATAGTACGTGGAAGGCTCGGAGCCGAGCAGCATGCGCTCGCCATCACCCATGGTGTAGCCGTCCTTGGACACGCCGCGATCCTTCTTGGCAGCGTCGATCTGAGCAACGGGAACGTCGCAGATATCGAGGTTACCGGCCTGGAACTCCTTGTAGGCGGTCTCCACGTCCTTGATGACCTGGAAGTGGATGCCATCGATCTTGGCCTTGTCGCCATAGTAATCGTCGAACTTCTTGAGGTTGATCTCCTGACCATCCTCCCACTTGCCGTCCATCATGAACGGGCCGTTACCGATCGGGGCAAGGTAGAAGCTCTTAACATCGGACTCGGCGCACTCGGGAACCGGGGACAGAGCCGGGTGAGAGGCGACGAAGGGGAAGTCGGCGTAAGCGGAAGACAGCTTAACGACGAGGGTCTCATCGTCGGGGCAAGTAACACCGCTGAGCTCGGTAGCGTTACCGGCAAGCAGATCGTCATAGCCCTCGACCATGGAAAGGTGATAGGAGACCTCGGAAGGACCGTACTCGGTAGCGATGGCTGACTTGGTGTTGACCAGACGCTCCCAAGCGAGCTTGAAGGACTTGGAGGTAACGTCGTCACCGTTGTGGAACTTGGCCTTCTTGATCTTGAAGGTGAACTCGGTGGCGTCGTCGTTGGCCTCGAAGGACTCGCAAGCCAGCGGGACGATCTTGCCCTTCTCGGCGTCGTAAGAGGTCAGAGCATCGAACAGCTGGTACTCGACCTGAGTGCCCTGATCCTCCTGGACGTTGTAGGGGTCGATGCAGACCGGGTTGTTGATGTAGAAGTTCAGCGTCGAACCGGACTCAGAACCGGAAGCGTCGCCGCCCTTCTTGCCGCATGCGGCAAGAAAAGCCATGGAGCTCGCAGCAAGGGTACCGCCGACAAAGGCGCGACGACCCATAACGGGCTGGTGGAACATAGAATCAGCCATGCCATCCTCCTTATGAGATAGGACAAAGAAATGTTCAGTCGGACATATGTCGAGACAATCCGATCCGAACCATCAAAACGCCGCCCGCTGCTATGGCTGGTTATGCACAACAGACCAACGTTTTGCAATATAGTAGCGCATTTTATGCACGATTTAGGGCTAATTCCGGTTAACGGTCGAGAATTTCTTTAGTTGGGCGAAGTATGTGGGGATATTTTGACTCTGTTACAAGTCTGTAAACAAAAAGGGCCCCGCACATGCGGGACCCTTTACAAACGTATATACGCCGATGCTTAGTAGCCGACGATACCCTGCGGGAAGAAGAACATGCACAGAACGACACACACGGCAAAAACGACGGCCATAATTACCGTCAGGCGATCGAGGTTCTGCTCCATGACGCCCGTGGCAGAGCTGGAGTTATACAGCGAGCTAGCGATCATATCCGAAACGCCGGTGCCCTTACCGGAATGCATCAGAACGAGAATCGTCAGCGCCACGGCAGAAACAGCCCAAACGACAAACAGAAGAATCTGGAACGGACCCATAGATAAGCTCCTTAATAGAACAATTCAAACTCCAGTACTGTACCACAACCTTCAACACTCCCCCACCTGCCATTTAGGGACGGGGTAGAAATGGCAGAAATACCAAAAAGGGGGTCGTCCGGTTGTGGACAACCCCCTTACTAGAAAACGGTATTTGTTTTCTATTAGGCCTCGGTGGCGAGCACGCGACCCGTCATCTCGGCGGAAGGCTCAATACCAGCCATGGTGAGCATGGTCGGAGCGATATCGGAAAGACGGCCGTCCTCGATACCGGTGAGCTTGGCCTTATCATCAACGATGATGAACGGCACGCGGTTGGTGGTGTGAGCCGTAAACGGATGCTTGGAACCGTCGGAAGCAACGTCAAACATGTGATCGGCGTTGCCATGGTCGGCGGTAATCAGCGCAAAGCCACCCTTGGCGAGAATCGCCGGGACAACCTTGGACAAAGCATCGTCAACAGCCTCGACGGCCTTAACGGCGGCGTCGAAGACACCGGTGTGACCAACCATGTCGCAGTTCGCGAAGTTCACGATGTAGAAATCAGCGCGATCCTCGTTGATTGCGGCGACGAGCTTCTCGGTAACCTCGGGAGCGCTCATCTCGGGCTGCAGATCGTAGGTAGCGACCTTGGGGGAAGCGACGAGCACGCGCTCCTCGCCCTCCTTGGGCTCCTCGATGCCGCCGTTGAGGAAGAACGTAACGTGGGCGTACTTCTCGGTCTCGGCGGTGTGCAGCTGCTTCAGGCCATTGGCGGCGATAACGTCGGCCAGGACGTTCTCGGGGAACGTCTTGGGGAAGGCGACCTCGACGTCAAACGTCGGATCGTACTCGGTCATCGTCACAAAGTGCGAAAGCTTGATCTGCTCGCGCTCAAAGCCGTCGAACTCCTTGTCCGTGAACACGCGGGTCATCTGACGAGCACGGTCGGGACGGAAGTTGAAGAAGATGGCCGCGTCGCCCTCGTGGATGCCCTCGTTGTGGGCAGCGAAGGGCTCGACGAACTCGTCGCCGCGCGGATCCTTCTCATAGTAGGCCTTGATACCGGCAACGGGGTCGGTATCGGCATCGGACGCGTTGACCATGACGTCGTAGGCGCGCTGGATGCGCTCCCAACGATTATCGCGGTCCATGGCCCAATAACGGCCCGAGACGGTGGCAACGCGAGCGTCGCAACCAGTCTCCTCGGAGATCTTAGCCAGGAAGGCGCAGAACTCACTCATGTAACCGGCACCGGACTGCGGGTCAACGTCGCGGCCATCCATGAAGGCGTGGACGCGAACGGTCTTGACACCATGCTCGGCAGCCATCTTGACCAGAGCCTCGACGTGGTTCATGTGAGAATGAACACCGCCAGGGCTCATAAGGCCCATGAGGTGAAGGGTCTTGCCGTCAGCCTTGACGTCGTCCATAGCCTTGACGAAAACCTCGTTCTTGGCGATGGAGCCGTCCTTGATGGCGTTGTTGATGCGCGAAAGCTCCTGGAACACGATGCGGCCGGCACCGATGTTGAGGTGACCCACCTCGGAGTTACCCATCTGGCCATCGGGAAGACCCACGTCCTCGCCCGAAGCGCCGAGCGTGGTGTGGGGATACTGAGCGTACAGGCTATCAAGGAAGGGCGTCTTGGCAGCGGCGACGGCGTTCTCGCCATCGGCCGGAGCAAGGCCGCAACCATCCATGATGATCAGGAGTGCAGGAAGATGACGCTGTGCCATATGTCCTACTCGCCTGCCTTGACGACCATAGAGGCGAAGTCGGCAGCCTTGAGCGAAGCGCCGCCCACAAGGGCGCCGTCAACGTCGGGCTTGGCGACGAGCTCGGCGATGTTGCCGGGCTTAGCGGAACCACCGTACAGGACGCGGATGCCGTTAGCGAGCTCCTCGCCGAACATCTCCTTGAGGGTCTCACGGATAGCGCCGCAGACCTCCTGAGCGTCCTCGGCGGTAGCGGTCTTGCCGGTGCCGATGGCCCAGATGGGCTCGTAGGCGACGACGACCTGCTTGGGGCAGGTGATCTCAAGACCAGCAAGGCCGGCCTTGACCTGGTTCACGACGTGCTCGACATAGGTGCCGGCCTCGCGGACCTCAAGGGACTCGCCGCAGCAGAAGACGGGAACAAGACCGGCGGCAACGAGAGCCTTGGCCTTCTTGTTCTGGTCCTCGTCGGTCTCGTGGAAGTAGTCGCGACGCTCGGAGTGACCGATGATGCAGTAGGTGCAACCAGCGGACTTGAGCATGTCGCAAGAGGACTCACCGGTGAAGGCACCCTTGGCCTCCCAGTACACATTCTGTGCACCGAGGGCGATGGGGGCAGCCTGAATGCGGTCATGAACCGTGGTGATGTCGATAGTCGGAGGGCAGACGAGCACCTCGACGCCAGCCGGAACCTCGGGCAGAGCCTGAGCCAGCTCGTCGGCGAGCTTGGCGGCCTCGGCGACGTCGTTGTTCATCTTCCAGTTACCAGCGATAAGAAGGGTGCGATTAGGCATCGAGAAGCGCCTCCACTCCGGGCAGGGCCTTACCCTCGACGAGCTCCATGGAAGCTCCACCACCGGTGGAGATCCAGCTCATCTTGTCGGCCAGGTTGAACTTGTTGACAGCTGCGACGGAGTCGCCACCGCCGATGATCGAGGTGCAGTCGGCCTCGGCGACAGCCTCGGCGATAGCCTGGGTGCCGTGAGCGAAGTTGTCGAACTCGAAGACGCCCATGGGGCCGTTCCAGAACACGGTCTTGGCACCCTTGACGGCCTCGGCGTAAAGCTCCTCGGTCTTGGGGCCGATGTCCATGCCCTCACGATCGTCGGGGATAGCGTCGGAAGCGACAACCTCGGGGACAGCGTCCTCGCCAAAGTGATCGGCAACGCGGTTGTCGATGGGGAGCAGGATCTTGACGCCCTTCTCCTCGGCCTTCTTGAGCATCTCGCCAGCGCGCTCGACCCAGTCCTCTTCCTTGAGGGACTGACCAACGGACAGGCCCTGAGCCAGGAAGAAAGTGTAGGCCATGCCGCCACCGATGATCAGGGTGTCAGCGGAGTCGATGAGGTGATCGAGAACGCCGATCTTGGAGGAAACCTTGGAACCGCCGACGATGGCGACGAAGGGGCGCTCGGGCTCGGCGAAGATGCCGGTCAGCGTGTCGACCTCCTTCTCGAGCAGGAAGCCAGCGACGGCAGGCAGGTAAGCGGCGGGGCCCACGACGGAACCCTGGGCGCGGTGAGCGGTGCCGAAGGCATCGAGAACGAAGACGTCACCATAGGAAGCGAGCTTCTTGGCGATCTCGGGATCGTTCTTCTTCTCACGCTTATCGAAGCGGACGTTCTCGAGAACGAGAACCTTGCCCGGCTCGACGGCAGCGACAGCCTCGGCAGCCTTCTCGCCGTAGGTGTCGGCGACAAAGGCAACGTCGAGACCAGAGAGCTCGGCGAGCTTCTTGGCGACGGGCTCGAGGGACAGCTCGGGCTGGAAGCCGGTGCCATCGGGACGGCCGAGGTGGCTCATGAGGATGACGCGAGCGTTGTGCTCAACGAGATAGTTGATGGTGGGCAGGGCAGCCTTGATACGGGTGGTGTCGCCAACGACGCCATCCTTGATAGGCACGTTGAAGTCAACGCGGACGAGAACGCGCTTGCCGTCGACATCGATGTCGCGGACGGTCTTCTTGGTAAAGGCCATGTTTGCTTCTACCTTTCGTACGTGTCTGCCTCCCATTACGGCAGACGATTTCCTATAAAAAGGGCGCGACCCTAGGGTGTAAGCCCTATAAGGCCGCGCCCTTCTTTAGACGCTCAACGAGCTATTCGCTAAAAGCTAAATTAAGCAACGAACTTCTCGAAGTACTTGATGGTGCGGACCATCTGAGAGGTGTAAGAGTTCTCGTTGTCGTACCAAGAGGTGACCTGAACGAGGGTCTGGCCGTTGCCGAGGTCAGAGCACATGGTCTGAGTGGCGTCGAAGATGGAGCCATGGGTCTCGCCGATGATGTCGGTGGAGACGATGTCGTCCTCGTTGTAACCGAAGGTCTCGGAGATGGTGGCAGCGTAGGCCTTCATAGCGGCGTTGACCTCGTCGACGGTGACCTTCTTGTCAACGACAGCGTAGAGGTTGGTGATGGAACCGGTCGGCGTCGGGACGCGCTGGGCGGCACCGATGAGCTTGCCGTTGAGCTCGGGGAGAACCAGGCCGATAGCCTTGGCAGCACCGGTGGTGTTGGGGACGATGTTAACGGCGCAGGCGCGGCTACGACGCTTGTTGCCCTTGCGCTGCGGGCCGTCGAGCGGCATCTGGTCGCCGGTCCAGGCGTGAATGGTGGTCATAATGCCGGACACGATGGGAGCGAAGTCGTTCAGACCCTTGGCCATCGGGGCGAGGCAGTTGGTGGTGCAGGAAGCGGCGGAGATGATGTTGTCCTCAGCGGTCAGCGTCTCGTGGTTGACGTTGTACACGATGGTGGGCAGATCGCTGCCAGCCGGAGCGGAGATGACGACCTTCTTGGCGCCAGCGTTGATGTGGGCCTGAGCCTTAGCCTTGCTGGTGTAGAAGCCGGTGCACTCGAGAACGACGTCGACGTCGAGGTCGCCCCAAGGCAGGTTGTTGGCGTCGGCCTCCTTGTAGATCTTGATCTCCTTGCCGTCAACGGTGATGGAATCCTCGCCAGCAACGACCTCGTGATCGCGAGCGTAGTTGCCCTGCGTGGAGTCGTACTTCAGCAGGTAAGCGAGCATATCGGGAGAGGTGAGGTCGTTGATAGCGACGATCTCGGAGCCCTCATGACCGAACATCTGACGGAAAGCCAGACGACCGATGCGACCGAAGCCGTTAATAGCAACCTTTACTGCCATTGTGTCTCCTTTCGTAAGGCCCCCGCGAGCTACAGCGCCCGCCGTTGAGGCCCACAAACTAACCACTCGCCTAATATACCTTTTTTTTGACTTGAATTTCACGAGAATGCTCGAAATTGAAAATCAAATTTACGTTAAAACGTTTTAAAGAATAAAATAGCAGCTAAATCCGTATATAAGTCGATACTTCAAACTACCTGTTTGCTTCAATGAGCTTTTCAAGCCTCAAAACTCGATGGTAGAGGGCCGACTTCGACAAGGGAGGGTCAGCCATCTCCCCCAGATCGCGCAGTGACAGATCGGGATAGCGCTCGCGCAGGTCGCAAAAGACTGCTAAGGCGTCCGGAAGCGTGTCGCGTAAACCCCGCTGTTCGAGCTCATCGATCAACGCAAGCTGATGCTGGGCGGCACCCGCACTTCTGGTCTGATTGGCCAGCTCGGCATTCACGCGACGGTTTACGTCGTTCTTAACCAATTTGACCGCGCGCGCTTCCTCGATCTCGGCAACGCTGCGCTTGGCGCCGACCAGCTTTAGAAGCTGCTCGATCTCCTCGGCGCTCTTAATGTAGACGGCAAAGGACCCGCGCCGCGCGTTAACGCGCGCATGGACCCCAATCTGCTCCAATAGATCGCAAAGTCCCCGGGCATACTGCTCGCCCTGCACCGCGATCTCCAAATGAAAGTCGCCGCGGGGATCGGCCACGAAACCGCCGGCGATGAGCGCGCCGCGGATGTAGGCAAGCCTGCAGCAGGGACGGGCAACGATGTGCCGGGGAACACCAGCGACGAGCCCTCCCCTGCGGTCGAGGATGCCCAGCAGCACCAGAGCCTTGTCCAGGTCGGGTTGATCGGGCAGGGTAATGAGATAGTTACGGACCTTATGCAAGACCGATTTACGAACGGTGAATTCCGTTTTGAGCTTAAGGATGCGATGCGTCAGTGTGATCATCGTGCGCGCGACGGCACCCGTCTCGGTCGCGACCGTCAAACGATACCGCCCGGAGCCGGCCAGCGAAAGTGTACCGCTCACACGCGTCAGGGCGGCAAGCGTCGACAAATCGCAGTATTCACATTCGGGTTCGCAGCGCGCGAGCTCGTCACGCACCTCGGCGGTAAACGACATGCAGGCCTATGCTTTCGTGTTGGCGCGCGACAGGTCGCGATGAGAAATGCTCACGTGATACTGGGCGCCTTCCAAATAACGTGCTGTGGCCTCGGCGATGGCAACGCTGCGGTGTTGACCGCCCGTGCAACCGATGGCAATAGAAAGCTGTGGCTTGCCCTCCGCGATATAGCCGGGCATGACCGTATCGAGCAGCTGCGTCCAGGCCTTCCAGAACTCCTGGGTCTTGGGATGGTCCAGAACAAAGTCAGAGACTTTCTTATCGAGACCGGTCATCGTGCGCATCTCGGGATCGTAGAACGGATTGGGCAGGAAGCGAACGTCGATCATAATGTCCGCCTCGACGGGCATACCGTGCTTAAAGCCAAACGAGAACACGTGAACGTCCATGAGCTGCTGGTCGGACAACTCGGAGAACGCCATGCGCAATTTGTTGCGCAGAGCAGAGGTGCGCAAGCGGCTCGTATCGATAATCATGTCAGCTCGGTCGCGAACGCCCTGCAGCTGCAGGCGCTCGCGCTGAATCGCATCGGCCGTAGTCTCCCCCGGCTTGGCAATGGGATGGCGGCGGCGGTTTTCACTATAACGACGGATCAGCACCTCGTCAGAGGCCTCGAGAAACACGATGTCACAGCTCATCTCGCGCTCCTCGAGTGCGGCAGCGGCATCGAGCAGCTCATCGAACAAGCCCTGGCTGCGCAGGTCGCAGGTGACGGCAAGATGCCTGCCCACGCCCGTATTGATGCCGACGAGTTCGGCAAGCTGGGCGATCAGACGCGGAGGCAGGTTATCAATGCAAAAATAGCCCATGTCCTCGAACACATGCATGGCCTGCGTTCGGCCCGATCCAGACATTCCGGTGATGATGACGATATCGGGGATGCGCTCCGAGCGCTCCGCCGCATCCATGGCATCTCCCTTTTGCATGTGTGCCTCCTAAAACAAGCGCGGGACCCGGCCAGCGGATCCCGCGCGATCAATTGCCTTTATTGAGTATACCGCCCCAAGCGGATACGAGGTCCGTCTTACGCCTCAAGCGCGGCTTTGAACCAACTCGTAATACTCGTGGGGTGCGTAATGGCGGTGCCCACGACAACTGCCCAGGCGCCCGCATCAATTGCGGCGCGGGCCTCCTCGGGCGTGTGCACGCGGCCCTCGCAGATGATGGGAAGACCGGGGAATTCCTCGGTCGCCTGACGCAGGAGCGGCAGGTCGGGACCGTCGGCCATGGTGCAATCGATAGCGGCAACACCATGAGAAAGCGTAGTGGACACCAGGTCGAAGCCCATATCGACAGCACGACGAATATCCTCGATGGTGGCACAGTCGGCCATCAGGAGCACGCCCTCCTCGTGCAGCGGACGGAAGGTGTCCTCGATGGTCTTGCCATCGGGACGTGGGCGATCAGTGGCATCAATTGCCACGATGTCGGCACCGGCGGCAACGCAGGCGCGAGCATGACGCAGCGTCGGCGTGATGTAGACGCCCTCGTGTCCATCCTTCCACAAGCCGATGACGGGGACCTCGCAGCGGCCCTTAATGGCGGCGATGTCGGCAAGACCCTGGCAACGAATAGCGGCAGCACCGCCAAGCTCGCAGGCGCGAGACATCTGAGCCATGGTTTCGGGCGTACGAAGCGGCTCGCCCATATACGCCTGAACGCTCACGACGAGCTTGCCCTTTAGGGACTGGATCAAAGGATCAACGGTCATGTTCGACTCAACCTTTCTCAAAACAGCCTTCTGAGACACCGCACCTTGACGTTCAAACCGTCGCTCGCGTACCGAAGTACGCTTCGCTCCTCTTTCACGTCAATCTGCGGCACCTCAGAAGGCGCACTTGGTAGTTATGTTTACTTCAACGACGCAAGAAGGTGTTCGGCGGCGCCGATGAGCGGCGCGTCGCCCTCCAGAGAACCGATGAGGATCGGCGTGTCCTGAAGCGGGTCGAGCGCCTGGCTGGCATAGCCCTCGTGCACCGAGTCCTTCCACGTTTGCGAACGCCAATCGGGACCCTGGTGAATCACACCTCCCGAAAGCACGATGACCTCGGGATCCAAGATGTTGGCAAGCGAGCCCAAGCTGGCGCCCAGCGCAAAGCCGGCGTCATGGATGACCTCGGTCGCCTTTGCGTCGCCCGCACGGCACAGGTCGTTCACATCGCGACCGACCGAAGGACGGCTGGGGTCAACTCGACCGAAGCGCTCGTCGTACACACGGCCAATCGAGGTGCCCGAGGCTACCGACTCAAGATGGCCAGAACGACCACAGGCGCAGGGAATTCCGGCAGCAGCCGAGCACTCGATATGGCCCATATGGCCGGCAGCACCATGGAAGCCCTGCATCACGCGGCCGTTCTCGACATATGCGCCGCCGATGCCCGTGCCGATGCCCAGACACAAGACGGAGAACTTGCCCTTACCGACGCCCCAGTGGGCCTCGCCCAGAGCATGAGCCTGCACGTCGCCCACAACGGCAACAGGAAGACCAAGGTCCTCGCGCAGACGCGGCCCCAACTGAACACCGGACCAGCCGGGCATAATCTCGTTGGCATACGCGATGGCGCCCGTCTTGGGATCGACGACGCCGGCGGCACCGATACCGACACCGAGGACCTCGACATCGGGATTCGCCTCAAGAGCGGCCTTGATGGACGCCTCGATACGCTGGAAGACAGCCTCGCCGCCCTCCTGGGCCTCGGTAGGAACCTCGGCCTCAAATACGGGATGGGGCACGCTGCCGTCAGCCGGATACTCCATAATGGCAGTCGCAATCTTGGTGCCGCCGATATCGACGGAGCAAACGTACTTGTTCTCCATGTCGCTCTCCTTAGGAGATAAAAACAACTACAGGAAATGCGCCGTCAGGCTAGCCGTCACAGCGCAGTAAAGGTTATCCAGGTGCCCGAGATCGCCGAGAAACCGTGTGGCCATTGACCTAATGGGTCATGGCCACACGGTTGAGGTGCGAGGTCGGGTGCCTGGGAAAGCTTTACAGGAGACCGTTGTCCTGGAGGACCTTCTTAATCGCCTCGACGTTCTCGCCGGTCATGGCCTTCACCGGGCGCGGCATGGTCGGGCTGTCGAAGATGCCCATGAGATTCATAGCGGTCTTGAAGGCACCAACGCCGCCGGCATAGCCCTGAACGCCCGAGGTGACATCCCAGATGTGGGAGATCTCGTTGAGGCGATCCTGCTCGGCCTTGACGGTAGCCCAGTCGCCGGCCTGAGCGGCCTTCCACTGACGCACGTAGCCCTCGGGCTCAACGTTGGCGAGACCCGGGACGGAACCGTCGGCGCCACCGAGGTAGGCGCCGTCGACAACAACCTCGTGACCGGTGAGGATGCTCATCGGGTGGCCGTTCTTCTCGTTCTCCTGAACGAGATAGCGGAACGAGATGTCATCGCCCGAGGAATCCTTGACGCCGGCCAGGACGCCCTCGGCGCCGAGCTTGGCAAGGAGCTTCCAGGGGAGCTTGGTGTGGACGCACACGGGGATGTCGTAGGCAAAGATGGGCAGGTCGAGTTCCTCGTGCAGGATGCGGAAGTGCTCCTCGACCTCGGTCATGCCCTGCAGGGCATAGAACGGGCAGGTGGCGACAAGCGCGTCGGCGCCCAGCTCCTGGGCGACCTTGCCGTGCTCGATCATGCGCTCGGTCTCGGTGTCGATGATGCCGACCAGAACAGGCACGCGGTGATCGACGATGCGCACGGCCTCGGCGATGATCTGACGACGACGCTCGTCGGTGGAGAAGACGACCTCGCCCGAGGAGCCCAGGAAGAACAGGCCATCGACGCCGGCATCGATCATGCGGTTGATGCTGCGCTCAAAGGAAGCAACGTCGAGCTGGTGGTCTTCGGTATCGGGAACAACAACGGGAGGGATAACGCCGGTGAATTTCTGAGTTGCCACAAGAATCTCCTTAGTTGTCTGGCGGGCGACCCTATGCCACCCACTCTTGTTGGCAGTGTCCAGGCCGTCTAGGCCAAAGAACACGGGTAGAACGTTTGGTTAAAGAAGTCGACGACTTCGTTTTCGAACGCATTGATGCGCTCGTGAGCGTATTTGGCATAGATGATATGCCTCCGGTCACACTCAAGACCGTTGAACACGGCAAACTGGCCCTTGGGGTCGCTCACGGTATCCATGAGCGAAGTGCCCATGAGCACCGAGCCGCGCACCCGAGACGACAGCGCCTCGAGGCCACCGGGCAGCGGGTTGGCAACCGCCGTGCAGGCGAGGCCCTGCTCATCCAGAGCAGAAACCGCCAGCGCGACTCCGCCGCCAAGGCCCTCGCCCCATGCAAAGATGCGGTCGGGGTCCATGCCATCAAGATTGCGCGCAACCTTCGCCATCGCGCAACCCCAACGGACGCGCTCGACAAAAGCGGTCGAATCAATCCCCCGCTGCAGGTCGTCCGCACCAGCAACATCGTCATCCAGCGCGAGGACGGCATACCCCATGGCGGTAAATCTCGTCATGTGATGCCAGCCTCGCACAGGCCGATCAATGTCGTGGAACATCAGGCACAGCGGCACGCGCTCAGATACTCGGGCACGACCGACAGGCTCAATCAAACGAGCGTGGACCGCATCGTCACCGAGTTCAAAGGAAACCTCCGAGTAACGGGCGCATGGGTTAACAAAGTCAATCGCCGTAATGGCCAGGCCTTGAATCTCAAGATTCGAAGCGCATGTCTCTAAATCAGAAACATCTGCTTGGACATCACCGTGCCAGTCCCGATATTCTGCGAGCCTTGACGAAACCGTTCCAGGAATTCCCACGAGCCCGGGGACTATCAGCTCGTCAACATTGCTCTCGCACTTAGACATGAGCCTCCCCTCCCTCGCAGAAAAACGGAATGATCAGATCATCAAAGTCCTGAATCTCCTCGTGGCCAAAGCCCTCAAAGAACTTATGACGCTTATCGCAGGTCAAGTTGTTGTAGACCGCAAACTGCGTCGCCGGCGGACAGACGATATCGGCCGTGCCCGTGCCAAACAGAACAGGGCATTTGACCATGGGGGCAAAGTTCTTGGAATCGAAGTACGCCAGCTTGGCATAGGCTTCCTCGATACGAGTCGAGTCCTCGTCAAACCAACGCGACCAATAGCGCAGACCCTCGTAGGCAATATCGTCGGCATCCAGATCCCAAACCAGGCGGAAGTCCGATAAGAAGGGATAGAGGATAGCCGCGCGGTCAACCAAATCGCTATTGAGCGCGCAGGTTGCAATACCCAAACCGCCGCCCTGCGATGCGCCGTTCACAAATACGCGGGTAAGATCGATGCCCTCGAGCTCGCGAACGATACGGCACAAAATGCGGATATCCTGGTGTAGGCGGACATAGTAGAGGTTGGCCGGGTCGCCGTCGATACCGGCGACGATATGGCCCGCGACCGTCGTGCCCTCAAATCCACCAATATCCTCGGAGGGACCACCCTGGCCGGGGCAATCGAGGGCGATGAGCGCCATGCCCATGCCCGCAAACGACGCCTGCTCAAACCAGCTGCGGCTCGCACCCGGATATCCATGGAACTGAAGCACCAACGGCATGGGCTCCTCCGAGACCGGCTTGAGGTACTTGGCATGCAGGCGTGCACCACACATGCCAGTATACCAGAGGTCGAAAAACCGACAGGTCGCGGAATCCGCAACCGAAGCCGCCTCGATAGCGTAGTCGAGCTCGACGGCGTCGGCCTCGGCCATGCGGTCCTTCCAAAAGAGATCGAAATCCGATGGACGGGGCATAGCGCCTCGATATTCACCAAATTGCTGTTGTAGCTCTTGAGCACTTGGCATGGCTCGTGAACCCAACCTTTCGAAATCGCAACGGAGGTGCGCCCGGCAAGGGAACCGGGCGCACGGGAGGGAAAGCGAGGCTACTCGCCGAGCTTGGGATGCAGCAGCGACGGCGCAGCGCCGAGCAGCATCTTGGTGTAGGGGTCCCGAGGGTGCTGGAAGACCTGCTTGGCCTCGCCCTGCTCGACGATCTTGCCGCCATTCATAACGATGATGTCGTCAGAGATATAGCGGACCGTCTGGATGTCATGGCTGATGAACACCATGGCCAGGCCGAGCTCCTTCTTAAGGTCGGTCAGCAGGTTCAGAATCTGCGCGCGGACCGAAACGTCCAGAGCCGAGGTGGGCTCGTCGGCGATGATGGCATCGGGGTTCAGCGACAGGGCACGGGCAATTGCGACGCGCTGGCGCTGGCCGCCCGAAAGCTGGCCGGGAAGAACCTCGGCGGCGGAGCTGGGCAGACCGGTGAGCTCCAAGAGCTCCTTGACGCGCTTCTCCTGCTCGGCCTCGGTACCCAGGTTGTGGACGCGCATGGGGTCGAGCAGCTGCTCGCGAACGACCATGCGGGGGTTGAGCGCCGTGGCCGGGTTCTGGAACACGACCGAGATGACGCGACCCATGTGGCGACGGTCCTCGGCGGTACGTTTGGTAACGTCCTTGCCCTTAAAGTAGACCTTGCCGCTCGTGGGGGCCTGCAGACCGCACATGACGTTGGCGGTGGTGGACTTACCGCAACCGGACTCGCCGACGATGCCGATCGTCTGACCGGGCATGAGCTTAATCGTTACACCCTGGACGGCGTGAACCAGGTTGGGGTGCAGAATCGAGCCGGTACGGGTCCTAAAGGTGACGTGGACGTCATCAAGGAAGATGATCGGCTCGACGCCGTTGACTGCGGTCTCGCTCATCTACATCACCTCCGCGTGAGGGGTCAAACCATTTGCCTTGAGCACCTCGTCGGGGAGCTCGGAATAGAAGTGCTCGGTGCCGGGCACGCGCTTGAAGACCGGACGGGTGTCCAGGCCGATGCGCGGATGGCTCGAGCGGGGCGCGAAGCGATCGCCCTTGGGGAAATCGCGCGGGCTCGGAACGGCGCCGGGCACCTGGTGCAGACGGCCCGAACCGCTCTCGATGGACAGAACGGAGCCCAGAAGACCGCGGGTGTACTCGTGGATCGGGTTAGTGAGCAGCTCCTTGGTGGGTGCCTGCTCGATGACCTGACCGGCGTACATAACCGTGATGTTATGGGCGACCTCGGCGACCAGCGCCAGGTCATGCGAGACGAAGATCATGGCAAAGCCGAGCTTGGCCTGAAGGTCGTTGAGCAGCTTGATGACCTGCTTCTGGACGGTAACGTCCAGAGCGGTCGTGGGCTCGTCGCAGATGACCAGCTTGGGGTCGCGGGTAAGGGCCATAGCGATCAGAACACGCTGACGCTGGCCACCGGAAAGCTCATGCGGGTAGCTCTCGAGCGTACGCTTGGGGTCGAGGCCCACGAGCTCCAGGAGTTCCTCGGCGCTGCGGGTGCCGCCGCGCTTGGTGAGCTGCTTCATCTGGGCAGAGATGAGCATGGAGGGGTTGAGCGAGGACAGGGCGTCCTGATAGACCATAGCGATATCGGTACCGCGCAGGCCGAACCACTCCTTCTTGCTCATCTTGAGCAGGTCGCGGCCCTCCCAGAGGACCTCGCCGGAAAGGTGCTCGTCATCGTCGGTCAGGCCCATGATGGCCAGCGTGGTGATGGACTTACCGCAACCGGACTCGCCGACCAGGCCCATGGTCTGACCAGGACGGACGTCAAAGTTGACATGGTCGACGACATTGATATCGCCGTGGTGCTCAAACTGAATGCAGAAGTCACGGACCGAGAGAATCGGTTCGACAGACTCGTCGGGCACATGGCGATCGTCACGCTTGAGCTCGACATCGCGCAGGGCGCCAAGGCGAGCGGAGAGGGACTGGGCCTGCTCCTTGTAGGCGCGAACGGGGTCGGAGACCAGCAGGTCGGCCTCGCGACGCTTGGAGGAATCGGTCGGATCCAGGGCGGCGGAGGGAGCAGCGGCCATGGCGTCGGTAATGCCCTCGGAGAGGATGTTGAGCGCCAAGCAGGTGATCATGATGGCCAGGCCCGGGAACAACGCCTGCCACCAACGGCCGGCGAGCACGCCGCCGCGGGCGTCGGCGAGGATGTTGCCCCAGGTAGCGGTGGGCTCCTGGATACCAGCGCCGATGAAGGTCAGCGAGGCCTCGAAGATGATGGCGTCGGCGACCAGGGTAACGGTGAAGACCATGATCGGGGCGATGCAGTTACGCAGAACATGCTTGATCAAAATCCACGGAGCCTTGGCGCCGGAAACGATGACCGCGCGGACATAGTCCTCTCCGTACTCGGACACGATGTTGGCGCGCACGATACGGGCAATCTGCGGAGTGTACATAAAGCCGATAGCGAAGATGATCGACGGCACGGAGTTGCCCAGGATGGAGACGAAGACGGCCGCGAGGGCGATACCCGGGATAGACATGATGATGTCCAGGATACGCATGATCGTCTCGGAAACGGCCTTGCGCGAAACCGCCGCAAGGGCGCCCACGACCGAGCCGCAGACCAGGGCCATGGCAGTGGCGCCAAAGCCGATGATCAGCGAGTAACGGCCACCGTAGAGCATACGCGACAGAATGTCGCGACCCTTATCGTCGGTACCGAAGATAAATCCGTTACCGGGAGCCTGGCGAGCCGTAAAGATCTCGACCGGGCTATAGGGGGCAAGGAGGGGCGCCAGAATCGCAGTCAGGGCGACCAGCACCAGCACGACGGCGGCAATCTTGGAAGACAGCGTCATCTTCTTCCAACCACCGAGCTTGAGCCCCTTGGAGGCAGCCTTCTCGAGCTGCTCGGTTTGCTTCTCTCGAATCTTTACCATAATCTACACCGTCCTGATGCGCGGGTTGATGAGCAGGTAGAGCATGTCAACCACGATGTTGATGATGATGAAGGCAAGAGCAACGACGATGACGACGCCCTGAACCAGGTTCGCCTCGTTGCCCTGAACGCCCTGCAGGATCGCGGTGCCCATGCCGGGGAGGTTGAAGATAACCTCGATGACGACGGCGCCGCCCATGAGGTAGCCGATCTTAAGACCGAGGGTGGTGACCGGGGTGATCAGCGCATTGCGAAGTACGTTGATGCCGACGACGACCTTCTCGGGAACGCCGGCGCCGCGAGCCATACGGACATAGTCCTTGTCGAGCTCCTCGACCATGGCGGTACGCACGATACGAGTCATCTGGCCCGTCAGCGGAAATGCCAAGGCGACGGCGGGCATGATCATACGTCCCAGATAGCCAACCGGATTCGTGGTGAAGTGAGGCAGAGCACCCGATGCCGGAAGCACCTTAAGGTAGGAAGAGAACAGCAGGATCAACAGAACGGCAAGCCAGAACGACGGGGTTGCCAAGCCGGCGATAGAAAATACGCGGATCACTTGATCCGGCCATTTGTCGCGATACAGTGCCGCGATGACGCCGAGTAAAAACGAAACGACCGCACCGATGGCAAGGCCGATGAAGGTCAGCTGCATCGTGACGGGCAGGGCCGTGGAGATGCGCTTGGCAACGGAGTTGCGAGCAGCACCATAGGTGCCCATGTCGCCATGAATCAAATCGCCCATATAGCGCACGTAGCGCACGGGCCAGGGGTCGTCCAGACCATACTTCTCATGGTACTCGGCAACCGCCTCGGGCGAGGCACCGTCACCCAACGCCGTGTAGGCGGGGTCGGTCTTGGAGAACGACATAAGGAAGAACACCAGGACGGTGACGCCCAATGCCATGATCGGCAGCGCCACAAGACGCCTTCCAATCAAACGTAGCAAGTTGTTCACGTTCTCTCCCCTTTCTTTTGTCGGTAGGACCAACTGGTATATGAGTACGGATACTCATTACAAGACCCGGGCGACATCGTTGCCGCCCGGGTCTTTGTTTCAACTATGAGGATACGGTCCCAACGACCGACATCCTGCATACAGACTCAAGCGAGCCTTACGCCTTGACGGTCGCGACGCCCCTGAAGGACATGCTCGTCGTGCCGATGCCCTTGAAGCCATCGAGGGCCTCGCCGTTGGGCGCAGTGGACGGATCGTCCCAGGAAGCGGAGACGGTCTTGACGTGGACAACGGGGTACAGAACAGCGTTGTCGGCAATGATGTCGAAGCACTCGTTCCACTTCTTCTGCTGCTCGTCGCCCTCGGCGGCAAGAGCCTCGTCCATGAGACCGTGGAGCTTCTGCCACTCAGCGGACTCCTTCCACGGGCAACGGGTCTGCATCCAGACGTTGTCGCCGTACCACCAGTTGAGCAGCAGGTCGGGGTCGGCGCCGAAGCAGGAAGGATCGCCAGGGGCAAGGAGGATATCGTAGGCCTCGCCGCCGTCGATGGCAGCGTAGGTGGCCGGCGAGGTATCGGTCTGGATGGTCACATCGAAGCCGAGAGCGTCGAGGTCGTTCTTGACCTGGGCGGCCATGCCCTTGATCTGCTCGTTGTCGGTGGTGCGCAGGGTGATGGCACCCGGGGTGATGCCAGACTCCTCAATGAGCTTCTTAGCCTTCTTGGCGTCGGTCTTGTACACCGTGGAAGCCTCATGATAGTTGGTGAAGCTCTTGGGCAGGTAGCAGCTGGCAGCGGTGGCAAGGCCGGCGAAAGTGTTGCTGACCATCTTCTCGGTGTCGAGCGCATACATGACAGCCTGACGGACCTTGACGTTGTTCCAAGGCTCCTTGGCGACGTTGAACATGATGAAGCGGGTGCCGAAACCCTGAACGTTATCGATCTTGCAGCCGGCGCTCTCGAGCTGGTCGACGGCGTCAGCGGTAACAAGCTCCATAACGAGCGTGGAGCCCTCCTGCTGAGCGGTAACGCGAGCGGTGGGGTCGGTCAGGATGCTGTACTGGATCTTCTTATCCTCGGCAGCATACTCACCGTTGTACTCGGGGTTGGGAACCAGGGTGATCTCGGTATCGGAGATAGAGTCGTACATCCAGGGGCCGGATCCGATCGGCTGCTTGGCGCGATCCTCCTCGGTCTGGGTGGCCGGGGTAACGCGGACGATGGCCAGACGATCCTTGAGCAGGGAGAAGTTGGGGACCTTGGTCTTGACCGTCACGGTGCTGGCGTCCTTGGCCTCGATGGACTCGAAGGGCTGGAAGAACGGAGCATAGGTAGCGGAAGCGGCGCAAGCAGTGTAGGAAGCGACGACGTCGTCAGCGGTGACCTCGGTGCCATCGGAGAACTTGGCGCCCTTGCGGATGGTGACCTCGAAAGTGGTGTCGTCCACAGACTTGGGATCGTCGGTGGCGAGCTCGTTGAAGGTGCTGTAGTCGTGGTAATCGATGCCGTAGAGGCCCTCGACGACGTGCCAGTTAGCACCCAGGCCCACAGCGGAGCCGGTGCTGGCGGGGTCGAAGCTGGACGGAGCGTAAGCGGAACCAGCGGTGATCACGCCGCCGCCACGGTTGGCGGAATCGGCGGAACCGGAAGCGGAACCCTCGTCGCTAGAGCTGCCACCGCAGCCGGTGAGACCAAGCCCTGCGACAGCAGCGACGCTGCCGGTGAGGCCGAGGAACGAACGCCTGGACATACCCTTGTTGATGATGGCCATGTCTTCTCCTATCAATAGAGAATCTTACCCGGGAGCACCTAGACTTGCCCCCGCGCAACTTGCGGACGATATATACCTTACCTACCGACAAACCCAACTGAGGTGCCGCACTCGGCGACCGATACATACATACGCTTGAACGGTATTTACTACCGTTCACCGAATTCATTGACAAATGATTCGACAGACAGTATGTATCGACGAGGTGAGATATCAGTCTTCGTCAACCCGCAGGATAGCAGTGTTATTCACCATGTCGAGTCAAACGTTTTAGCGTTAATAAAACCCGAAATCGGCAGGTAATCGCCGCGAAACAAATGATTGAAAATCGGCCAATCATGTATATCAGTTGTTTATAAGCGCGTTTAGCTTTCGGAACGGTTGGCCGATGCCTGGGCGCGCTCGGCATTCCATGCAACAAGTGCCTCGTGGACCGCTTTGGCGACATCGGCCGGAACGCCTCGAACTTCTGCAATCTCCTGCTCGCTGGCCGCGCGCAAACGCTTCATCGAGCCAAAATGGCGCATAATTGCACGTTTTCTGGTGGGCCCCACGCCTGGAACGTCGTCAAGCACCGAAACCGTCATAGCCTTATCGCGCAACTCGCGGTGGAACGTAATCGCAAATCGGTGGGATTCATCGCGAACCTGCTTGATCAGATAAAGCGAAGCGGAGCCGGTCGGCAGCACGACGGGAGTCTCGTCCCACGGCACGAAAACCTCCTCATCGGCCTTTGCCAAGCCACAAACTGGTATATCGAGCCCAAGAGCCTCAAGTTGCTTGATCGCAGCGGTCAATTGCGGCTTACCGCCATCGACAACGAGCAAATCGGGGCGCGAGCCAAAGCGCTCGTCGGCCATACGCTCGGGAGCATAACGTCGTCCCAAAACCTCGGACATCGACACGAAGTCGTTTGCCTCGTCCAATTCGGCCTGAATTTTAAAACGACGATACTGACTCTTGTCGGCGCGCCCGTTGGTAAACACCACCATCGAGGCGACCGTGAAGGTGCCATGCAGTGTAGAGATATCGAAGCACTCGATACGCAACGGCGGCGATGGCAGCGCCAACGCACTTTCGAGCTCCAGGAGCGCTTGATTGGTGCGGTCGTCAGCGTACCCCGTTCGCATCATGTAGCGCATGAGAGCATGGCGCGCATTTTTGGATGCCATATCGAGCAGACGGTGCTTTTCGCCACGCTGCGGCCTATGGAGATGGCAGGAACGCTCACGCTTGCCCGCAAGCCACTCCCCCAGCGCCTCCGCATCCTCAAGCTCGACGGAAAGGTTGACCTCAGCTGGAATATCAGCCGTCTCGTCGTAATAGCGCTTAAGAAAGCCCGACTGGAGCTCTTCCTCGTCAACATCAAGACCCTTGTCGAGAATGAACTCGCAGGTGCGAACTGTTCGGCCCTCGCGAACGACGAAGACGCAAGCGGCGGAGATGGTCTCCTCGCGATAGAAACCGATGACATCTATATCGACACTGGAGGGAAAAACGACTTGCTGACGATCGTCCAGACCCCTGATGACCTCCAAACGACGTTTGACGCGTGCCGCGCGCTCAAAGTCGAGCGCCTCAGCGGCATCCGTCATCTCGGAGGTCAGCTCATCGACGACATCCTTGCGATGGCCCGACAAAAAGCGCTCGACACGCTTGACGTTCTTGGCATAGTCTGCCGGGGAAATCGCGCCGACACACGCACCCGGGCCGCGCCCGACATGGTAGTCAAAGCAGGGGCGCCCGTTTTGCGCGCAAATCATATTGACGATGTCTTCCTCGCCCTTGTGGGACTCGACGATACGGCGACAACGACGCCACTCCGCACAGGATGCGGAGCAGATGGGGATAACCTTGCGCAGCGTATCTATCGTCTCACGTGCCGCGCGGCTATCGGTATAAGGTCCAAAATAGCGCGTTCCCGGCTTATGACGCTCACGCGTGTATTTGATAGCGGGATACAGGTCGCCCTTTGTAATGGCGATAAAGGGGTAGCTCTTGTCATCCTTGAGGTCGACGTTAAAGTACGGATGGTACTGACCAATCAAATTGCGCTCGAGCACCAACGCCTCGTGCTCGGTCTCCACCACGATATAGTCAAAGCTCGCCACCAGCTGCATCATCAGCGGGATCTTCTGGCGCTCGTCCTGCAGCGTCACGTACTGACGCATACGGGCGCGCAGGTTTTTCGCCTTGCCCACGTAGATGACATCGCCCTTGGCGTCTTTCCAAAGGTAGCAGCCGGGCTGCGTGGGAACGCGCGAAACCTGCTCGGCAAGCGTTGGAATGTTGTCGTGACCGGCCACGCGCACCTACTTGCGACGAATCAGCGCCGAGACCTCGGGCATCTTAAGGACGACGGCAAGGCCAAAGGTAACAGCAAGCGAGACGACACCCGCAACGCAAACGTAGCCAAGAGTAATCAGAATCGAGCCGCCAAGTGCCCCGACAAAGTGCTCAAGCGCCCACATGACGCCGGCGCCTGCGGCAGCACCCAGGCCACCGAGCAAAAGGCCAAAGAAACCGCCATGCAGGATAGATTTAACCTGAAGACCACGCAGACGACGACGCAGCCACCACAGCGAGCAACCGACCAAGATCACGTAGTCGACGACATACGAAAGCGCGATTGCCGGCATACCGAAGCCCAGCACAACGCCAAACAGCAGAACCGAGCCGGCCTGGCCGATGGCGGAATACAGACAATAGCGGCTATAGGGCTTCATGTCGAGCAAGGCAGAGAAGCTCTTCTGCATCAGCACGACCACGCCGTAGAGCGGCAGGGAAAGTGCCAGGTAGATAAGGAACTCCGACACCAGCGCCACACCGGACTCATCGAACTTGCCAGCGCAGTAGATCATGTTGAGCGGACGCGCGAAGACAATCAGGTACAGCGCGAATGGAATCAGGAAGAACAGCATCTGGGCGACGCCACGCGAAATGCCCGTGCGGACGCTGTCGTAATCCTTCTCCTGTGCGTCGTGAGAGAGCTCGGTATAGAGCGCCGTCGAAAGCGAGGCGGCAATCAGCGCGTAGGGCAGCGTGTACCACAGGCGCGCATAGGCGATGACGGAAGGACCAGTCTCGGGCTGGACCACCAGCGCAGCAGCGTTGGTGATAGAAGTCGAGACAAACATGCACACCGTGGCGAGCAGCGTCGGGATACCGAGCGCAATCGTCTGGCGCAGTGCGGGGTCCTTAAAGTCGATATGGATATGGGGATGCACGCCGTGCTTGCCAAGCGCGGGGATCTGACATGCCATCTGAACAAAGACACCGAGGGTCGTACCGGCCGCAATCAAGATGATGCCGGCACGTTCGCCAAACTGTGCGGACACGGGCGCAAAGCCCATAAAGCTCGCAATGACGATCACATTGTTGAGGACCGGGGCAAACGTCGACCAGAAGTAGTCGCGGTGTGCGTTGAGGACGCCCGAAAACACCGAGCCCAAACCATAAAACAGAATCTGGATGGCAAAGAAACGGAACATGAACGCAGCGGTATCCATGCTGCCGCCGTCACCCGAAAGGAACGATTGCGTCCAGATAAAGCCCGGGGCGAACACGGTCCCCAGCAACGAAATGCCACCCAGCACCAATAGCAGAATACCGAGCAGGTTGCCCACGTACTCGTTAGAGGCCTCGCGACCCTGCTCACGCCTCACGCCCATGTACACGGGCAAAAACGCCGTCACGAGCATGCCGCCCATCACGAGTTCGTAGAGCATATTGGGCAGGTTGTTGGCGACCTGATAGGAAGACGAGAGCAGCGACATGCCGATAGCGGCCGCCATTGCCCACGTGCGGATAAAACCGGTGACGCGAGACACGATGGTCAGGATGGTCATAAGCCCGGCGGAACGACCAACCGTGGAGTAGTCCGACGAGCCCATGTCGTCAGTGTCGTCTCGCGACGAAGAAGTTTCGGATGAGGGTGTCTGAGGCGCAGATTCTTTTGCAAAATGAGCTCCGCACTTCAATTCTTCCTGCGGCATCGCTCAGTCCTCTCTCGTAATTGGGGCGACCGTCGCCCCGCAAAATGCAATTAAATCATCAGGTGCAAGCTCGAGCTGATAACCACGCTTGCCTCCCGAAATAAAAATGGTATCCCAAAGGACACATGTCTCATCAATGAGCGTCCGGTAACGTTTTTTCATACCGACCGGACTGCAGCCGCCGCGAACGTAGCCAGTCGCCGCAAGCAAATCCTTCACATGCATCATGGCCAAGGACTTCTCCCCCGCGGCACGCGCAGCGGACTTTAGATCGAGCTCGTCGGCAACAGGGATGCAGCACACGACGTGGTCGTTGGACGGCGTCACGCAGACCAAGGTCTTAAATCCTTGACCGGGCTCCTCGCCAAGCTGCTCCGAAATCGCGACCCCCAGGCCCGCCGACTCATCACCATCGTCTTCGTACGTATGTAGAACATAGGAAATGTCGGCGCTTTCCAGCTCGCGCATCGCATTGGTTTTTGGCGTCTTTACAGCCCTTGCCATGACATATCCTTTCCCTCGCATTCGGACGCGAGGATTAAGTATATGTCCAATTCGGCTGCATACGTCACTTCGACACAGCAAGCGCCATCGAATCACAAGGAGTCGATGGCGCCCATAAACTGAATCGCCTATTTATTGAGCATCAAGTTGAGCCTGACGCTCCCGGTCACGCCTGAGCAACGGCGCCAAAAACTTGCCCGTATAACTCTGCGGACAGTCCGCAACCTGCTCCGGTGTGCCCGAAACCACGACGGTTCCGCCGCCGTTACCGCCCTCGGGGCCCATATCGATTAGGCGGTCGGCAACCTTGATGACATCAAGGTTGTGTTCAATCACCAGCACCGTGTTGCCCGCATCGACCAAGCGCTGCAGCACATCGAGCAGCTGGCGGACGTCCTCAAAATGAAGGCCGGTCGTCGGCTCGTCCAAAATATAGAACGTCTTGCCCGTCTGGCGTCGATGAAGCTCCTTGGCGAGCTTCACACGCTGCGCCTCGCCGCCCGAGAGCGTCGTGGCGGGCTGGCCCAGGCTCACGTAGCCCAAGCCTACATCGTACAGCGTCTGGAGCTTGCGCTTAATCTGCGGGATATTCCCAAAGAAGGCCAGCGCCTCGGTGACGCTCATGTCGAGCACGTCCGAGATGGTCTTGCCACGGTAGGTGACCTCAAGCGTCTCGCGGTTGTAGCGTTTACCGCCGCAGACCTCACAGGGGACATAGATATCGGGAAGGAAGTGCATCTCGATCTTGATCTGTCCGTCGCCCTTGCACGCCTCACAGCGCCCGCCACTCACATTAAAGGAGAAACGACCCGGCGAGTAGCCGCGCGCCTTCGACTCCGGCGTACTCGCAAACAGCGCGCGCAGATCATCCCACAGGCCAATGTACGTAGCAGGGTTGGAACGCGGCGTGCGGCCAATCGGCGACTGGTCGATATCGATAACCTTATCGATGCACTCGATGCCCTCGATTTTCTTATACGGGCCCACAGGACGCGTCGAACGATGAATGGCATTCGTAAGGGCAGGTGCGATGGTATCGGTAACCAGGGAGCTCTTACCCGATCCCGACACGCCGGTAACAACCGTAAGCGTACCAAACTCGATCTTGGCGGTAACGTTTTTGAGGTTGTTGGCGCGGGCGCCCGTGATCTTAAGGCAGCCGCGACCGGGCTTGCGACGTTCATCGGGAACCCGAATCATTCGCTTGCCGGTCAGGTAGGCACCCGTCATCGAATCGGGGCACGCCATGATATCGGCAGGCGTTCCCGCGGCGACCACGTGTCCGCCGTTCACGCCCGCGCCGGGGCCCATGTCGATCACATAGTCGGCAGCACGAATCGTATCCTCATCATGCTCGACGACGATGACGGTATTGCCGATATCGCGTAGGCGCTCAAGCGTCTTGATCAGGCGCTCGTTATCGCGCTGATGGAGGCCGATCGATGGCTCGTCCAAAATGTACAGGACACCCATGAGGCCGGCGCCGATCTGCGTTGCCAGGCGAATGCGCTGGGCCTCGCCTCCGGAAAGCGTCGCCGAGGCACGGTCGAGGGTCAGATAGTCGAGTCCGACATCGACCAGAAAGCGTAGGCGCTCCAGGATTTCCTTAACGATGCGCCCGCCGATAAATTGTTGGCGCTCGGTAAGCTCCAAGTCCTCAAAAAACTCGAGCGACTCGCGGCACGATAGGCAGCAGACCTCGTAAATGGACTTACCGCCTACGGTAACGGCGAGCATCTCGGGGCGCAGACGAGCACCATGGCAACTCGAGCACGGCTCCTCGCGGATGTACTTCTCCAAGCGCGCCTTGGTGTTCTCATTCGTCGTCTCGGCATAGCGCTCGTACAGGATATTGCGCACGCCCGAGAACTTGGTGTCCCACTGGCTGCGGCGCCCATCGAGCTTTTGATAGTCGACCGAAATCTTCTGGTCGCCCATGCCGTCTAAAAACGCGCGACGCACCCGCGGAGGCAGATCCTCCCACGGCGTATCGACGCTCACCTTAAAGTGTTTGCAGACCGCAGCGAAAATCTGCGGATAGTAGTTAGAGTTGCCAAACAGGCTGCCAAAGACCCCGTCGGCGATCGACTTCGAGGGGTCTTCGATTAGGGCCTCGGCATCGACCGTCTTCTTAAAGCCCAGGCCGTCGCACTCTGGGCACGCGCCATAGGGCGCGTTGAACGAGAAATCACGCGGCTGCAGGTCATCGATGGAGTGCCCATGCTCCGGGCACGCTAACGCCAGCGAATACTCCAGCAACTCGCCTTCGGTCCCCTCGGGAGCGTCGCGGTCGGGCAGCAAGTATACGTTCACATTGCCGTGCGCCAGCGCGGTCGCCTGCTCAACAGACTCGGCGATACGGCCCAGAGACTTCTCACGGATCACGATGCGATCGACCACGACCTCGATATCGTGCTTGAACTTCTTGTCCAGATCGATCGGATCGTCGAGCGAGCGCACTTCACCGTCGACACGCACGCGGCTAAAGCCCTCGGCGCGAAGATCCTCAAACAGTTTGGTGTACTCGCCTTTTCGCCCGCGCACCACCGGTGCCAGCACAAACGCGCGGTGGCCCTCCCCCGCCGTCAAGACCTTGTCGGCAACCTGGTCGGTCGTCTGGCGCTCAATGACACGGCCGCATTCGGGACAGTGCGGGGTGCCCACACGGGCGAACAGCAGGCGCAGATAGTCATAAATCTCGGTTACGGTGCCAACCGTCGAGCGAGGGTTTTTAGACGTCGTCTTTTGGTCGATCGACACCGCCGGCGAAAGGCCGTCGATTGAATCCAAGTCGGGTTTGTCCATCTGGCCCAAGAACTGGCGCGCATAACTCGAAAGGCTCTCGACGTATCGACGCTGGCCCTCGGCATAGATAGTGTCAAATGCCAGCGAACTCTTGCCCGAGCCAGAAAGACCGGTAATGACCACGAGTTGGTCACGCGGAATGGAAACATCGATATCACGGAGGTTGTGCTCACGAGCGCCGCGAATAACGATAGAAGAATCAGACATGGAAGCTCCTTGCCTCCTATTGCATCGAATCATACTGCTGATGAGTTTAGCGCACTCGACGCGCACAGATGTTCGTAATACAAGATTCGCAGACCTTTAGCTTTGCGTATCGGGCGCTTTGTTTCTCGAAATGCCGTGGAAAGGTTACAGTAATCTAATACTGAACTTAATTTGCTGTACCAGAGGAACGTCCATGACCGAAGATATCCCCCTTGAAATCACTTCGAGCGACATGGCCAATCTGCCCATATTCATCGCCGTCCTTATCGTGGCCGCCGTCGTCGTGCGCGTGTATTTTTCAATCAAACGCAACGAAAAGCCACCCATTGCCCGCGTCTTTTGGTGCGCGACGCTCCTCATCCCGCTCGGCGTGGTAGCTGCATGGGTTACGAATCAATTGCTCGTAAATGAGGGCAGCTCCCTATGGGTCCTTTCTTATTCGGCGCTCGGTGCTGCCGCCGTCATGCTTCTTGTCGAGCCCTTGGTTTCGGGACTTATCGACCAAACCGACCTTGCGACGGGAACGGTTGCCTGTAGATGCCGTGACATCCTTGTCATCGCCGCTGTTTCAGCGCTCTCGTTCGTTTCACTCGAAATTGCCTGCAACGAAACGTTCTATCGCATTCCCGCCAACTCATTCGGGTTTTCCGTCGGGCTGCTCGCGACGGTTCTGCTCTCCCTTTATTTGGTGGGACAGCGTCATGGAGGCGTCATGGCCCTCGTGCCCGTCGTCTGTTGCATCCTTGGCATTGCCGAGCATTTCGTCATAACGTTTAAAGGCGAAGCCATCCTGCCAAGCGATATCTTGGCCCTTGGCACCGCAATGGAAGTGAGCGAGGGATACGAGTTTACCTTTACCGCCGGAATCGTAACCTCTCTCGCCCTGCTGGAGATTTCCCTGGGGCTTCTTTCGCTCATCCGACCGCGAAAGCTCCGTACGCCCACCCATGTCTTCCCCGCTATCGCCGCTAACCTCTGTGCTTTTCTGTTAGTGACCGTTGTGGGGCTCTCAGGCTTTTCCAACATCGACTTGGAGCAGGCGCTGGATTTTGGATTTGACCGTTGGCAGCCCATCACCACGTATGCGTCTCAGGGTTTTATCACTTCGTTCACCGAAATGGTCAACGAGTTGCCCATTGAGAAGCCCGAAGACTATACGCCCGATGAGGCGCAGAGCATCGAGCAGGAGCTCGCCGCCGTCTACGACTGCACATATGGCTCGAGCGAACAGCGCGCGGCGGCCGTTGCCCAGTTCAATGAAATCAAGCCGACGATTGTCGCCGTCATGAACGAGAGTTTTAGCGACCTTTCGTGCTTTGAGCAGCTCCAGACGGCCGGGTACACCGGCCCCGCATTCTACAACTCGCTTCCCGACACACTTGTTCGCGGCACCATGCTCGCTTCGGTCGCCGGTGGCGGAACGGCTAACTCCGAATTCGAATTTTTGACCGGAGCGACAACGGCCTTTGTCGGATTAGGCAAAATCCCCTATCAGCTGTATCAGATGAATGGCGTCAACAGCCTGGCAAAGAACCTTAAAGAGCTTGGGTATACCGCCACCGCTATGCACCCGCAAAACCCCGTCAACTACCATCGAGATAAAATCTATCAGCAGCTGGGCTTTGGAGACTTTCTTTCAATCGGCGATTTCGAAGGTGCGCCCTATTACCATGCCGGCGTATGCGACTACGCCACCTACGACAAGATACTCGACCTGCTTAGAACCGACGAAGCCCCGCAGTTCATCTTTGACGTCACGATGCAAAATCACGGCGGCTACGACTATGGCACCGTTCCCGCCGAAGAGCTGACAAACTATTGGGTCGAGGGAGCCAGCGAGGGCGCCAACAGCGCGCTCAACACCTATCTCACCTGCATCAACGCATCCGACCGGGACCTCGAGTACTTTATCAACGAGCTCCGCAATATCGGCAGACCGGTTGTTCTTGTCTTTTTTGGCGACCATCAGCCGAGCGCCGCAACGACTCTCAACGACGAGCTGTACCCTCAGGAAGATACGGCAAGCCACGCTTTCCGTATCTATCAGTCGACATATCTCGTCTGGGCTAACTATGAGATCGCCGGCAATACCGAGCTCAACGTCAACGACACCGTCGGGGCAAACGAGATTGCAGCCATTACCCTTAATAAGATCGGCGCCCCGCTCACCAATTACCAAAAGGCCCTGCTTGCGACAAGGTCAGATGTGCCCACCATCAATGTCGCCGGCTATCTCGGTGCCGATGGGCTGCGCTACGACTTGGAATCTAAAGACAGCCCCTACGCCTCGACGATCGACAAGCTGCAGCGCATGCAATACCTCGAGTTCGCCAGCAAAGTTCAGTAAGCCCGCCCATTCGCTTGGGCCCATCGTATTGCAAGCACGCTCGGCCCAAACGCATCGCAAATGACTCCCGCTCGCAAACGAGGGTACAATGACGCTCGTGTCACATCGCGGGGCCCCGGCCCCAGCATATACAAAGGAGTCATACATGGGTTGCGAACACGCACAGGCCGCCGGCGGACAAACGTCGCCGTCGCAATTTGAGGAGAACACGCTGTCCGAGGTCAAGCGCGTCATCGCCGTGCTTTCCGGCAAGGGCGGTGTCGGCAAGTCATTTATCACCGGTGCCATCGCCACCGAGCTTGCCCGTCACGGCCACAAAGTCGGCGTCCTCGATGCCGACATCACCGGTCCCTCTATCCCCAAGATGTTCGGTATGAGTGGACGCCACGTCCATGCGCTTGGCAACCTTATGCTGCCCGAAATCTCCGAGCACGGCGTCAAGGTCATGAGCTCCAACCTGCTGCTCCAAAACGAGACCGACCCCGTCCTTTGGCGCGGTCCGGTCATCGCAGGCGCCATTAGGCAGTTCTGGAGCGAGACCTCGTGGGGCCCCATCGACTACCTGCTGGTCGACATGCCTCCGGGAACAGGCGACGTCGCGCTCACCGTCTTCCAGTCGCTGCCGGTCGACGGCATCGTCATCGTCACGAGCCCGCAGGATCTGGTCTCGATGATCGTCGCCAAGGCGGTCAACATGGCCGAGAAGATGAACGTCCCCATTCTGGGCATTGTCGAGAACATGAGCTATATTGAGTGCCCCGACTGCGGCAAGAAGATCGAGGTCTTTGGCAAGAGCAAGCTCCCCGAGGTCGCAGAGCGCTATAACCTCGACATCTTGGGCCAGCTTCCCATTAATCCGGCACTCGCCGAGGCCTGCGATAAGGGCGAGGTCGAGACCGCGCTGCCCGATGGCATGTTGCCCAAGGCAGTCTCTGCCGTCGAGGCTATTACCCCGCACGAGACCGACGAGGCCTAAGTGAACGCGAGCGCCCTCTATGACGTCTTGGTAATCGGCGGCGGGGCTTCAGGCCTCGCCGCCGCCATTACGGCCGCACGCGCTGGCAAAAGCGTCTGCATCGTTGAGCGCGATGTCGCCTGCGGCCTCAAGCTCCTTGCGACCGGTAACGGCCGTTGCAACCTCTCCAACGAATCGATTGATCCTCAGCGGTATAACCACCCCGCATTCGTCGAATCCGTCATGGGCCCCCAGCCCGAACAAGAGCTTATGGGTTTCTTCTCCTCGCTGGGCATCATGACAACCTCCGAGGAAGGCCGGCTGTACCCGCGCTCCCTTCGCGCCGAATCGGTGCGCGACGCACTTCTCAACGCTTGCGACCGCCTAGGTATCACCTTAATCTGCGGAGCCAACGTTGCCTCGGCGCGCAAAGCTTCCGAAGGCTGGGCACTCCAAATAGACCGTCCAGCGCGGGCGCTCAAGGCAAAAAAGCACGACGACCGAAAATCGGAGCTCCGCTCGCTTCGGAAGGCGCTCGCCGATGTCCCTCGCAAGAACGAGGCCCTGCAGGCACATGCCGTAATTATCGCCACGGGCGGCAACCCCACCGGTATCGCCGATATGTTTCGCTTCCCCCTCACTTCGCTACGCCCCGTCCTCTGCCCCGTATCGGCAACGGTCGTTGGCGATCGGGCAGCGCTCAAGACGTTGGATGGCCTGCGCGTCCGCGCCCGCTTGACGCTCGCCCGCAATCATAATGAGCTCTGGCACGAAGACGGTGAAGTGCTGTTTCGAACCTTCGGTATCTCGGGCGTCGCTGTCTTCAACCTCTCTCGTCGTATCCAGCACGGCGATACGATCCTGCTCGACGTTTTCCCCGACCTCTCCAAAGACGAGTTGCTCGATATGCTCAACCGGCGTGTTGAGCTGCTCGGCGGCTTTTCGCCCCGTGATCCCCGTTGGCTCGACGGCATGCTCGCCCCGCAACTCTCCCGCGTCGTCTGCACAGCGTTCGAGCAGTGCCATCCAGGCTCCAACGATGTCATCCACCTGGTCTCGATCCTCAAACACTTTAAGTTGCTCGTCGAAGGAACAGCCGAGGAGCGCTCAGCACAGGTCACGCGTGGTGGCATATCTGTCGAGAGCATCTCAACACCCAGCCTACGCGCGCGCAGCGTTGTCGACGCCCCGCTTTACGTCTGCGGTGAAGCGCTCGACATCGACGCCGATTGCGGAGGCTTTAACCTTGCGTGGGCCTGGATCTCGGGCATTCGCGCTGCAAGCAGCCTGTAGCCGCGCAGTCTATAATCAAAAATGCATTCGGGCCGTCTGGGATACCGGACGGCCTCTTTCTTGCCTCTAAGGAGACCTCGATGATTGAAATCACCCAAGTCAACGCGTCGCTCGATGAAGCCGGCGATGAAAATGCCTGTCTCATTGTTGGCAAGCGAGTCGCCAAGCGCGTCCTACGTTGCAAGGACTCCGAGATCAAGTCCATCGAGCTCCACCGCAAGTCAATCGACGCTCGCAAAAAACGAGACGTCCATTTTATCCTGAGCTTTCGTGTTGAGCTGACTAGTCCCCACCTCGAGCGAGAAGCGGTCGACAGCGTTGCCGAGCGTGACCGTTCGCGCGTACGCGCGATAGAAGACGATGAGCCTTCATTCCCCTCCCCCGCCTCCGACGCGCCTCAAGAACGCCCTGTCGTTGTCGGCGCCGGATGCGCCGGCCTTTTCGCTGCGTTTACGCTCGCCGAAGCAGGTCTTAAGCCCTTGCTCATCGAGCGCGGCGACCCGGCATTTCGCCGCTCGCAGGCGATCGACCTCTTTCTAAAGGAGCGCATCCTCGACCCCGAGAGCAATATCCAGTTTGGCCTGGGCGGCGCGGGAACCTTCTCGGACGGCAAACTCAATACGGGAACCAAAAATCCCGCCCATCGCCTTATCCTCGAAACCTTCGTCGAGGCGGGCGCGCCCCGCGATATTCTGTGGGATGCCAAGCCGCACATTGGCTCCGACATCCTTCCCACGGTCGTCACCGCTATATCCCAGCGCATCGAGCAGCTCGGAGGTGTCGTCCGCTATCGAACGAAGCTCGTCGACATTCGCATCGACGCGTCTGGCGCCATCACCGGTATTGATGTCCAATCGTCCCAAGACGCCGCTTGCGAGCCAATCGAGACAAAGCACCTCATCCTCGCCTGCGGGCATTCTGCTCGCGATATTTTTGAGCTCCTTAAGGGCCACAACGTGGCCCTCGCACAAAAGACCTTTGCCATGGGCGTTCGCATCGAGCATCCGCAGCGCGACATCGACCGAGTCCAATACGGAGCCTCGGCGGGACATCCTGCCCTCGGAGCAGCCCCTTACAAGCTCGTCGCCCATCTTCCCAACGGCCGCAGCGTGTTCTCGTTTTGCATGTGCCCCGGCGGGCAGGTTGTCGCCGCCTCTTCCGAGCAGGGCCACCTGTGCGTCAACGGCGCCAGTCTCAATGCCCGCGACGGACGCAATGCAAATGCCGCCCTGCTCGTTAACGTCACGCCAGAGGACCTTCCCAACGATGACCCACTCGCCGGCATCGAGCTCCAGCGCGCCTGCGAGGCGGCCGCCTACCGCCTGGGAGGTTCCAACTGGAACGCACCGGCACAGCTCGTCGGAGATTTCCTCGCAGGACGCGCCAGCAAGGCGCCCGGAAAGGTAAAGCCCACCTATCCGCTCGGTGTGACCTGGACGGCAATTGACGAAGCCCTGCCGCAGCATATCGTCGAGTCGCTCCGCCTGGGACTTCCCCTACTCGGAAAAAAGCTACGAGGCTACGACCGCCCCGACGCCGTTCTTACCGGCGTGGAGACTCGTTCGAGCTCACCGGTCACTGTCACCCGAGACCGAACGTGCCATGCCGTGTCGACCCCGGGCCTCTATCCTTGTGGTGAGGGAGCTGGATATGCCGGCGGCATCATGAGCGCGGCCACCGACGGCATCCGTTGTGCCGAAGCCCTGATCGCAGACCTCTAACGCACGAATTCCAGCGCGCAAAAGACACAGGCCCCAAGCTCCACAGGGAACTCGGGGCCTGTTCACTATTTCTTAAACCGTGCACCCTGGCGTCTTCTGCCCGATGCGAACGTGGAACCCTTGCGGGCCTGCGAACGTAAGCGCTCAATCGTCTCGTCCTCAGACGCACCCTCGAGCATCGCCCGAATCTGAACGACGGCATCGCGCAGGCGCGCCGCCTCCTCAAAGTCCATGGCGGCAGAAGCGTTACGCATATCCTCTTCCATGGTTTCGACAATCCGCACAAGCTCGTCATGCGGCAGTTCTTCCAACTGCTCCGCAAGTGTCTGCTCGGGCGCCACCGTTTCCGGCACGCCACCCTCGCCCGACTCATCGGGCGTATAGAATGCGCCATGTCCAAGAGAGTCGCCCTTCGAGCGCCCCTTGGAACCCACGGTTTTTTCGGCCTCGGCAATAAAACTTGAGATGTCGTTGATGGCCTTGCGCACCGTCTTGGGCACAATGCCATGCTCTTCGTTATATGCCATCTGAATCTCGCGACGGCGCTGCGTCTCCTCGATGGCCTCTTTCATCGAATCGGTCACAACGTCCGCATACATGATGACTTCGCCATCGGCGTTACGGGCCGCGCGGCCAATCGTCTGAATCAGCGAACGGCGGTTGCGCAAGAAGCCTTCCTTATCGGCATCGAGAATTGCCACCAGTGAGACCTCGGGAAGGTCTAGGCCCTCGCGAAGCAGGTTGATGCCAACGAGAACATCAATCTTTCCCTCGCGCAGCGTTCGCAGGATCTCGACACGGTCCATCGTCGCTGTATCGGAGTGCATGTAATTGACCTTAATGCCGGCATCAAGCAGATGGTCGGTCAGGTCCTCGGCCATGCGCTTGGTGAGCGTGGTCACCAGCACGCGCTCCTTGCGGGCAACGCGCTCGCGAATCTCGTCCTCAAGATCGTCAATCTGCCCACGAACCGGACGCACATCGATCTTGGGGTCGAGCAGACCGGTCGGACGAATAATCTGCTCCACGTCGTTTTGGCTCACCCGCAGCTCGTAGTCGCCCGGTGTGGCCGAAACATAGATAAACTGGGGTATCCTTGCCTCAAACTCATCGAAACGAAGCGGGCGATTATCGAGTGCCGAGGGCAGGCGAAAACCGTGTTCCACCAGCGTTACCTTACGCGAGCGGTCACCTTCGTGCATACCGCGAATCTGCGGCACCGTCACATGGCTCTCATCGATGATGCAGAGCATGTCCTTAGGAAAGTAATCGATCAGGGTAAACGGCGGCTCACCCGGCTTGCGACCGTCCAGATGACGCGAGTAGTTCTCGATGCCGTTGCAAAAGCCCATCGTCTCGAGCATCTCAAGATCATAATCGGTGCGCTGCTGCAGACGCTGCGCCTCGAGCAACTTGTCAGTCGCCTTGAGCTCCGCCACGCGCTTCTCGCACTCTTCGCTGATCGATTTCAGAGCCGCCTTGACCTTCGGCTTCTCGGTCACGTAGTGCGATGCCGGCCATACGGGGATGGCCTCGTACTCACGAAGCATCTCTCCGGTGACCTCATCGATCTCGGCTATCAGTTCAACCTCGTCACCAAAGAACTCAAACCGCAACGGATGCTCGGCATAAGGCGGATACACGTCGACGACATCACCGCGCACGCGGAACGTGCCGCGCGCCAGGTCATAGTCATTGCGATCATATTGAATGTCGATAAGCGCATGGATAAAGTCATCGCGCTCGAGCGGCACCTTCTTGTCGACGTTTGGAGCCAGACCCGCATAGTCCTCAGGAGAGCCAATGCCATAGATACACGAGACCGATGCGACAACGATCACATCGCGTCGAGATAGCAGCGATGCGGTCGCCTGATGGCGCAGCATCTCGACCTCTTCGTTAATCGAGGAGTCTTTCTCGATATATGTATCGCTTTGCGGCACATACGCCTCGGGCTGATAGTAGTCGTAGTACGAGACAAAGTAGACCACAGCGTTGTTGGGAAAGAACTCTTTGAGCTCGCTCGCAAGCTGAGCGGCGAGCGTTTTATTGGGAGCCATGACCAGCGTCGGCTTCCCCAGGGCCTCAATAGTCTTAGCCATCGTGAAGGTCTTGCCCGAACCAGTCACGCCCAGCAAAACCTGATAGCGATCTCCATCCCTCACACCCTGCACAAGCGACTCAATGGCCTTAGGCTGAGAACCTGCAGGCTCATAGGGAGAAACGACTTCAAACGGCACCTCAGCGCCCTCAACGCCAAAGCGCTTAAGTTCACCGCCAACGCGTTCTACTTCAAATTCCGCCATGGATACTCCTAACTCATATATCTGCAGTATACGCAGGCGGCAGGCATAGTCCTATACGAACCGATCGGGATAAAGGGTCTTATAGCGAACCCAGGCATTATTGACACGAATCAGATACGCCTGCGTCTCGGGAAAGGTGATTGCATTATGAAGCGACGTGCTCTGCTGCGCCCAACCGTCGACATTGCCCATGCCAGCGTTATAGGCGGCAATGGCACTATCCGTCGACCCATTGAAATAGGTCAGAAGATACGAGAGGTATGCGCAGCCAAACTCGATATTGGTAGCCGGATCGTTAAGGTTGTCGACCGAATACTCGTCACCGTCGACAAGGCCCTTGGTGATCATATCCTGAGCAGTCACAGGCATCAGCTGCATCAATCCCTGAGCACCCTGATTCGACTCAGCCTCGGGATCCCAATTCGATTCCGACTTAATGACAGCGCACACCAGATACGGATCCAGATTATGCGAAATACTCGATTGCTTTACATACGCCTCGTGGTCAATGGGATACAGCGGCTTAAAGAAAGCCGCGGGAGCACACGAGTAAACGAATGAGATAAGGCCGAAGGCAAAAACGGCAGCCAGCGGAATAAGGCGATACCACGCAAAGAAACGTGTCTTAGGCATCGGCATCCTCCTTATTCGCAGTGTCTATAAACCCATGGCATGCAAGCCATGAGTCAAGCTGCTCAAAGAGCGAATTATCGCCTGCGGCATTATCAATCACCGTTGTAGCGAGATTGCACAGCGCAGACTCATCGGGCTGGCAAGCAGAACGGGCATCGAAATCAGATGGCTCCATGCCACGCTGAATAGCACGCTCGCGACGAACTGACAAAGGGGCGCTGATGACCAGAATTTCATCAGCCAAGCCAAATGCATCCTCAAAACCAGTCGGAGCAGAAACCTCGACCACCGCAAAGGGATAACGGGGGGAAGAAACCGTGCAGCAAACCGGATCAAGAATCCTCAGTGACAGTTGCTCAATGAGAACGGGGTGCACAATGCTATTGAGCCTCGCGACCGCATCAGGAGAAACAAAAGCTCGAGAAGCGAGTATGTTACGGCGAACGCCGCCCTCCTCGTCCAAAATATCCCAGCCAAATTCTTCCGCGAGGGCATTGACGATATCTGAGCCTGGCACATACAGCGATTTGGCAAGTTCGTCCAGATCGATGAGCATGGCGCCATGAGATTCGAGATAGCGGCAGGCAGTCGACTTACCCGAAGCAATATTGCCCAAAACAAAAACGGTAAACATCAAGTCCTCCCTAACGCCAATGGGAGTTATTATCGCGCAAATACAAAAGAAGGACTCAAAATACAGCCAAACAGTAAGACAAGCTAAAAGAAGGCGAGTTCTTGTATTACAGCTCTCTATAAAACGCAAAAAAGGGGGAGGCCGCGAGGCCTCCCCCTTCTT
>NZ_QSBV01000002.1 GCF_003465825.1 Collinsella sp. AF02-46-1
AGCTTGGAAGCAAGGCAGGGGCGATCCAGGCCGATTTGGGCACGCTGCTCTCGGCGGCGCGGACGGCGAAGGTATTTAAGCCTCCTTGTCAGTCGCTTTGAGATAATCCTCATCGTTCACAGGTTCCAACCACTCGTTGGAGGCTTCCTCGCCCGGAACCTCCAACGCGAGATGTGAGAACCAGCTGTCGGGCGCAGCGCCGTGCCAGTGCTTCACCCCCGGGGCGATGTTGACCACGTCGCCGGGGCGCAGTTCCTGTGCCGGCTTGCCCCACTCCTGGTAAAACCCTCGACCAGCCACGCAGACGAGGATCTGTCCGCCACCGCTTTTGGCGTGATGGATATGCCAGTTGTTGCGGCAGCCAGGCTCAAACGTCACGTTGAAGACGCCGACCTGCTCGGTGGAAAGGGGCGCGAGGTAGCTTTGACCGATAAAGAACTTCGCGAAGGCGTCATTGGGGGCACCGATAGGGAAAACCATCTCGTTTTGGTGCTCGGCCTTTGCGTCGGTGGCATCGTCATCCGCCCAGGCCTCCTTCGCCATACGAAAGGCCGCCCACGCCTTGGGCCATCCCGCATAAAACGCCGCATGCGTAAGGATCTCCGCTATCTCCGCCTTGGTCACGCCGTTGTTCTTTGCGGACGTCAGGTGATATTTGAACGAAGAGTCCGTCAGCCCCTGCGCCATTAGGGCCACCACCGTCACCACACTGCGGTCGCGCAGGGAGAGTTCACCCTCCCGGCTCCACACCTCGCCAAACAGCACATCGTCATTGAGCTGTGCGAATTTGGGGGCAAAGTCCCCTAGGGCATCTCTGCCTGCCGTCTGTTTAATTGCCATGATCGATCTCCCCCTGTCGATGGTTTAGGTGCAAATCTGTTTCCGCATTACGGAACACCCTTTGCAATCCCTGTTCTAATGACGAGAATGAAGGTAATACCTAAACCTGACTTTAGGTCAAGAAATGAATTCGAGATTGATTCGGAGGAGCCATGTACACAATCGGACAGGTGTCGGAGATGTTCGGCTTGCCCGCCTCAACGCTGCGCTATTACGACAAGCAGGGATTGTTCCCGGCATTGGAGCGGACGTCCGGCATTCGGCAATTCGGCGATACGGAACTCGAGGCGCTTCGGGTCATCGAATGCCTCAAGAAAGCGGGGATGGAGATCAAGGACATCCGTCTATTCATGGAATGGTGCGCGGAGGGTCCATCGACATACCCCAAACGCAAGGCCATGTTCGAGGAGCGGAAGGCCCACATGGAGCTAGAGATCGCGAACATGAACCGCGCGCTGGACATGCTGAAGTACAAATGCTGGTTCTACGGGCAGCTGAATCAGGGCGAGAATGAGACTGAGCTGAGGGCCATGATTCCCGACGGTTTGCCAGAAGATATCAAAGAGGCCTACGAGAACGCTCACGCTCGGTAGTACCAAAAACGCCCTTTTTAAACTCAACCATTGTTTAAGATGTCACAACTCGGACAACAAGACTGGTTGCCCCGGTACGCAACGGGAGGGTCGACGCGGCTGGCATCGACCCTCCCATTTCCCAAACGGCATAAAGCTACTTGCTCACAACCGAGATGCGCTGGGCGACGTGGTTACCGGACTCGATCTCATCGACCATGGCAATCGCATAGTCAGCGTACGAGAGCGTTGACTCGCCGCGGCTGTTGAGCGTGAACTCCTCGCCCGCCAAGATATACTCACCGGTGCGCTCGCCGTCGGCCTGGAAGTCAGCAGCAGGGGAAATGAAGGTCCACTTGAGGCCGTCCGTTTCGCGAAGGTGAGCAAGGACTTTGCCGGCCGCGGCGGACAGCGGCTTCCAGTCATCGGGGAAGTCCGGGCCCATATCGACGGTGACCGTATGCTCGGGGTTGACGAACAGCGAGCCCGCGCCACCCACGATGAGCAGGCGCACATCGGTGCCGATCAGCACATCAGCCAAGTGGATGCCCGCGTCGGTGATACCGGGGATGGTCTCGGGCGTCCAGCCGCCCACGGCGTCCACCACGGCGTCGAATCCTTCGAGGTCTTCCGTCGTGAGCTCGAGTGCGTCCTTGATGACGGAGTTCTGAGCGGCGGTCCTATTCTCGCCGCGTACGATGGCGGTCACGTCGAATCCGCGACGCACGGCCTCCTCAACGATGAGGCTGCCGGCCCTGCCGTTCGCTGCTACAACTGCGATTTTCTTGGTCATCATGCTTTCCTTTCGACCTGCGGCACTCGCCGCCGCTTTCCTTACAGCTCATACGATACGCGTCAAAGGTATATAATGGAAAGTAGGCACATAAAAGTGCTGTAAGCACCAAAAGGAAACTAATGTAAATGACGTGCATGATTGCAGACGGAGGTTTCACGAATATGACAACACCGACTTTGGAGAACCTGCCTGCCTGCCCAGTGGAGACAACGCTTTTGCTCATCGGCAACAAGTGGCAGGTGCTCATCCTGCGCGAACTCTCGCTCAAAGGCACGATGCGCTTTAAGGAGCTGCAACGCTCGATCGGCAAGATTTCGCAGAAAGTTCTGACCAGCAACCTACGAACCATGGAGGAAACGGGGCTCGTTCATCGTGAAGCGTTCGCAGAGGTGCCTCCACGGGTGGAGTACTCGCTCACCGACCTGGGACAGACACTCAGACCCGTTCTTGACGCAATGAGAGCTTGGGGCGAGAACTACAAGGAGCAGCTCCGCGGTGGCGGGCTTCGATAAGTAGCTCCTACTGGATACACGCCTACAGAAACCCCTCCGTCCTATCGCCATCACGGGAAACCCTCCTCCTTGGTTCTCGCCGCAAACGGCTTCGAGGACGCGCTGGAGATCCCGGCACGGCTGGAGTCGGCCCGCGCGAGCAGCGGAAAGGGACACACGCCCTTTACCAAGGTAGATTGCTGCTTTCGCTTCCCGTTCCTTTCGCAGTATTCTCAATGCAGGTGCGCGGCCTGCGCGCATGGCGCCTAGGGGGCGTCGCCGTCACATCGTTTCATTCGCGCCTCTCTTTAGCGTTGGCAAGACGTCGGTTCGTGCCGTTCGGGTGCACGCAGGTTTTGATAATGCGCACCATCTCATCGATAGGCGTTTCGCAGCCGCTCCGGATCCAGTCCTGTACCACGGCAGAGAGCCCATGCACATAAAAACTGATGACGAAGGCCCGCTGCTCGCTGGGATAGCCAAAGCGCTCCAACACTGGGTCGATGATGTGCTTCGCTAGGGCCTCGAATCGCTCCTGAGCCTGCAGCGTATGCCCGTTTGCGAGCATCGCGCGATAGATGGAGCAGTTGTCTTGGACGAACTCGAGGTAGGGCCTCAGGTACTCGTCGGTTACGAAAACGAGCTCGTCGAGGGGAGTCGTACGGATAGCCCCGATCGTGTCTGCGGCGCTTTGTTCAAAGCGCTCGAAGAACTTGGTGTTCACATGCTCCGAACACTCCTTCACGAGGTCAGGGACACCCTGGTAGTGAAGGTAGAACGTAGAGCGACCCACCCCTGCCTTCTTGCAAATCTCCTTAACGGTTATGAACTCCGCGCCCTTGTTCTGCAGCAAGTCGAGCAAAGCCTCGTCCATAAGCTGCGCCGTCGTAAAGTATCTGCTCTGCTGCCTGTTCACCCAAGCCTGCCTCTCCCTGATGCCAAAAGCTATTCGCCGGCAATTTCCTTGGCAAGCTCCATTATCTCAAAGGCGTATTTCTTCTTAGAGGTTTCAAGAATCCAGCGATACAGAACAAGGTTCACGCTTGCGCCTGCGATACCCAAGATACCAAGGACGATTCCGAGCACAAACAACGTGCCCTCGCCAGGTCCCAGCACACCCATGGTCAGGCACATGCCCACACCCAACAACAGCGAGGAAGCGATGCCAAAGCTGTAGGCGAAGACGTTCGCGGGGCGCTTTGCTTTGGCATCGAGCTTCTTGAGCGCGGTGAGCTTGGAGGCGCTTTTGGGCGCGTATTGCTTGGCGATCGATTCCGCGCAGGTCTTGTCGGTGTCCATGTTTTCTTCCTTTTCTCTATGGCTTGTTCGACAACCCAAGAATAGGAAGAACGTGCAGGCGATTGAAGAACACAAACGGGACGTTGTGTCCATGTTATATCGGCGAATGTCGACACTCACCGCAACTGCTCGGAATGATGATTGCGCTGTATTTCGTTATCAAATGGGCAGTGAAAAACGGCATAAAAGAGGCCTACGGTGCTGTCACTGGCAAGAATACCGCCGAAGATATCCAAAACGAAAAAGAGTTGAAAGAACTTGGATTGGATCAAGAGGATCGATAAATCCAGTTTCGCTGCCCCTAAAACGGCCTTGCTTTGCCCTCGGGGACAATGATGCTCACTCATTCATTTGAATTCGTCTTGAGGAGCGCCTTAACGTGCAGGTCGTAACGTGTGGCATAGAGAGGTCGTCCCCTGCGCTTTATCCTTCGCGCGCCCGTGCTTACCTTGATAAGGTCGGCATCACGAAAGAGCATCGCTTCCTCGAGGTATCTATTACGGCGTTTCAGTCTATCGCCTTTCAAGAGCTGCTCCTAAAACTCGAATCTGATTACACTTTTGGGAGTTTCATAACTCTGCGCCACAAGATGAGCAAAGAACGCACCTCGAGATGAATCGACTAAAGGAATTACGCACCTGCCGGGAGGCAGGCAGCCTGCTCGATCATCGCGGACTGCCAATTGATAAACCCCAAAAGCCGGACCGCACGGCGGCGCTCGTTTCGCTAAATCGGCTTGATGGAATGGCGGATCACGGTCTTGAGCTTCTCCGGCACACACTTGCGCGGATCGGAAAGGTAGATTTCGTGATGCAGGCGGAATTCGGAGAAGTCGGGGGCGTAGCCCCGTTCCGCTGCAAATGTGCGCATGGCGTCTATGGTCGTCGTCTCGTCGTCGTAAGGCCCAGTGTGCATGCACTGAACGCAAAGGCCCTCGTCGACCCTCAGCAGCTCGACCGCCGAGAAGTCCAGCTTCTTCTTGGTGGCAGCTTCCGAAACGGCCCAGTCGAAATCCTCGCGAGTGACGAAATCGGGCAGGCGGATGCACGAGATAAAGTTGAAGTCGTCCTTCCTCGTGTAATCGATCTCGCCATCGGCGCGGTCTTGCCACCAGAAGCCCTCGAGTGGCGGCACGACGAAGTCGAAATAGCCTTCGATTTCACGCGGGCCCTTCTTCGACATCTTGATGGTATAGGCAACGCCGTAGGGCATCGGCAGCGCGTTCTGCTACGCGCCGCCTTCGGCATTGGGATCGCCCTTGCCCCGCACGGCAACGTAGCTCATAGACGGAACGATCAGAATGCTCGGCTTGTCAGGCGGTTTGCCCGCGATGTTGTAGCGCACCGTAGACGCTGATGGAGATGGCTGCGCGCAGGCACGAGTGCGCCGCCGCACCTCATGGCCTATTTCTCGGGTATTTGGGGCGCGCGGCGTTCAAAAATGTGAAGCGGTTCCGCATGCTCGGGGTTGAGCCGAGGCGCCCTACTTCTCGCCCTCCAGCAGGCCCACGATGCGGTCGATGTCGACGGCGAAGCGGGGCCTTCCCTCGCGCTCGTAGCGGTCGAGGTACGCCTGACACTCGGAGACAATGCGCTTGATGTTGCCGTCGATGATGCGCTGGAGCGTCTCGTAGTAGGCCGAGCCCTCGGTCCTGAAGCGGCGCTGGTAGGACTTGGTTATGGGGAACATCTTGATGTAGTGGATGCCGTGGCGACAGCCGGGGCTCGTCGTGGGGCGGGGTGGCAACGCAAAGTACTGGTCTTTGGGCACGTTGGGGGCGATGTTGGAATGCAGCGGCACGGCGAAGTCCCTGCGCTTCCCGCGGAAACGCAGCCTCACCACCACGATGCAGGGGAGATTGTGCTTAAGCATGAGCTCGCGGTCGCCCTCGACGAGGTCAAAGAAGTCCTGGGAGATGGATACGACCTTCACCGGTTGCGCCTCTTCATACGAAGTGGGGCCCGCATCGCTGCAGGCCCCTACAGGTGGGCGATATTCTACGCCTTGCGGCACCCCGTCGCCCACGGAGGTTAAACGTACACGTAAGCCGTACTCTGAAAGCCGCGGCTTCCGGCAAGTAGTTTATGCCACGAAAGGTCGCTTTCAACGCGCATAGCTCGCAAAATAACACTCGCTGGGCCGTCACCCCTGGCAGTTGCCCTCCAATCTTCATTGGAGTCAGCAGGTCAATTCATATAGTTATGGGGGGGTATCCTAAAGGAAATCAAATTTATACCCCCATAACTAAGGAATTTTCTATTCCCACTCAATGACTAGGGCCCTGGTGTAATTGGCTGGATCACCGTTCCGGGAACCGGTATCGACCTACCTGTCCGCCGAGCTCTTTCTTCAGCTCCAGCCTAGTATCTGATTCGCGCCGTTATAAGCGAAAACCGAAGAGATGCGTCTTAGCCAAGAAAAGAAGGTTAGCCTCATCTTACTGCATGATTCGTGTGTTATAGTTAGATGGCTCTAACTGTTTGGGGGCGATGGCCATGCACGAACGCAAGGACTTCTGGGACAGGAATGCTGGTCGGTACGACCGTTTCATGCGAAACGACCGGGCGGCGTATGAGAAGATGTATGGGCTGATCCGGCCGGTGGTGAAAGCAAAAACCGTGCTGGAGGTTGCCACCGGCACGGGGCTTATCGCAAAGAGCATCGTGGATGCGGCGGCGCACATCGAGGCTACGGACGCTTCTGCAAAGATGATCCTTGAAGCAAAGCGGGACAATCAATCCGCAAAGCTGCACTTTTCCGTACAAGATATGTTCCGCCTGCCCTATGCACAGAAGTCCTTCGAAGTGGTGATCGCGTCCAACGCGCTTCACATAGTGCCGCATCCGGAAAAGGCACTGCAAGAAATCAGGCGGGTACTGAAGGACGACGGCGTGCTCATCGCGCCAACCTTCACCCACGCGGGGAACTCGGTTTCCGGCAAGGCAAAAGCCTTTTTCATGAGTATGGCGGGATTCCCCCTCCACAGCAGGTGGACAAGCGAGGAATACCTGCGTTTCCTGCGTCAAAACGGCTGGGCGGTGCAGAAAAGCGCGGTGCTGAAGGCCTCGTTCCCATTGACCTATGCGGAATGCACGAAATCGGAGGGGCCAGATGTCGTTCTTTGAAAACACCCGCAAGCCCGTGGGCCTCGGCGGAAAACTTATGGTTGCCATGATGAATCTGGGCCACAGCCCTGTGGCGCGGTGGGGACTTCGATTTCTACGACTTGCGCCAAATGCCAAGGTGCTGGATTGCGGCTGCGGCGGCGGGGCGAACATAAAACGGCTGCTGAAAAAATGCCCGCATGGCGTCGTCAAGGGCGTCGACTATTCGCCCGTCAGCGTGGAGAAGACTAGAAAGCTCAACCGAATTGCAATTCAGGAGGGGCGTTGCGCCGTTCTGCAAGGCAGTGTGGCGGATATGGTGTTTGAGGATAGCTACTTCGATGCCGCCACGGCCTTTGAGACCGTCTATTTTTGGCCTGATTTGCCCCGATGCTTCCGTGAGGTCTGGCGGACGCTGAAGCCAGGCGGGACAATTCTTATCTGCAACGAGAGCAATGGCGATACGGACAAGGACGAGAGGTGGACGCAGATCATCGGCGGCATGACCATCTACAAGGACATTGAATTAAAGGCATGTCTGGAGCAGGCGGGTTTTCACGAGGTGCAGATACACAAAAAGAAAAAGTGGCTCTGCGTCACGGCGCGGAAGTAGGGGTATCAAGCACGGGCATTTTTGCATCCATCCTGCACATGGCGATAGGCATGACGGTCATAGCGGCTATGCTGGCGGCAATTATGACAGTTTTTATTCACTGAGGAAGAAACCTATGAAATGTAAAATTGAGAAAAACACCGTGCAGGAGACGCTGATCCTCCCGCTGTATTCCCGGAAGCTGTGTACGGAGTTGTACCCGAACCTTTACAGGGATGAAACAGCGGTTCGTCTGCTCGACCAGATCGACTACGACTTTTCAGAGGCAGAGAAAAACTCCCGCAACCTGATGCAGCGCTTTGGTGCGCTGGAGGTGGCCACACGGCAGAGTGATCTTGCTTTCGAGGTGCGGGATTACCTGAAAGGCCACCCCAATGCGGCGGTGGTCAATCTGGGCTGCGGGCTGGACAACACCGGCAGAACCTGCGACAACGGTAGATGCAAGATCTACAATCTGGACTTCCCGGATGTGATTGCCTTGCGGCAGCAGCTACTGCCCGCCGGGGATCGAGAACAAAATATCCCCTGCGACCTGAAAGACACCGCATGGTTTAGCAAAATCGATGCCTCCCGCGGGGCGGTGTTCTTTGCCTCCGGGGTGTTCTATTACTTTCTGACCCAGCAGGTCCGGGAACTGGTGCGGGGGATGGCGGACGCTTTCCCCGGCAGTGTGCTGGTCTTTGATGCTGCCAATCGGACGGCGGTAAAGATGATCGCAAAAACATGGCTTAAGACTGCAAAAATCAAGGATGTGGGGGCATATTTTGCGGTTTCGGATGCCGCCAAGGAAGTCGGCACGTGGGACAGCCGTCTGCAGGTCACAAGTCGCGGCTATATGCTGGGCTACAACGATTTGAGAGACTCTTCTGTCAGCTGCTTTTTCCGGTTTCTCGCAAGGGTCGGTGACAACGGGATGAAAATGCAAATCGTGAAAATAAGATTTTGAGAGGCGAAAACGAAGCGCATTCACTTTGACGTCGAAGAAGACGGCTTTTACGGCGCATATTGGGCGTGCAAGGACACGCATACAGCAGCGGGCACGGATTCAATTGAAACCGTGCCCGCTATCTGATACTATATTATTTTATCGAACGTATGTTCTATTCCCACTCGATGGTCGCGGGCGGCTTGGACGTAATGTCGTAGCATACGCGGTTGGCGCCAGGGACCTCGGCAACGATGCGGCCGGAGATGCGGGCCAGGACGTCGTAGGGCAGCTTGGCCCAGTCGGCGGTCATGGCGTCGCTGGACTCCACGGCGCGCAAGATGATCGGGCGCTGATAGGTGCGCTCGTCGCCCATAACGCCAACGGACTTGATGTCGGGCAGGACCGCAAAATACTGCCAGCAGCTGTGCTCGGAGTTGCGCTCGCCGGTCTGCTCAAACAGGCGCTGGTTGTAGGCGTCGAGCTCCTCGCGCACGATAGCGTCGGCGTTCTTGAGGATCTCGAGCTTCTCTTTGTCGACCGCACCGATGATGCGGATGGCAAGACCCGGGCCCGGGAAAGGCTGACGGAACACGATGTGACCCGGCAGACCCAGCGCCAGACCAAGCGCGCGGACCTCGTCCTTAAAGAAGTGGTCGAGCGGCTCAATGAGGTCGAAGTGCACGCCCTCGGGGAACGGGATCAGGTTGTGATGGCTCTTGATGGTGGCCGTCTTGCCGCCCGTCTTGCGAGCGCCGGACTCGATGATGTCGGGGTAGATGGTGCCCTGAGCCAGGTACTTCACGGGTTTACCATCGGTCTCAAGCTGCTGAGCAACCGCGAAGAACTCTTTCCAGAACTGCGTACCGATGATGCGGCGCTTCTCCTCGGGCTCGGTCACGCCGGCCAGAAGCTCGGCATAACGGTCCTCGGCGTGGACGTGGATAAAGTCGACGTCAAACTGCTTGGTGAAGACCTCCTCCACCTGCTCGGGCTCGCCCTTGCGCAGCAGACCGTGGTTGATGAACACGCAGGTCATCTGCTTGCCTACGGCGCGGGCGCCCAGCGCAGCCACGACGGAGGAGTCGACGCCGCCGGACAGGGCCAGAATCACGCGGTCGTTGCCGACCTTCTCGCGGAACTCGGCCGTCATGGTCTCGACCAGGTTGTCCATGCTCCAGTTGGGCTCCAGGCCGCAGATCTCAAACAGGAAGTTGCTCAGCAGCTGCTGACCGTACTCGGAATGCTTGACCTCGGGGTGGAACTGCGTGGTGAAGATCTTGCGCTCGACGCACTCCATGGCGGCAACCGGGCACACGTCGGTGCTGGCGGTAACGGTAAAGCCCTCGGGCACCTCGGAGACGGCATCGCGGTGGCTCATCCACACGGTCTGCTCCATGGGCGTGGAGTTAAAGAGCTTGGCGCCTGCCGTGCGCGTGATGGTGGCGCGGCCATACTCGCCCACCTCGGAGTGGCCGACCTTGCCACCGAGCGTCACGGCCGTGATCTGATGACCGTAGCAGAAGCCCAGGACGGGAAGGCCCAGGTCAAAGATGGCGGGGTCGATGGACGGAGCGTCCTCGGCATACACAGAAGCCGGGCCGCCGGAAAGGATGAGCGCAGAGGCGTTCATCTCGCGAATCTCGTCGGCCGAGATGTCGCAGGGAACGATCTCGGAATACACGTTGAGGTCGCGGACGCGACGGGCAATGAGCTGACCGTACTGCGCACCAAAGTCGAGTACGAGGACCTTTGCGGAAGCCTTTTGATCCATGGTTTCCCCCTCTTGTTGGCGGGGAGCCGATGCTCACCCGCGTGAATGAACGAAATAGCTTTCATAGTGTACACGTTATATGGGGTTTCTCGTCCCTCGCAACCATCAGCGCACGGCAAACGCACGACCTGGACCCCTATTTGACGGCAATTGAAGTGTTACCGAACGTTACAGATGATGTAATACGTTTGAACATTGGACGCCCTGTGCCACAATACTGCCGAACGACTCCGCCCTCGCGGCGGCAAATACGATAGGAATACCAGCATGAAGCGCATCCTTCTCATCGCCACGGGCGGCACCATCGCATCGACCGAGGACGGCAACGGCCTCTCCCCCGCCCTGACCGGTGAGGAACTCGCCCAGAGCGTTCCCGAGATCTCGGGCCTCTGCGAGCTCGACGTCGTGCAGCCCATGAACATCGACAGCACCAATATGCGCCCGAGCGACTGGATGCGTATCCGCGACGTCATCGTCGAAGGCTATGCCGATCACGACGGCTTCGTAGTCCTTCACGGCACCGACACCATGAGCTACACCGCGGCAGCGCTTTCCTATCTGATTCAGGACAGTCCCAAGCCCATCGTACTCACCGGCTCGCAAAAGCCCATGGGCAACCCCTTTACCGATGCCAAGCTCAACCTGTACCAGAGCCTGCTCTATGCGCTCGACGAGCATTCACACGACGTCTCGATCGTGTTTGGCGGCGTCGCCATTGCCGGCACGCGCGCCCGCAAGCAGCGCACCATGAGCTTTAACGCGTTCATTAGTGTCAACTATCCGCCCATTGCCTACATCCGCAACGACCGCATTGTGCGCAACGGGCTTCACGGCACTCACCAGAATGAGAATCCGGTTCGTTTCTACGACAGTATCGACCCGCGCGTGTTTGTCCTTAAGCTGACACCCGGCGTGAACCCGGGTATCCTGGACGCCCTTGCCGATAGCTACGACGCCATGATTCTGGAGACCTTTGGCATTGGCGGTATCCCCGAGTTTGGTGAGTCGGGCGAGTCATTCCAGGAGGCGATTTTCCGCTGGGTCGATTCGGGCCGTACTGTCGTTATGACCACGCAGGTCCCCGAAGAGGGCCTCGATTTGGGCGTTTATGAGGTCGGCCGTGCTTACGCGGATCATCCGGGCATTCTGCGCGGCGACGACATGACCACCGAGACGCTCGTGGCCAAGACCATGTGGGCACTCGGCCAGTCGCGTGATGCGGCCGAGATTCAGCGCCTGTTCTACAGCCAAGTCAACCACGACCGCATCCCGATGGCGTAGCTAAAACAAAATCCGCCTCTTTGGGCCTTGTAGGGCACGTGATACCCCTCGGAACGTGCAAAAAGCGGAGTTTTCAGCATCCGCCCCTTCCGGGAACGTTAAAACCGCTGGCTGTAAATTGCCTTTCGACTCGAAAGACTCGTTCCGCGCGCTTGTTATTCCTCATATTATTGAATTTTGTGGATAATCCAAAACATTACGCGTCGTATTTGTGGCCCCGGCTGCCGTCAAATTATTGAGGGATGCTGAATACTCGCGTTTTTGCACGCCGCCGTCGGGGGGACCCGTTCAGCAAACGGCAAATCTAGCAAAAAAAGGCTACTCGATACCCTCGAGAAGCTCTGACACCGTCATGCCGAGTGCGGGCGCGATCTTAAATAGAACCTTGAGCGTGAAATTTGCCGTCCCATCTTCGATTCGGTCGAGGTAGGGTCGGCTGATTCCTGTCGCCACACAAAAATCAACCTTGGAGATACCAAGGTCTCTGCGTGTCTCTTCGACCCGCCTGCCAAGAATCTGTTTCGCACGTTCGTCCATGCAGCCGAGTTTGAAATGGAGCCGAACATAAACGTAAACTATAGTTTACGTTTTGCCGAATACACAGGAGTTTTCTATGTCGGGTTCTTCGGTCCGCACGTACCGAGCCACGCTTCGCACAAACAGCGCACCGCCCAAGCTCGTCGTCGTTGAAGCAGAATATCTTTCGCCCGATGAGCGCACAGCATTTGCATTGCTATCAAGTCGCGTCGCCGCCGTTCTGGTCCCTTGTCCGGCGCAAGGTGCGCTTGCCATCCAATGCCAAGCGCACAGCCGCTCGCTCAATCAGGCTGCCGTAATCGTAACCAGCCAGCGTGGCCTGCCCCTTCTCCTGGAAGCCGGCGTCGCGCTCGCCCTTCGCGGTGCCGGATACGAAAACGAGGCCGCCGCCGACATGGTCTTTCAACCACGATCGAGCGGCGGCCTCGCAGCAGCCATCGAATATGCTTGCAGGCTCGTTGCCTAAAGGCGCAAGCTAAAAGCCCAGGCCAAAGCCCATACCGGTAATCGCCGAATACATAAAGTAGACGTTGATTACGTTGAGAAATACACCCGTGATGCAACCGTTGCGCAGGTAGCGCTCGCACACGATGCGTGCCATGGCGGCGGAGTCATCGTTGTTTTTTGCCTGGCGTCCCGCCGTAAAGTACGTCGCCACGCTCAGCAGCAGATTGAGCACCGGCAACGCCAGCAGCTCGTAGCTCTTGCCCCAGCGCGTCGCCTCGCCGGCAGCATTAAACTTTGTTGCCACCTCGGGACCAATGTTGGGGATAACACACGCTGCGACCACCAGCGGAATCACCGCAAGTACGAGCAGCGCAATACCCATGTAGCCAGCTTTTTTGCCATATTTAAACATATGCGTCGTCCTTACACGTTAAAGCGGAAGTGCACGACGTCGCCATCGGCCATAACATAGTCCTTGCCCTCAATACGCAGCTTGCCGGCAGCCTTGGCGCCCTGCTCGCCACCGAGCTCGATGTAATCGTCGTAGCCAATGACCTCGGCCTTAATAAAGCCGCGCTCAAAGTCGGTGTGGATGACGCCGGCGGCCTGCGGGGCGGTCGCGCCCTGACGCACCGTCCAGGCCTTGACCTCCATCTCGCCGGCCGTAAAGAACGACTGCAGGCCGAGCAGCTTGTAGGCTGCCTGCGCGAGCACGTCCAGGCCGGGCTGCTCCAGGCCCAGGCTCTCCAGGTAGTCGGCAGCGTCCTCGGGATCGAGCTCGGAAAGCTCGGCCTCGATCTTGGCGCAGATCGGCAGCGGCTTGACACCGTCGATGGGTGCCAGGTCCTCGTTGAGCATGTCCTCGTCTACGTTGGCCACATACAGGATGGGCTTCATGGTGAGCAGGAACAGGCCCTTGGCAGCGGCGCGCTCCTCGTCGGTCATCTCCATGGATGCGGCGCGCTTGCCCTCGTTGAGCCAGGCAAGCAGACGCTTGGCAACCTCGAACTTGGGCATGAGCTCCTTGTCGCGCTTGGCCTCTTTCTCGAGCTTGGGCAGCTGCTTCTCGAGCGTGCCCATGTCGGCCAAGATGAGCTCGGTCATGATGGTGTCGGCATCGCCGGCGGGATCGACGAACTCGCCGGTGCGGCCCACCTCACGCATGACGTTGGGGTCCTTAAAGTAGCGCACGACCTCGCAGATGGCGTCGGTCTCGCGGATGTTTGCCAAGAACTGGTTGCCCAGACCCTCGCCCTCGTTAGCGCCCTTCACCAGACCTGCGATGTCGACGAACTCGACCGTAGCCGGCACAATGCGACCCGGGTTGACGATGTCGGCGAGCTTTTGCAGGCGGCTATCGGGCACATCGACGATACCCACGTTGGGGTCGATCGTGGCGAACGGGTAGTTGGCGGCAAGGCCGGTCTTTTTGGTAAGCGCGGTGAACAGCGTCGACTTGCCCACGTTGGGCAGGCCCACGATACCGATGGAAAGGGACACGACAGCTCCTTTTGATACAGGTACTTCAAACTGCATAAGTATAGCGCCGCCGCAGCATCTGGGCGAACCCGGACGCCACGGCGGCACGAATGAAGCAGAGATAGAGGTCGCTGACTAGTCCGCGAGCTTTTCCACCTGGTCGAGCATCTTGTCAAGCTTGGCCTTTGCCTCGGCCTTGACCTTCTCAGCTTCTTCGTGAGCCTTCGCCTTCTGGGCGGCCTTTTCCTCGGCTTCGGGATCGACGACGACCAGATTGGACGCGTCATGCTTAACTAACTTGAGCGCATGCTCGGGGCACACCTTGACGCAGGCTCCGCAACCCAGGCAATACGTGGATTCCAGTGCAAAGCGGCCGCTTCCCACCAGATCGCAGGCAAACGTGGGGCATACGTTGACGCACTCGCCACACGACGTGCACTTGTCAAAATCGCACTCCGGCGTGCTCACCTGCATGTTCTGGGCAAGCTCGGGGTGGTTTTGCAGCGTCGAGAGCACCAGCTGCCGCCCGTGCGTGAGCGAACGGCGACGCTTGGTCGTCGTGGTGCCGCACATGGTGTTGAGCGTACGCTCCAACTGGGTAATCTGATGGCGATGGGCTTTGAGCTTCTGCGTCACCGAGGCCAGTGCCGCCGTTGCCGGATTGAGCTTTGTCACGGTAAGGCCCGTGGTGCGGGCGATCTTTTCCATGTACTCCTTGCGCTCGTACTCGCGGCGCTTATGACATTTGAGGCTCTTGGGATCGACCTCCAGACCCATGCCCGTGCCGGCCCACTCCTCGGCCTTCGCAATCGCCTCGCCCAGGATGTCCTCACCGCCGGTGTTGCGGCACTTATCGCACACGCCCAGTGGCAGGTACACGCTCACGTTGGGATAGTCCGCCAGTACCGAGAACCAGGTCTCGGCCGTAATATCGCCCACGCAGGCGACAACAACCTCGTTCTCGCGCGGCATGCGCTTAAGGGCACGCGTGCAGGTAACGTAGGCGGTCTCGTGGCTCGTAGCCGCCGAGACAATGTCGTCGTAAAGGTTTTTGGGCGCCAGACGCGGCGAAATAATCGCCTCAGTCGGACAGGCGGCAGCGCACAGGCCGCACTTACGACAGGAGTCGAGGATCTCAATGGCGTCTTCCTCGACCTCGATAGCGTTGACCGGGCACACGTCCATGCACGCGGTGCAGCCGCTCTTTTCGTTTTTGCAGGTCAGGCACGGAATGGTGTTGCCGCGCGGACGCTCCTTGTAGTCGGCAGGATTCCACTGCGGCGCCGACGGATCGAGTGCGTCGGTCACACCGCCAAGCGGGTTTTTGAGAAAGTCGAAACCCTTGCTGATTTCGATAATGTCATCAAACAGATCGTGTTCCTGCGCCATGCGCGGCCCCTCCCTGAGCAGTGCAAACAAGCAAAAGATAATGATACGCTATCGGCCCACGCCTCGGGCAAATTACACGCGGAGCACCTTTGAGGCAAATAGCCCATGGCCTATCGCCGTCTCGATTGCACAAGGTCAATCAAGCGCCAAACTATGCCTCGCACATGAGCTGCAGGAGCTGTTGTTTGGTCGCCTTGGCCTGCTCGTTAGCCATATTGCGCTCGTTTCTAAAGACCGCATTTGCAACACCCTGCAGATCGGCATCGGAAATCTCGCCAAGGCCCAGCTCCTCGAGCGTCGTCGGCAGACCGACGCGCTGGCAAAACTCGAGCACCTGATCAAGCTCGGGTGCACGCTCCAGGCGCAGCTGCACCACCAGACCAAATGCCACGGCCTCACCATGCATGGCCTTGCACTCGGGCAGAATCGTCAGCCCGTTGGCGATGGCATGCGCCAACGCCAAGCCGCCACTCTCAAAGCCGACACCCGAGAGCAAAATATTGCACTCGATCAGGCGTTCAACCGCTGGCGACGTACGCCCCTTTTTGAGATCGCGCTTGGCAGCGACACCGCACTCCATAAGTGTGTCGTAGCAGGCACGAGCCGCAACCAGAGCCAAGTGCCCCGGCGCGCCACCGTGCTCGTTGGCGCCGTGCGCCGCGGCGCACGAACGCGCCTCGAAGTACGTTGCCAGCGCATCGCCCATACCAGCGACCGTCATACGCAGTGGGGCCGCTGCGACCACGTTGGTATCGACCACGACCAGATCTGGATTCTTCTCGAGCATCAGGTAGCGGTCGAACGACCCATCCTCGTGATACAGCACCGAAATCGCGCTGCACGGACCATCCATTGAGGCCGCCGTGGGACATACGCACAACGGCAACTCGGCATAAAACGCTACTGCCTTGGCGATATCGAGCATCTTGCCACCGCCAATACCCACCACCATGTCGCAATACTCAGCCTGGGCTTCCTTAGCCATTTCGGCAACAGCCTCTTCCGTACACGGACCGTTGTAAATTTTAAAGAACGGCTCGCTTAGATCGTCGTCCAGAAATCCATCGACAATCTGCCTGCACAGCCGATCCTCGGTGCCCTGGTCAAACAAGACATAGGCAGCGCAGCCCAACCATGACAAATACCTGCCCTGGCGCGAAAGCTCCCCCGGCCCCTGAACATACCGGCCGGGACCGCCGTAAACCATAGGAAGCGCCATACGAGAATCCACCCTTCATCAAACAACGATTGGTGCAAAGTAACCTGACCCCTTTGCACCTTAGCAAAAAAGGGGCAAAGCCATCTGCTGGCTTTGCCCCTTCCTTAGCTTGATTTACTCATCCATGAGATAGTAGTGGCCCAGTGCGTCTGCACCCAGAATGGCGTTTGCGACCATCTCGGGCGTCACCTCAAACGGCATGTTGCACATGGTGTCATCGGGCGCGCAGGCGGCCTCGGCAACAATCATGGCCTGCTCGCGCGTAAGCTCGGCAACGCCAAGTTCCTTCATCGTGACCGGCAGGCCCAGCTCAATGCAGAAGCCCAAGACTTCCTCGAGTTTCTCAGTCGGGGCATCCTCGAGTACCAGCTGGACGATAGTGCCAAAGGCGACCTTCTCGCCGTGATACATGCCGTGGCACTCGGGCAGCATCGTCAGGCCATTGTGGATGGCATGAGCAGCAGCAAGGCCCGAGCTCTCAAAGCCAATGCCCGAAAGCAGCGTATTGGCCTCGATGATATGCTCGACGGCAGGCGTCAACGCTCCCTTCTCCAGCGCAACCTTGGCCTTGACGCCATCGGCCATAAGCGTCTCGTAGCAGAGCTTGGCGAGCGCCAGGCCGGCCATTCCGCCCTTACCGCCAGCGCAGGTGCCGCCGTCGGCATCGTGCGTCGCCTGAGCCTCGAAATAGGTTGCGAGTGCATCGCCCATACCGGAAACCGTCAGGCGCACCGGGCTCGCCGCGATAACCGTCGTATCCATCAGGACAATGTTGGGGTTTGCCTTAAGGAAGAGGTACTTGTCGAACTGGCCGTCATCGGTATAAAGCACCGAAAGTGCCGAGCACGGTGCATCGGTCGAGGCGATGGTGGGGCAAATGATAACCGGGGACTCCAGGTAATAGGCGACGGCCTTCGCGGTGTCGAGGATCTTGCCGCCACCGACGCCGACGATGATGTCGCAACCGTTGTCGCGGGCGAGCGCAACCAGACGATCGACCTCGCCCTTGGAGCACTCGCCGTTAAAGTCCTCAAACAGCAGCTCGGCCTTAGCCTCGGCAAAGCCGCCCTCGATCTTGGCACCGACGCGCTTCTTGCCCGAAGGCGTCACGATGACGAGGGCCTTAGCGCCGAGCGGCTCGACATAGGAGCCGAGCTTGGCCAGCTCGTCCGGGCCCTGGATGTACTTGCTGGGACTATTGAAGATTGCAGCCATTTTTATCCCATTCTCTAATAATTAAAAAGAAAGGGGCTCCGTACGGATACGTGCGGAGCCCCTCGTTACGATAACAAGAGTCGATTAGAAATCGATGTCGGTGTCGTAGTAGCAGGCCTTGAGAATCTTCTCGAAGTCGGCAGCCTTGGTCTCACGCGGGTTCTCCGGCGTGCAGGCGTCCTGCTCGGCGTTCGCGGCGATCTCGGGCAGCTTGGCGAGGAACTCCTCCTCGGAAACCATCTGCGGGTTCTCGGCGTCGACCTTCACGCCACCATTCGCGTAATCCTTGATGGACTGCGGAATGTTGAGCTGGTCGTTGAGGTCGCGAATCTTCTGGACGAGTGCGGCGATGAGTTCCTCGTTGGTCTCGCCGGGAAGGTGCAGGATCTCCTTGGCCACGTAAGCGTAACGCTCGGCAGCACGCGGGTCCTTGGAGTTCCACTGGATGACCTTGCCCAGGTACATGGCGTTAGCAGCACCGTGGATGATGTGGCCGTTCTCGAAGGCAGCACCGGTCTTGTGAGCCATGGAGTGAACGATGCCGAGCAGGCCCGAGGAGAAGGCGATACCGGCGATGCACTGAGCCTCGTGCATGTGCTGACGGGCCTCATGGTCGCCAGCATAGGACTTGGGCAGCCACTCGACGATCTCGCGGATGCCGTGCAGAGCGTTGGCGTCGGTGAACATAGAGGCGAAGGTGGAAACGTAGGCCTCCATGCAGTGGGTCAGAGCATCCATGCCGGTGTGAGCGCACAGCTTGGCGGGCATGGTGTAGGTGAGCTCGGGGTCGACGATGGCGACATCAGGGGTGATGTTGAAGTCGGCCAGCGGGTACTTGATGCCCTTGGCGTAGTCGGTAATGACGGAGAACGCGGTGACCTCGGTAGCGGTGCCGGAGGTAGAGGAGATGGCGCAGAAATGAGCCTTCTGACGCAGCTCCGGGAAGCTGAACGGCTGGATGATGTTATCGAAGGACTCCTCGGGATACTCGTAGAAGACCCACATGGCCTTAGCGGCATCGATGGGCGAGCCGCCACCGATGGCGATAATCCAGTCGGGCTCGAACTCGCGCATGGCCTCGGCGCCCTTCATGACCGTCTCGATGGACGGGTCGGACTCGACGCCCTCGAACAGCTTGACCTCGAAACCGCCTTCCTTAAGGTCGTTCTCGACGTCCTGCAGGAACCCGCCGCGGCGCATAGAGCTGCCGCCAGAAACGATGATGGCCTTCTTGCCCTTGAGGTTCTTCACCTCGTGGCGAGCGCCCTCACCAAAGTACAGATCGCGAGGATTGGTAAAACGTCCCATACTGTGCCTCCTAAACAAGCCCCTCTTAGACTTGCGTATATAACGGAGCACCCAATTGGCTCCGTTAGGACCGGTTTGCGCGTTGCCGGCGATGACAATGCGCGATGTCTAAACGTCTCAACGCTCAGACAAACACTATTTTACCGTTCTGGTTGGTCAGTTATTCACCTAAAGCCGCCAATGATGAAACGTTTTTTCTATCCCTGAAGACCCTTGTGCGGCATTCATACTCCCAAGCTGGGCAAACGTTTTATCAAGGTTGACTACATATCCCGGGCAGGACGGTGCCCCTCCAAAATATGCACCGTTCGCCGCCAAAAATCGACCGTTTGCGGCACCGTGATACCACTCGGTCGTCCAAGGTGCCGACATTTGTGCGACATCCGTCTTCGTGGTGCAAAGGTGCAAGTCCAAGTGCGGCACCCCCGGTGTGCCACATGCGGGTAAACTAGAACCTTATATAGAGATATTTGAACCCTAACCGCAGCAAAGGAGGCTCCATGGCATTCGATCCCATTCAAGAGGATTGCCATCGCCTCGTTCTTGAGGCCTTGCGCCGTGACAATATCCCGCTCACCGACGCTGCCGCCGTAGAGCGTCTGATGGAACAATTCACCCGCAACCCCGCACCGCTCATCGTGCACGACCGCGACCGCGCCGGGCACCTCATTGCCAAGGTGGTCGAGGCTGTCGACTACCGCATCCCCTTTATCCCCGACGACGCCCAGGCAGAGCAAGAAGAAGCCGCTGCCGAGAACATGCTTCGCGAGGCCGCCGCACTCGATCCGACCAACTGGGATGCTCAGCGCATGCTGACGGCCCTCACCGCCGACTCCAACGAGGAATACGTACAGTACTTGGTATCCAAGCGCGATGAAGTCGAACACGACCTGGCGCTCAAGATCGCCTCGGCGCAGGACCCCTACGAGCGTGAAGCCGCAGGCGACCTTATGCGCCGCCCCTACCTGCGCTGGCTTGCCGCTCTTGCATCGCGCGCCCTCATTAGCGGACGCTATCGCATGTCGTTGGAGGCAGCGAATCGCAGCTTGGACTTTGCGCCCAACGACCCGGCCGGCGTCCGCCACACCGCAATGCTCGCCATGGCAAAGCTCGAATACCCCGCCGAGGAGCTCAAGCGATTTCGCTCTGCCCACTCCGTACCCTATCTCGCGAATACCCCGCTGCGCCGCCGCCCCAAAGATGCGGAGCGCGACTTGGACCCGTGGACGCTCATCGCACTGATGAGCGCAGCCTGGCGCGAGCTGGACTACGAGGGCGCCGAGCACTACCTGCGTATCCTTGCGCGCTCGTGTCCGCACGCGGCCGAGGCGCTCTACTTCCAAACCGAGTTTCCCGATGGCGTCTATGCCCGCGTCAACGTGGGTACAGGCTCCACCGACGAGCTCGTCCTTGCACTGTCCGAGGCGACGCCGGTGCTGCAGGAGGGCCTGGGCGCTCCCGACAACGCCAGCTTTGCCGCCTGGGTCGCCACCAACGACATCGTGCGTTCCCAGATCGACGAGCGCATCCTGCGCGCAGCCGAGCAAGGGCTTCCATTTAAGGGAGGGGACCTCTAATGGATCCGAGCGTCTACATCCCCGCCTACTTGGAGCGCACCTATCTGGCGTCGCACCCCGAGCTCACCGATGCAGCACGCGAGCTTGTCCATAACGACATTAGCGCGAATCCCCAAAAGTATGCGCAGTCCGAGCATGCCCAGGCGCTGCTGTCCTATGCCGGTGTTCATCGCCACCTGCTCGACGAGCTCCATCGCATCGAAGACATGGGCAGCGACGAGGAGTTTGAGCAGACGCGCAATCGCCTGTTCGACGATATGCGTGATGAGCTGCTCAAGATCGTCCGCATCGATGCGCATGTCCTCGACGCGCAGCTGCTCGCCATCATCCTGGCCGACACGCCCGTTGACGCTTGCCTGGGCGACCTGATGAAGCTCGAGGCGACCACGGCCGATTACCTGCAGCAAAGCGTGCCCGGGTTCGATATGGAGGCCCCACACTACTGGGCCAACAAGGTTTTGACGGACGGTGTGACGGCGTCAGATCTTACCGTGAGCGAGCCGGCACTTATCGGGTGGCTCCACACGCTCGAGGCCATCTCGCAGCTGTGCATGGCGAGCGCCCGCTACCGCGCTGCCGCCAACTACGCCCGCCGCGTCCTTAAGGCAGAAGGCTATCCCACCCGAGCTGCCGGCACCGTGTTGCTCGCCCTCGCTCGCTTGGAAGACCAGGACGGCTTTTTTGCCCTGGCTCACCAGCTCGAGGAACAGGTGGGGGCCGATGCACTCGAGAACTCCCCCTGGTACCTGCTCGCCCGCACGATCCTCTTGTTCAAAACGAACAAGATGCGTCCGGCGGTGCGTGCGCTGCGTGAGTTCGCTAACCGCTGCGAGGGCGGTGCGTTCTTCTTACTGAATCCCATGTACCAGACACCGTACCTTCCCTGCCGGCCCGAGCCACGCGATCCCTGGGATCTTTCGCACCAGGCAGTTTGGGAGGCCGACGGCATTATCTCGGACACCCCCGACTTTGCCCCCTGGGCCAGCGCCTGCGAAGATGTATCGCAGCTCGCCCAGGAATTTGCGCGCCGCTACGGATTCTAGTGACGCACTCGACCCGACCATGTCGTTTACGTTAGGAACGGTTTCATGAACCTCCGTTCATCTCTTGCCTGCACCTCGAGTGATATCGCTCGCTGGGGGCTGCGCTCTGTCCTTAAGCGCCAGGGCGGCGTACTCCCCGGCCGCATCGCCATGAAGATCAACCCCTATCTGCTGAGCGACCTGGCGAGTCTTGTCGACCGCAGCGTGGTGATCACCGGCACCAACGGTAAGACCACCACCTCCAACCTCATCGCCGACGCCGTTGCCGCCAGCGGCGCCACCGTGGTATGCAACCGCGCCGGCAACAACATGGAGCCGGGCGTGGTGGGCGCACTGCTCGAAGCGCGCAGCGACCTCAAGCGAGCCGGCGGCGGCAAGCGCGTGGGCGTTTTTGAGTGCGACGAGCTCTACACCGTACGCGTTCTGCCCAAGCTCAAACCGACGTACTTTGTGCTGCTCAACCTGTTCCGCGACCAGCTGGATCGCTATGGGGAGATCGACCATACCCAAGACGTCATTGCCCATGCGTTGGAGCTCTCTCCGGCAACAACGCTCATCTACAACGCCGACGATCCGCTGTGCGCCTCGATCGCCGCGCGCGTCCCCAATGCAAGCATCGCCTTTGGCATCGACGGCGCCACGGGCACCGAGTCCGACCGCATTAGCGACTCGCGTTTTTGCTCACAGTGCAACGCACCGTTGGAGTACGACTATGTGCAGTACGGCCAGCTCGGAGCCTATCATTGTCCTTCGTGCGGATGGGGGCGTCCCGCGCTGGTCCGTCGCGTGACGGGCGTGGAGCTCGGCTGCGACGGCTACGGCTTTGACCTGGTCTTTGGACCTGCGCCCGACGCTGCTGCTGCACACATCGCCACACGCTACAACGGCCTGTACATGGTCTATAACGTTGCCGCCGCCTTCTTTGCGGCGCGCGAGCTGGGCGTGGACGCGGCACATCTGCAGCCCACGCTCGATGCCTACGTCCCCGCCGGCGGACGCATGGGCCGCTGGGATATTGCCGGCCGCACCGTCGAGGCAAACCTGGCAAAGAATCCCGTAGGCTTCGATCGACAAATCCAGTCCATCAAGACGGCAGGCGGCAGACTCTGCGCTTTCTTCCTCAACGACAACGATGCTGACGGCCACGATGTATCGTGGATCTACGACGTCGACTTCGAGCGCATCGCCGACACGCCGGGTCTTGTCGCCTTTGCCGGAGGCACGCGTGCGCACGACATGCAGGTACGCCTCAAGTACGCCGGCATCGATGCCGCGATTATCTCGGACGTCGCGCAGGCGATCGGCGCCGTGGCAGACGAGGCCGCCGATGACACCTTCTACGCCGTCGCCAACTACACGGCCTTCCCGCCGTTAGTCAAGGAGCTCGACGGGCTTAAAGACGACGATGCAAGCTCAATTGTCTCCCACGCCGTAACGCGCGCCGATGGTAGCGCTGTCCCCACCGATATTGCGCCGGTCGAGCTTTCGCGCCCGTTGCGCATCGTCTACCTGTATCCCGATGCGCTCAACCTCTACGCCGACGGCGGCAACGTTATCGCGCTCGAACGCCGCTGCGCCTGGCGCGGCATTCCCGTGCGTGTGGACGAAGTCCACATGGGCGAGACGCTCGACCTGACCGACGCCGACATCGTTATGATGGGCGGTGGCTCCGATCGCGACCAGCTGGCGGTTGCACATGAACTGCTCGCTCAAAAAGACAAGGTCGCGGCCTATGTTGAGGACGGCGGCACACTGCTTGCTATCTGTGGCGGTTATCAGCTGCTCGGCCGTTCGTACTACATGGGCGACGATCGCATTGAGGGTCTGGGCGTCATTGCCGCCGAGACTGTGCGCGGCTCCGACCGCCTGATCGGCAACGTCGCCGTCAAGACCGACCTGGCACCCGAGCCCTTTGTGGGATTCGAGAACCACGGCGGCCGCACCCTGCTCGATACAGCGGCCACGCCGCTCGGAACGTCCGTCGTCACGGGCACCGGCAACAACGGCGACGACGGCTTTGAGGGTCTGATCTACAAGGGCGTCATCGGCACGTACCTGCACGGCCCGGCGCTACCCAAGAATCCCGAACTCGCCGACTGGCTGATCGCGCACGCCCTCGAGCGCCGCGGCGACGCACAGGCCAACGCTCTGCTGCCGCTCAAACCCCTCGACGACATCTACGAGCACGCCGCCCACGACGCCGCCATGAAGCTCCTCCCCTAACACCTCACCACCACAAAGGGGACAGGCACCTTTGTGGTGGTTTTCCAGTTTGCCAACGATATACGCGCCGGCAAAAAAGTCTGCTATACTCTTTCCCGCTGTCCCCATCGTCTAGCGGCCAAGGACGCCACCCTTTCAAGGTGGATATCGCGGGTTCGAATCCCGCTGGGGGCACCACAGAATCTGAGAAGCCCGTTACCAATTCGGTGACGGGCTTTTTGCTACCCATACGCCGGGATTCGAACCCCGAAGGCATAAAATCACACTGTCATCCAAGGGCCCGTGGACAAAAAATAGCAAATATGAGTACTGTTACCAATTTAGTAACAGCGATTTCATGCCATCAGAAGGCGATTTGGACACAAGGCGTCCTATGGCGGAGGAATTGCAGGCATTTATCAGCTAAGTACTTGGACATATGTTGCGTAACACTGCATATTTTGCAAAAAGATAATGCTACAGGGCTTGTGACAGTACTCATATTTGACGTTTTTTGCCCACGACCCCTTATTGCGTGGGCGAATCAGTTGCAAAGCGGGATCCAAAGCGTCCTTCGCAAACAAATAGCCGGGGCCCGCGCGATGCGGACCCCGGCTCAATACCGTGACGATATGTCGGTTACGTTCTACACGTAGAACAGAATGTCGTCGTAGGTCGGAACCGGCCAGTAGTCGGCGGCCACGATCTCCTCCATTGCGTCCACGGCGGCACGCAGCGTATCCATAGCGGGAACGACCTCGTGCGCGTATACGTTGGCCTGCTCCTGGCCATCGAGAGCCTCGGCCTTCTGATGTACGGCGTCGAGCGCCTTGATGGAGTCGTTGATGGCGGTGATACCGTTGCAGAGCTTGTTGAGCGTGTTCTGCTCGCACTGCATGGCGGCCTCAGCACCGGCGGCACGAATAGTCTCAAGGCCCTTAGCGACCTTGGTGGCATAGGCGGTAATGACCGGGCGATAGGTACGACGCGCCTCGCGAACCATCGTGGTAGCCTCGATGTTCATGAGCTTGTTGTACTTCTCGAGCTTGCAGTCATAGCGGCACTGGGCCTCGGCGCGGGTCAGGACACCCGTCTCCTCAAAGAGCGCAATGGCCTTATCGGAAACAAAGGCGGGAAGAGCGTCGGCCGTGGTCTTGTTGTTGGCAAGGCCGCGCTTCTCGGCCTCGATGGGCCACTCGTCGGAGTAACCGTCGCCGGAGAACAGGATGCGCTGGTGATCGGTCAGCACCTTCTTGCAGTACTCGAGCGCGGCGTCCTGGAACTTATCCTCGGGCGTACCCTCGAGTGCGTCGGCGAAAGACTTGAGCGACTTGGCCACGGCAGCATCGAGCACCAGGTTGGAGTCGGAGACGTTCTGCTCGGAGCCGCAGGCACGGAACTCGAACTTGTTGCCGGTGAAGGCGAACGGGGAGGTACGGTTGCGGTCGGTGTTGTCCTGCATCAGCTTGGGCAGGGTATCGGCGCCTAGGTCAAGCACGCCGCGCGTGGCATGGACGGAAGCCTTGCCATCGATGATCTTCTCGACGACCTCGGTGAGCTGGTCGCCCAGGAAGATGGACATAATCGCCGGAGGAGCCTCGTTGGCGCCCAGACGATGATCGTTGCCGGCCGAGGCAACGGAGGCACGCAGGAGTTCCTGATAGTTATCGACGGCCTCGATCACCGCGGTGAGGAAGACGATGAACTGCAGGTTGTCGAGCGGGGTGTCGCCCGGGTCGAGCAGGTTCTCGGACTCGGTGCCAAGCGACCAGTTGTTGTGCTTGCCCGAACCGTTGATGCCCTCAAAGGGCTTCTCGTGCAGCAGGCAGACCAAGTCGTGACGGGAGGCGATGAGCTTCATCTTCTCCATCATGACCAGATTCTGGTCGATGGCCTCGTTGACCTCGCCGTAGACAGGGGCGAGCTCATGCTGGCAGGGAGCGACCTCGTTGTGCTTGGTCTTGGCAGGAATGCCAAGCGCCCACAGTTCATCGTCCAGGTCCTTCATATAGGACGAGACGGTGGGGCGGATAGCGCCAAAGTAGTGCTCCTCGAGCTCCTGGCCCTTGCAGGGAGCAGCACCAAAGAGGGTGCGCCCGGTGATGACCAGGTCCCTGCGCTTGCGGTAAGCGTCCTTCTTGATCAGGAAGTACTCCTGCTCATCGCCCACGGAAGGAACGACCTTCTTGGGGGTCTTACCAAACAGCGCCAAAACGCGCTTGGACTCACGCGAGAGTGCGGTCATGGAGCGCAGCAGCGGGGTCTTCTTGTCCAGGGCCTCGCCCGTGTAGGAGCAAAAAGCCGTGGGGATGCACAGGACATCGTCCTTGATAAAGGCGGGGCTGGTGGGATCCCAAGCGGTGTAGCCACGGGCCTCGAAGGTGGCACGCAGGCCGCCGTTGGGGAAGCTGGAGGCGTCCGGCTCGCCCTGGATGAGGTTCTTGCCCGTAAACTTGGTAATGGCGGTGCCGTCGTGGTTGGGCTCGAGGAAGCTGTCGTGCTTCTCGGAAGTAATGCCCGAAAGCGGCTGGAACCAGTGCGCGTAGTGCGTCGCACCCTTGGAGATGGCCCAGACCTTCATGGCGTGGGCAACGGCGTTGGCCACATCCAGGTCGAGCGGCTCACCGTCCTCGAGGGTTGCAGCAAGGCGCTTCCAAATGTCCTTGGGGAGGTAGTCCTTCATGACTTCCTCAGAGAACACCATGGTCCCGAAGCGGTCAGTAAGTTCGGCCATACGGAACTCCCTTCGTATCGGCACCGCGTGAGAAGCGGTGTTGATTACTAACGAACGAGTCATAGATTAGGCTCGTCGTGTTTCCGCAACATTACCGTTATGTTGCTGTCACGAAACCAATCAATGAGGTTACCGCATCGCGGCGGCGTTGCCGCCCTCAACAGCCAATCAACTGTATAAATTGCAGACCTCTCCCCATGGTTTAAGGGTAGTCAATTTGGGATGGGGCTCTATTAACTGGTATTTCGTATCAGATACCAGTCTTTATAGCCCCATCCTAGATTGACCGCTCTGCTATAGGGAATGTCGATAGCAAGGCATCTTTGATTGGTATCCCCGAATAGCGAGTGAAACTCCACCGTGACACAGTGGTGCTGTAGAATCCTTACAACACATCACACTATTACGTATCTAAAGGAGCACGATATGCGCGTCGACGAGGTTTTTAAGCAGGCAGCATCCCAGGGCACCGCACCCGTTTCGTTTGAGATGTTCCCGCCCAAGGGCGAGCTTACCCTCAACACGGCTCGCGAGGTGGCAGGCAATCTGTGCAAGCTTTCGCCGAGCTTTGTCTCGGTCACCTGCTCTGCCGGCGGCTCGGGCAATGGCGCCACCACCGCCCCCATCGCGCATATGATTACGAGCGAATTCAATACGCCCTCGGTGGCGCACCTCACCTGCGTGGGCCGCTCGCACGCCGATATCGTCGCCAAGATCGACGAATACCGCTCCGCCGGCGTAGAAAACATCCTGGCCCTGCGCGGTGATCTGCCCACTGGCGCGACCGAGGATGACAAGCCCGCCTCGGACTACGCCTACGCCCGTGACCTCATCCCCGAGCTTGTCGACGCCGGCTTTTGTGTGGGCGCCGCGGCCTACCCCGAGGGCCACATTGCCTGTGAGGACCTCAACGCTTCGGTCGAATACCTCAAGCAAAAACAGGACGCCGGCGCGAGCTTCTTTGTGACGCAGCTCTTCTTTGATAACGAGTGCTTCTATCGCTTCCGCGAGCTTGCCGACAAGGCCGGCATCACCGTGCCCATTACCGCGGGCATCATGCCGTTTATGGGCAAGTCGCAGATCAGCCGCATGGTCTTTATGTGCGGCGCGTCGCTGCCCTCCCCCGTCATCAAGATTCTCGCCAAGTACGAGAACGACCCCGAGAGCCTGCAGGCAGCCGGTGTAGATTATGCCGCCCGTCAGCTTTGCGACCTTAAGGAGCACGGCGCCGCCGGTCTGCACCTGTACACTATGAATCGTCCTGCGATCGCCGCGACCATTATGGAGCGCCTAGGGTAATGGAAAAACCGCACATCGATACAACCGTTGTTGAAGTGCCGGCCGACCTTGCGTCGCCGGCGCTTTACCGTATCGACGCCGCCCACCACCCTCGTGTCGACCGTGCCGAGATGCTGCGGTATCTGGGCTACGGCGGCCAGCAGATTGAGCCCGAGCTGTCCCGACGAATTGAGCTTGTAGTCGAGCGCCTAGAGCTGGATATCGAGCCCCGCGGCGTGCGACGCGTGTTTGCCGTCGATGCCACGGGCGTCGACGAGCAGGGCGAGCCCTGCATCCGCTTGGTTGGCACCAATGTTAAGCTGCGGGGTCGTGATATCTATCGCCACCTTAAGGACGCCCGCCTTGCCGCACTCATGGCATGCACCCTCGGCATGAACGCCGAGCGTCGCCTGCGCACCACGGGAGCCCAGCAGCCTCTGGAAGGCGCCGTGCTCGACGCCGCATGCTCTGCCTATGTAGAAGCCGCCGTCGAGCAGATGGACCAGCAGGTCAAGGCTGCGGCCGCTGCACACGGGCTCGCCGGTAACTGGCGCTTTAGTCCCGGCTATGGCGACTGCCCGCTCTCGGCCCAGCGCTCAATCGTGGCTGCGCTCAACGCTACGCGGCTCATCGGGCTTACCGTCACGCCGACCAGCCTGCTCATGCCCACCAAGAGCGTGACCGCGGTGATCGGTCTGTTTGACGGCGAGGTCCACGACGCCCAGAGCCGCCCCACCTGCAATATCTGCCGCATGCGTGAGCACTGCCGCTTCCGCGCCGCCCACACCACCTGCTATTCCAGCCATTAGGAGCCATCGATGTTTACTCCGCTTATCACTCATGATCTGGACGGTGCCGCGCTGGCGGCACCCGTTGATGCCGCACGCCGTAATGGCGCTGCATACAAGACGCGCACGATCGACGACCTTCGCATTAAGGACGATCGTATGCGCGCCGCCATCAAGGGCACCGGACACCTGCTGTTCGACGGCGGCATGGGTACCATGCTGCAGGCGGCCGGCATGAAGGCCGGCGCCCTGCCCGAGCTGCTCAACTTTGAGGAGCCTCAGGTCATTACCGACATCCAGCGTCAGTACGTCGAAGCCGGCTGCGACGTGATCACCGCCAACACCTTTGGCGCCAACGCCCACAAGCTCGACGGTGCCGCCACCGTGGCAGACGTCTTTGCCGCGGCCGTCACCTGCGCCCGCGCGGCCGATGCCCATTACGTCGCCGGCGACATCGGCCCCATCGGTGCGCTGCTTCGCCCCCTGGGCACCCTCAGCTTCGACGAGGCCTACGATCTCTTTGCCGAGGAGGTGCACGCTGGCGTCGCCGCGGGTGTTGACCTCTTTATTATCGAAACCATGACCGATCTTGCCGAGATCAAGGCGGCAGTCCTCGCCTGCCGCGAGAACTCCGACTTGCCCGTCTTTGCCACCATGACCTTTGAGGAAGACGGCCGCACCTTCTTGGGCACGAGCCCCGAGGTCGCCGCCATCACCCTCGACGCCATCGGCGCCGACGTCCTTGGCATCAACTGCAGCCAGGGCCCGGCCGAGCTCCGAGGACTCGCCGCGCGTATGCTCACCGTCACCGACAAGCCCGTTATGGTGCAGGCCAATGCAGGACTGCCCCGCGTGGACGATGACGGCAATACCGTCTTTGATATCCAGGCACCCGAATACGCCGAGGCCGTCGCCGGCATGATTGCCGACGGCGTAAGCGTCGTGGGCGGCTGCTGCGGCACCACGCCCACGCACATGGCGGCACTTCGCACCCTCATCGACAACCACACGCCCTGCACGCGTCACCGCAAGCCCAGCATGTCGGTCACGAGCGCCCAGACGGTCGTGGACCTCCCCTGCGACGGCCACAAGATCGCCGTCATCGGCGAGCGCATCAACCCCACCGGCAAAAAGCGCCTGCAGCAGGCCCTACGCGACGGCGACCTGGACTACGTCGTGAGCCAGGGCATCAGCCAGCAGGAGCAGGGCGCCGATATCCTGGACGTCAACGTCGGCCTGCCCGAGATCGACGAGGTCAAGGTCATCCAGCAAGCGACCGAGCAGCTCCAAGGCTCCACGCTGCTGCCGCTGCAGATCGACTCCACCGACCCCGCCGCCGTCGAGGCCGCCGTACGTCGCTACGCCGGCAAGCCCATCATCAACTCGGTCAACGGCAAGCAGCAGATCATGGACGAGATCTTCCCGCTGGTCGCCCACTACGGCACCAACGTTGTCGGCCTTACGCTCGACGAAGGCGGCATCCCCGATACCGCCGAGGCCCGCTTCGCCATCGCCGAGCGCATCGTGGCCGAGGCCGCCCGCTACGGCATCGGCCCGGACCGCATCCTCATCGACTGCCTGGTCATGACCGCCTCGACCAATCAACGCCAGGCTGAGCAGATCCTGCGCGCCATGTCCCTGTGCAAGGAGCGCCTGGGTGTCAAATGCGCGCTCGGCGTGTCGAACATCAGCTTTGGCCTGCCCGCTCGCCCGCTGCTGGGCTCGGTCTTTTTGGCCGCCGCCTTTGGCGCGGGCCTGGACGCCCCCATCATGAACCCGGGCTCCAAGCGCTTTATGGACACCGTCTACAGCTATCGCGTCCTGAGCGTTGAGGACGAGGGCTCGACCGGATACATCGAGCGCTATGCCGGCTGGACCGATCCGTACAAGATCGCCGCCAACCCGGCAGCGGCTCAGGCCGCATCGACCGACACCGTGCCCGCTGCTGGCACCGCTGGCACCGACGGCAACGACGACCCGATTCGTCGCATGGTCGTCTCGGGCCGCAAAGGCGAGATCGCGGCCGAGACCGAACGCCTGTTGGCCGACCACGACGCCATGGACCTCATCAACAATCACTTTATCCCCGCCCTCGACGAGGTGGGCGTCCTCTTTGACCAGGGCAAGTTCTTCTTGCCGCAACTCATGGCCTCGGCCGAGGCCGCGCGCGTGGGCTTCGACACCATCAAGCGCCTGATGCCCGCCGGCGAGATTGCCGACAAGGGTAAGATCTGCGTGGCCACCGTCAAGGGCGACATCCACGACATCGGTAAGAACATCGTCAAGATGCTGCTCGATAACTACGGCTACACCGTCTTTGACCTAGGCCGCGATGTCGACCCGCAAGAGGTGCTCAAGACCGTGCAGGAGCGTGACATCAAGCTCGTCGGCCTCTCGGCGCTTATGACCACCACGGTCGTCGCCATGGAAGAGACCATCAAGTTGCTCCATGCCGAGGTTCCGGGCGTCAAGATCATCGTGGGCGGCGCCGTGCTCACCCCCGAATACGCCAAGCAAATCGGCGCGGACTACTACGCCAAGGACGCCGCCGAGAGCGCTCGTATCGCCGAAGAGGTCTTTGGGAAGTAACACAACGGAAACAACCGAGCACCAAAACGTGCCGCACGCGCCACTTGGCACGTGCGGCACGTTAGAATAGATAAGACTATGCTCGTTTTGGCAGATAGGAGCGCAAGGATGGCGATCACGCCCGCAGAAATCGCGGAAACCCGCGGCATGGTTGAGGAACAGAACCTCGACATCAGGACCATCACCATGGGTGTTTCGCTCATGGGTTGCGGTGACGAGAACCTCGACCGCATGTGCACGAAGATCTACGACCATGTGACGCACACGGCTGAGCATCTGGTCGAGACCGCCGAGAACCTCGAGCGCGAGTACGGTATCCCCATTGTCAACAAGCGCGTTTCCGTCACCCCGGTGGCGCAGATCGCCGCGTGCTGCAAGGATGAGGACCTCACCCCCATCGCGCATGCCCTCGACCGCGCGGCCGAGACGCTCGGCATCGATTACCTGGGCGGCTTCTCCGCACTCGTCCAGAAGGGCATCGGCGACGCCGACCGCCGCGTCATCCAGTCCATCCCCCAGGCGCTCGCCACCACGAGCCGTGTCTGCTCCAGCGTCAACGTCGCCAGCCTGCGTGCCGGCATCAACATGGACGCCGTGCTTATGGCCGCCCAGACCATCATCGATGCCGCTAAACTCACGGCCGACCAGGATTCCGTCGGCGCTTCCAAGTTTGTCTGCTTTGCTAACATGGTCGAGGACTCCCCGTTTATGGCGGGCGCCGTCCACGGCGGTGGCGAGGCCGACGCCGTCATCAACGTAGGCGTCTCGGGCCCCGGCGTTATGGCCGCAGCCCTGGAGACGCTGCCCGATTCCGCATCGATGATGGAAGTCGCCGAGAAGATTAAGCAGACCGCCTTTAAGATCACCCGCGCCGGCGAGCTCATGAGCCGCGAGGCCGCCCATCGCCTGGGTGTCGAGAAGGGCATCGTCGACCTGTCGCTGGCCCCCACGCCTGCCATCGGCGACTCCGTTGCCCGCATTCTCGAGATCATCGGCGTGGGCACCTGCGGTGGCCCGGGCACGACCTGCGCGCTCGCCATGCTCAACGATGCCGTCAAGAAGGGCGGCGTCATGGCCAGCTCCAGCGTGGGCGGTCTCTCCGGCGCTTTCATCCCCGTGTCCGAGGACGCCGGCATGATCGCCGCCGTCGAAGCCGGTGCGCTTTCGCTCGAGAAGCTCGAGGCCATGACCTGCGTGTGCTCCGTCGGCCTGGACATGATCGCCATCCCCGGCGACACCCCGGTCGAGACCATCGCCGGCATCATCGCCGACGAGATGGCCATCGGCGTCATCAACAACAAGACCACGGCCGTCCGCGTGATTCCCGCCATCGGCAAGGGCGTGGGTGACTGCGTCGAGTACGGCGGCCTGTTCGGCCGTGCACCCATCATGCCGGTGAACCCCAACGCCGGCACCGTGCTTGCCCATCGCGGTGGACGTTTCCCGGCGCCGCTGAACTCGCTGAAGAACTAGCTGAGGGGTTCGGGCGAGGAGCCCCGGGGAGGGCAAATATATAAGGTCGCCTGCTCGGACAGTCCTGACTCGCACGGAGAGCACATTAAGTGCTCTCCGGCTCGTGCGAAACTCGCGATCGACCTTATATATTTGCCCTCCCCGGGGCTCCCGCACAACGGGACCTCGATTGAGTTCTATCCCGGTTGCAGTCGCTTCGCTTCTGCTCCACTTTGCTGGTATGACGGTTTGGCGTTGGATCGGTTCTTTCTGATATATGCTGGTTGCGGCTCTTCTTTTGGGAGGAGTCGCTTTTTTGTTGCTAGGAGGTTGGCCCGTGGCTGATGGGGAGAATCGTTCTGAGCTGCTTTCCACAGATTGGAATCTGGAGTGGATGCGTCTGCAAGCTGATCGGCGGCGGGCTGACGATTCTTTTGAGTGGGATAAAAGGGCTCGGCATTTTCGGCCGTTGGAGACTGCCCCTTATGCTCGGGATTTTATAAAGCTGCTGGCGCTTGAGCCCGGCGAGTCGGTACTCGATATGGGGTGCGGGGCTGGGTCGATTGCTATTCCGCTTGCTCAGGCTGGGCATCCTGTGATTGCTGCTGACTTTTCCCCTGCCATGTTGGGCACGCTTGATGCTGGCATTGAGTACCATGGGCTCGAGAATCGCATTACACCGCTTGAGCTTGCTTGGGATGATGATTGGGATTTGGTTGGACCGGTCGCGAAAACGGTGGATGTTGCCTTTGCCAGTCGGTCGGTTACGACGACCGATCTAAAAGGTGCGCTTGCCAAGCTCGACCGTACGGCTCGTCGGCGTTGTGCTGTCACGATGGTCGCCAACTCCAGCCCGCGCTATGATCTGCACCTGATGAACGCCATTGGTGCCTCGGTTACCTGCAGCAATGGCTTTGTGTACGCCTTCAACATCCTCATTCAGATGGGTGCGTTGCCGCAGGTTACATACTTTGAATCGCCTCGTCGCGATACCTTCGATAGCCTTGAGGCAGGCGTGGCGGATTTTTCCCGTATGCTCGAGCATGGCAACGAGGATAAGATCGACCGCCTGCACGACTATATCGCTCAGCACATGATCGAAAACCCCCATGCCGGCGAGCCGGGCTCCAAGGGCGTGCCGCAGGGGCGCTATATGCTCGACCATATCCGTAAGGTTCGCTGGGCGTTTATTGCATGGGAACCGGTCTCTGAATCCCGCTCGTAGCCCGTTCACAGCCCGCACTGCCCATCACCTCGGCATCCGCATTCTTTTTGAACTGGGCAAACGCACTCCACACCGCGCCGTTCCTGCGCTATCGTGGGACAGCTCACGTAGATTAAGGCCCCGTCGCGGGGCGCCCCATACATAGAAAGCGAGAACCCATGGCACTGACAGGAGCCCAGGTCAAGCAACTTCGCAGCATGGCCCATCATCTCAACCCCGCCATCATCATCGGTAAGTCCGATGTCAACGAGGGCACCGTCGAGCAGACGGTCGCCTACCTGGAGAAGCACGAACTCGTTAAGTGCTCCGTGCTCGATGGCTCCAGTCTTTCCGCCCGCGAGGCCGCCGAAGAGCTCTCCGAGCGTTGCCACGCCGAGGTCGTCCAGGTCATCGGCCGCAAGTTCTCGCTGTATCGCGAGTCCTCGCGCAAGGACATCGAGAAGATCGAGCTCGTCTAAGAGCCAATGATCCGGCGAGCCAACACATGGCAAGCTTACGGGTGCCCAAGTACTTCGGGCGCCCGTTTTTTATCGCTCGACCAGCACGCGATTGAGCCGCCCCTCCACCAAGCGCTCGTATAGACGCCGCGTCTCGGGCTCGGGCACGCCATTGACCTGCTCCCTTAGATGGTGCATATGCCCGCTGTACAGCTCGACGATATCGCGCCGCCGCCCCGCCGCACTGTAGACGCGCATGGCGCAGCGCACCATATCCTCACGCGCTGTTTCCTGCCGAAGCCCCGACTCCGCCAGCCAAATCGCCGACTGCAGATCGTTTTCTTCTAGAGCGGCATTTGCTCCCTTAATCATGCAATCGATGAACTTTGACTGCATAATGCGTCGCATACGCAAAAAGTAGGTGGGGTTACAGCCATTGGGAACATACAGCGGCCCGGCATAAAGCTGCTCAATCTTAAGGCACAGCTCAACTAAATGGGGCCCGCGCGCACCCGTGCGATTTCCCAAAACCTCGCGGCTTATCTGGTCAAACAGCCGTACATCGGTCTTGACGTAGTCGCCGTTGAGTCCGATGCATTCATTTTGGATGAGCACACACGACTTGCCATCCGGCGTCGGTCCCAAAGCCGACCGCAAGCGCGATATCGTCGAGTACAGGTTGTTGCGGGCGCTATTGAACTCGGCATGGGGCCACAACTCCATGGCCAGCGTCTCACGATCGACGAGCGCATCCATGCCCAGCGCAAGCCGCTCGGCAAGTGTCGCCGCCTTCTTGCGGCGCCACATTTTGTCCGTGATGGGAAACCCGTCGCGCTCGGCGCGAAACGCACCAAACATGCGAATCTCGATATGGTCAATGGTATCAACGGCTTCAACCTCGCCGGCCTGGAACAGGCGCTCGCCCTCCCCTTCCAAATCGTCGCGCAGCGAGTACCGCGACAGCTCGCGCACGGGAAGCTTCTTGCGAATCCTGGTCGCCGGCTCGCCCAGACAATGCATGGCAAGGCGCGCAAAGAGCCGATACGATGGCTCCAGAATCCCCGCACGATTCATGGACATCCAGGCCGCAAGATCGCTGTCTCGGCCCGCACAGGCCAAATGCAGCGCCACCATCCAGGCCTCCGCTCCACCAACCTGCGTCTGGCTTATATCGAGCAACTCCGCTTCCTCACGCACCGAAACCATCGAGGTGTTACGCAGATACGCCGCGCGCTCCAGCAGCAATGCGTTATCGCGCATGTACGCAATCGACTCCTCGGCAAGTTTGAGCACTTGGACCGCACGGAACTTTGCATTAACCGGCCGTCCCTCTGCCAGCGACTGCCAGCCTTCTAGCAACAGGCCAAACAGCTGAATCTGGTTGTCGCGCATGCGCACGGCAAAACGATCGAGCTCGTTGAATGCCGCGTCGTCGGTTACCGGCAAGCCGGAAAGGAGCCGCCGTGCCGCCAACACCATGCGCACCCAGATAGCCATCGCCTTAAGCCCACGTACGTCGAGCGCCTCCCGCACCACCGTCATCTCGTCGTCGCGCTCGTCGGTTCCCGCAAACGACCCGTCAAAAAGCTCCACCAGCATGCTGTCGGCCCGTATAACAATCCCCGCGATGTCGAGCTCGCAGTCGTAGGCCTTGCTCGTTTTGAGCTGCTGTAGAACGCCGCCGTCATCTCCCCGCTCGGTCAGGCAGCGCTTGACCTCGATATGCGCGGACAACATATCGAGTGCGGTATGGGATGTCTCTATTTCTGGCACGGCCAGGTTCGTAGGAAGCCCAAGCCCGTTGTCCCCATAGCAAACAGCCGTCAGTGTCTGGGCCACCCTCCATGAAACAGGGTCTATTTCGCAGGCCGCCCGTTCGCCCCCGCGCTCGATGACCGATGCCATATAGCGAGCGAGCTTTGTATTGGACACGCTGACCGCTGCCAGATATACGCCAAGCGCCTCGGCAGGCGTTGGCTCTGGAGCCGGATCCTCGGCATCGATCGTGCCCAGCGCTGCTCGGCAGATATCGGCCCCGTGCCCCGTCAGAGCCAGATCGACCCCATACTGCCCAGCAAGTTCAAGGACCGCATCACGGTCCAAAAAGGCGTCCGCCAGGCCCATCGCCGCATCGCATCGGCCCGCCTTAAGCAAAATCCGGGCCGCCCTCGGAACAAGTTCGGGGCGAACCTCGGCCACCAACTTACGCAAGCGCAAGCGTCCGTTATCCTCCGTGCCCAGACACGTAAAACTCCGCTCGGCGGGGTCCAAGCCAAAGATCGGGTAGTCGCGTACGAAGTAGGACTGGTCGACCATCGATAGCCTCACCCCGCAAGCCTCGAGTTCTGCGATATTGCCCTCGCCCATCAAAATCATGAGACATGCCACGCAAAACAGTGCATTATTGTCGAGCGAAGCCAAGTCGACAAGTGCCGCGCCATATACGTTGACAATCTCGTTTTCGAGCAGACCGGCTACGTCGCCTTGGCCATACAGACCCGTCTGCAATGCCGAAACGAGCTCGGGCACGCCCTGCGTGAGCTGATAAAAGTCGAGCGATGTGCTGATCGAAAACGCCGATGCCCACGCCGAATACTCATAGGCATGCACCTTGAGCATCTGCGCATTGATCTTAACCGAATCGCCCAGCCCATGAATCAGTTGACGATTTGAAGGACGGCAGGAGATAAAGACCCCCACCCCCATAGCGCGCAGGCCGCGAATCCTGTCGATGAGGTCTTCGGTATCGTGCTGATCGAGGTTTGGCACATTATCAATCGCGATAAGGGAGTGCGGTTTGTCTTTGAGTTCTTCGGTAACCACCTCGAGCTGCATAAACACCTCGCGCCCAGTGGCGCGATCGGCCTCGATAATCCGCACGGGGCCTCGCGTCGGGTCGCATTTAACCTCATGGGTGTACTGCAGCAGCACCGAGGTCTTCCCAAACCCGTCGGGCGCATAAAGAACCACGATGCCGGCCTTTCGGCCCTTGGCGAGAAGCTCATTCATCAAGCGTTCGCGTCGCACCATATAGCCACCGCCCAGCGGCATCAGCTCGAGGTCGTCCATACTGCCCAAATCGTTTACCATGCCCGCTCCTCAACTCGACCGTATGGACACTGTAACCGCAAGACCATACAAGCCGCGCTATGAATAGAGCGACCTTGTGTTCTAGGTTGTCTTTTGGTACGCAAGCGGCAAGTTTTTGTACAGCGAGGGCCGATTGTTATTAATCCCCCGACTAATCGGTCTTTAAGCAGGTAAATGAGCTTGTCAGCTTGTCCCATCTAAGCGGCAGTGTAACGCAAATGAACAAGGTTCAGCTATGTCATTCAACTCGCCTAGCACCCGCTACCGTCTACGACCTTTTAGTGGCATTTTTGCATAGAATCTGGTATGGAATGAATCAAGCTGTTGGGCATCCGGCATTCGTCAAGCTTGCGGCAAGATTTTGGTCAAGCGGGCGGAGAGGGATAACAAAAAGGCCCCCGCAAAGCGGAGGCCTTAGGCAAGGCTATGTCGAGATGCAGGATTCGCGCTACTCGCAGAGCGAAAGGGCGGCCTCGTCGGCAACGACAACGCAGTTGGTGTGCAGCTGCAGGATCGAAGCCGGGCACGCGGGCGTAACCGGACCATAGCACATGTCATGCACGGCCTGAGCCTTGGCCTCGCCGTTGGCGACGACTAGGATCATGCGGGCATACATGATGGTCTGGGTACCCATGGTGTAGGCCTGACGGGGAACATCGTCGATGCTGTCGAACAGGCGGCTGTTGGCCTGAATGGTGCTCTCGGTGAGGTCGACGCAGTGCGTGCCCTTGGAGAAGTGGTCATCGGGCTCGTTGAAACCAATGTGGCCGTTGTTGCCAATGCCGAGCAGCTGCAGATCCGGGTAACCGGCGGCGGCGACGATCTTGTCGTACTCAGAGCAGGCAGCGGCGGCGTCGGGGTTGGAACCGTCGGGCACATGCGTGTTGTTCAGGTCGATGTTGATGTGATCGAAGAAGTTCTCACGCATGAAGTAGTGATAGCTCTGGGGATCGTCGTGCGAAAGGCCGCGATACTCGTCCAGGTTGTAAGTGCTGACCTCGGCAAAGTCGACGTCGCCCTTCTCGTACCAAGCAGCGAGCTGCTTGTAGGCACCGATCGGGGTGGAGCCGGTGGCAAGACCCAGCACGCAATCGGGCTTGAGGATAACCTGCGCCGAGATGATATTGGCGGCCTTGCGGCTCATATCCTCGTAGTCTTTAGCTTTAATGATCTTCATTACGCGTCCTTTCTCGTACAAGAGAGGCAAGGCTCCCCTTACAAGCACTTGCCCGCGGCCCGCGTCGGCCGCAACCAACGTGTGCGGCCACCAGGGCGAGGTCGCGTAATGTATGTGTCTCGTGTCTAGCCGCGTCGAGGCCCCTGCCCGTCCACGGTGACCCAAAGCCGTTTAGCTTCGGACAAATCCCATCTTGCCACGGAGGGCGCCCTCTTTCAAGGGCGCCCTCCATAAACGTGTTTGAATTGTAGGCTAATGGCCACGTGCACTTACTAGCGCTCGCGAGCAACGATGAGCTGGTCCATCTCTTCGACATGCGCACCAACGGAGCCCTTGATACTCGAGAACTCAACGGAGTTGCACACCAAGATGGGAACCGTCACATCGTAGCCCTCGGCAGCAATTGCCTCGCGATCGAACTCGATGAGCACGTCACCCTTATGGACGACATCGCCCACCTGTGCATGCACGCTAAAATGCTTGCCCTCAAGCTGAACAGTGTCCAAGCCAACGTGGATGAGCACGTCTAGGCCATCGACCGTGTTGAGCGCAACGGCGTGACCCGTGGGAAAAATGGCCTCGACCTTGGCGTCTGCCGGCGCAATCACACGCGTGCCGGTAGGCTGAATCGCCACGCCCTGGCCCAAAAGGCCGGTGGCAAATGTCTGGTCATTGACCTCGGACAACGGAATGACGTCGCCCGAGATGGGAGCATCCAGCGTAAGAACTCGTCCACGCATACCAAAAGACCTTAGGACTTTAGTGAACATGCTCCCCCTCGGACATACCAATCAATCAAAATAGCTTTAACAGTTTACCACTTGGCACCCGTTTTTGACCATTAGGGAAGTTCGCGCTTGACAACCTCGACGATGTCGTCGACAACACGCTGAGTGAGCTCGTGCGTCTCCGCCTCGGCCATAACACGGACCAGCGGCTCGGTACCGCTCGGGCGCACCAGAATGCGGCCGCGGCCGTCAAGCTCCTTCTCGGCGGCAGCGACGGCGTCCCAAATGGGCTGGCAATCGTCCAGGCCGGCCTTGTTGTCGGAATGCACGTTGACGAGTACCTGCGGGTACTTCTTCATGATGCCGGCAAGATCGGTGAGGGTACGACCGGTGCGCTTGAGCACGGCCAGCAGCTGCAGAGCCGTCACCAGGCCGTCACCGGTGGTGTTGTGCTCCAGGAAGATGATGTGGCCGGACTGTTCGCCGCCGATGACGGCGCCATCCGCGAGCATGCGCTCCAAAACGTAGCGGTCACCCACGGCGGTCTGAACCATCTCGAAGCCCTGCTCCTTCATAGCGATGGAGAAGCCAAGGTTGCACATGACGGTCGAGACGATCTCGGAGTTGGCGAGCTTGCCGCGGGCGGCGAGGTCAGAACCGCAGATAGCCAGGATGTAGTCACCGTCGATCTCATTGCCCTCGCCGTCGACGAACAGCACGCGGTCGGCGTCGCCGTCGTGGGCCAGGCCGATATCGGCGTGGGTGCGCAGCACGAGCTCGCGCAGGGGCTCAAGGTGAGTGGAGCCGCACTCAACGTTAATGTCGGTGCCGCAGTAATCGGTGTTGATGGCATGGACCGTGGCGCCCAGGCGCTGCAGCGCAGCGGGCGTGGTCTGGCAGGAAGCACCGTGACCGCAGTCGACGGCAACAACCAGGCCATCGAGCTTAAGGCCGTCGAGCGTGCTGATGGCATGATCGACATAGGCCTTGCGGGCGTCTTTCATCTTGATGATGTGACCCACACAGGCGCCGGTCGGCAGCGTGTCGGCAGCCATGGCCTCCTCGGACATGACCCAGGCGCTGATCTCTTCCTCGACAGCATCGGGAAGCTTCATGCCCTTGCGGCTAAAGAACTTGATGCCGTTGAACTCCGGCGGATTATGCGAAGCGGAGATGACGATGCCGCCGTCGAGCTCGTTTTGGACGGTGAGCAGCGCCACGGCCGGCGTAGGGATAACGCCGCAGCAATGCGGACGGCCGCCCTCTGCCATAATGCCAGCGGTCAGAGCACTCTCGAGCATGGTACCCGAAAGGCGCGTGTCGCGGCCGATGCAGATGTCCGGGCCAAGGAACTTGGTCGCCGCGCGGCCCAGGCGAAACGCGAGGTCGCACGAGAGGTCGGCATTGGCGACGCCACGGACGCCGTCGGTACCGAAGATGTTCTGGGGCATAGGATCGCTCCTTCCCTAGCAGGCGATATGCAACCGCCCACCCTAGTCGAAAAAGAAAAGCGGGACCCGCCGAGGAATCGGCAGGCCCCGCTTGTACATTGTATCTCGTAAGGAGATAAAACCTTAGCGCTTGGAGAACTGGGGAGCGCGGCGGGCCTTCTTGAGGCCGTACTTCTTGCGCTCGACCACGCGAGCATCGCGCGTAAGGAAACCGGCCTTCTTGAGGTCAGCACGGTAGTCGCCAGCGTTCAGAAGAGCGCGGGCGATGCCCAGGCGCAGAGCGCCGGACTGACCGGAGATGCCGCCGCCATCGCACAGAGCGATGACATCGAACTGACCGGCGGTGTCGGTCACCTTGAAGGGAGCAAGGGCGTTCTCAACGAGCTGATGACGGCCGAAATACTGCTCGGCGTCACGCTTGTTGATGGTCACCTTGCCGGTGCCGGGGACGAGACGGACGCGGGCGACGGCGTTCTTACGACGGCCGGTACCCTGGTAGACAACGGTGTTCTCAGCCATCTTTAAGCCTCCAGCTCAATCTTCGTGGGGTTCTGGGCAGCGTGCGGATGCTCGGCACCAGCGTAGACCTTAAGCTTGGTCATCTGGGCACGGCCGAGGGTGGTCTTGGGCAGCATACCGCGAACGGCGCGCTCGATGACCTTCTCCGGGTGCTTCTCCATAGCCTGGCGGAAGCTCTCAGCCTTGAGGCCGCCGTTGTAGCCGCTGTGGCGATAATAGGTCTTCGTGTCGGCCTTGTTACCGGTAAGCTGGACCTTATCGGCGTTGATGACGACAACGAAGTCGCCGCAGTCGCTGTTGGGCGTGAACTGGGGCTTGTTCTTACCGCGCAGGATCATTGCGATCTGGGTGGCAAGACGGCCCAGGACAGCACCATCGGCGTCGACGAGAACCCAGTTGCGCTGGACCTCGCCCTGCTTGGCGTAGTGAGTCGATTTCGAAATCACTTAGACTCCTCCATGTACAGTACGTGTTGTTACAGAGATTCACGGGGCTCTGCAAGTAACCCGTCCATATTACCCCGCTCGCCGTACGAGTCAACAGGTATTTTGGCTCCGACCAGAGTTTCTGCACATGTCATCCACGAGCCGTGATTTTTCCAACTCTTTAGCTGTTGTCATTTTTTGAGGGTTCGCCGTCGCTAGCGCTCAACGAACTCTTGGATTTCCGCGAGCAGGCGCTTTGCCTCCTGACGGCCCTGGATATACAGGTCCAAAAGCTTTGCCGGATCGTGCTCGACATGGCCGACCTCGACCGGCTTTTGCGGAGCAATGACCAGCGCGCGGTCCTCGCGCTCATACTTCCACAGGTGCATGCGCTGGAGGTTATAGCGGTCGTGGCGCGTCTCGATAGCCTCGAGCAGATAGGGGTAGTCGACATAGCGGGCGCGCGCGGCAGGCATAAACTCGTAGGGCTTTTTCTCGTACGAGCGGTCCTGCGTGACAATGACAACCGCGCGATCGAAGCCCGCCTCCTCCAGCACGTGCTCGATGGGGACCGAATCGGCTACGCCGCCGTCGACGTATTTGTGCCCGTCGATCTCGACCGGCGGCGTCACCAGCGGCAGCGACGTCGAGGCACGCACGGCATCGAGGTCGAGCACGGCGCTTTTGACCGGCAGGTAGGCAGCGGTTCCAAACAGCATGTCCGTCGCGACGGCGTACATCTCGATAGGGCTGGCGTCGAACGTCTCGTTATCAAAGGGATCCAGGCGGTCCTGGATATCGTTGAAGATAAAGTCGTAACCCACGATGGAGCCCGTGGATGCGAAGGATGCGGCACCCATGTAGCGGTTGTCATTGCAGAAGGTCAGGTTGATGCGATTGACGCGACCGATCTGGTGCGACTTGTAGTTGACGCCGTTGAGCGCACCGGCCGAAACGCCGTACACCGCCGGAATTTCGACACCGGCCTCCATGAGAACGTCGAGCACGCCGGCGGTAAACTGCCCACGAAAACTGCCACCCTCCAAGACGAGCGCGACCTTGCCGGCGTTCTTTGCCTTATCTTCTGCAGTCATATTGACCTCCTGCGATTGCGTTTTGGCTTTCTTCTACCCAGTTTTGGAATGGAGGGCGCATAGGTTTTGGAGTTGAGAATATGGAGCGGAAAGCGTGTCCCAGTTTGAGGCGGGATTCCGGGATGAACTTTCCGCTTGGACCGCCGTTGGGAAAGCGTGTCCCGTTCTGAGCGCGGATTCCGGGATGCAGTTTCCGCTTGAGGCGTCTTCCGGAAAATGAATCCCATTCCGAGCGTCGATTCCGGGATGCAGTTTCCGCTTGAAACGTCATCCGGAAACCGCATCCCAGTCTGAACCGGAATTCTGGGATGGATTTTCCGCCTGGGGCGACGTTGATGCGGGGCATGGCAGGCTGCAGTCCGATCGGCATCGCATCTGCATAGGGCTGAGGCTTTGCGCGGAGAATCCGCGTATTTGCTTCGCAAATACGCACCGGCTTCGGCCGCCTGCCGGCGTCCTCGCCCGCTCGCTACAAACGCTTCGCGTTTGCTTAACGCTCGCGCCCTGCGCAGAGTTCGATCCTCCGCGGTATCTATATGTAATAAAAAAGCAGGTAGAAACACTTCTCTACCTGCTTGTAACTATTGGTGGAGGCGCGGAGAATCGAACTCCGGTCCACGAAAGCCCCCTGATTGGCATCTCCAAGCTCAGTCGCTGGTTTAGTCTCGGACGCTTTGCGCGCAGCGACACGCTCGCGGCATCCCAACCGGTTCGGTCTTAGCCCGCGCCATACCGATTACGTGTGCGGGAGCATTCCCCTAACATGACGTCGCGCCGGTGTCGGGGAAATCACCGGGTTGACGCGCCGCTATAAACTAAGCAGCGAGAGCCATAGGCTCAAAAGAAGAGTTGTTGTCAATTCAATTTGACGGTACCCCTGTTTAACGAGGCGAGGAGACCTCGGCTTGCTTCCTCTCTCAGAGCTATCGTGTCGAAACCAGTCGCCCCCGAATGCTGGGAAAGTCTGGATGGCATCGGGCACAAAAGCACCCAACAGCCGTCGACTTTTCAAGGAACATGCGGGACGAGCCCCGCTTGTGGAGTGTTATCTTACCACGTTCTAAAGGCAGACAGCTGTTCTATGCACGAGCTGTGAAGACCCCAATGTGCGCCGCACTTCGCACTTTTGCTACCGATCGCGTCACGTATATTTTCGCCAAGCACAACTGCCCCGTCGAAAGGACCGTTATGGATACCAAGCAGCAACTCGTCAATGCCCTCGCAGGCCTGGGCTCAACCATTACCGAAGCTATGGATGTCATCGAAGGCTTTGTCCCCTGCGGACATCCCGCCCTCACGGTATCGAACGCACTCGTCGCGCTGGACGCTAACGATGATGTGGCTCTCGCCCAGCAGCTTGAGACCGTCGAGGGCTTTATCGACCACGTGAGTGAGAACCGCGGCGTGGTCGCCTACCACGGCATCGAGGTCGAGCTCGCGGGTCCCAAAGCCGATCTGCTCGCAGCAATCCGCGAGGTAGGCGCCCTCATGCAGACCGCAGGCGTCAAGAACACCCAGGTCAACGAGTGGGTCTACCGCAGTCTGGCAGCACTCGACAGCTCCGACGAAAAGGCAGCCGAGCAGCTCGCAGAAAGTCCCGCCATTAAGGCCGAGCTTTTGTAAATAGCAGGCGCGGGCCCCTTGGCGCATCGTCGTCCAAGAGGCCCGCAAACAGTTCGCGTCAACCGATAGCCGCGCCGCCGCGTTCGGCCAGCGCGAGAATCGGCATCATTTGGCGCGGGGTCTTTGCTGCAAGATCGGCATGTTCGAGCAGTTTGCGATCGTTGGTCACCAAGTAATCAACCTGCGCGCGCTTGCACGCGGCGAGCACCAAGTTGTCCTCGTAATCGCAATGGAGCGCTAAGTATTTGTCGGCCAGCCAAAGGTCCGACGCATCTGCACCCACGGCTGTGGCGTTTTCGGTCATATTCCGAACAAACGCCAGCGCCGCATCGCCAATCGCGCGGGCAGAAGCCTCGTCGAGCGCTCCCCCGCTGGCAAGAACGCTACGCTTCAGCTCGTGTTGGACAACGTACAGCACGTCCTTGGCGATATGCACCGGAAAGAACAGCAATGCCCCCGTCTCCGTCGCCTGTCCAATAAACGCACGTGCGGCAAGCGACTCGGCATGGTCGGCGCAAAACGAATCAACCCATACGTTGGCATCCACCATTATTTTGAGGGGAACCCCGCTCACAGGATCATCCCCTTTTGGCGATAATGCTCATCCATGGCTTCGGAATAGATTGCGTCCCAACCGCGATCGTCGGATGCGGGCGGCGCAACGATGCCCAAATCTGCATAAAGCCGGTCTGCCGCTGCCCACGACGCGGCGAACGGAGTATCGTGCGCGACGGTCTGCTGCCGGTCGTCGACGGCCGCAAGCACTTCCTCGCACTGCCCGCCACCCTGTGCGACCTTGGCCACCACCTTTTTGATGAGCTCGGGCAGTGACCCGCCCGAAAGCTGCAGCGCTTCCTCGGCACGGTTCTTGACCTGGCGATCCACGCGAACGTTCACCTGTGCCATGCCACTAACAGCACCCACGTTGATCCCGCCCCCTTCAATTGCTAGCCATGCTAGCACCACTATATAGATAAGCTAGCACTTGGTCAAACGCAAAAGGCCTGCGCCCAGACGACACAAATGCCGTCTGGGCGCAGGCCAGATAACGTGGGCGAACACGTCTGCTAGCGCAGGTAAGCCTTCGCGTTGCTCAGGCTGTAGGCAATCGTCGAGCCGTTGTGCAGCAGCGACGACGCCTGCGGGGTAATCGCGCCGGTGATCCCCAGCGCCAAGAGCGCTGAGTTGGTGAGCATCACCTTAGAATAGGAGCTCGTCAGACGGTCGATGAGACCCTGACTCATGCGGCGCAGGCGCACGATCGCGGCAAGATCCGTGTCGGTCAGGATGATGTCGGCGACCTCCTTGGCGATGTCGCTTCCGCCACCCATTGCCAGCCCCACGTCGGCCAGGCCCAGCGCCGGTGAGTCATTGACGCCGTCGCCCACCATGGCAACGTGACGCCCCTCGCCCTTAATGCGCTCCACATAGGCGTACTTGTCCTCGGGCAGCAGCTCGGCCTTAAACTCGTCAACGCCCGCCTCGCGCGCAATGCGCTCGGCCGTGCGCTCCGAATCGCCTGTGAGCATAACGACATGCTTGACGCCCAGCGCATGCAAGTCGGCGATGGCCTCACGGACCCCGGGCTTGAGCGGATCCTCGATGCCGAGCACGCCGACGACCTTTCCATCGACCGCCAGATATAGCGGCGACAGGCCCTGCATCTGGGACTCGATTTGCTCCTTAATGTCGGCCTCGAGCTGCGCGCTCTCGTCCTCAAACACAAAGTGTGCCGAGCCGATAATCGCGCGACGCCCTTCGATGGACGAAGCGATGCCGTGCGCCACGATGTACTCGACCGCAGCGTGACGCTCGCGGTGCTCGAGCCCGCACTCGCGTGCCGCATTGACCACGGCACGCGCCACCGGATGCGGAAAATGCTCCTCCAAGCAAGCGGAAAGGCGCAGGACCTCGTCCTCGCTCCAGCCATCGGTGGTGAGCACGCAGGCAAGACGCGGCTGCGCCTCGGTAAGCGTGCCGGTCTTGTCAAACACAATGGTGTCGGCCTTGGCAAACGACTCAAAGTATTTCGCGCCCTTGACCATGACGCCCATCTTGGCAGCATCGCTCATAGCGGTCATGACGGCAACGGAACCCGTGAGCTTGAGTGCGCACGAGTAGTCGACCATCAGTGCCGCCGAGGTCTTGATGAGGCTGCGGGTAGTAAGCGCAACCAGGCCCGCGAGCAGGAAGTTCCACGGGACGATCTTGTTGGCAAGGTCCTCCATATGCGACTGGCCCTCGGACTTGAGCGAGTCGGCCGTCTGCACGAGCGAGACGATTGAGCGCAGTTTGGTTTGCGCCGTATTGGCGCGCACGCGCACCAAGATGCCGCCGTCTTCCACGACGGTACCGGCGAACACGTCGTCGCCCACGCTGCGCTCGACGGCCAGCGGCTCGCCGGTCAGGGTCGCCTGGTTGACCATAGCGCTCCCCTGCTCGACAACACCGTCGATGCAGATGGACATGCCGGTGCGCACGGCGACCAGATCGCCGGGCTCAAGCTCGGTGGCGGCAACGCTTACCTCGGTGTCGCCGACGACCTTTTGCGCCTTGTCGGGCACATCGAGCAGCGAGTTGATGAGCTCGTTTTCGCTCATGGCGCGGGTGTAGTCCTCGAGCAGCTCGCCCACGTTGAGCAGGAACATCGTCTGGCCTGCGGTGTCGACATCACGTTTGACGAACGAAATGCCGATGGCCGAAGCGTCGAGCACGGGAACGGTCAGGCGCGGCTGCGCGAGCTCACGGAGGGCGGCACGCAAAAAGGCCATGTAACCGGCCACGACAAACACCGCACGCAGGGGCGTGGGCAAGAACCAGCGACGTGCGTAATGGGCACCGACGAGTGTCGCCAGGTCCATAACGAGTTTGTGCTTGCGCGGCTCAAGCTGCATCACGTAACCCGACTTGGCATCGGCAATAGCTTGAGCATCGAGTGCGCCCAGGGCGTCGAGCACGCTTGCGCGGCGCGGCTCGTCGTACTCCAGCGCCATCTGGCCAATGCGGCCGTAGACGCGCACCTTGCGCACACCATCGATTTCGCCGCTGAGCTTTAGAAGCGCATCGAGATCGCTCTCTGGCACAGGACCCGCCAACTGGAGGCGGGTCCTGCCGGGGATCTCGCTGATAATCGAGAATCTCATTGTTTATGCCTGGGAGTGCTACTCGGCTGCGTTGTCCGCGGCGGCCTCGCTCTGGGTGATGTAAGCAGCCTCGGCAACCATGTCGTCGACCTCGGCCTTGGCCTGCTCGACCATGTCCTGGTAGCCGTTCTTGATGCGCATGCCGCACGCAATGCCCTGCACGCAGGCGTTCTTTACCGGAGCGCTGGTGAGCAGCTTGATGCCGGCCGTACCAAGCAGAAAACCGCCACCGACAAGCAGGGTGTTAAACGTCGACTTCTTCATGTTGCTTCTCCCTTTTGCCGCATCGGACGCGGCACGGTGCCTCAGCACCCGAGTAAACAAGTTTGCTCGAGCACACTTTTGGAAAATAGTTTAGTTTATCTAACTATTGAGGTCAACAAAGGTTAACTTTTTGGAAATCTTGGGGCGCGCTGTGACCAAGGGGGCCGTCCCTGCACCACATCCACAAAAAATGAGGGCGCCAACAGCGCCCTCATTCACCAAATTCCATTCAGCCCGCCTGACCCGAACGGCCGAGTCGTTGCAGAACCCGGGAGCCCCGGCAGGGCGGGTGCGTCCTCAAAATGAGTTCCCTTCAAAACAATGGGCGCGCCAACGGCACGCCCATTCACTCTATTCAATTCAGCCCCACCTGACCCGAACGGCCGAGTCGTCACGGAACCGAGGGGCCGGGTGCAGGGCCTTGCCTCTCAATGAGTTCCGCACGAACAGGAGGCGCCAGTGGCGCCTCCGTCGTGAGTCAGGACTGTCCGAAATTGAGAGGCAAGGCCCTGCACCCGGCCCCTCGGTTCCCGCTTACGAGAGCGACGTTCTCAGCAACTCGTTGAAGAGCTTCGGGTTGCCCTTGCCGCGGCTCGCCTTCATGCACTGACCCACCAAAAAGCCGATGACCTTCTGGTTGCCGTCACGATACTGTTGCGCCTGATCGGCACAGTTAGCCAGCACCTCGTCCACGATCGGCTGCAACGCACCGGCATCACTCACCTGACGCATGCCGCGCTCGTCGACAATCTTGTTGGGGTCGTCGCCGGTCTGGGCCATGGCCTCAAAGACTTCGTGCGCCTGGTTGGAGCTGATGGCATCGGTCGCCAGCAGCTTGGCGAGTGCTGCCACCTGAGCCGGCGCGATACCGGACTCGGCGAGCGACACGCCCGCGCCCTTAAGGTAAGCAATCATCTCGTTCACCAGCAAGTTTGCAACCGTCTGGGCCTCCTTGCCAGCCATACCGGCAGCGGCCGCCTCAAAGAACTCGGCAAACTCCGGGTCGCCGGCGATCTGCTCGGCGTCGGCCGCCTTAATGCCAAAGTCGGCCTCAAAGCGGGCGCGCTTGGCATCGGGCAGCTCGGGGATCTCGCCACGGCAGCGGTCGATGAACTCGTCATCCAGATCGAACGGCGCCAGGTCGGGATCGGGGAACAGGCGATAGTCGTCGGCCGTCTCCTTCACACGCATGACCACAGTGCGCTTGCGGCTGGGCTCCCAGTGGCGGGTCTCCTGATAGATGATGCCGCCCTCCTCGAGCACCTCGGCCTGGCGGCAAATCTCGTAGGCAAGGCCATCGTGCAGGCTCTTAAACGAGTTGAGGTTCTTGAGCTCGGTCTTGGTACCCAGCTTGGTCTCGCCGCGGCGGCGCAGCGACACGTTGCCGTCGCAGCGCATGGAACCCTTCTCCATGGAGCAGTCCGAAATGCCCAGCGTCACAAAGATGCGGCGGAGCTTCTCCATAAACAGGCGCGCTTCCTCGGGCGTACGCAGGTCGGGCTCAGTCACGAGCTCAATCAAAGGCGTGCCGCAGCGGTTGTAGTCGACGAGCGACTCGGCCGCGGCGGTAATGCGGCCCTCGGCGCCACCCACGTGGACCATCTTGGCGGCGTCCTCCTCCATGTGGATGCGCAGGATGCGGATGGGCACCGTGTAGGAACCGTCCTCGCGGCGCTCGGGCATCTGCAGGTTAGATGCATCGTAGCTGGCCAGATGACCGGCGCGCTGATTGCCCTCGCGCATGGTCGACGTCATGGACGTGGACAGACCCTCGGCGTTGGCCGAGGCGCTCGCCAGACTCTGGGCCTCGGCCTCGCCAAACGCGCAGTCGGGGCGCTCGGCGGCGCCGCGACCGGTCACGTCCAGATCAAGATGACCGTACATGGCAAAGGCGACTGGACCCTGCGTGGTCTGGAAGTTCTTGGCCATATCGGGATAGAAGTAGTGCTTGCGGTAGAACATCGAGTGGCGCTGAATCTCGCAGTTGGTGGCGAGACCGGCCTTGACGATGCTCTCGATGGCGCGCTTGTTGGGCACCGGCAGCGCACCGGGCAGGCCCAAGCACACCGGGCACACGTTGGCGTTGGGCTCGTCATCGTGGCTGAGCTTGCAGTTGCAGAACATCTTGGTATCGAGTGCGGTGAGCTCGGTATGGATCTCCAGGCCGATCACGGCCTCCCAATCCTGCAGGACCTCGGAAAGCTCCTTCATTACAGCTCGCCTCCCTTCCCGGCAAAATCGGGCGCGACGGAAAGCGCGGGCGCACCCGTGGCGGCATCGGCAAAGCCGCGCTCCAGGGCGCGGGCAAACGTAAGCAGCTGACGGTCTTTAAAGGCAGGTCCCACCAGCTGGGCAGAAACGGGCAGCTGAGTATCCTCGCCCAGGCCCAGCGGCACCGAAATGCCACCGTTGCCGCAGATGTTGAGCGAAATGGTATACAGGTCGGAGAGGTACATCTGCGTGGGGTCGCTGATCTCGCCAAACTTAAAGGCCGTGCGCGGCGAGGCGGGCATGAGGATGGTGTCCACCTTGGCATACGCGGCGTCGTAATCCTGCGTGATGAGTGTGCGAGCCTTCTGTGCGGCGTAGTAGTACTTGTCGTACACGCCCGAGCTCAACAGGTAGGCGCCGAGCATCTGACGGCGCTTGGCCTCGGCGCCAAAGCCGTGGGCGCGCGAAAGCGAGCTCTGGTCGGACAGGTTGGCGCAGCCCTCTTCCTGATAGCCGTAGCGAATGCCGTCGAAACGAGCCAAGTTGGAGAACGCCTCGGCCGGGCCGATGACGTAGTAGGCGGCGATGGCGGCGTCCAGGTGCGGCAGGTCGACCTCGACCAGCTCGGCGCCCTGGTTCTGCAGCTCCTGGGCGGCGCGCTGAACAGCGGCCTTGACCTCGGGCGTCAGGCCCTCGGCCTCCATAAACGCGGGGATGATGCCCACGCGTTTACCCTCGATGCTGTCGTTGAGATGCTCGGTAAAGTCGACGGCGCAATCCTGGCTGGTGCAGTCGTACGGATCATGGCCCGCGCCGGTAAGCGCGTTCATGGCCAGCGCGACATCCTCGACCGTGCGGCCAAAGGGGCCCACCTGGTCGAGCGACGAGCCAAAGGCAACCACGCCGTAACGGCTCACAGCGCCATACGTGGGCTTAAAGCCCACCACGCCGCAGAGGCTCGCCGGCTGGCGAATGGAGCCGCCGGTGTCCGAGCCCAGCGAGAGCGCGACCTCGCCCGCGGCGACGGCCGCAGCGGAGCCACCCGAGGAGCCGCCGGGCACGCGCTCGGTATCCCAGGGGTTGTTGGTGCGGTGGAACGCCGAGCTCTCGGTGGAGCTGCCAAAGGCAAACTCGTCCATGTTGGCCTTGCCCATGGGCAGGCAGCCGGCATCGAGCATGCGCTGGACGCAGGTGGCGGTGTAGACGCTCTGGTAGTCCCCGAGCATGCGGGAAGCGCAGGTAGTGCGCGTGCCCACGAGGTTCATGTTGTCCTTGATGGCCAGCGGCACGCCCGCAAGCGGGGGCAGCGGCTTGCCTGCGGCACGGTCGGCATCCACGCGCGCAGCAGCCTCGAACGCAAGCTCGGGCGCCACCTGCAGGAATGCCTGAACCCCGCCCTCGCGCGCCTCGATGGCGGCAAGGGAGGCCTGGGCCACCTCGGTAGCGGTAAAGTCGCCGGCGGCAACGCCCGCGGCGATCTGGGCGGCGGTAAGGGAATCGAAGCTCTGCGCCATTACTCGCTCTCCCCCTCTCCCAAAATGGACGGCACGCGGAAGTAGCGATCGCGCGCGCTACCAGCGTTTTCGAGCGCGACGTCGAGCGGCAGGTCGCGCTCGGGCTCGCGCAGGTCATCGCCCATCACGTTGGACAGGCTTCCGATGGGATGGAACGTGGGCTCCACGTCGGGTAAGTCATATTGCAAGACGGGCTCGAGCATCTGGACGGCGTCGTTCATATAGGACGTCATCTGGGTGAGCTCGTCATCGGTCAGTGCGATCTTTGCGTACTCGGCGATGCCGCGCACGTCTTTCTCGCTGAGTGCCATAGGCGCTCCCTTCCGCATAACAGATAAACCGCTCTAGTATACAGGGCAGCGCCGGCTTGGAGCAGGCGCTTTACCTAAATGCAGCGAAAACGTAACGAGGGCGGTGGATTGGCAGGCTGCGGGCTGGCGGCTCTGCAGCGAAAACCGCGCCGTCCGTAGCGAAAACCGTACCGTCCATAGCGAAAACCGTCTCGACCACAACGAAAAGCATCACAACATTCGACGTTTTTCGGCAAAATCGCGATTTTCATCGAATGTTGTGATGGTTTGGAAGCCCCGACCACCACAAAGGTGCCTGTCCCCATTGTGGTGGTTCTGGAGAATGTCCTATGCCGAGGCCTTGGCCTTGCGGCGCTTGCGGACCGCGTGGATCACGATGTCCAGCAGCAACAGCACAATGGCCACGACCACGATGAGCACGGCAAACTCGCGCTTGCCCCAGTGGCGGCCGGCCAGCGACTTTTGCTTGTCGACGTCCTTCTTGTTGTATTTGGTGCGCACGCAATGCACCAACAGGCGATGGTCGTTCACGCCGTAGGGCGTGCAGGTGACGAGCGTCACCTTGTCGGCGCCGGGCTCGATGGTCAGCGACTCCATCTCCTCGGGCAGCACCACCTCGGAGTCCACCATCTTGTAGGCGAGCGTCTTGTTCATGGTGTGCAGCAGCACCAGGTCGCCGGGCTCCAGCGAGTGAATGTCGTCGAACATGCTCAGGTTGCGCATGCCCGAGTGCGCGGTGAGCACGCAATGCGTCGAGGTGCCGCCCACCGGCAGGCTCGTGCCCTCCAGGTGGCCGACGCCCGCCATGAGGACTTCTTCGCTCGTGCCGTGGTAGATGGGCATGCTCACATCGATGGAGGGGATCTCGACCCAGCTCATCATGGGGTCGCGGTCAAAGATGAGCTGCTGAGCGTAGGGCTCGATCTGGTCGGCGGGAAGCTCGGTGGCCTCGCCGGCAAGCTGCTCGTTATAGGAGCGCGCCTGCAGCAAGATGCGCTCGCGCTCCTCGGCAGACAGCGCGTCCACGGTGCTGGACACGGTGCTGATCTGGTTGAACACGCCCGAGGCCTCGAGCCGGTCCAAAATCCACGGCCAGGTCATAAGGCCCACGCCGATAAGGATGATGACGATGGTGATGAGCCGGTCGGCCCAGCGAGGCAGCCGCTTGCGGCGGCGCTTGGGCTTTGGTTGAGGTTTGGGCTGAGGGCTTGAGCCGCCGTTGTCCGCGGCGTTATTGCTCTTCATATGTTTGGCGCCCTGCACCATCGCCGGTCACTCCTTACAGCTCAGGTTGTCTAAACAAATAATAGCCGATTAGCGAGCTTCCGCGCCAGACAACGCCGCTAGACTGCACCGTTCGGGCCACGTAACCCCACTCAACCAATCAAGCCATATGTTGCTTTCATCGTCTCGAGCAACTGCGCCATCGTTACGCCCGCAACCCCGATCTGTTTCAGATTGACGTCGCCCACCTCGCAATCTTTAACAAACGCAAGCATATCGTCCTTCAGTTCTTCGCCCAGGTCTACACCTTCCGACTCGCCAAGCAACTGAGCAAGCCTCAGCGCATCGCGTTTATGCTTTTTTACCTTCTTCGAATCAACGTTCTCCCCCGCTTCCCTTCTGGCTTTTAGGTCGAGATACGCCTTCGCTTTGAACGGGACAATGTATTCCGTACCCAGGACCGAAACGCCGTCTACGGTCCGAATTCCCTGAAGGAACAAGCTGTAGTAAGCATCGTCCAACAAAATTGCCGAAAGACTGCTTATGTTTTCATCAACGTGAATTGGCGCCACATCAATCCCCTCACGACCCTTTAGAAAGTCGGGGCACTTCGCGAAGAGTTCGATCATATGGGGGTAACCCGGCCTCTTGGGCTCTGTAAACCGATAAAAACATGAGCCTTTGCCTTCGCCCCAGCCGCAGCGGTAACCGCCATCACGCACCAAAGTCCATATAGCTTCTGCCGTCTGAGGCAACCGGTCATCGGCGACGATTACCACATCAAAATCGTGAGTCATCCTAAACGGAAGTCCCGCCTCCGCGAGCAAAATGTCGCATGCCGTGCCGCCGATAAGAGCATACGATCCTGCAGCTTCTTGCATATGCTGCTGAAATTCTTGGAGACCCTCTACAGCGCTTCTTGCCATGGATATTCCTTTCCAAACATGCGATCGACTTCGAGCTGAATTCGCTCATCGTCGATTGCCGCCAAAGATAGCGCAAGCGAAATGTCGTCGACACGGGAGGAGCCGGCAAACACGGGTGCATAGCGCCACACTTGAATCATCGCCGTTTCGTTATCCGGCAACTCCCCGTCTGCGACTTCGAGGTCGCTCAGTTGACGCCATGCACTTCTTAAGACGGCCTTTTGTTCCATGCCCGGTGCAGCGAGCATCGAACGCGCGGCGAGCGCCGTCTCCCCGGCGTCAACAAGATAGTCGATCTGCGGCGTCTTCCTTGCAAAAAAGACCTTCGAGACAGGCGAGGAGAGCTCTGCCATGTGCTCGCTTAGCAAAAGATCAACGGCGACAGGGAGCACGACGACACGTCGCTCGCGACGCTCGCGCCTCGCGAGTCCCCTGTCAACAAGCTCGGTTATGGCCTCACTCGCGCGGCTTGCCGAGATCCCAAGCGCACGACAAAGGTCATGGGGGCGATATGGCTCCTGGGCTACTCCCCAGATTGCGGCAGCCTGTGCGTTGGGTGACATCTTGGTCGCGTGATTGCGAAACCGGGCACCGCCCCTCTCCGTGCAGGCCGTGCCCATAAATGGAAGAAAAGCCTGTCTGCCGGGGCAAACAAACGGAATCCCTTGTGCGACCAATGCTTTGCGCTGACGTGCATCGGCATCAGGAAACGAAACGACAACAGGAGTCTCCGCACGCAAGGCTAGCTGACTATAGACTCTCTTAACCTCGGGAAGCCCGACGCCAGTAGGCAAACTTGCAAGCAAAAACGAAAAACCGTTTGCGTCAACAGCGCGGACCTCAATCGCTCGCAGATGCAGCGGCAAGCGTGCGGATCCAGGCCAAGTTTTGGTCTTGGAGGAGAGGCCTAGTGCTTCTTGTAAGTAGTTTAGCGCTTCGTTCATTTCCATTGTTTTCGTTCGATTCCAGTTTGTATTGGAATTATACATTATTTTTGGAATTAACGAGATTCCTTTGTGAATCGGCCAGCATTTGCGTTTTCAAAATGTCCCGGATTGGCGGGGCGATTCGGGATACAATGTCAATAGAAAACGACGCACCCCGCGTAAGTGTACGAGAGCGCGGGCGGCCTAGTTTTCTGGTTTTGTTAAATGCCCGGGATCCGACCCCCGGGCATTCTTATTTGCGCTTGCGGCGCAAATGCCTTCTACCGTCCGCACCGCGCGTGCGCCTACGGACCTTAATCCGAACCTCATACGAGTCAAGAAACGCGATGACGAACGTACCCGCATCGGACGGTAGAGGCTGGCTGCGTTATCCCAAAAAACGGGGCAGACTCCAGTGCGGAATCTGCCCCGAAAAGAGAATGGCAAAGCAAGAACGTCGATGGACGAGAAAAGTGTCCGCAAGTCTCATGGCCATCACATCCCACCTGCCAAAGGGATGGGTGAGTGAGCGTTACTCCTGCTCGGACTCCTCAGCCTGCTTACGGCTACGAATGAGGTGCGCCACGCCGATGCACAGCACCGCACCACCAGCGATCCAAGTGAAGGTCACGCCGTTAAGGCCGGTCAGCGGGAGGTTGGAGCCCTTCTTGTCGACGATGGTGAAGCTGAGCTTACCGGTAGATACGGTGGCAGAACCGGCCTTTACAACACCATCAGCAGCAGTAACGTTGGCAGAATCCTTGTCGGGAGTCACCGCGGTGCCATCCTGCTGAAGCGTGCCGCGAGCAATGGTAAACGTGACACCTTTGGAAGCAGAGTTGTTGTAGCCAGGCGCCGGGGTTACCTCTGTAAGGGTGTAGGTGCCCTCATCGAGACCGACAACGTTGATCATGCCCTTATCGTTGGTAGTTAGTATTGCGGCATTTGTATCTGTCGTCGTGGTACCGTCGGCCTTGATAAATTCGTTGGAGCCTTTCTCCTGCAGCGTGAACTGAACGCCTTCGAGGGTCTTGGGGTTGCCAGTCTCGTCCTCGTCGCTACCAACCTTGGTGACATCGATACCATAGGTGTAGTCGTAGGCCGGATGGTCAACCGTGGTACCGGTGCCATTGGTGTGCGGGTTGTTGGAATAGGTCAACTTGACATTGTTCACCTGGGCCTTGCCGAGCATATCCTGCGTAATCTTGCTAGCATCCAGTTTGGCCTTGTAGTTCACATAGACTGTCGAAATACCGTCAACGGTGATAGGATTGCCAGCCTTATCCTTTACTTCTTTGAGGTTCTCGAAGGAAACAGTGAGCGTATTCGTGCTTTCTCCCGGGACATAGGTCGCACTGTAGCAAGCGGGATCCACGACTGAATTGGCAATCTTGACCTCAACGACTGGGTTACTGCCCTGAAGCTCTGGAACCATCGTGGAGGGGAGCTCGTCAGTGAAAGTGTAGCTGTACTTGACATACGTGTTAATGTTGCTAGTCACAGTGCCGGCAAGCTGATATTCAACAGGCTGTTCAGCAGCGGAGTCGGCAGCCTTGTTGGCTGCGGTAAAAACATTCTTGCTATCGTCCGTAACAAACTTGCCGTTCTTGTCATCCTTTACGGCCTTGGTCACTTTGGGGACGTCCTTCTTGGGGGCCACGTTAACGTCAGAACCACCGACGATGGTGAAAATCGGCGAGGTATACGCATCAGTATTGCCATTAGCACCGCTGGTCGTACTGGGCGTATCGGTCACGAAAAGCCAGTAGCCATTATCAAGATCCTTAAAGCTACCTTTGGTGGAATCGCTTGGCTTTGTCCACGTGAGGGTCTTGTCCCCTTCCAAGGCCTTGGCAATCAAGTCAAGAGTTGTACCAGTATCAACCGCCGTAGTCTCTCCAAAATTAGAGCCCTGAGTCGTGCTGATGAACTCCGCCCACGTCTGGGCGTCAGCATCTACGTCAGGTGCTCCAGTAACGTCTTTGAGCGCAGTCGTAACGAGGGTTTTCACATTACCCGGAGCCCACTGAATATCGGAAAGAGTCTTAGCGGCCGAGCCATCCCAGCTCCCATCGCCCTTCTGATCCTGCGTGACCTTCGCGGTGAAGATCTGAATGCCCTTGAATGTCGTGCCGGTGTATGTTTCGTCGGTGATAGCCACCTTACCCTTCTCCGTGGCCACCGTCGGCGTGCCCTCGGCAAACGCCATCGTAACCGGGGCCATGACTCCGCCGAAGCTCAACGCTGCTGTGAGGCCGGCGGTTACTGCCAGGCGTGCGATGTTCTTGCTCATGCTCATCTTCTTTTCCTCCGTTTTCCGGTTGGTTCTCATTCGATCGGTCATCATCTGTCTGTGTCTTAGCATCTACTTCGCTACGTCTCGCCCCGCTCTCTGTGGGGCTGCCAGCTACTCTTTATGGCTGCCACCTCCCCGCTTGACCAGGAGCGCGACCACGATGAGCGCGGCTCCGGCGACCGCTGCGGCGGCCGCGGCGTACATTGCCATATCGCCAGTCGAGGGCATAAAGCCTCCGGTGAAGATGCTAGGGGGCGTGCCGGTGGGCGTGTTGATGATCGACGCCTCCAGGCTGCCCGTCGACCCGTCAGCGCTGTCGGCGCGCAGGGGCGACTCGGCCGTGATGGTGAGCTTGGGCTTGGCGGCGGCCACCTGCTTAACGTCCAGACCATCGGCCTTGACCGTCACGGATCGCGTACCCTTAAAAGCGGTGTAGCCCTTGGGCGCCTTGAGCTCACGGACCTCCAGCTTGCCCGAGTCCACGCCCGAGACGGTCACGCGGCCGTCCTCGCCCGTGGTGACGGTGGCCTTGCCCTCCGCATCCCACGTGCCATCGGCCGCTAGCGTGCGGCCGCGGTCGTCGGCGATGCTCAGGACCGCCCCGGGCAGCGGCTTGTCGCCGTCGCTGCCGCGCTTGGTGAGCGCGAGATCCCAGGTGTAGGCGCACGCATCGTCGCTCGGCGTACGGGTGAAGCCGGCGTCGCCGGACTGGTCGGCAAGGGGGGAACGCGGGTAGCGCAGGTAGACCTCGTTGGGGTTGCCCTTGGCGATGCCGTGGTTGCATGCGCTGTTGAGCGGTGCGTTGTACACGGCGACCACGCGGGCGCCCGCGGTGAAGGCGTCGGCCCCGCCGAGCGCGGCGATGAGGTCGCCGGTGCGCACGGTGAAGGTTCCGTCCGCCGCCACCTTGGTGGCGCACTGGGCGGTAATGTCGGTCCAGCCCTTGGCGGGCTCGGTGCCGGCGCGGCCGTCCCTGCCGGCCGGGACGGCGTCGAAGCCGCCGTCCGCGCCCGCCGCCACGTATACATGCATGCTCGCGGCCACCTTGGAGGGGTCGAGCCCCGCGCTCATGGTGTCGACGAACCGCACCGCATAGGTGTCGTAGGCCGTGAGCCCCGCCGGGACCGCGGCCGAGAGGCGCCAGTACAGGTCGTCACCCACGGTGGCGTCGGCGGCCTTCTGCCATGCGGCGGTGCTGTCCTCCAGCACATTCTTGGCAACCTTGGGGGTCGCCGCCTTGGGCTTGACGGTGACGGCGCTGCCGCCGACCAGGGCCATGATCGGCGCGGTGCCGGCCTCGCCCTGGGCGATGGCGTCGTCGTCGGCGACGATGAGCCAGTAGCCGCAGGGCAGCTCGGCCGCCGTGCCCGCGTTAAGGGCCACGGACACGGCGCCAGAGCTCTGGAGGGAACGAGCGAGCTGTGCGCTCAGCGCGCTCGTGAGGTGGGAATCGGTGTTGAGCCACTCGGCAGCTTCCTGCGCGGTGGTCTGGGAATTGGGCATGCCAGCGCTGTGCAGCACGGGCAGGACGGCGTCGCGCACGGCGCCGCTTGCCCAGACGAGGTCGGTGGCGATCTTGGCGTCGTTGTCGCCGTCGACGACGTTGGCGTTAAAGATCTGGTAGGCGTCGTAGCTGCTCGCCACGGTGCCGCTCACCGTGATGGAACCGGTCGAGGTCGGCGCGGCCTGCGCGGAAGCGGGGAACACAACCGCGCAGGTGCCGATCAGGAGGGCAAGCAGCGCAAACAAGATCGGGAAGGAGCAAACTTGCTTATTCACGACGCTCGCCTCCCTTCGCATTCGCCTTGCGACGAATGTGCATCCAGGCCGCAGCAGCGCAAAGCACCGCCGCGCCGGCAAGGTACGTCAGAGTGACGCCCGACATACCAGAAAGGGGCAAAGAGGTGGAGTAGGTGTTGGTGAAGGTGGGGGTGTCAGTCGGTTTCGCGCTCTCATGACCGCTGGCGTCGACCTCGTAGTAGAACGGCGTGCAGTTCAGATGTCCTTTGCCGTCATCCGTTGCCGTCACCACGACCTTGAAAGTCTTGGTGTCGTTGGTATAGCCCTTGTGGCTGGTGCCTTCGCCGGCGTCAGCAGCACATTCACAAATGTAATAAGTGAATGTTGCCTTATCGTCGTTGAAGTCGCTGACTTTGAGTGGTCCGATCTTCTGCTCGGCGAACGTCACCGTCTGCAAGTTGTTCGAGTCATCAGCGGTACTCTTTGTATCAAGCACCGTTTTCTCGCTGCCATCCATGGTATATAGCTCGAACTTGAACTTCTTCATCTCGCCGCCATCGACCTTCTTGGTCACCTGAGGTGTCCAAGTGCCTGAAGTCTGGTAGGGCGCAAGTTCGTTCGTAAACGCAGGTTTGGAGCTGTTGCCGATTTTTACGGTCGAGATTGTATTATCTTTCGGATCTACACTCCAGTTATAGAACTCAGGAGATTTACACTCGGTGAAGCCCGTTTCGCCTTCCCTTTTAACGGATACTGTGGAAGCGCTCTTATCAACTTCATAACGATTAATATTGATCCCCAAGAGGTTGGTCGTATTAAATGGTGTCGTACCAACCTTTATATGTATTTTGTAAATGGCCTTATCAAAGGTCGTGCCTTCCTCATTGATAGGGACTTCAACAAGGTAGAGGTCGTAATTGCCCGACTGGTAGTTCGCAGCCGTATCAATGACGATCTCTCCACTTTCATTAACGGTAACCTCGGACGTCGCCTCGCATCCGTTTGCGTTAAGTGAGCCGTCCGTATTCCAATACGGCTCCCCAGCTGAATCGGCGGCTTTACCCAACAGCTTGAACTTATAGCCGTGGCCCGTGAGGCCTTGCGGTTTGCCGTCCTTCATGAGGACCTTGTTAGCCTTGACCTTGATTGCAGGATACACGTCCAGGGAAGTAACCTCACCGACGATGAGGTCGCCGTTGGTCATGATGCCACCGCCGTGGGTGTAAGAGTAGTTACCGCTGATGATGGTCGTAGCCGCTGCCTGTGCATCAATTTTAGCCTGGTCGGAAGGATGAGCCTCAAGGCCAAACATGTACTTGGCCTCGGCGCCGCCATTAGGATCGATGGTGATTTTCTGGCCATCGCAGGTACCTTTCCAGCCAGCAGAACGATTGCCGAGCATCTTGCCAAGAACGACTGCGACCGTCTTATTGCTGCCCTTCTTGCGCACGAGGAAGAAATCCTTGTGACCCTCATTTTTGAAGTCATCGGTAATGTACTCAGAACCCTCAATATCTTTGTCCTGATCCTTGCCATCACCACCGGCGGAGAAGTGCTTGCCATAATCCGTATTGTTGTAGATTGCGGCACCATTTGAGTGCGAAACAATTGTCTCGCCCGTAGGGCAGGCACCGATGCCACCACCCCAGCCGCCGGCCTCATTATCAGTAATCAGCGTCTTTACGATGTTAAGCTTGCCGCCCTTCTGAATAAAGACGCCACCGCCGCCCCAGTCGCCACCACGACCTTTGGTGCTACCCGTATTCGTCTTATTGTTCGTAATGTAAACCCTGCCAGTATCACTGGCGTTAATTGTTGCCATCGTGCCGGCGCTGTCGCCGCCCGCGACACGCAGACCGCCGCCTTCGGCGTTATCGGCAACATTGCCGGCAATCGTACCGCCAGTCATTTTAAAAGTGATTTTCTCGATCTCGCCGTCGTTATCTTTATCATAAAAACCAGCGTAGACGCCACCGCCAGCCTCATAGGAATAGTTGGCCGTAACGAAGCCGCCCGTTAAGTTAAGCGTGCCATCGTGCGTACATGCAATGCCACCACCACCGAGCAGGCCATTGTTGCCAAGGTGGTCAATATCTGTGATGCGAGCATCGACTCGATTGTTGGTTATACAGGCAGAACCGCTAATGGTAACTTTTGCACCCTTGGTATAAACACCACCACCGTAGCCGCCATCGCGTGTGTTTTCACCATTATTGATAGCTTTATCATACGTTGCGTTGCCAGAGATAATTCCGCCCGCAAGGTTCAGAGTGGCTCCATTATCAGCAAAGACGCCGCCGCCGGCAGCTGCCTTGTTTCCCGCGACCACGCCGCCTGTCATTTCGAGGCTGGCATTCGCGCCCGTTATGCACAGACCACCGCCCCAGCCACCGCCGTTGCCGTTGGTGACGTAACCGCCTTCGATTTTGACCGTACCCTGAGAAAAAATCACATGACCGTCGTTACTCAGGTTGGCAGCCGTGGTAATCATGCCGCCCTTGAGATTGAGTATGCCGCCCGCTTCAACGTTGACCACATACTTTACGGAACCGCTTTCCGATGCTGCATCAATAGCGCCAAAGCCCGTAACGACATGCTCGTACGTAGTCTCGGTGGTGCCAAGTCTATTTGTATTGGGCGTGCTCTTAGTCTCATAGTAAGTAAGCCTCTTAGGAGTGCCGTTATTAGAGCCGCTTCCCCTTTCCCACTCCATACTCGCAGGCTGACCCGCCGACGCATTAGCCGTATCGACCGGTCTTGGTAAATCATTTGTTTTTTTGCTCAAATCCTCGATAGTGAGTGTGGCTCCGTTTTCGACCACAAAGAAGGAGTCTAAGCCGCCAGAACGGTTACAGAGCATGTTGCCGTTAAGATCGATGATGGTGTCTTTGGTGATTTTAATCTGCTGATCCGAATAGGCAGAACCCGTCAGTCGGAACTTGCCGCCGTCGGCGAATTTCTTAGAAACATCGTTGCTTACCTCGGTATAGTCATTGGCACTGACGGTGGCGGGAGCGTTCGCGTTTTCATCGTTATTCTCATCATCCGCAAGCTGTGCGTCGGAAGGCTGTGCGGCGCCCTTGGCCTCCACGCTATCGGCAGTCGAGCCCGCAGCAGCAGCGTCTTCGGTCGCGCCGCCCTCGGTCTCGCCGCTATTCAGCTTTTTGGTATCCCCGTTGTTGGTGTTGCCTACATCAGTAGACTCACTTGAGGAACCCCCCCCCATCACAGTTTTCTCGGTAGAAACCGTCTGGGCATCGTTGGCAATGGCCTGCGAGATCGGGGGCATGACGAGCGACAGCACCAGGCTCAACACGGAGGCTCCGCACAAAACGCCTGCCAGTACACGGCGCGTCGCTTTATTACTCTGCTTAGATTTGTCCGAATTCGCTTTCATCGATGTCTCCTCCCCAAGAGACCGCAATCTTGCTCTTTCACCATCAAACGTATCTGCGCAATCTGTAATTGCGCTCGCTAATGATGCAATTATAATGATTGTTTAAACATCTGAGCAGCAAAACCGACATTTTTGTGCAAGTTCTCAATTCTCTTGACAATTGCTCGGATTTGCCTTCGTTTATTCGCTATCTATTTTTTGTTTCTGCTGGTAATTTAGTTGCCTATTATTTTTTAATGGCATTAGATTTATTTGCACAACAATTTGCTCAAGAGCAAACATCCTGTGAACGGTCGAAAATCGACCGTGAGCGGTAGGTCATTAACCGGGATGAATATCCTACCAAACTGATGAGAATATCTTTAACCCATCGGTGGTTAGAAGCATGATGTTAAGACAACAATATTTGAATTATCACACAGACTTTAGGTATCAATTCGCCCAAATCGCCTGAGTCCACCGCAAAAGAGCCTGCCCCTTTTGCGGTGGTTCTCCCCCAGCGCTACAGCAGGTGCTCCTGGATGAAGATCGCGATGCCGTCTTCGTCGTTGCCCGCGGTTACAAAGTCGGCGGCGGCACGGGTGGCGTCGCTGCCGTTTGCCATGGCCACACCCACGCCGGCGTCAGCCACCATGCAGGTGTCGTTATCGGCATCGCCAAACACGCAGATGTTCTGGAGCTCCATGTCGTTGAGCTCCGCCACGCGCACAAGGCCGCGCGTCTTGGACACGCGGGGATCCATGAACTCGTAGAGCCGCTGCGTGGTTTGCAGAGCCGCCGCCTTAACAGTGTTATCGGCAAACGTCGACGCCCGCTCAATCACCCGCGGCATTACCTCGGGCGCCATGGTAAACATCACCTTGGGCTGCGGCTCACGCAAAAACTCGGCAAAATCGACCACCTGGTAGGGCACGCCGTCGACGCGCGACAGGTGCTCGACGCATGCGTTGCTCTCGGGCACGTAGAACACGCCGTCTCGGGGGCAGACGGGCGTTGCCGGAAGGTCCGCCATGTGCTTGCAGATGCGCGCGATGGTCTCGCCCGGCAGCGGATAGCTCAGCTCGTTGATGTCGTGCGCGCGGTCAATGACCTCGGCACCGCCACAGCCCACCAGCACGTCTACCAGGCCTTCGATGCCCCAGAGCTCGTACATGGCCTCGGTCGCGTGGGCGTCACGCCCGGTGCACAGGCCAAAGAGCACGCCACGCTCGCGCAGGGCGCGGATCGCCGCCACGGTGCGCGGGGACACCGTGTGCTGGCTCGTGAGCAGCGTGCCGTCGATATCGCAGAACACGGCTTTGATGTGGCTAAAGGTGGTGTCCATGGGAGCCTTTCTGGGTTGTGCGGCGATGTGGGGTGTATTCGCAAACGGCGTACATGGTATACCAAGGCGCGGATGCTGCCTGTCAAAGCAAAACCACCACAAAGGTGCCTGCCCCCTTTGTGGTGGCAGGATGCAGGATGGCCTAGCCCGGAGCGCAAACCATCACAACATTCGACGTTTTTCGGCAAAATCGCGATTTTCATCGAATGTTGTGATGGTTTTTACTGCTTTGCGGCACGATCCAAGTGATTGCGTCCAAACAGCAGCAGCGCCGCGGGAACCGTCGTCACGACCATGCCCGCACCAACGAGCGTCTGCTGCACGCCAAACGTCGCCGCCAGCCAGGGGGCAATCGCCAGCGGGGCTACGCCGGCAAACATGTTGCCAAAGCCCATGACCGAGTTGACGCGACCGAGCTGCTCGAGCGGGGCCGTCGTTTGCACGATCGTGTTGTGGAGCGGGTTGACGACGCCCCAGGCCACGCCTAGGGCAATCTGGCCGACAAGGGCTACGCCCACGTACGGCGTCCCCACATAGAGCAAACTTCCCAGGCCCACGGACATAAGCGCCGCGAGCAGCGTTTTAAGGTTGACCAGGTGCGGCGGCAAACGGAGCGCGAGGACGGCGCCCAGCACCGCGCCCACACCGCTGGCCGACGAGAGCCAGCCCATCCACTCAACACCGACATGCAGGACATCGCGGTAGAAGAACGACTCCAGCGGATCGAAGGCTCCGTAGCCAAAGTTCGAAAGAAAAATGATGCAGAAAAGTAGCGCGAGGACGCTGTTGGTGAAGACCGTCTTGACGCTGGCTGCGAAGGTGACGCGGGAGGACGTGCTGGGGTTGGAGCTTTGTCCCGCACGCTCCCCTTCCTCTGCCGAATCAGCATCCGCATCCCCGGCGACATGGCTGGTCTGCGGCCTAAAGCCCCAACCGGCGACGAGCGCCAGCACGGTAAAGAGCATCATGAGCACGAACACCGCGCGCGACGACGCAGCCGCCGCGACAAAGCCGCCCAGCGTGGGGCCAACGATGATACTCACGTTTGAAAACATGGCGATGGCGGAGTTGATGTCTTTGAGCTCGACAGGATCGTCGGTGAGGTAGGCCGGATAGGACGTGGCGATGGGCTGGGCGAATCCCATCACAAAGCCCAGAAACACCGCGCCGAGCAGGACGACGCCGGTCGCGCTACCAAAGGCGATGATTGCCGTGCCAGTTGCGAGAGCGCCGATGATGCTCAGCAAGAAATGACGGCGCGGGCCCCAGGCGTCGAGCGCCGCGCCGCCCGCAAAGGATCCCAGGATCACGAAAACGTTCATGAACAGGACGGCCAGCGATGTCGCGACGACCGAAGCGTCATCCGCATAGGTGAGCGTTCCGATGACGCCGATAAAGTAGCTGGTCTGAAAGCCGGTGTAGATGAGAAAGCGCATTGCCACCAGGCGCTTGGCCTGCACGGACAGCGATGATTGAGACTTTGAGAAAAGAGAGGCGAGCATGGAGACTCCTTGTTTCGTACGAATGCGGACGGCGGGCATTCGCCACCGTCTGTCAAATCAATCTATCCACATGAAACATTATGGACGCATCGAGCCCCTTTTCTCCGTTTTTCGCCCGTCATGAACTACTTGGTAGATTGTAAGGCATGTCCCACACATCTACTAAAGCAAAATCCACCACAAAGGTGCCTGGCCCCTTTGTGGTGGAAATGACGTTTGCCCAGATAAAACCTGCCAAAACAAACCTGTCCCTTTTTGGCAGGTTATGGCAGCGCAGCGAGCCGGCCCTTAAAGGTGATCTTGGATAAGATCGCAGATGGCTCGGGCGTCGTTGATGTTGATGGCTCGGGTCGCAAAGCCGGCGTCGAAGGCCTGACGTGCCAGGGCTTCGTTGCAGGCAAGGGCCAGCGTGTGACCGTCGACCAGGTCGAGCGAGCTCTTGCCGCGCAGACGGTCGACACCGGAGCGCGCGACCACGATGTTGTCGAAGCCCTCGGTCTTGTAGCCCTCGATGATCACCATGTCGACATCGTTGTAGCGCGACAGCAGCTCGCGCGCGGGCATCTCGTCCTCCTCGCGCGTATCGGCGTACTCCGCCCAGCGCGTGGCGCAGATGAGGCCCACGTGCTTGGATCCGGCTTGGTGATGGCGCCAGGTGTCCTTAGCGGGTACATCGATATCAAAGCCGTGATGCCCATGATGCTTGAGCGAACCCACGCGCAGACCGCGGCGGGTGAGCTCGGCGATAACCTTCTCGACGAGCGTGGTCTTGCCCGAGTTTTGGTAGCCGATAAACGCGATCGCGGGGACGGCCGGTGTCGGAGCTGCGGGCGCGACGGCGACGGATGCGCTCGCGGGCGCGGCACCGTCAGCGGCCATGGCTTCAACAGCAGCGGCCTGACGCTCTGCGCGATCCCACACACCCGAGCGGCCGCCCTCCTTGTGCAGCAGGCGCACGTCAACGATCTCCATGCCGCGATCGACGGCCTTGCACATGTCATAGATCGTAAGGCACGCGGCACTCGCGCCGGTCAGGGCCTCCATCTCGATACCCGTCTTGCCCGTCACGCCCGCCGTAACCAGTACGTGAAAGCCGACCTGCCCGTCCGCGCGCGCCGGCGCCCAGCCCTCGGGCACGTCCTCGGCCGGCGTCCCCGCCGCAGCGATGGGCGCAATGTCGCACTTGCTCTTGGTAATGAGCAGCGGATGGCACATGGGGATGATGTCGCTCGTGCGCTTGATGGCCATGATGCCCGCGACGCGCGCGCAGGCGAGCACGTCGCCCTTTTTGGCGCGATCCTGCAGCACCATGGCCTGCGTCTCGGGGTGCATGAGGATGGTGCCCTCGGCGATGGCGATGCGATGGGTCTCGGCCTTGTCGGACACGTCGACCATGCGTACCTCGCCCTTGGCGTCCACGTGCGTCAGCTCGTCGCGACGGGCGTCGCGGGCGGGCTCGGTGGCAGCACTGGCAGTCGGCTGCGCGGACGCGTCGGCGTTGCCAGCATTCGCCGCAGCCGTGACTTTGTGGGCAGACATCGCGGCCCTGCGAGCGGCCTTGGTGGCATCGGCGTACCTGCTCTTGGCCATATGATCATCCTCCGATTTGGGACATAAATCGTTGTGTGCCCTCAATTATCGCGTGTTCCTGCGGTTTGTGGGCGACGGCATCGCGCCAAATCGAAAGTACCTGCATATCATCACCACGGCGCAGGGCGTCGCGCACCGAATACTCGGCATCGCTGAACAGGCACGGACGCACGTTGCCGTCTGCCGTCAGGCGCAGACGGTTGCAATTCGCGCAAAAATGGTTGGACATGGCGCTGATGAAGCCGACCGTTCCCGCCGCGCCCGGAAAGTGCCAGTAGCGTGCAGGGCCCGCGCCGGCAGGAGCGTCGTTGATGTCGAGCGGCTCAAGCTCGCCCAGACCAACCGCGGCGGCCCCGGCATTGATGCGCGCCCGCAGCTCGTCGCTCGGCACGGTGTCGCTCGCATCCCACAGCGCCGGATTGAGCGCAGGCGCATGCGGGTCCACAGCGCAATGCGAGCTCGTGCGCTCGTCGCCGATGGGCATATATTCGATAAAGCGCAGGTGGATGGGGCGGTCGAGCGTGAGCCGCGCGAGGGCCGCCACATCTTGATTGAGCCGGCGCACCACAACGCAGTTGACCTTAACGGGTTCAAAGCCCCAAGCCAGCGCCGCGTCGATGCCGGCCATGGTCTGCTCGAGTCGACCCAGGCGCGTGATCTTTCCAAACAGCGTAGGGTCGAGCGTGTCGAGCGAAATGTTGACGCGGTTAAGCCCGGCATCTTTGAGCTGCGGCGCCAGCTTGGGCAGCAGGGCGCCGTTGGTGGTAAGCGAGATGTCCTCGATCTGCGGAATCGCGCGGATGTCGCGAATGAGCGGGATAATACGGCGGCTGACCAGCGGCTCGCCACCCGTCAGGCGTACGCGGCGAATTCCCTCCCCCGCCACCAGGCGCACAAAGCGGGCGATTTCCTCGGCGCTGAGCAGCTCGTCGTGCGCGCGGGGCGCCACGCCATCGGCCGGCATGCAGTAAATGCAGCGGAAATTGCACTTGTCGGTAACGGCAATGCGCAGGTAGTTGATATCGCGACCAAAGCCGTCATGTTGCACGTGCCCGTCCACGCAGCCTCCCCTCACGCGGCGTTTTATTCTTCGGAAAACATAATACCGCACGAGAGAATCATGCCGACACCCGTACGACAGGACAGGTCGCTTCGAGCAAAACGGACTTTCCAAGCCCATCCTCAGCATACAAACCATCACAACATTCGATGCTTTTTCCGATTTTGGCGAAAAACGTCGAATGTTGTGATGGTCTGCCTGCCCACAGCACCCCGTAGAAGGGCCAGAACGCCCCTAAAGGCCACCACCCCAGTGTCGAATCACGAATTCTCGCAGGTCGTTTTGACGTTTCTGGAACGCTTCGCTTCGGTCGCACGTGAGACCCATAGCGAGTGCGATGGCGTTCACCGCCCGGTGCAATTGCAGCTGGTGGGCAAACTGAGTCCCGGTGAGGACGATCATCCTAAAGCCCAGCGCGCTCAGCACGGTCATACGCTCCGCATCCGACGCGCTGCGCTGTTTATCAAGATGGTCCGAACCGTTGTATTCAATTCCCGTACCGCTCGCAGGCGCATATACGTCAATCTCGAAATACCCGGCCTTAGCGAGATACTTGAACTCGCTGGGAACATCGACCCGATGGTTGAGCTCGATCTTGGCGTATCCCAGCCCTCCCTGGGAACGTTTTGCTACGACCATGATTGCGGTGGCCGTCTCCATGGGCGATCGCGCGCCATCGTGCACGCGTTTGAGCACGGCGGCCGCGCGTATGGCCCCCTGACGAGATCGGTTCTCATTGCAATAAGCAATCAAATCGGCAACGGTATACCTCTGCCCCATCTCGATATAATTGCCTGTCGACAGATGATTCAAATGGTATCGGGCACAGATTTCGTAGCCATATTCCAGCTGCTCGGGCTCGCTCATCCACGAACCCGCTTGGACAAAGCACATGACCTCATCAACCACTAGAAGGCCCTCTGCCACCTCGATAAGATGGCCTGGAGGTACCGGCGCCCCAAACACGTGGCACCTAAATCCAGCCGGCGTCGAGCGCTCAAAATCGAAGTTGACGAGCGTGTCGATATGATCGAGCTCTTCTCGTGGAATACCAAGCGAAACCAGATAGTCGGTAACGATCCCAACTGCCGTTGAAGCCCTCAGCCCCTTGGCATCGAGCCCCAATTTGGGCAGGTCCGCAGTCGGCTCCGCCTCGTTAGCAAGCGAGTCCTCATCGTATAGGCTGCTTGCTCGCGAGAGCGGCTCGGACGGGCGCGCCACGTTGTGGTACAGCCAGGCAGTCTTATGGGACAGGACGATCGGCAGGTCCATGAGCCCTCCAATGGAGTCGGATAACCAACCTTATTCCCCTGCCCACGGGTCCGCACACCTTCGTGCGCGAGAAAGCGATTCCACCCGGTCGAGTGGTAGAAAAACCATCACAACATTCGATGCTTTTCCCGATTTTGGCAAAAAACGTCGAATGTTGTGATGGTTTGAAGCGAGGTGAGAGGCACGGAGGGGTCAAAGCATCGTGCTCGAACGGGTTAGTCCAACTCTTTTAAGCCATGCGTCAGCTGCCAGTACTCGCCGTGCTGGGCGAGCAGTTCTTCGTGCGTGCCGCACTCGATGATGCGGCCGTGTTCGAGGACCATGATGGCGTCGGCGTCGCGGACGGTGGACAGGCGGTGCGCAATCATAAACGTGGTGCGTCCGCGCATGATGCGGTCCATACCGCGCTCGATGAGCTTTTCGGTACGCGTGTCAATGCTCGAAGTGGCCTCGTCCAGGATGAGCACCGGCGGATCGGCTACCGCAACGCGCGCGATGGCGAGCAGCTGGCGCTGGCCCTGCGACAGGTTGGCGCCGTCGGCCGTGACCGGCGTGTCGTAGCCTCTAGGCAGGCGGCGGATAAACGAGTCGGCGCAGGCTGCCTCGGCAGCGGCGCGCACCTCCTCGTCGGTCGCGTCGAGCTTGCCAAAGCGGATGTTCTGCGCAATGGTGCCGCTAAACAGGTGCGTGTCCTGCAGCACAATGCCGAGCGACCCGCGCAGGCTGGCCTTGGCAATGTGCTTGACGTCAATGCCGTCGTACGTGATCTCACCATCATCGACCTCGTAGAAACGGTTGATGAGGTTGGTGATGGTCGTCTTACCGGCGCCTGTGGAGCCCACAAAGGCGATCTTTTGGCCCGGCTTGGCAAACAGGTTGAGGTCCGTGAGCACACGGGTGCCCGGCACGTAGGAAAAGTCCACGGCATGGAAGCGCACGTCGCCGGCAAGCGGAACCAAACCGCACGTGAGCTCGGTACCGCCGGCAGACACCGCGCGGCCCGACTCATCAACGGCAGCCACATCATGCAGGTGCCCGTACGCGCCCACGCCCTGGCCCTCGGGAATCTTCCATGCCCACGCGGCGTCGCCCGTCTGCACCAGCTCCACGCAGCCCTCGTCCACCTCGGGCTCAAGATCCATGGCGGCAAACAGGCGCTCGGCGCCGGCCAACGCGTTGAGCAAGAAGTTGCCCAGCTGCGTAAACTGGTTGATGGGCATGGCCGCCTGGCGCACAAAGACCAGGTAGCTCGCGAGCGCACCTACGTCGGCGAGCCCCTTGATGCAGAGTATGCCGCCCGCCACGGCGACGATAGCATAGTTGACATAGCCAATCACGACGGTCATGGGCACCATGGAGTTGGCATAGCTCACGGCGGCGGTGCCGGTGCGGCGAAGCTCGTCGTTGCGGCGGGTAAAGCCGGCGACATTCGCTGCCTCGTGATTAAAGACCTTGATGACCTTTTGGCCCGAGACCATCTCTTCGACATATCCGTCCAGGTCGCCAAGCGATGCCTGCTGGGCGGCAAAGAAGCGCTTAGAGCGCGCGCCCGAGTAGCGCGCATACAGCACAATGGCCGCATCGCACACGAGCGTGATAATCGTGAGCTGCCAGTTAAGGATGATGAGCATGGCCGTGGTGCCCACAACCTGAATGGCGGCCTGAATCACGTTGGCAAAGCTGTTGTTGAGCGCCTCGGAGACGGTGTCGACGTCGTTGGTGAAAAAGCTCATGATGTCGCCCGAGCGCGTGCTGTCAAAATAACTGAGCGGCAGCGTCTGGATGTGCGCGAACAGGTCGCGGCGAATATCGGACACCACGCGTTGGGCCGCGCGCACCATGATCTGTGAGTAGCCCAGGGCCGAGAGCACGCCCGCGGCGTAGATGATCGCCGTCAGGATGACCTGCTTGGCAAGCAGTTCCTCCCCGCCCGTGGCCAAACCGTTAACGATGGGGCGCACCATGTAGGTGCCGGCGAGGCTCGCGATGGCGGCGACGGAGGCGAGCACGCCCACCGCGAGCAACGAGAACTTGGCATGCCCCATGTAGGAGAGCAGGCGGCGCACAGTGCGCTTGAGGTCGGCCGGGCGTGCTTGGGCTGCGGTCTTAGGCATGGCGCTCACCCCCTTCCAAGGGTAATCCGCTGGGGGCGAAGGAAAACGGATCGTTCGCGCAGCGATCGTCGCAGCCGTCGCCGGTGTCTGCGTTCCCAGCGAACTCCATCTGCGAGGCATAAATCTCCTGGTAGATGTTGTCGCCCGCCAGCAGCTCCTCATGCGTGCCCACGCCGTGGACACGGCCGTCGTCCAACACAATAATGCGGGCGGCATCCATGACGCTCGCAATGCGCTGCGCAATGACAATCACCGTCGTGTTGGGAATCTGAGCGATATGCTCGCGGATCTTGGCGTCGGTCGCCATATCGACCGCGCTGGTCGAATCGTCAAAGATGAGCACACGCGGATGCTTGAGCAATGTACGCGCGATGCACAGGCGCTGCTTCTGCCCGCCCGAGACACCGGCACCGCCCGGGCCCAGATAGCCGTCAAGGCCGCCGATGCGATCCAGGAACTCGTCCACGCATGCCGCCCGGCAGGCACGCAGGAGCTCCTCGTCGGTGGCATCGGGCGCGCCCCACTGCAGGTTCTCGCGCACGGTACCCGTAAACAGCACGTTCTTTTGCAGCACAATGCCCACCGCGTCGCGCAGGGCAACCAGGTCGTAATCGCGCACATCGCGCCCGCCCACGAGTACGGCGCCTTCGGTGGCGTCGTACAGGCGCGCGATCAGCTGCACAAGCGAACTCTTGCCCGAGCCCGTGCCGCCGAGCACGCCCACCGTGGAGCCTGCCTCAATGCAAAGGTCAATATGCTCGAGCACATCCTCGGCAGCATCCGCGCGGTACTTAAACGACACGTCGCGAAACTCGATGCTTCCGTCGGCCACCCCGTGCACGGCAGCGGCAGCGTCGGGCGCTTGGATAAGCGAACGCTCGTCGAGCACCCGTGAGATGCGCTCCACGCTGGCAAGTGCGCGGGTGAGCAGCAAAAACACGTTGGAAATCATCATGAGCGAGTTCATGATCAGCAGCACGTAGCTCATAAAGCCCGTGAGCGAGCCCACGCCCAAGCGACCTTCGATGATCATGCGGCCGCCAATCCACAAGATCGAGAGCGCAGCCACGTACATCGAGAGTTGGAACACCGGCAGGTTGAGCACAGCGGTACCGAAAGTCTTGGTCGCCGTGCCGGCGAGCTCGGTATTGACGGTGTCGAACTTGTCGCACTCGTGCTCGGCGCGCACGTAAGCCTTGACGGCGCGCACGGCGGTGAGGTCCTCCTGCACCACACCGTTGAGATGGTCCATCGAGGTCTGCAGCTGGCGGTAGAGCGGACTGACGCGATAGGTGATAACGCCCAGTACGATCGCCAACACCGGCAGGATGATCGCGAATACCGTAGCAAGCGGACGCGACAGCACCAGCGCATAGACCAAGCCGACGATGAGCGTCACGGGGCCGCGCACCATGGGGCGAAAGCCGTTGCCGATGGCGTTTTGGATGACGGTGATATCGGTGGTCATGCGCGTGACGAGCGAGCTGGCGTCGTAGTTGTCCAGATTGCCAAAAGCGAGCGTCTGGATCTTGCGATACTCGGCCTCGCGCAGGTTAGCGCCCAGCCCCGAGGCAACGCGGGCGGACGTGCGTGCATAACCCAAGCCAAGTACCAGCGAACATGCGGCGCATACCAGCATATACGTGCCCTGTAACAGCATGTAGTTGATGTCGCCCGCGGGCACGCCCACATCGATGATATTTGCCATGATGACCGGGATAAACAGCTCGAGCGCCGTCTCGGCAGTCACAAAGAACACGCCGAGCATGGCGTCGCGGCGGTATGCCCCCAGATAGGAAAACAAAATCTTGAGATTGCGCACGCAGGTTCATCCCCCATCAAACGTTGTTCGCAAACCCACGTATTATGGCGCGCCGTGCGGCGGTGTCAAGTGTTCCGAAATCGATTTCTGCAAGGCTAGTGCAGGCGCTAAGCTCGCAAGGTGCATCTCTGTATTCAATTGGAAATGAACGCGAGCGCGACTTTTTTCGCCCCGCTGCCAACATAAACCTTGACTCTATAATCGTTGTAGGGTTTTCACTACACTGGTACGTAAACAAGCCCAGCCAGAAAGCCCCGCCCATGGAACACGACCTCACACGCGGCAATGTCCTCAAGACCATCGCGGTCTTTGCCCTGCCCTATATGCTCTCGTACTTTTTGCAGATGCTCTACGGCATGGCCGACCTGTACATGATGGGGCAGTTCAGCGGCGCCGCCGGCATCACCGCCGTAGGCAATGGCGCGCAGACGCTCTATATCATTACCGTGACGCTCGTGGGCCTGGCCATGGGAACGACGGTTATCGTCGGCCACGCCGTGGGCTCGCGCCGGTTTGACCGCGCCGAGACCGCCATCGGCAATACCATCACGCTCTTTATGGGTGTCTCGGTGGTACTGGCCGCTGTCCTGCTCGCGCTTTGCCCGCAGATCGTGGCGCTCATTGGCACTCCCGCCGAAGCCGTCGAAGGCACTGCCGCCTACCTGCGTATCTGCTTTATCGGCATTCCCTTTATCGCCGCGTACAACATTCTTTCGGCCATCTTTCGCGGGCTGGGCGATTCGCGCTCGCCCATGTACGTAATTGGCGTGGCATGCATCATCAACATCGCGCTCGATTTTCTGTTTATCGGCCACATGGGGCTCGGCCCCGTGGGCGCGGCGCTCGGCACGGTGACCGCGCAGACGGCCAGCGTTGCCCTCGCGCTCGTGTGGCTCAAGAGCCGCCGCACGAACATCCACGTTAAGCGCAGCGACCTGCGCCCCCAGCCCGAGGTGCTCGGTAGCATTCTTAAGATCGGCGTGCCCGTGGCCGTGCAGGACGGCTGCATCCAGGTGGCGTTTATGTTCATCACCGTCATCGCCAACCACCGCGGTCTGGTCGACGCCGCCGCCGTGGGCCTGGTCGAAAAGATGATCAGCTTTTTGTTCATTGTGCCGAGTTCCATGGGCGCTACCGTCAGCGCGCTCACGGCGCAAAATGCCGGCGCGGGCAAGGGCGATCGCGCGCGTCAGGTACTCAAGGACGCCATGACCATCTCGGTGGTGTACGGCTGCCTGATCACGGTGCTGATGTGGCTGGTGGCGCCGGCGTTTATCGGCTTTTTTGCCAAGGACGCTGCAGTAGTCGCCGCCGGTACCGGCTATATGCGCAGCTATATTTTCGACGCGATCTTTGCCGGCATCCACATTTGCTTTAGCGGCTTTTTCGCTGCGTATGGCAAGAGCTACATTGGCTTTGCGCACAACGTGCTGGCCGTGGTGCTCATTCGCGTGCCCGGCGCATGGCTGCTGTCGAACGCCTATTCCGACACGCTGTTCCCCATGGGCATCGCCTCGCCGTGCGGGTCGATTCTGTCGGCGGGCATCTGCGTGATTGCATTTACCGTGCTCAACCGGCGCGGGGCTTTTGACAAGCTGGTGGCGTAGCGGGGCGACGCGGGCCTAGCGCCTCTCCCCTGTTTTTACCGAAAGGAGTGGTCCTGTGACCGACATGCCAAGTGAACACACCGAGGGCCTGCTCCGCATTGGCGAGGTGGCGCGCCTGCTCAATTTAAGCGTGGGCACACTGCGTCATTACGAGCAGATGGGGCTGTTGGAGCCGGCATATGTCGATCCGGCAAGTGGGTACCGCTACTACGGATCGCGGCAGCTCTCCACCCTCAACACCATCGGCAACCTGCGCGTTCTCGACTTGCCGCTGGCGCAGATTCGCGAGTTTGTCACTACGCGCGATATGGATTTGATACAACGGCAACTGACCAAGCAACAGGAGTTAATTGAGCACAGGCGGCGTGAGTTGGAGCGCATGTCGCGCAAGATTGACCAGCGGCTTGCCTTGCTTCATGGCGCTTTGAATGCTGATCTCGACACCATTAGCGAAATCGAGGAACCCGAACTTCGCTGCGCCACGCTGCACGAGCGCGTCAATCCCACCGACGCCTATTCGCTGGGATGGCATATCCGCCAGCTTCAGCAGGGGCAGCACGAAACCTTTGCCTATCTGGGCAATCTGGGTGTGGGCATCGCGCCCGAACGCCTCGCCGCCGGCGACTTTGATGGCTACGACGAGGTCTTCCTGCTGCTCGATGACACCGATGATTACTTGGGCGACGTTGAGACGCGACCTGCCGCGCGCTGCCTGACCATAAGCTTCCGCGGCACGCACGGGCAAGCAGCCCCGCGCTATAAGCAGCTGCTCGGCTATATGCGCGAGCACAACCTGGCGCCCACCGGGCCTTCGCGCGAGATCGCCCTTATCGATGACATCATCAGCGACGACCCGGCAACCTACGTAACGCAGATCACGGTGCCGGTTGCCCCAGCAAAGTAAGAACCGCCCGGAAGGCATCGTGCTTCCGGGCGGATCTTCACTTTGGTTATCGATGCGCTAAGCCCGGGGCACCTCGCCAGTAGCCAAGATCCGCTCGAGCGCATCCTCGTCCAGTACGGGCACACCCAGCTGCTCGGCCTTGGTGAGCTTGGAGCCTGCTTTGGGGCCGGCGATCAGATAGCTCGTCTTCTTTGAAACACTGCCCGAAACCTTGGCGCCGAGCACCTTGAGCGCCGCGCCCGCCTCGTCGCGGGTGCGGTTGACGAGCGTGCCGGTGAGCACGAAGGTCAGACCCGCGAGCGGTTGTGCATCGGCGAGCTCGCCCGCCACGCCCGCGTCGGCTGCGGCTTGTGCATGCGCGGCGCCCAAGTCGACCTCGAGCGACAGGCCCGCCTGGCGCAGGCGCTCCAGCACGGCAAGGTTTTCGGGCACGGCCAGGAACTGCTTGACGCTCGCCGCAATCTTGGGACCGATGCCCTCGCACTCGGCGATGTCCTCTTCGCTCGCCAAGATGAGCTTGTCGATCGACAGAAATCGCTCGGCGATGACCTCGCCCACACTCTTGCCCACGTGGCGGATACCCAGGGCAAACAGCACGCGACCGAGTGGCTGGCTCTTGGACTTGTTGAGCTCGGCGATGATTTTCTCGGCCGTCTTGAGTCCCACCGGGATGGGGTCGCCCTTCTTGACGCCCTTTTTGCTGTTGGAGCTGGCATAGGTGCGGCCCGTGTCCAGTCCGGCGATGTCGTCCACCGTGAGCTGGTAGAAGTCCGCGACGTCGTGAATCAGCCCGGCGGCGATCATCTTGTCGACGATCTCGTCGCCTAGGCCATCGACGTCCATACAGCCGCGGCTCACCCAGTGGAGCAGGCGCTCCTTGAGCTGCGCGGGGCAGTCGATGGACACGCAGCGGTATGCCACCTCGCCGTCCTCGTGGACCACGGGGCTACCGCACACGGGGCAGACCTCGGGCATGTGCCAGTCGACCGAATCGGCCGGGCGCTTGTCGAGCACCGGCCCCACGACCTCGGGAATCACGTCACCCGCCTTGTGCACGATGATGGTATCGCCCTCGCGCACGTTTTTACGACGGATCTCGTCGATGTTGTGCAGCGTGGCGCGCGCGATGGTGGAGCCGGCAACCGTCACCGGGTCGAACTCGGCGACCGGCGTGAGCACACCGGTGCGGCCCACCTGGATGCGAATTTCGCGTAGGACGGTCTGCTTTTCCTCGGGCGGGAACTTAAAGGCAATGGCCCAGCGCGGTGCGCGAGCAGTAAAGCCCAGGTCGAGCTGCTGCTGGAAGCTGTCGACCTTTACGACCACGCCGTCGATGTCGTAGTCCAAGTCGCCGCGATGCTCGAGGGCCTGGGCACAGAACTCGTGGACCTCGGCCGGCGTGGCGCAGCGGGCCACGTTGGGGTTGACGCTAAAACCGGCGCTGCGCAGCCAGTCGAGGAACTCACGCTGGCTGTGGACGTGCAGCGGATCGGTATCGGCAATGGCGTAGATAAAGGTGGCCAGGTCGCGGCGCGCCGTGACCTTGGGATCCTTCTGGCGCAACGATCCGGCGGCGGCGTTGCGCGGGTTGGCGAAGGGGTCGCGGCCCTCGGCATCGGCCTCTTCATTCAGACGGACAAAGCTGCCTTTGGGCATATAGACCTCGCCGCGCACTTCGATGGCACGCTCGCGGTCGGCGCCCATATGAGCAAGCGCCGGCTCGGACAGGTGCATGGGCACATCCTTGATGGTGCGGACGTTAAGCGATACGTCCTCGCCCGTGGTGCCATCGCCACGTGTGGCCGCACGTACGAAGGTGCCGTTTTGGTAGGTAAGCGCCACGCCCAGACCGTCGATCTTGAGCTCACAGGTATAGGTGACGCTGCCGGCACCGAGCGCATCCTCAGTGCGCTGGAGCCACGCGTCGAGCTCGTCCAGGTCCATGGCATCGTCCATGGAATACATGCGCGCCATATGCGTGACCGGCGTAAACTGCTCGCTCACGTAGCCGCCCACGCGCTGGGTATAGCTGTCGGGCGTCACCAGGTCAGGATAGGCCGCCTCGATCTCCTGCAGCTCAACGAGCATTTTGTCAAAGGCGGCGTCCGTGATCTCGGGCGCATCAAGCATGTAGTAACGGTAGGCGTGGTAATCGAGCTCGTGGCGCAGCTCGGCCGCGCGCGCTGCCGCCTGGGCACGAGCATCGGTCAGTGCGGCGGCATCCGCGCTCGCGGGCGCTTCGGTATCGATATCCACACCGTCACCAAACAGGCTCGATTGCTCCATAGCGGTACTCCTTCGCTCGATTTCAAACGGACACTAGAGTACCACCGGTCGCAACGGGGCCGAATAGCGGTCTCAAACCGCACCGAATCGGCAGCCGCCAGACTGGGGTGGGTCGCGCGATTAAACCATGCTTTTATCAGCTCTAAATGATCCGTTTTCCTCTGTCCCAACGGATCAATAGGAAAAGAGGGGGCTGTCCCGCGTTGGCGGAACAGCCCCCCTCTGGCTCGATATGTGCGAAACGGCTCGTTAGAAACCCTGACCGTTGCCCTGACCCTGACCTTGCTGGCCCAGCAGCTCCTCCAGGTACTGGCGCAGCTGCTCGTCGGTAATACCGCCGTTGCCGGTGTCGGTCGAACTGTCGTCCTGCTGCTGGTTCTGCAGCTCCTCGTCGGAGCCCAGCTCGACGGTGACCTTCTTCTCTTCCTTGCCGCGCATGAGCGTGATCTCGACCTTCTCACCCACCTCGTGGCTGCGCAGTGCGATGATCAGGCCATCGGCGCTCGAAATCTCATCGTCGCCCAGCTTGGTGATGACGTCGCCCTCCTGAATGCCGGCCTTGGCGGCAGGACCATCCTCAACGACGCTCGCCACATACGCGCCGCTATCGGTGCTCAACTTGTTGGTGCGGGCGTTAAGCGCATTGACGCTCGAAAGCGTAGCGCCCATGTACGGATGCACCGGCGTCTTACCGTCGATGATCTGGTCGGCAATGTTCTTGGCGTAGTTAACCGGAATGGCAAAACCCACGCCCGAGCTGGAGCCCGAGTAGCTCTCGATAAGCGAGTTGATACCCACAAGCTCGCCATTGTCGTTGACGAGCGCGCCGCCGGAGTTGCCCGGATTGATGGCGGCATCGGTCTGGATCATGTTGGCATAGATGGTGTTGCCGCTGGTAGAGCTCATGGCCGTGGAGCGATACAGCGCCGAGACGATACCGGTGGAGACAGACTGTTCGTTGCCGAAGGGCGAGCCGATCGCCATGACCCACTCGCCCACGTTGAGCTTGGAGGAATCACCAATCTCAATCGGCGTGAGCTTGGAGGCGTCGGCGTCCTTGAGCTTGATGACGGCCAGGTCGCTCGAAGCGTCGTTGCCCACGAACTCGGCCTCGTACGTGGTGCCGTCGTCCATGGTAACCACGTACTGGTCGTAACCATCGACCACGTGGTTGTTGGTGAGGATGTGGCCCTCGGTATCGAGCACAACGCCCGAGCCGACGCTGCCCGAGCTGTCCGACTCGTCGGCAGACTGCGAAAGCGAGCCATTCTGGCTACCGCTCGAAGTGGCGGTGATGGAAACGACGGAGGGCAGGGCCTTGGCAGAAACGGCCTCGGCAAGTGTGGTGTCCTCGGAGTCGATTGTAATCTTTTGCGTCGACGAACCCGAAGCACCCGCCGTCACGGCATTCTTTCCGCCGCCAATGTTGAGCGTGCCACTCATAATGAGCGCGATGACCAGCAGGGCGCCGCAGGCACAACCGGCAAGCGCCGTAATAAAGATCGGCAGCTTTTTGGTCTTGGTCTTGACCACTGTGTGCTTGTTTACAACCTGCTGGCCGCCCAACGGCTTGCCGGTCTGAGTGTCGTAGGCCTGCACGTAGGGAATGTTGCTGTCGGCAGGCGTTGACTCCACCTGCACGCGCGGTTGCTGCTGAGTCTCGCCGGCATTGCCCGCATCCTGGGGACGCTGGGAATCGTTCTCGCTCATAGCTGCGATCCTTTCGTCAAATAACCAAAGGCCCGCCAAACACGTGGCGGGCCATCATTGTTCACGTTGAGTTGTACCCCAAGCTGGGCAGTCCCGAGCACTAGATGCCAAGATTTCAGCTTTGCTTAAGTAATGACATGCTTATAGGCCAATTCGTTTTATGCCGTCATGTCTATTCGATATAGCAGTCGATAGCAAAACTATATGTTGAATCGTTAATAAAGTCTGTAATCGTCGCGCCCATACCCGATCCGCACGTCCACTTATCCTTCTCCGCATCGTATGGCGTTGGCCCCCACCCCGTTTCATATGATGCTTCGCTTTCTGTGAAGTAGTTCATCACATATTTATCTTTCTGCATGAGCGCATACCAAGCGTTTGCATACATCACAAGCGGATCGATTTGGACTATCGAGTACTTTCCGGAACGAATCTCAATTTCTGTTTTATCGTTATAGTAAGCGACTGTGAGCTCAATCTTGGCAAGCAGCGGCAACGTTTCATCTGATTCCCTCTGGATTGTTATGACATCACCGGCCATAGCGTCGGCAGACACAGTTTTGCTCTCTGGCGTGAAAATAGTCTCTCTGCTTCTTGTTCGCGTTTTTTCATTGCCATTTTCATCTCTGACCACCGTGTCGACCACGAGCGTCAATCGCTTCTGAGCGTCCGGCAACTCCACGGCTTCTGCCATCCCGGCTCGCATCAAAATAGGAGCCCCCGCCATCAGACCTAAGAACTGCTTTCTATCAATCATTCTTCATTCCCCTTGTCTACTTGATTTGACTTTCTCAGCTGAATGGGGATACAGAACAGTCCCGTCAAGTTCCTTATCTTCCACAAAAACTAGAATCCATTTATCACCTGCTTTCAACCCTGAGACATATCCGGAACTTGACTTACGGCGCATATCGATTCTCTTACGGCAACCACTTGGCATAAGCGCCTCAAATTGCCCGTTATGAACATCCGATAGAGCGCGCACCTCGACTGCAACAACCGTGTCGTTTTCTCCCCCATTAGTCGCCCTTAACAGAAAGAAGCTCGCTGCGGTGAGCAAAGCAAAGGAAAGCACCAATAGGAGCATTGCCCTTCGAATGAACTTGTCGCCGTTCACGAGTACAATCAACCCTTGCAATATGTGCCATCGTGAGACGTGTAAATTGATACGTCATATGGAAGAAACTGTAGCTGGTTTGTCCATCCATTCCAAACAACAAGCAGGTACTTCTTGGCATTCGAGTATGTGTTATGCATCGCCACGTAGCCCACAACTGCCATTGCGTGCCCGCTGCCATTTGACCGGAGCCTTCCAGAGAAAATACTCAGATTCCCCGAGTCGGTATTCACCCTAAAGGAATCCCATGACGGATACCAAACGAATGACGTCTCAAGCTCCTTGCCTCGTCTTGCACAAAACTCCTTTAAGGCCGGAGCGGGTTTGTCAGGAGAAGTCTTGCCTTGAGTAAAGTACAGACCAGTCGCTTGATCATATTTCTTTTCTTCTTCTTCCCATGTCCCCGACAGCCTCCAAAGCTCCGAGTATAAATCGGACAATTTAAGGCGGTTCAAAGTCACATAGTGACTGCTAACTGCAAACATTGCCGAAACAGCGCAAGCATAAGTCCCCGTTTCTTTGATAACTTCTGTTTGCGTTGGCGTTATTATTCCCGAAACCGTTTTGCTCGCATCAACAACATATCCCTGTTTATACAAATCCTTGGCAGATACAAAAACGTCATCGAAATGTTCCGGCGATCCGCTGCGATTGCCTCCCGAGGACAATTTATTTGGTACTTTTTTTCCACTTGCGTCTAAAACAATGTTTTTATCTAAGTCGGCAACGCCAACAGTTAGCTCGTCAATCTTTAACGCAACGACGTTATCCGAGGATGCGAGGAGTGCAATTTCTTCGCTTGCACTCTCGATAGGTAAAAGAGCGTTCGGAGCCAAGCAGTATTCGCTGATCCACCAAGATCGCTCTGAATCAAATACGACGTAGCCATAGTTAACGTCATCCCGCTTCGCACGAACGATATACCCGATTGATTCCCCATCGGAATTCACCATTTTTACTGGGTCACAAGCGGTCACCGGCTCATCCGATACATCATCAAAGAAAGCCTGCGCTTGCTCCACAGCTATTTGCGGTGTGACACGGACCAAGTCGTCGTCTCCAAAAACCAACCTTGGAGACATCAGGGCGGCAAGCAACACTATGAATCCGACAATCACCTTTCTCGAATAACGCATTTCTTCCTCCATCCGTGTAGTAGGGAGATACGGTAACTAAATGATATTCGCTAGATAGTGCTATACGTTTGATATTGTTTTTACTGACACACTTTTAATCGGTGAAAGGTCTTCTTTTCGCCCTAAACGAGAAAAGGGTACTGGAGAAATCTCCGGTACCCTCACATTGCCCTCTATTTACTTGCTAGTCCTTAAACAGATAGCCCACGCCGCGGACGGTGGTGATATGTGCCGCGATCTGCGGGCCCACCTTGGAGCGGATGCGTCGAATGTGCACGTCGACGGTGCGCGTGCCGCCGCAGTACTCAAAGCCCCACACGCGGTGCAGCAACACCTCGCGGCTGTAGGCACGGTTGGGATGCGTCGCCAAAAAGCTCAGCAGCGAGTACTCCATCAGCGTCAGGTCGATGGGCTCGTTATCGAGCGTCACCTGGTAGGTGGCCAGGTTGATCTCGAGGTTGTCGATGTTGAGCACATCGTCGGCGGCGACGGTCTCCTCCTCGCCCATCAGGCGCTGTGCACGAGCCTTAAGCTCGTTGGGCGTCGCCGTGGGGCATACAAAGTCGGCATGCGCGTGATTCGGCAGGCGCAGGGTGCCGAGCGCCTCGTCGTCGACAATCACCAACATGGGGACGCCGCCGCGATCGTCAAGCCACTTGGCAATCTGATCGATGCGGTCGCTGCGGATGCCGTCGGAGTCGAGGATCAGCAGGTCAAAGTCGTGCGCCGCAGTCGGTGAATCGGGAGTTGCCAGGCTCACCTCGACACCCAGGGTGGTCGTCAAGCTGCGGGCAAACTCGTGGAAGCGCGTCGTGCGCGCCATGAACAGGGCACTCTTTTCGGACATATCGGCCTCCAAAGAAATGAGCTCAATCGTACTGGAACAAGCCAGCGCGATTAGGAGTTCGCCAGGTAGTGTTTGATCTCCCACTCGGTGATCGTAGACTCAAACTTATGCCACTCGTCGCGCTTCTTTTTGAGGAAGAAGCTGTGGATGTGCTCGCCGAGGGCATCCTTCATAAACTGCGAGTCCTCAAACACGTCGAGCGCCTCTTTGAGCGAGCGCGGCAGTGGCGTGTAGCCGGCCTCGAGCATCTGACGGCCGGTGAGCTTGAGCGTCTCGGCCGTGGCCTCGGGCGGGAGTTCCAGTTTGCGCTCGATGCCGTCCAGACCAGCCGCCAGCGTGACGGCGTTGACCAGGTACGGGTTGGCCATGGGGTCGGGGCTACGAAGCTCGATGCGCGTGGACAGCTGCTTGCCGGGCTTGTAGACCGGGATGCGGACCATGCTCGCGCGGTTGCGCAGGCCCCACGTGGCGTACTGCGGCACGGAGTCGCCACCCGTGGTGATGCGTTTGTACGAGTTGACCGTGGGGTTGGTGATGGCGCTGATCTCGCGGGCATGCGCCAGAATGCCGGCCATATAGTGCTTGGCGACGTCGGAGAGATGGTACTTCTCGTCGTCCTCGCCCCAAAACACGTTGTTGCCGTCGTGGTCGAATAGCGACTGGCACAGGAACATAGCGCTGCCATCCTCGCCCGCCAACGGCTTGGGCATAAAGGAGGCGTGGCAACCGCTCTCGTAGGCCTGCTGCTTAATGATGAGTTTGGCCGTGGTGATGGCATCGGACATGCTCAGGGCCTCGGCGTGGCGCAGGCTCATGCCGTGCTGCGAGCGACCGGCGGCGTGGAAGGTGTACTCCACGGGCACGGACATCTTCTCGAGCGTGAGGACCGTGTTACGACGCAGGTCGCGAGCGGCATCGCTCACCGAAAGATCGAAGTAGCCCACGTTGTCGAGCGGCTCGGGCGTGTGCTCGTCGGGGAAGTAGTAATACTCCAGCTCGGCGCCCACGTTGAGCAGATAGCCAGCTTTCTCGGCCTTGCGGAACATGCGACGCAACGCATCGCGCGGGTCACCGGCAAACGGCTTGCGATCGGGAGTGCACACGTCGCAGAACACGCGGGCGACGCCGTTGTGGCTCGGGCGCCACGGCAAAATCTGGAAGGTCGAAGCATCGGGAAACGCCAGCATGTCGGCTTCCTCGGGCGTGGCAAAGCCCTCGATGGCGGAGCCGTCAAAGCCAATACCCTCCTCAAAAGCGACCTCGAGGTCCTCGGGGCTAATGGCAAAGTTCTTGAGGCGGCCGAGAATGTCGACAAACCACAGACGAACAAAGCGGATGTCACGTTGCTCTACGGAGCGGAGTACGTAATCGATGTTCTGCTGGTTCATGTCGCTCCCCTTTCTTTCGGGCGGGTTTCGACTGGTCTATATCGCAGATACTATCGCAGAAAAATGTTTCCGCAGGGTTAAAGCGTATCAAGCGCTCAAAAAACGTGCTTGAGCAGGCCGTTGCGAACGAGCGGCTAGCGCGAGGTCGAAGCGCGGTGTTCGATGCGGCCGGGGATCTCCATGCGCTTGGGAGCCAGCCTTGCGGCCTCGCCCACCGTGGTGGTGACCACATCGATGCGCTCGGACAGACGCTCGACCACGCGCTCGGCGATGGCGAGGGTGTCCTGCGCGGCCGTGGTCACGCCGCCAAAGAGCACATGGTTCCAAGGGTAATCGTCAAATGTCGCGATCTTGAGCCCAGCCGGCAACGAAGGTCCCAGCTGTGCCAGCGCCTCGGTCAGACGTAGGAAGACCAAGCCGTTGACGGCGATAAGGCCGAGCTTTTTACCTGCGTTGTCGCGAATAGTCTCGTCTAAGCGACCAACGCCCGTGGCACCGCCGTCGGCCAGGGTGACGACCTCGCCGGCCAGGCCGCGGCGCGAAAGCTCGTCGACAAAGGCCTCGGCACGCTCGCGACGCACAGGGCTGTCGTCGCTTGCCTCGGTGAGCAGACACAGGCGCTCGCTGCCCGCGACAGCCAAGGCGTCTACCAGGCCGGCGACCAGTTCACGGTTGTTGGAAGTCACCAGATCGACACCGCCGGCGGCAATATCGCGGTCGAGCAGCACGACGGGCAAGCGTCCCGCTGCCGCGGCGATTGCCTCGTCATTGCCGCCACAGGTGTTGACGACCAGGCCGTCCACGCCGGCATCGATAAGTCTGGTGAGCGACTCTGCCTCCTTGGCGGGGTCGTTGCCACTAATGGCCGTCATGAGCGAGCAGCCGCGCGCGGCGGCACTGGCGGAAAGCCCTTCGAGCATGGCGCTCGAGAACGGGTTGGCGATGTCGGCCAAAATCACGCCGATGAGGTTGGTACGCGAGCTGCGCAGATTGCGCGCGGCGGCACGTGGACGATAGCCGGTGCGCTCGATAACTGCCGCGATGCGAGCGCGGGTTTCCTCGGTCATCTGCCCGGGGCGGTTGTTGAGATAGCGCGAGACCGTGGCCGGGCTCACGCCCGCCTCGGCGGCAATGTCCTTGATTCTCATCTGCGCCATAGCGCACCCCGTTTCCCAATTGTCGGCAGTCTGAGCCATTTTAGGCATTTTTTTAAAAATCCCGCTTGCAAAACGTTGTAGATGAGTATACTACAACTCGAAACGAAACCGATTTCGTAAACCGATTTCGGCAAGCGTTGGCACGGAGGTGCAAAGATGCACCCTACCGTCTTGGCACCTCCGTGCCAACGCCATATCAAAGGTGAACGCACGAGCAAGAAGGAGCTGCGCGACCATGGGTAAAACGGTTCTTACCTTCGGCGAGATCATGATGAGGCTCTCGCCCAAAGATCACCTGCGCATTGAGCAGGCCACCGAGTTTGATGTCCGCTACGGCGGTGCCGAGGCCAACACCGCCCTTTCCCTGGCCTACCAGGGTGACAAGGCCGCTTACGTCTCCGTTGTCCCGGCCAACCGTCTGGGCGAGTGCGCCCTGCGTTCGCTGAAGGTCTACGACGTCGATACCTCGCGCGTCGTGCGCCAGGGCGACCGTCTTGGCTCCTATGTGTTTGAGGTCGGCGCCTCGCAGCGCGGCAACGGCTGCGTCTACGACCGCAAGTACTCTGCCATCAACATGGCCAAGCGCGACGTCTTTGACTGGGACGAGATCCTCAAGGGCATCGACGTCTTCTACTTCTCCGGCGTGACGCCCGCCGTCTCCGACGAGATGGCCGCCGCCTGCAAGGATGCCCTCACCGCCTGCCGCGCCAAAGGCATCACCACCGTGTGCGACGTGAACTATCGCGGCAAGATGTGGTCGCCCGAGAAGTCGCAGGCCACCATGAAGGAACTCCTGCCGCTCGTTGACATCTGCATTGCCAACGACGAGGACGCTCCTGCCGGTCTCGGTATGACCTGCGTCTCCGGCTCCCTTGCCCACGGCATCGAGGAGCGCGACACCTACGTCGAGATGGCCCGTCAGATCTGCGCCGAGTACGGTTGCAAGAAGGTTGCCTCGGTCGTCCGCAACATCTCCTGCGTCGAGCGCTCCATCTGGATGGGCATGCTCTTTGACGCCGAGAGCGGCGAGCACTGGTTCTCCCCTGCTCACGATGTGCACGTGCTCGAGGGCGTTGCCGCCGGCGACGCTTTTAACGCCGGCCTCGTCCATGCCCTCATCAACGACTTCGACCCGCAGGACGCCGTCAACTACGCGATTGCGGCCTCGATCCTCAAGCTCACCATCAAGGGCGATTCCAACCTGGTGACCGCAGACGAGATCGCAGCCGTGGCATCCGCCGCCGACGGTGGCACTCGCGTCGCGCGCTAAGCCGTCCCCATTCCGCGGGCCGCAGCTTTCCATACCCATACCTCTGCGGCCCGCTCCCCGATTCCTCCGGTCGGGCAAAACCACCAGTCCCATTCCGGTTTTGCCTGGCATTTCCTACACGACTGGTCGCGCAGCCGGTTTTGGAATTGCTTGTGACCCCAAGCAGTGCCTCCGATAACCAATCCAAAACCGGCTCATGACCAGCATATTTGGCAATCACGCGCCCGCGCGCGCCGTACATCGAAAGGAACATCATGTTCGATCAGTTCTACACCACGCTTGAGTCCCTGGGCATCGTGCCGGTCGTCGTGCTCGACAAGGTCGAGGACGCCGCTCCGCTCGCCCACGCCCTTATGGCAGCAGGCATGAAGTCCGCCGAGGTCACCTTCCGCACCGCCTGCGCCGCCGAGTGCATCGCCGCCATGGCCGAGGCCGAGCCTGAGATGTGCGTTGGCGCCGGCACCGTCCTGACTGTCGAGCAGGTTGAGCAGGCCCGCGCCGCCGGTGCCAAGTTCATCGTCTCCCCGGGCTACAACGAGGACGTCGTGAAGCACTGCATCGACATCGACCTGCCCGTCCTTCCCGGTACCGTGACCCCCTCCGAGGTCACCGCGGCCGAGAACCTGGGCCTCAAGATCACCAAGTTCTTCCCCGCGGCTCAGTATGGTGGCCTGAACACCATCAAGGCCCTCGCCGCTCCGTTTGTCGGTCATCGCTTTATGCCCACCGGCGGCGTGAGCACCGCCAACGTCGAGGAGTACCTGAGCTCCAGCGCCATCATCGCCTGTGGTGGCACCTGGATGGTCAAGCCGGCTCTGTTCGCCGACGGCGACTTCTCCAAGGTCGAGCAGATCGCCCGCGAGGCCATGGACGTCGTCAAGAAGGTCCGCGGCTAGGTTTAGCTCTCTATCGTGAAAGGGGGCGTGTCCTAGACCTCGCCCCCTTTCTTTTAAAGCGGCTCGGAAGCGCGCCGTTTCCGTCACGAACAAGAACCAAAACCGTCTTGTATGCTGATAGAACGTGACGGAAGCGACACGCCCCCGAGCCGCTTTTCCTACTCGGCTGGTAGTCGCGCCCAGCTGAGCCACTTCGACAAAAGCCGAGCCACCAAAACAGCTGCGGCGCCGCCTGAAGGAATGGACCCTTGCTTCCGGTCTTTTCCTCCAAGCGGCGCCGCAGCTTTTTCATGCCCCGATGTGTCCCAGCACTTGCGGTGAAATAGGGACTGTTTACGCCGTCAGAGCCGCAAAACAATCCTTATTTCACCGCAACTAATGTAGGGGCGAGTTAGATGGCCGAGTCTTTGGACAGCTCAAAGTAGTCGGGATGCAAGGCGATAACCGGACCCTGCTCCTCGGGCATCAGGTGCAAGTGCGTCTCTGCCAGGTAGCTCGCCGTGTCGGTATCGCCCCTCTTAATGGCCTCGAGAATCCGACGATGTTGTCGACGAATCGGCTCCCAATCCAGATCCTGCGACACCATACGCAACCAGTTGTATCGCTCAAAATGCGTGTTGACGCTCTTCATCCAATCCCACAGCATGTGACGACCGGCAATCTCAAAACACGTCTCATGAAACAGGTTATCCAAGTCGAAAAAGCGACGCGTCTCGCTATGGTCGAGCGACTCGGACTCGGCAAGAATCTGCTCGAGCCGATGCTTTTGCTCGGACGTGGCAGCCGAACAACATTTAATGAGTACGCTTCTTTCGAGTTTCTCGCGCAAGAAACAGGCATTCTCGGCGTGTTCCATGCTGATCTTAGAGACGTAGGTGCCGCTCTTGGGACGCGTTTCCACCAGCTCTTGCTCGCGCAGGCGCACAAAGGACTCGCGAATTGGCGTGCGCCCGATCCCCGTCTCCTTTTCCAGACCAATCGCCGAAAGGCGCGTGCCGGGCTTGAGCTCGGCATAGATGATCTTGGAGCGTAATGCGTTGTATGCCTGATCTTGCAGGCTCTGATAATGCTGGTGCTGTTCCATAAAGCCCTCGGATGAAGCCCACGGTTTGTCGAATAACTCCACGTAATACTATCGCATCCCCCATCCCACGGCGATGTTTGAGGGGTAGGGCCGGGATTCGGCTTTTGACCGATAAGTTGTTGCAATTAGGTGAACGTTCACCTAATTTCTTCTATTTCGCTTTGCAAATGGATTCCCATGCGTATACTAAATCTCAACGAAACCGATTTCGTCAAGCCTGGGCAATAGGATGCTAAGACGCACCCTACCATCTTGGCATCCTATTGCCCATGCCATGCCATTTGCTTTCTTCCCGTCTCGTTGAGCCCTTCAGTCCCATTCTGGCACAACGAGACATTCCTAGACGACTGACCATGGGGCCGGCTTTTCTGCCGTTGAGGCAGTGCCTCCGATAACCCTCTTTTTGCCGGCCCAGGTCAGACATTTCTCTTTAAATATCCTTCAATCGAAAGGATGCAGCAGCATGCGACCGCTCATCATCATGCATGGCGAGAAGATCGACTGGCGTCATACCGTCATAAGAATGCTGATGTATCTGGCGGGCGTTGCCGTGCTGGCACTCGGTATGAGCCTCCAGACGGCATCTGGCCTGGGCGTCGCCGCGCTCACGTGCTTTGCCACGACCCTATCCATGCTCACGGGCAAGACGCTCGGCTTTTGGATTACAACTACCTATGTCGCTTACATCGCGGCGCAGCTCGCCATCTTGCGACGCGAATTTCAACCGCGCATTTTGCTCGAGCTTTGCTTTTCAACGCTAATGGGCGGCTTCACCGATCTGTTCATGGCGTTCAACCCGCTGCATCCCACGGCGCTCCCCGCGCAGGTTGCGACCATGCTGCTCTCCCTCGCTATCACCGCATTTGGCGTCAGTCTCGTCGTCAACATGGGCGTTGTCCCCAACGCACCCGACGGCTTGGTGCAGGTCATTGCGGAAAAGCTCAAGCGCCGTTTTGGAGACGTAAAGGTCATGTTCGATTGCTCGCATGTCGCCGCCTCGCTCACGCTGTCGCTGGTATGCATGCACAACTTAGGCGGCTTTGGCGTAACCACCGCCATCTCGGCACTGTTCTTGGGCCACATCATCAACTTCGCCAACAAGCTGTTTGCCCAGCGATTCGTCCGCATGGCGTTTGGCGCCAAATAGCGAACAGCCGCGGAGCAAACGAGGCTCGAGTGCCCGGCATATCGATGTCGCAAATAACGACGCACGCGCTATACGGACGATGAGGAATAGCCCGTCGCAAACCCCGCAAGCGGAGCTATATGTTGCTATAACTTGACATAAATTGGTCCATTGCCAGCCGGCATGCAAAAGGCCCCAAGCCATTCGCGGCTTGGGGCCTGCCTGGTAACACAGGTCTTTCGGACTACGCTCGCTCGTATTTCGTGGCGCGGCCTGTCCCCTGTTTCATGATCGCGTTTCGGCTGAGCAGAGATTCGAGCGCGGACAATGTTCGCGCACGGCTCAGCCCCGTCTGTTTCTCAATCTCACTTCGCGACATAATTCGTCCGCCCGACAAGGCCTTAAGAACCTGAGCCTCTTCTCCAGACCCTTCAAAGGCATCGGTAACGGGCAACGCGACAGCTACCACGCCGCCACGAATATCAAAGACCGGCTGATTAATCGAATCGCGATAGGCACGCCTAATGCGCGCAATTCCCGTTCCAAACTTCTCGATATAGTCCAACTTTAAGAAGACCTCGGCAACGATGGGATTTCTGAGCACGGATATCTGTCCATACAGGTATTGCTCCGTCGTCAAGCCAGCGGGCAACGACCCGGGTGAAGTCACAACGACGCGATCATCATACAGAGCAACCTGAACATTCGCTTGCACGTCCCACGTCCGATGCACTAGAGCGTTTGCAACTGCCTCGCGGAATGCCTCGAGGGGAATCCGGTCGGTCTGAACACGCTCGACACCTTCGATGCGCTCATAACGATAGTAGCGCGCGAACATGGCAACTGCTCTATCAACCTGCTCAATTGCAGACAGGCCCGTCGTCGTCTCACGATCTAAAAGCACGTCCTCGGTGTCGCCAAAACGAACGCAGTCGATGCCCGGAAATTCGTTGTTATCCGCCAATATCGCCGCGGCATTGGTATAGCCATCCTTGCCGAGCAGGCGAAGCGTTCGCATGATATCCGACGTGAGCTCAGAAATGCCTAGATGCTCGATGCACTTGTGTTCGAGCGTATGAAAACTCAGGTCCTGGCGAGCCGAGGTGAGCGCATCGAACGTCAGATTGCTGCCTTCGAGCGTCAGCCTGCCGTATTCAAAACGGTCGACCTCTACCGTCGCCGAATCATTTCGCCTGTAGGCCTTCCCCTTGCTTCGATAGGGCTTGTCCTGCCCCTCGTAAACCGTAAGCGTTACAGTTCCGCGGTTCTCGTCGAGCTCGAGCGTGTAACGAGGCGCAGGATCCAGACTGTCATTAATCATGTTCTCGATGCGCAGACACTCCGCAACCGGGTCAGAAAGACCGACTGCAACACCACCGTCGTCAACGCCAAACTCTATCTTGCCCGTCCCGTAGTTTGCATAGGCGCTCACCGTTTTAAGAAACGTCGGCGTTACGCTTTCCTTGTATTCGACGGTAGGACTCTCTCTGACAACCATACGTACGGTCCTTCTCCTTTTCATGCTCATCTGAACCGTATTATAAGACGAAAAACATTTGCGTACGGCTTAGAATCAGACGCAAACTGTTTTCGTCTTATTTGCGTACGGAAACTAGATACAAATTTCACGTTCATACGACTATTTACCAAACGCATAGTGTTTTCGTCCGGCAATGCGTCCGTAATCCAAACAAAAAGGCCCCGAGCTCGTGTTGAACTCGGGACCTCTTGCGCCGCGCATCTATGAGAGGAGAAATGCGATGCGCACGGGCGCTACTCCATGTAGCAGATATCGCGACGAGCGGCTGCAACCGTTCACCTTTTAAAAGTGAACGTTCACCTGATTCTAGGAAAACCTGACTTTTAATTCCTCCGCTTCTCCTATACTGAACTTGTAATAGAAGCAAGACTTATATAGATGAACGTTTCTTTTGGAAGGATTGTAATGTCTAACCTTATGGACAGCTTCCGCCTGGACGGCAAGGTCGCGCTCGTGACCGGCGCCACCTATGGCATCGGCATGGCCATGGCCGAGGCACTCGGCGAAGCCGGCGCCAGGATCGCCTTTAACGCCCGTCACGCCGACAAGGTCGCCGAGGCCGAGAAGCACTACCGCGAGCTGGGCTTTGATGCTCACGGCTATGTTGCCGACGTCACCGACGAGGCCGTCGTCGCCGAGCTCATCGCCAAGATCGAGGCCGATTTTGGCACCACGCCCGACATTCTGGTCAACAACGCAGGCGTCATCCAGCGCACCCCGATGCTCGACATGAGCGCCGAGGACTTCCGTCGCGTCGTCGACATCGACCTCAATGCCCCGTTTATCGTGTCCAAGGCCTGCCTGCCGGGCATGATCGCCAAGGGTCACGGCAAGATCATCAACATCTGCTCCATGATGAGCGAGCTCGGCCGCGAGACCATCGCGGGCTATGCCGCCGCCAAGGGCGGACTCAAGATGCTCACCAAGAACATCTGCTCCGAGTTTGGCGAGGCCAATATCCAGTGCAACGGCATTGGGCCCGGCTACATCGCCACGCCGCAGACCGCACCGCTGCGCGAGACGCAGCCCGACGGCAGACGCCACCCGTTTGACCAGTTCATCATTGCCAAGACGCCGGCCGCCCGTTGGGGCACGCCCGAGGACCTGAAGGGCCCCGCCGTGTTCCTGGCTTCCGACGCATCGAACTTCGTCAACGGGCACATTCTGTACGTGGACGGCGGCATCCTCGCATACATCGGCAAACAGCCGCAATAAGGAAACCGGGCGAGGCGGTCGGCAGTTAAGTCTGCTGCTCGAACAGTCCTGCGCAAGACGGAAAGCACATTAAGTGCTTTCCTTTGCGTGCGGAACTCGCGACAGACTTAACTGCCGACCGCCCGCATAGCTCATCGCGGATTGGCTTTGCCGCCGCCCGCGCACAGAAACAAAAAACTGGAAGATTTAGTTGAAAGGTTAACTCAAATGAAGATCGCTCTAATCAACGAGAATTCTCAGAACTCCAAGAACCCTATGATCGAGGCTGCCCTTAAGAAGGTTGTCGAGCCCATGGGGCACACCGTCTTTAACTATGGCATGTATGCCGACGCCGACTCCAAGCCCCTCACCTACGTGCAGAACGGCATTCTTGCTGCCGTGCTGCTCAACTCCGGCGCTGCCGACTACGTCGTGACCGGTTGCGGCACCGGCGAGGGCGCCATGCTCGCCTGCAACTCCTTCCCCGGCGTGCTGTGCGGCCATGTTGCCGACCCGCTGGATGCCTACACCTTTGCCCAGGTCAACGATGGCAATGCCGTCGCCATGCCCTTCGCCCTCAAGAACGGCTGGGGCCAGGAGCTCAACCTCGAGTACACCTTCGAGAAGCTCTTTGGCTTTGGTTCGGGCAACGGCTACCCCGCCGAGCGCGTTGAGCCCGAGCAGCGCAACAAGAAGATTCTCGACGGCGTGCGCGCTGTGACCATGCGTCCGCTCGTCGACGTCCTGGGCGAAATCGATCAGGATCTGGTGAAGGGCGCCCTCGCTGGCGAGCACTTCCAGGAGTACTTCTTTGCCAACGCCACCGACGAGGCCATCATCGCCAAGGTCAAGGAGCTCTTGGGGCTGTAATAAGGTCCACGGGGCGCACCGCCCCCCCAACAAGCCGCCAGACAAAAGGCGCCGCGACAATCCATGTGTCGCGGCGCCTTTTTTGATTGGCTATCGCTTGAGCCACCGCAAGGCGGCCGCTCCCCTATTTGCCGAGAGCCTACAGCTCGCAGGCAACCTTGTAGCCATCGCCGATGGCATCGCGGATGTTGCCGCACTTGTTGGCATCGCCCAGCACGTGGGTGGCAACACCGGCAGCGGCAAGGTCGTCGGCCAACTTGGTATTGGGACGATAGCCCATGGCGAGCACCAGCGTATCGGCATCGGCGATGGTGTGGGCCTCGCCATCCTTCTCGTAGCTGATGGCATCCTCGGTGATCTCGGTCACCTTGGCCTCGGTTAGCACATGGACGCCCTTGGAGAGCATGCGCGTGATGAGCACCGCGCGACCGGCACCACCCTCGTTGGCGGCGAGCGTCTTGGTCATCTCGATAACGGTGATGTCGCGGTTTGCCGGCGACAGATCGTTGACCAACGGGGCCAGGTAATCGGCCGTCTCGCAACCGACGGTGCCGCCGCCCACGATGACAATCTTCTTGCCCGGGAAAGCCTTGCCACCCAGCAGGTCGTCAGCCGTCATGACCTGCTTAAATCCCTGCATAAAGGCCGGGGCGATGGGTTCGGCGCCATAAGCCAGGACAACCTCGTAGCCCGCGTAGTCGCGCTGGATGTCCTCGGCCGAAAGCTCGGTACCGAAGACGCACGTGACGCCGGCCTCGGCCAGGCGACGGTACTGATACTTGATCACGCGCGTGAGCTCCTGCTTTGCCGGCGGAACGGCCGCAATGCGCATCTCGCCGCCCGGCTCGTCCTGCTTATCCACGAGCACCACGTTATGGCCGCGCTTGGCGGCAATATAGGCTGCCTCCATGCCCGCGGGACCGGCACCCACAACGAGCACGTTCTTTGCCTCGGCGGCAGGCTCGTAGCCAGCCTCGTCACGCTCCACGTCCGGGTTGACGGTGCAGGAGATGCGCTTGCCAAACATGATACCGTTCAGGCAGCGCAGGCAACCGATGCAGGGGCGGATGTCGTCGGCGTTGCCGGCAGCAGCCTTGTTGCAGAATTCGGCATCGCACAGATTGGCGCGGCCCATCATGCAAATGTCGGCAGCGCCGTCCTCGATCAGCTCCTCGGCGATCCATGCCTCGTTAATGCGGCCGACCGTGGCAACGGGAATGTTGACGTGCTTTTTGATCTCGCGCGAGCAGGCGGCGTGCGAGGCCTGCTGCGTGCCGGCGGCGGGAATGGCGGAACCGCGCTTGATGGTGGTGCCGCCCGACACATGAATCATGTCGACGCCGGCCTTCTCCAGGCGACGCGAGACGTAGATCATGTCGTTGAGGGTCAGGCCGCCATCGGTGTACTCGTCGCCCGAGATACGGACGTCGATGATAAAGTCCTTGCCGCAGCGCTCGCGAATCTCGGCGATGACCTCGAGCAGGAAGCGCATGCGGGCGTCGAGCGAGCCGCCGTACTCGTCGGTGCGCTTGTTATAGAGCGGGGTCAAAAAGCCGCCGAGCATGCCGTGGGCGTGTGCCGCATGGACCTCGACGCCGTCGACACCGGCCTTCTGCATGCGCACAGCAGCGTCACCAAACTGATGCGTGAGCTCGTGGATCTCATCGACCGTGATGGGGCGCGGCGCCTCGCGGGCATAGGACGGGCCCACAAAGGACGGAGCGATCAGGCGCGGCGTGCCCGGAATGTTAAAGGCCATGTAGGCGGGGTGGAAGAGCTGCGGCATGATCTTGCAGCCATACTCGTGGACGGCCGCGGCGAGCTTTTCCCAGCCAGGGATAAACGTGTCGTCGTAGCAGCACATGTCACCCGGTAGATAGGTATAGGTGGGCTCGACCGTCACGACCTCGGTGATGATGAGGCCCACGCCGCCCTTGGCACGGGCACGGTAATGATCGACCAAGTCGTCGGTCACATAGCCATGATCGGCCAGGTTCGTGGACACCGGCGGCATAAAGACGCGGTTCTTGACCTCGGTCGTACCGACCTTGATCGGGCTAAAGAGCATCGGGTAGGCGGAAGACTCCATACAGGGTTCCTTTCGTTTGAGCCGCTCGGCGGCAGTTACTGACCTATCTATCGTAGCAGTAACCGCGCCGTACCCGACCGCGCACGCTCCCCCGGCTTTTACTCAGCCCACAAAAAGTTGCGGTGGAATACGGAGTAGATAAGGCCTTTGACAGCCAAAACAGTCCGTATTTCACCGCAACTGATGGGCGGGGTGGGTTAGAGGCCCAGATAGCTGGTCATGCCTTCGACGGCGAGCTTGGCGCCGGCTACGGCATGGACCACGGTGAGCGGGCCGTTGACCACGTCGCCGGCGGCAAAGACGCCAGGCACGGTGGTCATGCCGCACTCATCGACCGAAAGAAGACCGCGATGGTCGGTCTCCAGACCGCCCGTCGTAAGCACCAGTTTGTCCTTGGGCACCTGCGAGGCCGCAATCACAACCGTGTCGGCGGGCACATGGTCAAGTTCTTCCTCGTAGCCCACCACGTTGTCGCCCTCGTCAAAGATAGCCGTCTCGAAAACCGGACCGTTATCGTCGATGGCGCAAATCGCCTTGCCGCGCACGATCTCGGCACCGTCAAGCTCGGTCAGCTCCACCTCGTCATCGATGGCCGAGATATGGCGCGATCGGGCATACACGGTAACCTTGCGAGCGCCCGAGCGCAGAGCCGTGCGGGCAACATCCATGGCCACGTTGCCGGCGCCGATAACCGCCACGTTCTGACCGATCGCCACGCTCGTGGGATCGACCAGGTAATCGATACCAAACAGTACGTTACCACGCGACTCGCCGGGAATACCCAGCTTGCGGGCGCGCCAGGTACCGGTACCGACAAAGACCGCATCGTAGCCGTCGCGCAACAGGTCGTCGATATGCAGCGCGCCGCCAATGGTGGTCGAGGGACGGACGCGTACGCCAAGCGAGCACATCACGTGACGGTACTTTTGCACGAGAGCACGGGGCAGGCGAAACTCGGGGATGCCGTACTCCAGCACGCCGCCGATCTCGGGGCGTTGCTCAAACACCGTGACGGCACAGCCCAGCTGGGCCATCTTAATGGCCACGGTAATGCCGGCAGGACCGGAACCGACCACGGCAACCTGCTTGCCGCACGACGGCGCAGGCTTCCACTCCCTACGATCCAAATACGCAGTCGAGATATAGTTCTCGATGCTCGAGAAATGCACCGGTGCGCCCTTGCGGCCCTGAATGCACGCGCCCTCGCACTGGCCCGAATGGTTGCAGATCATGGAGCAGACCGCGCTCATGGGGTTGTTCTGGAACAGCAGCTCACCTGCCTCTTCCAGACGACGCTGCTTGAAAAAGTCAATGACCTGCGGAATAGGCGTCTGCACCGGGCAGCCTTTAAGCTGGCAGAACGCCCTTTTGCAACCTAGGCAACGATTCGCCTCTTCGACAATGTGGATAGCCACGCAACTCCCCTTTTTGATGTAATCCAATGAGGCGACGATAAAAACCCTTCACCGCCGCCCCCAGTCAAGCAAACTCAATATGCCGCCACGGCAAAAGCCAATGCTATATCTCGCGATGCGGAGCCCCGCAGCGAGCGGACATGCGCTCGAGTGTCGCCAGGCAGCTAGCCGCCGTCGCCGGCACGCTGTTCTCGACCACACAAGGAATCCCCGAACAGGCGGCAGCCGCCCAGGCCACCACGGGCTCAAAGTCATAGCGGCCCGTCTCGCCCACGCCGTGGCACACCAGGCGAGAACCCGTACCATCGCACCAGCCGGCTTCGTCCTCGTTGTCGACGACCTCAAAATCCTTGGCGTGCAGCACGCGAATCTTACTGCCGCATAAGTAGAGCATACGCGCGGTGATTTCCTGCGCCTCGCCAACGACGCTGGGATGCAGCAGCGACACCGGGTCGTAGATCACGCCGAGCGCCGGGCTCGGGACGCGCTCCAGCACCTCACGGCAGCGATCTGGCGTGTTGACCGTCTCGTTCCAGCCGGGCTCGATCAGTATTTGCCCACCCACGGCCTCGGCGCACTCGCAGACGCGCGCGAGTCCATCCATAAACGCATCGAGTGCCTCGTCGGTCATACGGTCGCCAGCAACGCAGTTCTGCGCATTGGGACGACCGGTCTCGGTGCCAACCGGACAGCCGCCGAGCATCTGAGCAAAGTTCAAGCACGCCTCGTACTCGGCAAAGTTATCCGTGAGCTGTTGTCGATCGGGCGTCGCCAGATTCTTATAACAGCCGAGCACGGCGACCGAAACGCCCGCCTCATCGAGCACCGCACGCAAATGCTCGGCGAGCTCGCGGGTCAGACCGCATCGATCGATTCCCATTGATGCGTAGAGCACCTTGCTCGGCAGCTGAATGCACGAAAAGCCCAGCTCTCCTGCCATGCGAATGCGTTCCTCGACGGTCCCCTGCGGAAGATCGTGTAAACGCACGCCCGGAGTAATGGCCCCCACGCTATTCACGCCCCTTATGAGCATTGATGCCCGGCGTGTAGCCGCCAAACGGGTCATCGATGGAGCACACGCCCGAAGGGGCGAGCGGATCGCGCTTACCGGCCAACTTGTCATGATGCATAGTCTCGATATAGGCGAGCACCAGCGGCGCCACGCCCTTCGCGTCGTTTTTGACGACGGGCTCGCTCATGTAGTAGCCAAACGTGCCCTCGCGGTGCGCGGTGTTGCCAAGACCCGCCACCAGGCAGATGTTGTCGAGCGCCAGCTGTCCGTCGCGCTCGGACAGGCACGTGTCGCAGATGCCGTCAAACGCACGGCGGCCGTACTGGTAGTAGCGCTCGCCCAGCACGCCCAGGCGCACGCCCTTCATGATGGCGTTGGCAAAGATGGCGCTGCCCGACTCCTCCAGATAGTTGGGGGCGATATTGGGCAGGTTGATGACCTGGTGCCACATACCGGTCTTCTCGTCCTGATACGGCAGCATGGCGTCGATCAGGTCGTGGAACATCTTGCGGATCTCGTCCTTCTCGGCCGACATCGAGGGCGGCATGAGCTCCCAGGTATCGATGAGCGCCATGGCGAACCAGCCCTCGGCGCGCAGCCAGAAGTTGGCCGAAAGGCCGGTGACGGGATCGCACCAGAACTGCTTGCGGCTCGCGTCGTAGGCGTGATAGTACAGGCCGTTGAGGGGGTTGCGCATCAGGTCGTGCACCACCTGGAACATATGGAAGCTATCCGAGCAGGCACGGCGGTTGTGGAAGCTCAGCTCGTACTGCATGTAGAACGGCTGCGCCATGTACATGCCGTCGAGCCAGATCTGGTTGGGGTAGACGGCTTTGTGCCAAAACACACCCTCTTTGGTACGCGGCTGGGTCTCGAGCTGACGGTAGATGGTATCCATGGCGGCACGGTACTTGGGCTTGCCCACCAGGTCATAGAGTTTGTAGAGGGTTTTGCCCGCGTTGACGTTGTCGAGGTTGTACTCCTGGGGATCGTAATGCTTGATGGTGCCGTCATCCTGGACAAAGAAGTCGATATAGTCGTCGGCGAAGGTCAGGTAACGCTGCTCGCCGGTGATCTCGTACAGCTCGATGAGCGCCTTGATCATGCAGCCGTCAATGTAATTCCAGGTGTTCTCCTTGCCGGCGCGAAGCTTTTCGATATTCCAGGCCGGCGCCTGAGGCGTAGAGGTCTCGATCAACTGCTCGATATAACGGTCCAGAATCTGATTGCAACCCATTGCTGTCCCCTCTGACGTTATTGATGGGTGAACGTTTCCCCTAGTGTAACGCGAACGGGGATTATAGGGTGAACGTTAACCCTATAATCCCCGTGAACGGCAAACTTTTAACGGCAAACGGCGGTGAGGCCCGCAGCGATGCGATGCGCCAGGCGCTCATAGCCGGCAGGGCTGTAATGCAGACCGTCCGGCATGTAGAGCTCGCGGTGCTCCGGCAAAAACGGGCTGATGCCGCTTTGCGCATACAGGTCGATCACCGGCACCGAGTAGCGATCGCAAACCTCCAGCATCGCCTGCACATAGGCGTCTTGCGTCAGGCCCAGATGGTTGGCCTCGTTGCTTGCCGGAATATCCTTCTCGTGTTTGCCGCTCGTCTTGCACGGCGTCATAAACACCAGCTTTGCCTGAGGCGAGCGCGCCGTGATGGTGCGGATCAGGTAGTCGAGCGCACCGTAGAACTCGTGCACGTCCGTGCTGCCCAGCTCTCCCAGCGGCACGTTACGGCTAAAGTCGTTAACGCCGCCAAAGACGATGCAGATATCTACCGTGTGATCGATGCCGTCCAAGCGCTCGACAAACGAATCGCTACGGTCGGCCTTGACGGCAATACGCGAACCCTTAATACCAAAGTTCTCGATCGTAGCGCCGCCCAGCAGCGCACCCAGGTGCGAAGTCCAGGAGATATCGTTGCCTCCCCCGCCGCATCCGTTATCGCCCCAGGTGGTCGAATCGCCAAAGCAGCAGATGGTCAATTCGCTCAAGTTTTTCGTTTCCATATTCTTCTCCTCACCCGCACACCGGCGGTCATACAGGTACATACCGTTCATTCGCAACATCCGAGGGGCTATGCGTGGGCGCATTCCGCAACTTGCGAATCGAGCCATTCGATATCCTCGGCAAGATGCGCCACGCCCAGGTGGTGTCCACCCGGGCAGACCTCGTGCAGAAGGTTTTCGTCCTTGCCCAGCAGCGCGTAGGCGTCGCGAACGATATCGAGCTGCTCGTCTACGTTCGCAAGCCCGCGGGCGCCGTTGAGATGGTCTTTCTCGCAGCTCTGAACCAAGAGCGGCCGTGGCGCGACAAGCGATGCAATGTCGCCCATGTCGAGCAGACGCCAGAGTCCAGGCGTGTAATTGCAGCTGCAATTGCCGTTGAGGTGCAGTAGCGAATCATCAACGCCGTACAGATAGCCCGAGACAAACGCCTTGCGCACGCGCGGGTCGAGCGCGGACAGGTACAACGTCATGTAACCGCCGCCCGAAAAACCAAAGCAGCCCAGGTCGTCCATGGCAATGTCACCGCGTGTCTCCAAGTAATCAATCAAGCGCATGTTGTCCCAGGCGTTGAGGCCCGCGACCGTAAGACCCAGCGGCTCGGCCATACGTGCTTGATTCAGACACGTACCGCGCAGGTAGCTGTTCTCGTCGTCGCCCTGACCCTTCCAGTCACGACGGTATCCCCAACCACGCGCATCGGGGCAGACGGTCACGTAACCCATGCGCGCCAAACGCAGACCGTAGTCGTAATTGAACTTACGCACGGCATCGTCGACCGCCGGCACGCCCGCAACGCCGGCTATGCTTGCAGCACCCGCCCCCTGGTGACCATGCGGGCAGATATAGCAGCGCTTGAGTCCCCGCTCGTCAAGCTTGGGGCGGGACGGCTCCAACAGGTAAAACGGCATCCACACATCGTGCTCAACCTGCAACACCGCATGAGTACGCACGATGCTGCCGGCAACCCGCACGCGATTGAGCTCACGAATCTCAATCGGGGCGCGGTCCATAAGCGAAAGACCCAAAATATCGTACAGACGAGTCCTGGTCGCAGCCTTCCATGCCTCAAAGTCTGTGGGAGTCTTGCCCGTAAATGCGGCCGAGCGCCCCTCGCGCTTCAGTCGGGCGCGCAGCGCAGGTTCGTCCTCGTAGTACGTCTCGATGTGCACGGTGCGGCCATTGGCAGATAGCCCGGCCGTCTCTACCGCATCACCGTCGCCGCCCTCGGGATCCCAACCATCCGTGCCGGCAAGCACTCGGTCACGCGCATAGCGTTCGGAATCCTGACCGGTCAGGCAATGCGCCCACGGCACCCAAGCGGCAGTATCACCCGCCGGGCCAAACAGGGCACCGCCGGCATACAGGGTGCCGTCATGTGCCGCTGGCTTATTCCAATCCCACCAGCCCTCGAGTGAAATATGGGGGCCCAGCCAGCATTCGAGCAAAACGGTCTGGGCCCACTCGCGCCATGGACGACCCAGATAGACCGATCCGGGGGCAATGCCCTCATCGGCTGTAAACGAACAGCCATGAAACACAAATCCGTACGGCTCGCCCTGAGGCGTGGAGGCTGCCGTTACATACCCGTTGACATCCATATCGCGGTTGAGCGAGCGAATCTCACACCCCTCAAAGTAGGCACGCGCGCCGCCAAAGATAAAGTCGACATCGCCCTCGATCCGGCAACGTCGAAAATACTGCCGCCCCACGCGGCGCGGGGCGAACTGCTTGGGGCCTATAAAGCCGCCCGGCTTGGCCTCGCGCGGCGGCAGCGGCCCCAAAAAGAGCGTGTCCTGGTGTCCCTTAATGCAGCAGGCATCGACAACCAGGCGGTCACCATCGGCATACAGGGCAATCGCCTGGCCGACCTCGCGCCCATCACCGGCGTTGTTTTCGATTGTTAGACCCGCAAGCGTCACGTCGTCGGCATCGACCAGCACCGTGTACGTACGGAAGGTGCCGAGTCTTCCATCCTGGCAGCTACCATCTTCCGAAGGCATCTTGGCACCCAGGCCTCCCACGATACGCACGCTGTCGGCCGTCTCGCCCTCGAGCGTCACATGCGGACGACGAATTTCGACCCGTTCGCGGTACTCACCCGGCGCCACCAGCACGCGCACCGGCACGGTCGCATCGGGCACACACCGCTCCGCCGCCTCGAGCGCCGCCGAAATGCTGCGATACGCGCCTTCGCGTTCGAGCGATACCTCAAAGAGCTGTTCTTTACCACTCATCTGTCATTACGCTTTCTGTCACAGAACACCCACCGTGCAATACCGGCACCTATAGATTGCGTGCGACAGCCGGGCAGACCCGACCGTCGCACGCCTCAACATGCCGTATTCACTTGTGCAGGAGCACTACCCTACGCGCGGATAACCTTGTCGACGTTTTGCAGCTGCAGCTCGTCGCCATCCTGACCCTCGATGCGCACGTTCTGCAGGTCGAGGACTTTCACGTTCTGCGCGATGATGCCCTGGCGCACCATGGGCTCCACGCCGCAGGCCATGGCCGGCACAAAGGGCTCGGCATCGGCGGCAAAGGTCACATGGACATCCTGGAACGTCAGGCGCGTCACCTTGCTCTCGGGAAGGCCCGTGATATAGGCCGCGGCCGCATGGCAGTTGGTGGCCTCGATATCGCAAAACGTCGTGGCGCCAAAGCCGGGCGTACGGTCGTCGACGGGCAGCGCCTCGCGAGACTGAACGTAGTCGGTCTTGCCGTCCTTGTCGCAGAAGTAGAACGAGTTAACCACGAAGGGCGTGAGCACCTTATCCATGCGAATGTGCTCGAAGGTGATGCCCTCGTTGACGGCGTCCTTGCCGCGTCCGCGGCGTGTCTTGACGCGCAGGCCGCGGTCGGTGCGCTCAAAGAGGCACTTGCTCACGGTGAGGTCCTTGATGCCGCCGGCGGCCTCGGATCCCAGCACCACGGCGCCGTGGCCGTCGTGCATGTAGCAGTGCGAGATCAGCACGTCGTGCGTGGCGGGACGGAGCTCGGGTTCAATGCCCAGTTTGCCGCTCTTGATGGCGATGCAGTCGTCCCCCACCGAGAACTGACAGCCAAGGATGCGGACAAAACTGCAGCTCTCGGGATCGAAACCGTCGGTGTTGTGGGAGTTCTTGGGACCCTCGATGGACAGGCACAGGGCATCGACGTGCTCGCACAGAATGGGATGGATATTCCACGCCGGGCTGTTGCGCACGGTAAAGCCGGCAAGACTCACGTTTTCGCACTCGGACAGGAAGATCATGCGCGGGCGGGCGACCTCGCGGCCCTCCTCGGGACGGAAGATGTTCTTAAAGTCCTTGTTCCACCAGTTGTCCTCGGCAAAATCGGTCTGGCCGTCGATGGCGCCGCGGCCATAGATGCACACGTCGTGCACGCTCAGGCCCGTAAAGGTCGAACAGTAGGTCGAAAAGCTCTCGCCTTCCCAGCGGCCCAGGGGCAGCATGTCGGTGCCGGCATACCCGGCGCCCTCGTCGCCCGTGACCGTGCCCGGAATGTAGGCAAGCGCCGCGCGCTCGTGACGGGCCAGCAGCACCGCGCCCTCGGCAAGCTCGATGTTGATATTGCTCTTAAGGAAGAGGGACTTGATGCGGTAGTTGCCGGCGGGGATCAGCACGCGCCCGCCCTTGGGGCAGGCCATGATGGCAGCCTGAATGTTGGTGGTGTCATCGTGCTCGGCATCGCCCTTGGCTCCGCAGTCGCGAACGTTGATGGTAAAGGGCTCCGCCGGCGTGGTGACGCCTACGCTCAACTCGCGCTCGCCGCAGACAAAGCGGATCAGGTTGCGCTTGCCGGGGGTCAGGCCATCGACATAGGTCTCGACCGTATTCGTGGTACCGGCGGGCTCATCGTTGACAAAGATCTCCCACGTATCGGCACAGGTAAAGTAGCCGCCATCGTCGAGCTCGATAACGGCCGCGCGGGCATTGCGCCAGATAACGTTCGTCTCCATGGGTCTCTCCCTCAAATGTAATCAGAAGTTCATACTACTCGTTTTTAAAAAAGGGCCGTACCCGCCGGTGGATCTCCGGTGGCACGGCCCTGTGGTTTGGACGATGCGCCTGCCCTACTCGGCGGGAATTACGCTGCCGTCCTGGAAGCCAACATTGTTGTGGGCAAAGCAGTCCTCGTACTTAAAGCCGGAGAGCTCCTCGCAAAGCGCCTTGACCTCGGGCTTGACGTCGGCCATCTTGCCACCCTCCTTGACACGGTGGATCTCGTCGCAAAGGATGTCGCACTGCTCCTTGTCAATCTTGATGCCGCGGGCAAGGACGGCCGCGAGCAGGAAGAAGCCGGCGCAGCCGATGAGCATGTAGCCGCAGATGTACAGAGGCACGGTGGCGGGCTGGGTCACGGCGTCGCTGTTGCCGGCGGTCTGAATGAAGCCGGAGGCAGCAAGGACGATAGCCCATACGTTGACGGCAACAGCCTGGGCAATCTGCTGGCAGAGCTGCTGTGCGGAGCTGTAGATGCCCTCGCGACGACGCAGGGTGATGAGCTCATCGACATCGGGGATGTAGTTGAGCAGAACATCGGGCAGATACTGGAAGCCAACGTAGAAGAACTTCCAGATGGCGAAGATGATGGGGTAGGCGATCATGGCGATGGCGACCGTGGAGGTGCCGTTGATCTGACCAAAGGCGAAGTAGTTGTAGGCGATGATGCACGCAGCGCAACCGACGTTGGCCAGGTACCAAGACTTGTGGAAGCCCTTCTTGGCCATGAGGGCGACCCAGATAGCGGTGCAGACGATAGCGACGACCTTGCCGGGCATCTCCATCACGGACTCGTAGGACTTAGGAATCTGCAGGCAGTAGACGATGAAGAAGGACAGGCAGGCAGACCAGCAGGCAGCAGCGAGCTTCGTGGAGACCTGTGCATACAGGACCTTGCGGAAGGACTTGTTGCGGAAGGTGGAGACAACGTCGATGAAGAACTTCTTGATACCCTCGCCGACGCTCTCGATTTTCTCCTGAGCGACCTCCTCGGGGGTGTGCTCCCACGTGGACAGGTACACGCACAGCAGCGAGATTGCCATGACCGAAGCGTTAATCGTAGCAATAATGAAGTAGCTGAACGGGTTGGTCTCGCCGAAGGTGCCAAAGCCAAAGCCGACGAGTGCTGCCATCAGGAAGCCGGCGGCGTTACCAAAGAGGTGCTTGTAGCCGGTGAGGTACGTACGCTCCTTGAAGTCATCGGTCATCTCGATGGTAAGCGGCGACAGGTTGGCGGTGCAGAACGTGTACGCGACGTTGTAGATCAGGTACAACACAAAGTAGTACGGGAAACCAAACGGCGTAGCCACAAAGATGAGCGGCTCGGCGACCATCATCGGGATAGCCAGCAAGATCCAGAAACGGCGGCGGCCAAAGATGCGGCCGATCTTAGTAGCGTAGAAGTTATCGGCCACAAAGCCCATGAGCGGGCACAGAATGGCGTTGAGATAGATGGCGAACGAGCTGATCAGCGCAGCCTCGCCTGCGGACAGACCGCACTCCGTGGACAGGAACAGCACCATGTAGCTGTGCGTAAAGCTCAGGGCACCGGAGTTGAGCATGCCGCCCATACCAAAGCCCAAGCGCGTCCAGAATGTGATCTTGCGCTTTTTACCGATCTTGTTAGTCATCGAGCTCCCTCTCTTTTCTCGATTGTCTTGTAACAAGACATTGGAGTCCATACCGATGTCTGTCTGCATATCGCCCACTCGTAGGGTGAACGTTTAGCTAGATTATGCGCGATTGCGTATGATAGGTGAACGTTCACTTCTATATTATCCTTGAACGGTCGTTTTTTGCCGTTAAACGGACATCTGACTTGAAAAAAATCACGATTACATGGGTATTGAGTGGGTTTAAATTTGAGGTCGATTAGGTGAACGTTTATTGTTTTCGCCGCTCCCGTACCCTCAGAAAGACACGCCCGAACAGACAGAACAAACATGGCCCCGCCGGGAACACTCCCGACGGGGCCATGGTCAATAGCGCCCTATGCGAACCCATTTACCGCTACAGGCAGACGCCGTCCTTCCAGATGCTGATCTCGTGACAGCCGCGGCGCTCGGCACTCGTAAGCTTGCCGCTCGCCGTCTCTAGCACCAGCTGGTACAGGTCGTGGGCAGCCTCGTCGAGTGTACGCTCGCCCGTGGCGACCACGCCGGCGTTAAAGTCCATCCAGTTGGCCTTGTGGTCGCACAGACGCTGGTTGGTGAACACCTTGAGTGTAGGCGCCGGTGCGCCAAACGGCGTGCCGCGGCCGGTCGAGAACAGGATTACGTGGCAGCCGGCAGCCGTCAGGGCCGTGGTGGATACCATGTCGTTACCCGGGCCGCACAGCATGTTCAGGCCATGCTTGGTAGCCTGACCGGCATACGGCAGCACGTCGACGATGGGGGCAGATCCGCCCTTTTGCACGCAGCCGCAGCTCTTGTCCTCGAGCGTGGTAATGCCGCCGTCCTTGTTGCCGGGGCTCGGGTTCTCATAGACGACCTCCCCGTGGCTGATAAAGTAGTCCTTAAAGCCGTTGAGCATGTCGGCAGCTGCGTTAAAGACGTCCTGGCTCTCACAGCGATCGAGCAGAATGCTCTCCGCGCCAAACATCTCGGGAACCTCGGTGAGCACCGACGTGCCGCCGCGGGCGACGACCATATCGCTCACGCGACCGATCGTGGGGTTGGCGGTAATGCCCGAAAGACCGTCAGAGCCGCCGCACTTAAGGCCAATGACCAGCTCGGAGGCAGGAATGGGCTCACGCTTGGCCTGCTTGGCCAGGTCGGCAAGCTCGGACAGGATCTTGTGACCCTCGACCTGCTCGTCGGCTACATCCTGGCAGGCGAGGAATCGAACGCGCTCGCGATCGAAGTCACCGAGCTCGTCGAGTACCTGCTGGTGCGTGCAGTTTTCGCAACCGAGGGACAGGAACAGCACACCCGCAGCGTTTGCGTGACGCGAGAGCGCCACCAACAAGCGGCGCGTCTGGGCATGGTCGGCACCGGTCTGTGAGCAGCCAAAGGGATGCGGGAAGTAGTAAACGCCCTCCAGCGAGCCCTCGACCAGATCCTGAGCCTGCTCGCACATGGCACGTGCGACCTCGTTGACGCAGCCGACCGTGGGGATGATCCACAGCTCGTTGCGCGTGGCGGCGCGGCCGTCAGCGCGGCGGAAGCCCATAAAGGTCTCGGGCTCAACCGGCTCAACGACCGGATGCGTCGGGTTGTAAGCGTACTCGACCTCGCCCGAAAGGTTGGTCTTGACGTTATGCGTATGAAGCCACTGACCGGGCTGGATGTCGCCCGTCACGTGGCCGATAGGAAGACCGTACTTGACGACGTCCTCCCCCGCCGCAATGGCACGCACGGCCATCTTGTGGCCCTGCGGAATATCCTCCGCGGCAACGACCTCGCCCACCCCGGGAACCGCGACGGCGGTGCCCTTGGCAAGCGGCGACAGCGCGACGATCACGTTATCGGCCGGATTGATCTGGATAGTGTTCATTACAAATGGTCCTAACCCTACAGGTTGAGCAGAAGTCAGCGGGCGCCCGCCAGTTGCCCGGCGGGCGCACAGAAGGATTTAGGCCTGGGCGTTGGCAAATGCCTGCTTGGCGCCCTCGGCGCGCACAACGGCAAGCGCGTTGACGACAAACTCCTCAAGGCCGGCGATCTGCGTAAGGTCCTCGCCCCACATCTGCTCGTTGCTGAGCACGTCGTGCACCAGCTCGGCATCGTCTGCACCGGCGTGGGCGGCGTAGAAATCGAGCACGAAGGCATCGTCCTGAGCGGTGTACTCGGTGCCGTCGGCGCGGCGCAGGTGCAGGCCATCGCCCTCGCGAGCAACGAGCTCCTGCGTATAGAAGGCAATGAGCGTAGCGAGGCTCGTCGCCAGGCACTTGGGCAGGTTGCCGGTCTCGGCAACATAGTCCTTGAGCGTGGGCAGGTCGCGAGCACGCCATTTGGCGGTTGAGTTGAGGCAAATGGAGAGCAGCGCGTGGTCGATAAACGGGTTGTCGAAGCGGTTCTCGACGGCGGCGGCAAAGGCCTTGCAGTCCTCGACATCAAGATCGGCGGCAAGCGTCGGGATGACCTCGTCGTAGAGCATGGTGTTCATGAAGCCGCGAACGGTCTCGTCATGCATGCAATCGCGCACGATGTCAAAGCCGGCAACCCAGGAACCCGGAACAAAGGCAGTGTGGGCGCCGTTGAGGATGCGGACCTTGCGCTTCTTGTACGGGGTGACATCGGGGGTCACAAAGACGCCCGGCAGGCCGGCCTTCACGAAGGGCAGACGCTCCTTGAGCGACTCATCGCCCTGGATACCCCACATCTGGAAGGGCTCGCGCACGGCCAGGAAGGGATCCTCGTAGCCTAGGCGCTCGGCCACGGCAGCGGCCTCCTTGGGGTCGCGGATACGGCCGGGGACGATAGTGTCGACGAGCGTGGTGCAGACGGTGCAGTCGTTGGCCATCCACTGCGCAAACTCGTCCTCCCAGCCCCAGTCGCTCACGTACTGGTTCATGATGCGCAGCAGCTCCTCGCCGTTGTGATCGATGAGCTCACAGGCGAGCACGATGACGCCCGGCTTGCCGGCGGCCCAGCGGGTGTGGAGCACCTGGGCAAGCTTGGCGGGGAAGCTCGCGGGCGGCATGTCGTCGGCCTTGCAGGACGGATCGTAGGCGATACCGGCCTCGGTGGTGTTGGAGACGATAATCTCCAAATCGTCGGAGACGGCGACCTCCATCATGGCGCGGTAGTCGTCCTCGCGATACGGATTGAGGCAGCGGCTGCAGGCGCTGATCACACGGGACTCGTCGACCGTGTTGCCGCTCTCCTTGCCGCGCACCAGCACGGTGTACAGGTCATCCTGAGCGTTAATGCCGTCGGCAAAGCCAAAGGCACCGCTGATGGGCTGGACCATGACAACCTTGCCGTTCCAGCCGGTTGCCTCGTTGCCCATGTCAAAGAAGCGGTCGACGAAGGCGCGCAGGAAATTGCCCTCGCCAAACTGCAGAACCTTCTCGGGCGCGTCCTTGGGCAGCAGGTAGCCCTTGTAGCCGATCTTCTCGAGCGTCTCGTAGCTGATGTTCTCCATCGATGTCTCTCCTTAGATTGCTGTTAGCGTGCAGGCAAAACGGGGGCGCCGCGTGTGGCAACGGCGCTCCCGAGTTCGGTGTGATTCGATGCGGGTTTAGGCCTCGACGGTATCCAGGTCAAAGCCAAAGTAGCGGACCGCGTTGTTGTAGCTAATGTCGCGCACGATGGCTCCCAGCAGCTCCATGTCGGCCGGATACTTGCCCTGCTCGACCCACTCGCCGATCACGCCGCACAGCACGCGACGGAAGTACTCATGACGCGGGTAGGACAGGAAGGAGCGGGAATCGGTAAGCATGCCCACAAAGTTGCCCAGCACGCCCTCGTTAGCCAGAGCCGTGAGCTGCTCGCGCATACCGACCTCGTTGTCGTTGAACCACCAGGCAGAGCCGTTCTGGATCTTGCCGGCGGTCGGAGCCTCCTGGAAGCAGCCTATCACGGTATCGATCATGGTGTTGTCGATGGGGTTCAGGCTGTACAGGATGGTCTTGGGCAGACCCGTGGACTCCTGGATGGAGTTGAGGAAATCGGCCAGCTGGTCGGACGGCGTGTAGTTGGAGATACAGTCGTAGCCGGTGTCGGGACCGAGCTTGGCGAACATAGCGCGGTTGTTGTCACGCTTGCAGCCAAAGTGCAGCTGCATGGCCCAGCCAAGGCGGACATACTCGCCGGCGACGAACTGCATAAAGGCCGTCTTGTACTTGAGGACCTCGTCCTCGGTAAGCGGCTCGGCGGCAAGGCCCTTGGCAAAGATAGTCTCGATTTCGTCGGCGGTAGCCGGAACGTACATAACGTAGTCGAGCGCGTGGTCGGAAGCGCGGCAGCCCAGCTCGTGGGCAACGTCGTAGCGCTTGGAGATGGCAGCCTTCATGCCCTCGAAGTCGCTGATCTCAACGCCAGCAACCTCGGAGAGATGCTTGCAGTAGTCGGCGAACTCCTGGCCACGCTCGATGCGCAGGGCGGCATCGGGGCGCATGGCGGGAACGACCTGAACGTCAAAACTGTCGTCGGCGGCAATCTTCTTGTGCCACTCAAAGCTGTCGGCGGGGTCGTCGGTAGTGCAGATCATGCGGACGTTGGACTGCTTGATGAGGTTGCGGCAGGTAAAGCTGGCCTCGGCGAGCTTGGCGTTGGCAAGGTCCCAGACCTCCTGAGCGGTTTTGCCGTTCAGGACGCCCTCGTAGCCAAAGTAACGCTTAAGCTCCAGGTGGCTCCACTCAAAGACGGGGTTGCCCACGCAGCGGCCCAGGGTCTCGGCCCACTTCTGGAACTTCTCGCGAGCAGGGGCATCGCCGGTAATGAAGCGCTCGTCGACGCCGTTGGCACGCATTAGGCGCCACTTGTAGTGGTCGCCGCCCAGCCAAACCTCGGTAATGTTCTCAAAACGCTTGTCGTCCCAGATCTCCTTGGGAGAAATGTGGCAGTGGTAGTCAACGATGGGCATACCCTCGGCAAAGTTGTGGAACAGTTCCTCGCCGGTTTTGGTGCTCAGCAGGAAATCCTGATCGTCCATGAAGTTTTTCATCAAACAACCCCTTTGTTGGCGGAGCGGGCACACGATGCGCTCGTTATCCTCTAGGTGAACGTTCACTATACTAATTCATTGCGACTTAAAAGGTGAACGTTCACCTAACCACCATGGGGTGAACGGTCGATTTTGTCCGTTCAACGGTTGTTGGAGCCGTGACACGCATGCATTGCGGATGGACTAACGTCCCCGAACACCGAACCTGGGCGTTTTTGCTCAGGTGGGTCATGTCTCGGCGTACATTTTTGGGAATATTCAGCATCGGGGCGTACTGCGCACCGTCCTCGACGCCCTATTTGATGCGCATATCGCGCCCGATCGGCATAAAAAAGTGCCTCCGATGGCGATTTACGCCATCGGAGGCACTTAAAACAGTCGTTCTGAGCCTCTTTCGGAACACGCCATTGCTGAATACTCCAAAAAATGCACGCCGCAAGAGGGGGTACCTGACCAAACGGCTAAATTCCCGCAAGCTCGCAGTAGCGGTCGACGTTGCTGGCAAACACCATCTCCACAGCACCCTTCTGCACGGGCTCCGCCGGAGTTTTACCCCACAGCAAATACTCGCCCAAGGTCTTGGCACCACGGTAGGCCAAGCTCACCGGGTCCTTATAGACGATATTGGTAAAAATGCCACGGCGTAAGGCCAGGGCGCTCTCGGGGAACAGGTCGTTGCCGATCACCATGACCTTGCCGGCCTTGCCGCTCGAAACAAGCGCATCGGCGACCACCTCGGAACCAACGGCAAAAACGCTACAGATGAGCTCGGGAGCATCCGGCGCACTCAAGCGCTGCTCAAGCTCGCGCTCGAGCTGTTTGACTTGCGCATGGGCACCGGCAAGGTCCTCAACCCGCCATGGAATATCGTGCTCGCGCAGGTAATTATGAAAGGCGCGGGCGGTCAGATAGTGCGAGTCGGTATAAGGGTCGCCCGCCAACAGGAGCACGCGGGCGTCAGCCCCAGAAGCGTGGACCAGATTTGCCGCCTGCTCCGCCATAAGACTGCCCGCCGCGGAATAGTCCGCCAGACTGGCACCCAGGCGATCGAGGTGCGGGCGGTCGCCGTCTACGAGCTCGATTGTCACGCCCGCCTCGGCAATCTGCCTCAAGAGCTCGGTTGCGCGGTCATCGCCCGGAACATAGGCAAGCAGGCCATCAATCTTCTCGCCCACCTGCAGACGCTCATCAATCTGCTCGAGCGCATCGGCGTAGCCACCCACGCCAAATTCAACGCGCTCAACCGTAATGCCCTGATCGATGACCTCCTGCTCAAAGCGGTTGCAGCCTTCCCAAAGGTAACGGAAAAAGTACGCCCCCTCGCGCGATGCGCGGGGCAGGCAAAACACCAAGTTGATATCCTTGCGGCGCAGGCTCGAGGCACTTGTGTTGCGGTGGTAACCCATGGCCTCGGCCTTGGCATTCACCTTGGCACGCACGGATTCGCTCACGCCGGCCTTGCCCGTCAGGGCCTTATGCACGGTATTGATGGAAACGCCAAGCTCGGCGGCTATGTCCTTCATGGTTACGCGAGCGCTCATGGGGTTACTCCGTTATAGATAAGTTGCCAATTAACAGTACAGGTAACGATACCCCAAAATCACCCTTCAACTCGCCACGCTCGCCCCCAAATGTGCAAAGCGCCCCGCGAACGGATGCTCGCGGGGCGCTTGGATGACGAACCTTACTTGATACCGCGGCCCAAGTCTTCGGCAATTTTGTCCACGCCCTTAAGTGCGGCGCAGGTCTTTTTGTTGGAACAATGTCCTGTGCAAACGCCACCTTGAGCGCAGTCGGCGCAGGTGCCCTTGCGATAAATGCGCACGCACACGGCGACAAACGCAATACCGATAATAGCCAGTACAACAATATCGATAGGTGCCATAGCAAGCCTCCTCTAGTTAACCATCACTTACTTTACCCCATTCTCCACCTGCCAATAAGGGACAGGTATATTTTGGTCGGTTTTATCTGCGGAAACGCCACATCTCCCTCACCAAAAAGCCCGAGTGTCGCTGGGACACCCGGGCTCGTGGAAAGGGGCTGATCCTTATTCGGACTTAAGCGGAAACTGCAGCGGAAGCGGTGTTGGTCTCGTCCTCGTCGGTCCAAGCGTGCTTGGGCATGGGACGGAAGATCTGGAAGAGCATCGCAACCAGCAGAACGATGGCTACAACCGTCCAAATACCAAACTGGCCAAAGACAAGCAGGTTGTAGAACTGGTTGATGAACAGGCCGATCACCCAGGCAAAGGCGCACTCGTAGCCGATGGCAATCGCGGTCCACTTGCCGGAGTCCATCTGGTTGCGGATAGTGCCCATGGCGGCAAAGCACGGGGCGCACAGCAGGTTAAAGGCGCCAAAGGCAACGCAAGCGCCCATGGTGGGGAACATGCCCGCAAACGCGGTCCACAGGCTCGGGTCGGTCTCGGCGGCGTCGGCAACGGACAGCAGCGAGCCGGCGGTGGCGACGACGTTCTCCTTGGCGACAAGTCCAGAGACAGTCAGCGCGGTGGCCTGCCAGGTGCTAAAGCCGAGCGGGGCGAAGATCCAAGCGACCAGGTTGCCCAGCATGGCGAGCACGGAGTAGTCCATAAACTCCTCAGGGATGCCGTCCATCGCAGGCAGGAAGCCGAAGGAACCGTTGTAGCTACCAAAGTTGGAGAGGAACCAAACCACGACGGTGGACGCGAAGATGACCGTGCCGGCCTTCTTGATAAAGGCCCAGCAGCGCTCCCATACATGCAGCGCCCAAGAGCGGATTGCCGGGAAGTGATAGGCGGGAAGCTCCATAACGAACGGCGTCGGGCGACCGGCGAAGAGCTTGGTCTTCTTGAGCATGAGGCCCGAGGCGATGACGGCAAAGACGCCCAAGAAGTAGAACAGCGGGCTGATCCATGCGGCGGTGGTGGAAGAATCGCCGATGATGGAACCCATGAGCAGAGCGATGATCGGCAGCTTGGCGCCACAGGGAATGAACGTGGTGGTCATGACCGTCATGCGGCGGTCCTTCTCGTTCTCGATGGTCTTGGTGGCCATGACGCCGGGGACGCCGCAGCCCGAGGACACGAGCATGGGGATGAAGGACTTACCGGACAGGCCAAAGCGGCGGAACACGCGGTCCATGATGAAGGCGACGCGGGCCATGTAGCCGCAGTCCTCCAAGAAAGACAGCATCACGAACAGCAGGAACATCTGCGGCACGAAGCCGAAGATGGCGCCCAGACCGCCGACGATACCGTCACAGACCAGCGAATCGACCAGGCCACCGTCCTCGGTGCCGCCCGCCACAAGGGCATCGTGCACCACGGTGGTAATACCCGGAACATAGGGGCCGTACTGTGCCGGGTCGACCGAGTCGGCGGCGTCACCCGCAGCCTCGACAGCTGCGTCGTAGGCGTCGCGGCCCTGGCCGAGCACATACCAACCGTCGGTGCCAAAGAGCTGGTCGTTGGTGAAGTCGGTCACCGTGCCGCCCAGGGTGGAAACGGCGATGTAGTACACGCAGAACATGATGACCACAAAGATCGGCAGGCCCAGGATACGGTTGGTAACCACGCGGTCGATCTTCTCGGAGGCGCTCATCTTGGCCGGAGCTTTGGTCATGCACTCGTCGATAATGTGGGCAATCACGCCATAGCGCTCGCCGGTGATGATGGACTCGGCGTCGTCGTCGCAATCCTGCTCGCACTGGGCGACCAGCTGCTCGACGCGAGCGGCCTTCTCCTTGGTGAGGTTGATGAGCTTGCAGGCGTCCGCGTCGCGCTCAAACAGCTTGACAGCGTAGTAGCGACGCTTGTTGGCGGGAACGCTCGCCGGCAGGTTGTTCTCGATGTGGTCCAGAACGTCCTCGATGGAGGAATCGAACTTGTGCTCCGGCACCTGGCCCTTGGAAGCAGCGGACTTCTTGACCTGCTCAAAGAGCTCGGTAATGCCCTTGTTCTTAAGAGCCGAGATCATCATGACCGGGCAGCCGAGCTTCTTGGAAAGCTTGTCCGTGTCAATCTTGTCGCCGTTCTTCTCGACCAGGTCGGCCATGTTGAGGGCGACGACCACGGGCAGGCCGGTCTCGATGACCTGAAGTGCCAGGTACAGATTGCGCTCAAGGTTGGTCGCGTCGACCACCTGGACAACGACATCGGGCTCGCCGCTCATGAGGTAGTCGCGCGAGCACTGCTCCTCGGGGCTGTAGGGGGAAAGCGAGTAGATGCCGGGGAGGTCCGTAATCGTGACGTTCTTGTCACTCAGGAGCTTGGCTTCCTTTTTCTCAACCGTGACGCCGGGCCAGTTGCCAACGTAGCCGTTGGCGCCGGTGATCAGGTTGAAAAGCGTGGTCTTGCCGCAGTTGGGGTTACCCGCCAGCGCGACATGGATCTGAGAATCCGCCATTCAATCCTTCTTCCTTGTGTGCCCGCGCTGCTTTCTCCGCACGGGCTGGATAATGTGCTTCAACATTGCAAATTTAAGTTAGAAAAACCTAACTTTATCTGCATAAATAGTTGCCGCGGGCCCTTACTGGACCTCGACGACGGCAGCCTCCTCCTTGCGGATGGAAAGCTCGTAGCCGCGCACGTTGATCTCGACCGGATCTCCGAGCGGTGCAACCTTAACGACCTTGAACGAAGTGCCCTTGATGAGGCCCAGGTCCATAAGGTGACGGCGAAGCGCGCCCTCGCCGTGAAGCTTGACGATGGTAGAGCTCTCGCCCACCTTAACGTCACCCAACGTCTTCATCCTCTTGTCCCCCTTTCGGTTTTAATGAAATGCTGCGGACTAACCGACGGTCATGATGTGCATGGCGACCTTGGTATCGATACCAAAGCGTGCGCCCAGCACGGTGACGATGATATTGGCGCCACTCGAGCTCACCACGTGAACCTCACTGCCCTCGACAAAGCCGAGGTCCTTGAGGTGGTGCTTCATGTCCTCATTGCCCTTTACACGAGACACGTGCACGGTTTCGCCCGCTTTCACCATCGAAAGCGGCATGGCCGGCATCTGCGGTCCGCAAGACATGAGTGTGCTCCTAACGTCAGTTCGTCCTCAACATCGACGCAGCAAAAGTTAACCACGTCTATGTTCGCTACAGTAAACTAGCACGTGGTTAACTTTTTGGAAAGGGTCCCTATTCAGTTTTCGAAAAAGTTTCCCATATGAAACAGGTGTGACAAGGGGACAGCCCCTTTGTCACATTGTTGCGTTTAGAGGGAGAGGTTTCTGATCGACGTGACGCAGGAGGCCTCATCCACGCCCGAAACGCGGAAGATGATGTCCTCGCCGCACTCGCCGTAGAGAGCCATGAGGCCCATCACGTCGCGACCGTCGGTATGGCGGTCGCCGATGCTGACCGACACGTCGCTACGATGTTTGGCAATGATGTCGTAGAGCAGCGCAACCGGGCGGGCATGCAGTCCCAACGGATCTTTAATCGTCTTTGTAAACTCGACCATGTCCCCTCCCGCGGTATCGCTCATTCGGCTGGCAAACCCAGCCACGTGGTAGTTATTGTACCGTTAGATGCTTGTCGAGAGCCCCTCCGGATACCCCGTGGTCAAAAAGTGGCAAATATGAGTACTGTCACCAATTTAGTAGCAGCAAAATCGAGAGCAAATTGCCTACTTTGAGCGATTCGAAGAGGCTGAAAGCCATCAAACTCCCTTCAAGGGGGTTAGATAAATTGATTTTGAGCCCATTTTTGCTCAAAACCGGCCGATAGATATGGCACTCATTTTGCAACAGTACTCATATTTGGCATTTTTTGCCCACAGGATCCAAAACCGTGCCCCAAAACACAAAAGGAGGAGCCTCGTAAGGCCCCTCCTTAGGAAAGGGAATCGATTTATTCCACAGCCGTAGATTAATCCTAGCCGCTACTCCATCATGTCGAGGACGGAGGGGCGCAGCTCGCTCTCGGCGGCCTCGGGATCGGTCTCGCGCAGACGGTTGATGTAGCGGTTGTACCAGATCACGGCAAGACCCAGGAAGACAACCACGCCGCCAACGTTGTAAACCAGCGTCAGCCACAGCGGCTGATCGAGCGGAATGGTGCCGCAGATAAGCACGAAGCAGAAGACTACGAGCAGGAACGCAGCGACGACCAGGCCAAAGGGACGCGAACCCATGCGGAAGCCACGGGGAGCAGCGTCGAAGTTCTTGCGCAGCATAAAGTAGGCAAGCAGAATCAGCAGCGGCGGGAGCAGAGCGGTGGCAGCCGTCATGTTGGTGACGATCATGAGCAGGTCGTCGAGGTTGCCAGAGCCCAGGGCTGGGATGATCAGGATGGGGACGACGATGGCGAACTGCAGCCAAGCGGCGCGGGCGGGAATGCCATGCTCGTTAAGCTCGACAATCTTACTACCAAAGACGCCCTTGGGGATCTCGGTGAAGAACACCTTGATGGGAGCGGAGGTCCACATCATGAGGGAGCCCAGCGTAGCGGCGAATACGTCGAAGATACCGGTGGAGATGGCAACGCTGCCCTCGGGGATGAACAGGTTAACCAGCAGCGAAGCGCCTGCATACAGAAGGCCGATGGTGAGGCCTGCAACAACGACGGTACGCACGAAGGCCTTGACGCCGCCCTTAAGGTCGTTAAGGAACACGCCGACGGACTCAGCACCGCCCACGCCCTGGATGATCCAGGCAAGCGTGCCGAAGAAACCCCACGTAGTGGCGAAGCTGCTCGTGTCGGGAGCCATGTTAGCCGGAGTAGGAGCCGTAGCGAACTCGACGCCGCCAAATGCAGCGGCCAGGGACAGCAGGATGAACACAGCGGTCAGGCCGAGAGCCGCAGTCGAACCAAAGGACGAAATGGAGCCGATCCACTTAGCGCCCTTAGTCGACACCCACGTGGCGATAGCAAAGACGACGATCTCGATAATGGTGATCCACAGCTGCGAAAGCTCGGCATTGGCACCAAAGAACACGTAGCTCGCGTAGATGATGACATTGGGCAGGACGGACGCGAAGTAGAACAGGTTGACGAACCAGTAGCTAAACGCCGTCAGAAACGCCCAGCGACCACCCATCGAGGTCTTAACCCATGCGTACACGCCAGACTCGGAGTCCTTGTTGAGGCCGACGAACTCGGCGGTAACCAGGGTATAGGGGACAAAGTACAAAAGCGTGGCGAAGAAGAACGACGGCGCAGCTGCCAAGCCGATGGCCGCGTTGTTGTTGATGATGTTCTTGATACCGAACACGGCGGCGACCGTCATGCCCAGCAGAGCGAACGAACCGATCGTTCCTCGTTTTTCAGAGCTCATAAGCCCTCCCAATCATCTATTAAATGTCATCTAAACCCGTCCGAGCTGCAAGTGCGAACACGGACGGCGCACCTGCTAAGGGGAATGGGGAAAAGGGAGTCAACAAAGCCATCCCCCTTAACGGCGCAAAGCAAACGTCCAAACGGACGAATACTACTTGTTGGGGAAGGAATAACCTTCGACCGTCACGTGCAGTACCACGACGCGGGAATCCGCGGCATCGGCCACGACACGGTAGGCCTCGTCAATTTCGACGACGGCAACGCCGCCGGCGGGAATCGTCACGGTCTCCCCCGCCCCCTCAAAGCGCTCGCGATCATCGATATCGCTGTAAGCGCGGGTGCAGGTGAGGCCTGCCTTGGGGGCGACCTCGACGGTCAGGCCGCCGTCGAGCGGAGCGAGCACGGCATGGTAGCGACGGTGACCGACCAGGTCGGCGGTTGCGGCCTCGCGGGAATAGACCCACCAGTAAACCAACGAGTCGCCGATGGAGTAAGCCACGTCGTGCTGTAGGTCGGCAACGCCATCGAGCGCCTGGCCGGTGCGCATCCACTTCTTGACGGACTTCATCTGAGCGTCGAAATCGGCGCGCGAGTTAAAGACATGCATGGCTTATGCCTCCTTAATGGGTGCCAGCGCCTGAGCCAGATCGGCAGACGTCAGCGGTCGCAGGGACACCTCAAAGCTGAAGCTCTCAAAACGGGTGCGATAGGAATCGAGCACCTCGGAACCCCAAGAGTTCGAGCCAAGGCCGAGCAGCTGGTCGTTGATGTTGACCGTGACCGTATCGCCCTTGACAAGGTCGTAGACGTGCTTGGCGTTATCGATTGCCTCGCAGCTATAGGGCCATGCCGAGAACGAGAACGGGTTGGAGGCGGCATCAGCCGGACGAGTCACCAACACGCCGTCACCGTGACTGGAGCGCAGGGCAACCCAGCGGGTACCCTCACGGTTGGCGCAGTCCTGAGGCATAACGTAGGGCGTGAACATGTCGTCGACCGTAGTGCGGTAATGACCGACCGGGTTGGCGCGCAGCGAGTCCGGATAGTTCTCGCCCGGGCCGTGGCCATACCACTCGACGGCACGATTGCAACCGGGGACCTCGAAGGAGATGCCGATGCGCGGGATGATATCCGAGTAATCGCCGTAGGGCTCGCCGGAAACCTTGAGGTCGACGCGACCGCTCGGAAGCACGGTGTAGACGAGCTCGACGCGCATGCCGAACGCGCGGACGGGAGGAGCGATACGCTGGCTCACGGTAACGACGACCGCATTGCCGTCCTGCTTCCAAGAAACCTTGCGGGTAGACGTCTGCATCACATCGATGAAGTTGTCCTTCCACAGGGAGTCATACTCCTGAGCGTGGTTGTCGACGAGCGGATGCCAAAAACCAACCTGGGGACCAGAGGCCATTACGTCGCGGCCGGATGCCTTCCACTCGCTCACGGTACCGTTGACTTTGCTGAAGGTCAGCTCGCCGTTGAGGGAGTGAATGCGGATCTCCTGCTCGGTCTCCTCGACCGTAAGCTCAGGACGAGCGGGGGCGGCGATGGCCGGCGCCGGATGGTTTGCGATGGCAAACTGGCTTGCGCCCAGCTGGAACATCGGCTCGCACCAGGCGTGAGCCGCCATGGTGTAGGCGCACACGGTCAGCAGGGTCTCGCCTACCGCGGCCTCGCGAATCACCAGTGGCAGCTGGACGGATTCGCCGGGAGCCACCGCGCCGGGCATAAGCGTCTTGCGGCACACTACATCGCCGTCTACCAGGGTCTCCGCCGACAGGCAGACATCCTCGAGGGTAGTAAACCAGCGCTTGTTCGTGACGGTCAGCTCGCCCGCCTCGGTGTCATAAGCCATGCGAACCGGGCAGATGACCTGGCCATACTCAGTGAGGCCCGGGCTCGGCTGCTGCCAAGGGAACACCATGCCATCGATGCAGAAGTTGCTGTTGTTGGGGTAATCGCCGTTGTCGCCACCATACATATCGTAAGCAACGCCGTCCTCGGTCACAGCAGCCAAACCGTGGTCGCACCATTCCCAGATAAACTGGCCTTGGATGCAATCCCAGCGATCGAAGACCTCCTGGTACTCGGACAGGCCTCCGGGGCCATTGCCCATGGAGTGGCCGTACTCGCAGTTGATGCGCGGCTTGGGGAACGGATGCTCACCAAAGTCGTTCATCTGCGACACACGGGAGTACATCGTGGAAATGACGTCGACGGTATCGGCGTTGCGGTCCTCCTCGTAATGGACCGGACGATCATCGAGCTCGTGAGCCTTGGCGTACATCGCGCGGATGTTGCAGCCATAGCCGCTCTCGTTGCCCATCGACCACATAATGATGCAGGCGTGGTTGCGCTCCTGCATCACCAGGCGCTCAATGCGGTCGACGTAGGCCGGCTCCCATGCCGGGTCGTCGGTGACCAGGGCGATATTGCCGATATTCTCGAAGCCGTGACTCTCCATATCGGTCTCGGCGACCAGCATGATGCCATACTCATCGCACAGCTCGTAGAAGCGCGTGTCATTGGCATAGTGAGAGGTGCGCACCGCGTTGATGTTGTGTCGCTTCATGAGCTCCAGGTCACGGCGCATGCGATCGAGGCCCACGGCGCGGCCCTTGTGATCGTCGTGATCGTGGCGGTTGACGCCATGCATCTTAAAGTAGGTGCCGTTGAGGTAGATATGATTGCCCTCGACCGTCACCTCGGCAAGGCCCTGGCGATGCGGAACGTACTCGCTGACCTCGTCACCGTCGTAGACCTCAAACGTAAGGTCATAGAGGAAGGGGTCCTCGGGGTTCCAGAAGTGGGCATCGGCAACGCTGCACTCGGCATGGCCGTCGACGCACTCGCCCGTAGCGACCACGTTCTCGCCATCGCTGAGCGTAAACACGACGCGGGTAGCGCCCTCGGCCACCGTATCGAGCGTGATCAGAGCGGCATCGCCCTCGCGGTGCGTGCGGAACCTAAAGTCGACCAGGTGCGCGGCGGGACGCTGCATAAGGTACACATCGCGGAAGATGCCCGAAGCCCACCACATATCCTGGTCCTCGATATAGCTGCCATCGCTGTACTGCAGGACCTTGACCGCAAACAGGTTGTCGCCCTCGACGAGCGCGTCGGTCACGTCGAACTCGGCGGACAGACGCGAGCCCTTGGTCATGCCGATAAACTGGCCGTTGACGTACAGCTCGCCATAGCTCTCGATGCCGTCGAAGCGAATGATCTCGCGAGCGCCGGCGGGGATGGCGGGAAGGTTGACGATGCGCTGGTAAACGCCCGTGGGGTCGTCGGAGGGAACGAACGGCTGGTCCACCGGGAACGGGAAACCCTCGTCGGTGTAGGCAAGGTTGCCATAGCCGTCCACCTGCCACAGGTGCGGAACCTCCACGTGATCCCACTCGGGCTTGTACGTGGAGAGCTCCTCGTTGGAGACGGCAGCTGGGCCCTCAAAGAGGCGGAACTGCCACGAGCCGGACAGCTGGACAAATCCGCGCGACAGCTCGCGGCTGTACGTAGCGGCGAGATCGGCGGTCTCGTAGCCCATAAAGTACGCATGGGGTGCCAGGCGGTTCCTGTGGGTGAGCGCTTGGTTTTCCCAATCGTTAATGGCGTCCATGGTGATGCTCCTTCGTCATCGTAGTGATTCTTGTGCAACCGGTTGTCCTTATCTTACGGGCGATGCAAAAAACTGTGCAACCGGTTGTCCGCTGAACGGTCGATTTGGTCGGGTTAACGGTGCAACCGGTTGTACAACCACGACACTTATGTCACCCTGCGTATCGAAACTCAGCGCAAAACAGCATTCCCAGGCGGCGGACAACGGCCGCGCCCATCTATGCCCCGCCCGTGCAAGCCATGTTCAACAGCAGCTTGAACGTGAAATGCCACCAGTGGCCGGATATCATGAACGCTGTTCAGGCGCACTATAGTAAGCTGTATCCGCACCAGCCCATATCAGTGCCAACTTCGACCGCATTTTCCAGGAGACGCCATGACCCAACCAGTTCGCACCGCACCTACGCTTGCCGAGGTTGCCGCAGCTGCCGGCGTGTCGCGCTCCACGGCATCGCGCGCCCTCAACGATTCGCCCCGCATTAGCGAGGAAACCAAAAAGCGCGTCCGCGCGGCGGCCAAGGAAGTCAATTTTGTCCCCAACGCTCGTGGCCGAGCGCTCGCTGTCGGGCGCACGGAAATCATCGCCGTGCTCGTGACCGAGCCCCTGAGTGAACTCTTCAGCGACCCCACCTATAGCGAGTTTTTGAGCGGCATTACCGAGGAACTGTCGGAGTCGTCCTATCTGCCCGTTATCTTGCAGGCGTCTTCTACGCATGAGCGCAACCGCGCACGCGAGCACTTTGAGCGCCGCTCGTTCGACGCCGTGATCGACGTCTCCCCCTACAAGGGCAGCGAGCTGCTCGAGGTGCTGCGCGAGCTGGGTGTACCCACCGTGTTGTGCGGCCAGCTCGAGGGCCACCCCTATCGCGATGTGTTCTCGACAGTCTACTCTGACGACGAAGAGGGCGGACGCTTTGCAGCGCTCGCTATGAAAGAGCGCGGGCGCAAAGATATCGTCGCCGTGTTGGGACCGCAAGACAACCCCGCTGTTGTCGACCGCCTGCGCGGCTACCGCGCCGCCTTGGGCGAAGACCTCCCAGACGCAAACGTTATCTATACCGGCTGGAACAGCGGAGACGGCTATCAGGCCATGCACCAGATCCTCGCGCGCGAGATTGCTTTCGATGGCGTGCTCTGCGGATCGGACCGTATCGCGGCTGGCGTCATCACCGCGCTCAACGAGACAGGCCTATCCGTTCCGGCGGACGCTTCTGTCGTCGGCTTCGACGATCACGAGATTGCGACGCGCTGCGTCCCCGCGCTCACGACCGTCCGCCAGCCCCTGCGCGAAGAAGGCCACATGGCCGCCAACATTGCGCTCGACATGATCAAGGGTGCCAAGCCAACCACCACCGTCATGCACATGCAGCTCGTTCAGAGAGACTCGCTATAAGAAACTGGGACGGGCTTTCCGCCAGACAGTTGTTGCGGAAAGCCTGTCCCGTTTTGAGTGCTCATTCTGGGGCACAGTTTCCGTTAGACCGCTCAACCGGAAACTGTGCCCCATTATTTTGCCGAATTCTGGGTCGCGCTTTCCCAGAGGACCCCCTTTGGGAAAGCGCGACCCGTTCTGGACGCAGATTCCGGGACGCACTTTCCGCGACGCCCGGCCATCCCATGCCCCCACAACCTCGGCGCATAAAAAACGAGGGAAGGCACACGTCCTTCCCTCGTTGCAAGCAATTTGTGGCCGCTTGCCTACATCAAGCGCAGGCTGACGTCCTTGAGCTGGGCGCCGGAAACGGCACTCGGGGCGCCCGACATGAGGTCGGAGCCGCTGGCCGTCTTGGGGAACGCCATGACGTCGCGGATGGAGTCGGAGCCGGTGAGCAGCATGCACACGCGGTCCAGGCCCAGGGCAAAGCCGCCCATCGGGGGCGCACCAAACTTGAGAGCCTCCATGAGGAAGCCGAACTGCGACTCGGCGCGCTCCTCGGTAAAGCCTAGGAGCTTGAGCATGGACATCTGCATTTCGGCGTTGTGGATACGCATACCGCCGCCGCCGGCCTCAAAGCCGTCCATGACAAAGTCGTAGGTGCAGGAACCGGCTGCCAGCGGGTCGGCCTCGATCTTGGCGATGTCGGTCTCGGTCGGCAGGGTGAAGGGCTGGTGCTCGGCAGCATAGGCCTTGCGATCCTCGTCCCAGTGGAACAGCGGGAAGTTGACGACCCACAGGAAGTCGTGGCCCTCGCGCTTGACCTCGAGCGCATTGGCCATGTGGGAACGCATGCCGCCCAGGATCTCGTCGGAGAGCAGGCGCGGGCCGGCGGCGAACATCACAAGGTCGCCGGGCTCGACGTCCATGCGCTCGCGCAGGGCAGCCATCTCCTCGTCCGAGAAGAACTTGACGATGGGGCTGTTGATGGAGCCGTCCTCGCGGAAGGCGATCCAGGCAAGGCCCTTGGCGCCAAACGTGGAGGCCACGCCGGCGAGCTTGTCGATCTTGGCGCGAGCCCAGGCACCGGCACCCTTGGCGTTGATGGCCTTGACGACAGAGCCCTCCTCGTTTGCAGCAGTCGCAAAGACCTTGAACTTGGAGTTGGCGAAGATGTCGGTCAGGTCGACCAAGTGCATGCCATAGCGGGTATCGGGCTTGTCGGAGCCATAGGTGTCCATGGCCTCCCAGTAGTTCATGCGACGCAGCGGCGTGGGCATCTCGACACCCATGCGGCCGAAGGCATCGGCAAGAACCTCTTCGAGCGCGCTCATAACGTCGTTCTGGTCCACGAAGGACATCTCGATATCGACCTGGGTGAACTCGGGCTGACGGTCGGCACGCAAGTCCTCGTCGCGGAAGCACTTGGCAACCTGATAGTAGCGCTCGACGCCACCGACCATAAGCAGCTGCTTCAGGAGCTGCGGGGACTGCGGCAGGGCGTAGAAGTTGCCCGGCTGGATGCGGCTGGGGACGATGAAGTCGCGGGCGCCCTCGGGCGTGGACTTGAACAGGGAGGGCGTCTCGACCTCCATGAACTCACGGTTGTGCAGCGCCTCGCGAATGGCAAAGGTAAAGTCGGAGCGCAGCTTGAGGTTGGCCATCATCTCGGGACGACGAAGGTCCAGATAGCGATAGCGCAGGCGGGTGTCCTCGCTGGTCTCGATGCCGTCCTCGATCTGGAACGGCGGGGTGACGGACGTGTTGAGCACCTCGGCGTGGTCGGTCAGGACCTCGATCTCGCCGGTGGCGAGCTTGGTGTTGGTGGTCTCCTCGCCACGGGCGCGCACGACGCCGTGAATCTTGATGGGCCACTCGGGACGCATGGTCTCGGCGATCTTAAAGGCGTCGCCGTCGGAGTGCTCGGGGTCGAAGGTGAGCTGCGTGATGCCCTCACGGTCGCGAAGGTCGCAGAAGATAAGGCCGCCGTGGTCGCGGCGACGGCTCACCCAACCGGTGAGGGTGACCTCTTCGCCCACGTTCTCGAAGCGAAGCTCGCCGCAGGTACGGGTGTGCATGGAATGCTCATCGATGGGACGGGTCTGGCTCATACCAGTGATCCTCCTTTATGGATCTGTGCCGCCCCGTGTCGTTCCGGGCGGCGTCGTACAGATTTGCCCAGCCTGCGTAAACCGCGCAGCCAGACATGGCGTTCTATCTTATCGCACTCGCGTCGATGTGCCGCGAAAAAGTGGCTCCTGCCCAAAGACTTGACGGAGACGAAACAATTGACGCGCCGCGACACCCGCCCGCGCTCGTCACGTGCGACAATATGCCCCAATAAAACAGCACTCGGAAAGGCCCGCCATGACTGCACGCCTCATCGTTATGGATATCGACTCCACGCTCATCAACCAGGAGGTCATCGACCTGTTGGGCGAAGAGGCCGGCGTGGGCGAGCAGGTGGCACAGATCACCGAACGCGCCATGCGCGGCGAGCTTGACTTTAAGCAGGCGCTCGAGGAGCGCGTGGGGCTGCTCGCCGGCCTGGACGAGAGCGTGTTCGAGCGCACCTTTGAGCGCGTGTCATTTACCTCCGGCGCGTTGGAGCTTGTGCGCTCGGCGCACAGCAAGGGCTGGAAGGTCGGCGTGGTGAGCGGCGGCTTCCACGAGGTCGCCGACAAGATCGTGGCCGCTGCGGGCATCGATTTTTGCCTGGCCAATCGTCTGGAGGTCGTGGACGGCAAGCTCACCGGCAAGCTGGCGGCAGACATTGTGACCAAGGAGTCCAAGCTCGTTCAGCTGCTGGACTGGGCAGTCGAGTGCGGTGTCGACATGGCCCATACCGTCGCGATCGGCGACGGCGCCAACGACATCCCCATGATTCAGGCCGCGGGCACGGGCATCGCGTTTTGTGCCAAGCCCAAGACGCGCGAGGCCGCCCCGTTTGCCATCGACGAGCGCAATCTGATGCTCGCCATGGACATCATCCTGCGCGACTAGCCAATCCGTCTAGCAATTGAATCAGTCTGTCCTATAGTTTCCGAACAATTCTGTCTTAGTGTTCGGAAACATACCCTTTGAGTGCTAAACTTTGCGCCGTCGAAGGGAACATATATGGATAAGCGAGATCTAGAGCAGCTGCTGAGCGATGTTGCCGGCGGAGCAGTCACCCCTGCCGACGCCCTCACGCGCATCCAGACGGCTCCGACCGCCGATTTGGGCTTTGCGCAGCTAGACCTTTCGCGCGGGGTGCGCCAGGGAGCCGGCGAAGTTGTCTACGGCGCCGGTAAAACCGCCGAGCAAATTGCCGCCATTATCAAAGCATTACTCGATGCCGGCCAGGAGCGCATCCTGGTCACGCGCCTGGACGACGAAAAGGCAGCCCGCACCTCGGAGCTCCTCGGCAACGGCATCGACCTGGGATATGTCCCGGACGCCCAGCTCGCCCTGGTGGGTGGCAAGCCCTCCCCCAACGGCAACGGACGCATCGTCGTCGCCTGCGCCGGCACGAGCGACCTGCCCGTTGCCGAGGAAGCCGCGTTGACGGCCGAGTTCTACGGCAACGAGGTCGATCGCCTCTACGACGTGGGTGTCGCCGGCCTGCACCGCCTGCTCGCTCATGCTGAGGAACTTGCCCAGGCGCAGGTGGTCATCGCCATCGCCGGCATGGAGGGCGCCCTGGCGAGCGTCATCGGAGGCCTTGTGAGCTGTCCGGTCATCGCCGTCCCCACCAGCGTGGGCTATGGCGCGAACTTTGGCGGCATGGCCGCACTGCTCGCCATGCTCAACTCCTGCGCCAGCGGCGTTTCGGTCGTCAATATCGACAACGGCTTTGGCGCCGCCTATCAGGCAAGTCTTATCAATCATCTGAGCGCCGGCACGTCCTGCGCCCGCTAAGGAGCATTTCATGTCCAACCATCAGCACACGCTTATCATCGACGGCACCTCGGGCATCAGCGGCGACATGACCGTCGCGGCCCTGCTCGACCTGGGCGCCAGCGAGGAGCATCTGCGCGACCAGCTCGCCACGCTGCCGGTCGACGGCTTTGAGATTGCCGTTACACGCGCAAACAAGCATGGCATCGACACCTGCGACTTTGACGTTCAGCTGGCAGAGGAGCTCGAGAACCACGACCACGACATGGCCTGGCTCTACGGTAACGAAGCAGCTGCCGAGCACACACATGAGCATGAGCACTACCATCATAATCATGGCGAGCATGAACACGAGCACTGCCACGAGCATGACCATGAGGCCCACGGTCATGGCCACGAGGGTCACCATCACGCCCACGGCCATCACCACCGTTCTTTGGCGGACGTCACCGCCATCATCGATGGCTCGCAGCTAAGCGATGGCGCCAAGCGTCGCGCGATCGCCATCTTTACCGCGCTCGCCGCCGCCGAGGCCAAGGCCCACGGCAAAACGCCCAAGACCGTCATGTTCCACGAGGTGGGCGCCGTCGACTCCATCGTCGACGTCTGCTCTGTCGCCATCTGCCTCGATGACCTTGGTATTGAGGACATCGTGGTCGAGTCGCTCTCCGAGGGTCACGGTACCATCCGCTGTGCCCACGGTCTCATGCCCATTCCCGTCCCCGCTGTCGTCAACCTGTGCCAGGCGGGCAATATCGCCCTCACGCCCGCACCGGTCGCCGGCGAGCTCGTGACGCCCACGGGTGCCGCCATCGTCGCCGCACTGCGCACGTCCGAGCACCTGCCAGCCCGCTACCGCATCGAGGCCGTCGGCTACGGCGCTGGCAAGCGCCCCTACGAGGGCTGCTCTGGCACGCTCCGTTGCCTGCTTGTTCACGTGGATGCATAGCTATGGATGCCCGCAAGGCAAAAAGCCGCGCCGCCATCGTCGCGGCGTTCTCCGAGCTGCTGCGCGAAGAGGACTACGGCAAGATCACCGTCGGCGACATCATCGCTCGCGCCCATGTGGGTCGGGCCACGTTCTACGGCCTCTTCAAGAGCAAAGATGACCTACTGTCCGAACTCGTGAGCGACATCTGCACCCACGCCCTCGACGACGATGGCACACCGCTCGATGATCCGCTCGTACAAGTCGAGCATATCCTCAACAACCTCTGGGAACGCCGCCAGGGCGTACGAGCCCTCGTAGCCGGCGCCGGTTCACGCGTCTTCGCCGACTGCTTACGCAAGACCATCATGTCACGAGCAGCCGGAACCGTCCCCACCGACCCAAACGGCCCCGCCGCCACCATGGACCGAAGCTTCCTCCTCCACCACATAGCCTCAAGCTTCGTAGGAATGGTCCAATGGTGGGCCTGGCACAACTTCCAAGCCCCAAAAGAGGACGTAGCCAAAGACTACCTATCAGCCATTAAGCCCCTCTTCAACTAAGTAAGAAGCTCATCCCAAAGCATCACCCCAACCCAGGGCGCCACGCATCCCAAAGTGTCAACAACAGCCCAGCGCCCCTATCAGCAACAAGCCCCTCCCATCCAAATTCAGATTTATATGTTGGGTTGCTTGTTCCAACGCGACTAAAATCCCGCAGCTGGCCGCATGGGGTAACTTCCCAGCGCATTCCGCAGGACGCAAAAAGGCTCGCCGCACGAAGTGCGCAGCGAGCCTTTTTGCATGTCCGAGGACGCGCTGGGAAGTTACCCCATGCGGACGGCGGACAACTATGTAGCCTCAGACTAGAACATGCCCAAGAAACCATGCACAAACAGCGCGGCCACAATAGCACCGACAAACGGCGCGATGCCAGGAACAAGCAGACCATACTTCCAGTTGTTGTCAGCCTTGTTCTTGATCGGTAGCACCTGATAGGCCATGCGGGGACCAAGGTCGCGTGCCTGGTTCATGGCGAAGCCGGTGATGCCGCCCATGCCCATGCCAACGGCCCAGACAATCAGGCCGACGCAGATGGCGAGCATCAAAACGTTCTCGCCAGCACGGCTAGCAGCAGCAAGGATGGCGCTAATGAACACGAAGGTGCAGATGGCCTCGCAGAAGAAGTTGCGGGCATAGTTCGTACCCTCGGTGGTGGGGTTGGTCGAGAAGATGTTGCGCTGGGCAATGGGGTCGACGACGCCCTCGGAAGCCTTGAACTCATCGGCATACATAAACCAAGCGATCACGGCACCCACAAAGCCGCCGAGCATATCGGCAAGCATGAAGGGGATGCAGTTGCCCCACGGCACCAGGCCGACGATGCACTGGGCAAGCACCATGGCGGGGTTCATGCACACGGCGCCGCCAAAGATAAACAGGCAGGCCGAGATACCAAAAGACCAGGTGGTGATGGCAAACATATGACCAGAGCCCTGATACTTGGTGCCCTTGAGCACGGTATCGCAGTGCACGCCCACGCCAAAGACGATCATGAGGGCCGTCGCGCCGAATTCGCAGAGGAGTTTGGTAAGCATAAAACCTTATCTTTCTTGTCGGTTATAAACGATTCGTTTGGGCCACGCACTAGTGCTGCGCGACGACAACGCCCAGGCCATCGGGAATGACGGCAACCTTGGCATCGGCACCCTTCATCTCAAAGGCGAGCTTGAGCGCCTCCTCGATAGTGTTGACCGGCGTCATGTGCATATCCTTGAGCATCTGGTGATCGCACAGGTCGGTGACCATGATCACGGGGTGATGCGCCAGGATGCGGGCAAAGATCTGGCTCGTCCACTGGTCGGGCAGGGTCTCGTCCTTGGGACGGTCGATGCAGGCGCGCTCAAACTCTGCCGGATCGTTGTCGGCGATGTTGTGATAGAAGCCCTCGCCACCGTGACCGTCGGCACAACCGGCGACATCGATGATCACACCGCCCTCGGGAAGCGTGGCCTCGGCAGCGCACATGCCCTTCACGGCCTGATAGATGTTCTGGTCGAGCGGGTAACCACCGTTGGTAGTGATGGCAATCTCGCACTCGACGGGCTCAACGCCGGCAAGGCTCTTCACGAAGTCGCAGCCGGCCTCGTGCGCCTTGTGGATGTCGCCGGCAAAGGAGCCAATGACCTCGTGCTTGCCGTTGAGCACCACGTTGAGCACAAAGGCAAGGTGAGCCATCTCGGCAGCGGCAAACATATCCTCGCTCACGTGGTTGTGGCACAGGTTGCCGGCACGCGAGTGGGAATCGTTCACAAACTGACCGTTGTGGTTGTACATGATGGTCTTGTAGCTGGCGATGCCAGGCAGGACGGACTTGCGGCTACCAGAGAAACCGGCAAAGAAGTGCGGCTCAATGAAGCCCTCTGCAAGCAGCAGGTCGCAATCGGCAGCGATCTTGTTGATAATGCACTCGCCACCAGAAGGCAGGGTGCCGATCTTTTTCATCATGCTGTCGTCAGTTGCGACGTGCATGACGATTTCCTCGTTGGCAACGATCTCCTCGCCATACTTGTTGACGAGCTCCTCGTGCGTCGACGGACGGTGCATGCCCGTAGCAACCAGAATACGCACACGGGCCTCGGGCGCAGCGGCATGAATGTGATGCAGCAGAATAGGCATCGTCACACGCGAGGGAACGGGACGCGTATGATCGGAGCTAATGATGACGATGTCCTTTTTGCCAGCACAAAGCTCCTCGAGCGAAGGCGAGCCATAAGGGTTGGCAAGCGACTCCTCTACCAGCTCTTCCTGCGATTTCGTAGTCTTAAACTCGTTTTGGTGACCTTCCATCACACCCGCGAAGTTCTTATCCTCGAGTTCCAGATGCAACGTCTTGTGGTCAAACGGCAGTTCACATTCAAACAATGACGAGCGCCCTCTTCCTTTCAACTGACACACTAGATAAACCGTTGGAAGGATACGCCGCTCACCGAAAAACACCACCGTCCACCGACTCATTAACACAACGTTCATATTTGACCCACAACAAAACAACCGCGATCCCAAACGGGACCGCGGCCGCTACAGTCGTAAGTCAAGAAGCGCCACATGCATCTCAATCCCGATCGATAAGACGCGAGGCGCGAAGCGCGCCTTATTCCCTTCAGCTTTAATCCCAGAAGACCGAGGACGAAGGGACCCGACGGGTTTCCCTCTGAATGCATTCCGCAGCACGAAGCCCCATCAAAGTGCGCGAAGCGCGCCATCTTTTCCCCAGCCAGTAATCCTCCGAAGACCGGACATCGCAGGGGCCGCCATATGTTTACTTTCCGGCGCACTCCACAGGACGCAAGAAGCCCTCGCCGCACGAAGTGCGCAGCGAGGGCTTCTTGCATGTCCGAGGACGCGCCGGAAAGTAAACATACGGCGGCCCCGGACAGCGACTACAGGGCTATCGATTACCCCGTGTTCTGCAATCCTGCCGAGACGCCGGTCACAGTCGAAAGAATCAGGCTCATATACTCGGCCTTCTTCTCCTCCGCCATCTCGTCCTGGTTCATACGCACCTCGCGAAGGGCGCGGACTTGGGCGATGGACAGGGCGTCGACGTAGGGATTGCGCACGCGAACGGCGCAGCCGAGCACGCGGCGGCGCTGCAGCGGCCACTCGTCACCGACGATGGCAAGGACCCACTTACGGGTGAGCTGCATCTCGGTGAAGACCTTCTCGGACAGATCCTGGCGATCGCCCAGGTGCAGATACATCTTGGCGATGCGCTGGTCGGTCTTGGCGATCGACATCTCGATGTTGTCGATGAACGTGCGGAAGAACGGCCACTCCTGGTAGGCAGCCTTAAGCTGGTCCAGATCGCCCAGCTGCTCGCAAGCGGCGCCCAGGCCGTACCAAGCGGCCAGATTGATGCGCGCCTGGCTCCAGCTGAAGATCCACGGAATGGTACGCAGGTCATCAAGCGACTTGGCGCCCAGGCCGCGCTTGGCGGGACGCGAGCCAATCGGCAGCAGACCGACCTCGGTCAGCGGCGTCACGGTCGAGAACCACGGTGTAAAGTCCTCGGTGTTCAGCAGGTCCAGATAGCGCTCGTGGCTTGCGGCGTTGAGCTTCTCGGCCATATCCCAGAACTTCTGCGTGGTCTCGGTGTTGGTCTTCTCGACACTCGGGGCCGACTGCAAAAGCGTTGCGGCGGCAACGGACTCAACATGACGCTGAGCCAGCGTGCGGTTGCCGTAACGGGCAAAGATGACCTCGCCCTGCTCGGTGAGCTTAAAGAAGCAGTTGACCGAACCCTTGGGCTGCGCCAGCACGGCCTTGTTGGCCGGACCGCCGCCACGGCCCACGGCACCGCCGCGACCGTGCATGAGCACCAGGTCGATATCGTTCTTCTCGGCCCACTTGGCAATGCGCTCCTGCGCGGAGTGCAGCGCGAGCATGGCCGTGGTAGGACCGGCATCCTTGGAGGAGTCGGAATAGCCCAGCATGACCTCCATGCGACGGTTGGTCTGGGCAAGGCGCTTTTGCACCACGGGCAGCGTAAGCATCTGGTCGAGCACGTCGACGCAGCCCTCGAGGTCCTCGAGCTGCTCAAACAGCGGGATCACATCGAGCTCGGGAACGTCTTCCTCGTGTGCAAAGGACAGGTGGGCAAGCTCAAAGACGTCGGCCACATGCTGGGCGCTCTTGGTGAACGAGATGATGTAGCGATGCGCCATCTTCTTGCCGTAGCGCTTCTGGATGGAGCCGATAGCGCGGAAGGTGTCGATGACCTCGCGCGTCATGGGCTGCAGATCGCCATGGATACCGTTCTCGTGGATATCCTTGAGGGCGCGGGCGTGCACCACGGAGTGCTGACGGAACTCCATCTCGACCATGTGGAAGCCGAAGGACTCAACCTGCCAGATGATGGTCTGGACCGGGCCGTAGGCAGCACGGACGGCACCGCAGGCAGCCAGCGAGCGCTGGACGACGCGCAAGTCCTCCAGGAACTCATCGGCGCTGTGGTACATGGTGTCGGTGATACGGCGCACGGTGGCGTTCAGACGGTCGGCCATGACGAGCATGACGGCGCGATGCGGCTCGTGCTCGGAAATCAGCTCGGCGCGAGCCGTGTACTGGGTGCTCATCTCGACCTGATGGTTCCACAGGTTGATGAGCTCGGCAGACGGCTTGCTGTAGGTGGCCTCGAGCGTGAGGTTGCGGCCGATGCGGCGGCACTTGTCCTCGAGCTTGAGCACCATGTGGGTGAAGTACTTGGCGGCGACCTCGCGGCTCACCTTGGCGGTGACGTTGGGGTTACCGTCGCGGTCGGAACCGATCCAGCTGCCGGGATGGAAGAACGCCGGGCACAGCGGCGGCACGGTACCCGCCTTGTCGCCCAGCACCCAGTCGTCAAAACGACGATAGATAACGGGGATGACGTCGAACAGCGTGTTATCGAAGATGTCGATGATGGTATCGGCTTCCTCGACCGGCGTGGGCTTCTTGAGCGCGATGGGGCTCGTACGCACCAGGGCGTCGATTTCCTGCAGCATATGGCGCTCGTTCTCCACCAGGTCGGAGCCGCCCAGGCGCGGACGCTCCTCCAGCAGGTTGGAAATACGGCGAATCTTGCCCTCGACGGCCTTACGACGGGCCTCGGTGGGATGTGCGGTAAAGACAGGGTGGAACTCCAGCTTGTCGAGCAGCTCGTTGGCGCCCTCGACACCCATCTCGTTTACCAACTGGTGATAGGCGACGGTGAGCTCGTTGGCGGGATCGACCTCGGTATCGGTCGATGCGCCGGCCTCGCGCTCGCGCAGCTGCGCCACGCGGTAGTTCTCCTCCGACAGGTTTGCCAGATGGAAGAAGCTCGTAAAGGCGCGGACGATAACCTGCTGCTTATCGAGCGGCAGACTGTCGATCAGATCAACGACCTCGCGAAACGCCACGGCGGTGGGCTCGTCGGCAGTGGGCACGCCCTGCTCGTCGACGGACTCGTCGGCAGCACGGGTGCCGGGGTTTCCGGCGTTGGCCACAATCTCGGCTGTCAAAATCTTGTCGAACAGGTCCGCGATCTCGGGATCATACTCGCTAAGCACACGGCGCTCCAGGCGCAAGAACAGCGCCAGATTGTCGAGCAGCTCCTCGGGGATCTCGATCTCAGCGAGACGCTCCTTGGATTCGGCATTCGAGCCGATTCGGTTAACGAGGCGGTTGACCACGGCAGCGACGCGCGCCGCGGCTTCGGGTACAGACTGGTTGCTTAGGTTCTCAGCCACGTTTCCTCCCATTCCTCCTTCTATGCACGTAACATGCGGTATTCATTATAGGCGCTTGCGAAATACTTTCGACACTGATTGCGCTTTACCACACAAAAGTATTTTCTGCATTGCAAGGGTTTTTGCTCTAAATGGTCGTATTTCTCGGTGGACGGCATACACAAACGGGGGCATTCCGCATAAATGCGAAACACCCCCGTAACAATCGCTCGCAATGGACGAGACACTCAAGCGGACCCGCAGCTCAAAATGATGCGCTACAGGCGCTCGCGAACCGCCTCGACGACGTTGGCCAGATCGGCAAGGACCTCTTCATGGCTCTCCATGTCGCGCACCTTGACCTTGCCGGCGGCAAGCTCGTCGCCACCCAGGACCAAAATGAGCTTGGCGCCAACCTTGTCGGCCTGCTTAAACTGAGCTTTGAGCGAACGACCCTGGTAGTCGGCCTCGGTCACGATGCCAGCGGCGCGAAGCTCCTGCGTGATGGCAAAGACGTTCTGGCGCAGCTCCTTGCCGGCATTGGCGACGTAGACGCACGGGGCCTCCTCGGCACCCAAGTCGTTACCAAAGGCCTGCAGGGCCAGCAGGGCGCGCTCAAAACCGACAGCGAAGCCGACGCCCGCCGTGGGCTTGCCACCCTCGAGCTCGACCAGACCGTCATAGCGACCGCCGCCACCAATGGAGCCGACACCGGCGCCGGGAGCCTCGACCTCAAAGACGGTACGGGTGTAGTAGTCCAGACCACGCACCAGTGTGGGATCCTCGACATACTCGATACCGGCGGCATCCAGATAGCGCTTGACCTGCTCGTAGTGCTCGCGGCACTCGTCGCACAGGTTGTCGCCCATCAGCGGCGCGTCGGCCATGATCTCGCGGCAGTGGTCGTTCTTGCAGTCGAAGGCACGCAGCGGGTTGAGCTCGGCGCGCTCGCGGCACTCGTCACACATCTCGTCAGCGTGATCGAGGATAAACTGCTTGACCTGCTCGCGGTAAGCCGGACGGCACTGAGCGTCGCCCATCGAGTTAATGAGCAGACGGAGCTTGGAAAGATCGAAGCCCAGGCGCTTGTAGAACTCCATGAGCATGATGATGCACTCGGCGTCTGCCGCCGGATCGGGAGCGCCGAGCCACTCGATACCCACCTGGTGGAACTGACGCAGGCGGCCCTTCTGGGGACGCTCGCCGCGGAACATGGCCTCGGCGTAGTAAGCCTTAAACGGCGTGGAGCCCTGGGGCACCAGGTTGTTCTCCACGACTGCGCGCACCACACCGGCCGTGCCCTCGGGACGAAGCGCCAGGCGCTGCTTGGGCTTGAGTTTTGTGTCGGTGCCCTCGGTAAAGACGCGCTCCAGGTTGGCGCCGCTAAAGACGCGGAACATCTCCTTGCGCACGACGTCGGTCGACTGGCCGATGCCGTGGACAAAGACGTCCACCTGCTCGATCGCGGGCGTCTCGATGGGTTTAAAACCAAACGGCTCGAACACGCCGGCAGCGATCTGCTGCATCTTTTGCCAAGCGCGCATCTCGGCGCCGATAAGGTCGCGGGTTCCCTCCGCCTTCTGTGCCTGCATGGGCAAACACCTTTCTTTTGTATCGCGTCATAGGTAGTGGACATTATACGGCACAAAGCAGCAACGCGGCGGCGTGTCTGACCGAACGAGGGTATGGGGACTCGTTCGGCCAGACGCGCCGCCGCGGTTTGTGATCCCTTTTCCTCCGTCCCCTTCGGATCACGTGATCCCTTGGGGACGGAGGAAAAGGGATCATTTCGTAGGCCCGTGGCTGCCCTGGAAACCGAATGACGGTACGAGCATCCATTCGGCTTCCAGGGCAGCCACGGGCAGAACAGACAAACAGGAATAGGCGGCGACCCGCTACTCCCCCGCCACGCTTGCGCGCAGCTTGGCGGCGATGGGCTCGGATGCCAGCAGGAACACGAGCATGACCACGGAGCACGCCAGGCACACGATCCAGGTGCTCGCAAAGGAGCCCGTGGCATCGAACAGCACGCCCGAGACGATAGCGCCCACGGTGCCGCCGACCATCTCGAGCGAGGTAATGGTGCCCGTGACCTTACCGAGGTCGGCCATGCCAAACTGCTTGGACGCGGCGATGGTAGGCGTGATGGTGCCCATGCACGTTCCAACACCAAAGCTCACAGCAGCGACAATAGGACCGAGGTCCGTCGTCGGGAAACACAGCGCCACGCAGGCGATAATGCACGCAACGGAGCCAAGGATATTGCCAAAGCGCAGGCCAAAGCGGTCATAGATCGCACCGAGCGAAATCTTGGCGATAACGACGGTAACCATGTAGGCCGAAAGCACGGTGCCTGCCCACATGGGGTCGTGGCCGCCCGTGACGATCTTGGCACCGTTGACGGTAACACTCGTCATGTTGGTAACCTGGTTGGGCAGGATGGCGCCATTGACCAAGCCCATAAAGAGGAAGGCGACGACGAGCAGCCAAAATGCCGGGCTCTTCTTGATACGAGACCAGCCGACGCTAACCTCGGGCGCCGTGTGCTCGTCCTTGTCGCCAGCCGTCGAGACGGACGGATCGCCCGGGTTCTCGCCGAGCGGCTTAAGGCCAATCTCGGAAGGCTTGGTGCGGAAGGAATAGTCATGCAGTTAACGAAAATGGTGTAGCACGTGGCCATGATGACAAAGCCGGAGGCCACCACGAGCCAGCCGGGGAAAAATTTACTTTGCTGGGACATGGATTACTCCTTGTGGTCCGCAATGTATCCGAAAGCGACGGCGGCATAAGCCGCGGCGCCAAGGGGAAGCTCGGCATCGCTAAAACGTGCCTTGGGATGATGCTGAGCAAAATGCTCGTCCGTATCAGTCACAGCAGCGCCCACGGTAAAGTACGCGCTCGGGATCTCGCTCGAGATCAACGCGAAGTCCTCGCTCGCCATGGCGTGGAACAGCGGCAGGAAGGCGGACTTGGGCAGCACCGCGCCCACGTAGCCAAGCGACGCCTGCGTCATGCCGTCGTCGAGTACGAGCGGGGGAACATCCGAGAGTGTCTCGATAGTCGCCGGCGTACGATAGGTCGTGGCAACGCCTTTGACGACCTCCGCGATGCGGGTCTTGAGGCGCTCCATGAGCTCGACGTCGAAGCCACGCAGCGTTCCCTCGAGCACACAAGTGTCGGGGATGACATTTGCGGCCTGACCGCCGGCGAACTTGCCAACGGTAAGCGCGACCTCCTTGGCCGCCGGCACCTCGCGGGAGATGAGCTCCTGAAGCGCCAGATGCACATGGACGCCGGCCGTGATGGGGTCGATGCAGATCTCGGGGCTCGAGCCATGGCCGCCCTTGCCCTGAAGCGTGATGCGAAAACCGTACACGCCCGAGAGCGCCGGGCTGCCGTAGAGCACCAGGCCAAGCGGCGACTGGCTATTGACATGCATGGCAAAGGCGACCTGAGGGCGCGGGTTCTGCAGCAGACCATCGGCGATGGCGGCGCGGGCACCCTCAAAGGTTTCCTCGCCCGGCTGGAACAGCAACTTAACCGTGGCGTTGGCGTCGACAAGCGCAGACTCGCGGGCCTTGAGCAGGCGCGCCGCTCCAAGCAACGCCGTCGCGTGCATATCGTGTCCACATGCGTGCATGCAGCCGTTCGTAGAGGCGAAAGGCTCGCCTGACTCTTCGGCAACGGGCAGGGCGTCCATGTCGCCACGGAGCATGATGACCGTACCGGCCTGTTCGTCCGTGCAGACGCCATTGCCCTGGGCCGCGGCGGCACCGGCGCCGACAAGGCCCACGACACAGGAACCATCGACGAGCGTGGCAAATGGGATTTCCATCTCGGTCAGGCGCGCTTGAATATACGCAGAGGTCTGTGGGAGGCTATTACCCAGCTCGGGCACCTGGTGTAAATCGTGTCGCCACGCAGCGAGCTCGTCTGCAAAAGCCTGAGCTTCTGCAACGAGACCGTCACCGATAGCGGCCTGCGCCGCTGCGGTGGCCTTGGGCGCTGATTGCGGTTGAAGATCGGACTGAGCTGGTGCCATAAATGCCCTCCAGTAGCGTTTTTGCAGTAAGCACTTTGATAGCGTAAAGTGCAAGGTACAACTTTAAAGGCGAGGCATAAAAAACGCCGCCCCAGGAGGGCGGCGCAACAAGTTGTTTACAATTGCGGGCGAGATTTTCGGCGCAAGAAATCGAAATGCGTCTCGCTCAAGATAATCGACAAAAAGATGAGCGCAAAGCCGGCAAGCAGGCGCGAGGTGAGCGCCTCCCCCATCAGCAGCACCGAGAACAGCACGCCCGAGGGGGACTCCATCGAAAGGAGCAGCGAGCCCGTCGAGGCCGGGACGTGCGCCAATCCAACGTTTTGGACGAGCAGTGCCACGCACGTACAGCCCACCGAGAGAAAGGCCGCCACGCCGACAAAGCTCGGCGTCCACACGGACAGAGGCGCCTGAGTCTCGAATAGCAGCGACGTGATTAAGCTCAAAACGCCATTGCCCACAAACATCCAAAACGTGATGACGTTGATGTCCATCTTGCGGCCATACTTGCCGGTCACTGCCATCTGGATAGCAAAGAAGACCGCGCCGCCCAGCGTGATGACATCTCCAGCATTGAACTCGACGCTATCGAGTGCCACCAGGCCAATGCCCGCCAGGCACAGCAGTGCCGCACCCAGGTTATAGCGGGTGAGCTTTTCGCCGCTCAGGACATAGCTGGCAAACGGCACAAGGATACAGTACGTGCCCGTCAAAAATGCACTCTTGCCTGCCGTGGTCTGTGCCAGGCCAATCGTTTGCAGTCCGTATGCTCCCCACATGAGCGCACCCATGCCCAGCCCGACGATCAGGTTGCGGGCATTGAAATGAGCGATGATGCGCTTATGGAAAATAGCAAACATAACCAGTGATGCCGGGAGAAAGCGAACGTAGACCAGCTCGAACACCGGAATGGTATCGAGCGCATCTTTCATGGTGGTAAAGGAATAGCCCCAGATGACCGCCACCGAAAGCAGCAAGACCTTCCAGAAGAACGGAGAACGCGCGCCGGCGCCGCGGGAGGTGCCGCCGGCACCCAGGTCTTCGCGCGCTACAGGGCTATCGGGCATGTTTTCGATTTCATCAACGGCATTCTGAGCCATAGGGCATCCTCGCGCTCAGTCTGGGCGTGGTGTCCGCACGTGCATGGCCGCGTGCCGCCTCATGGTCAAATAAAACGGGGCGCACCGGACCCCCGGCACGCCCCGCTACTGTAGCAACAACCAGCGTTGCACCGCAATCCAGCCCACTAAAGCGTCAGCAAAGTGAACCTCGACGTTTTGTCAATGTCACGCTGTTGCACTAAATAAGCTTCGTGCTTTCAAGCTTTTCGATGATCCAGTCGTTGGCTTTGATGACCGGGCGGCGGAAGACGACGCCCAGTGCCAGCGACGGAATCAGATAGCTCGCCAGAATGCCTAGCTCAATCCAGTACTCCATATGGTAGGCGCCAGCCATGGCGGCATGCATGGCGTTGATGCCGTGGGTGAACGGCAGGAACGGATAGATCGCCTGGAACACAGGGCCGGTCATCTCGATGGGGAACGTACCGCCCGAACCGCCGACCTGCATAACCAACAGCACGACGGCGAGCGCCTTGCCGATATCGCCAAACGAAACCGTAAGCGTGTAGACGATATTGGAGAACACGAGACTCGCGACCCAACCCGCCAGCACAAATTGCAGCGGGTTGTCGCACTGAATGCCAAAGAACAGGATGTCGCCCGCGCACACGAGTGTCGCCTGCAGCAGGGCCAGACCTCCAAAGAACAGGTAGCGGCCCAGGTAGATCTCGTGCAGGCGCACGGGGATCAGCTCGTTGATGAGCTCATCGTCAACCGAGACCTTCATCATGGCCGCCAGTACAATCGAGCCCACCCACAGCGACAGAATCGTGTAGAACGGTGCCATGGCCGAACCGTAGTTGCGGATCGGATAGACCGGTTTGCGGTCGAGCGCGACGGGGCCGGAAAGCGACACGGCGAGGCCCTCGGGGTCGTTGCCAATCATTGTCTTAATCATGGCCAGGTCACCCGACATCAGGGCGCCATCGAGCTCGTCCTTAAAGGCGCTGATCTTGTCCGATGCCTCACCCAGCTGATCGGAAGCCTTGTTGACCAGCGTCGCAGCCTTGGAGAGGCCCTTTGCGAGCGAGCCAGAGGCGTCGGTCAGACCGCTCACGGCGCTATCCAAGTCACCCGAGATACCGTTCAGGGAATCCAGAACGCCCGAAATGGTCTTCTTGAGCTCCTTGGCCTTAACCGAGAACGTGGAATCGTAGTCGGACTTGGCTCCCGAGATACCCGCCTTGGCATCGGCGATGGCCTGGTCGACCTCGGCACGCGAGTTGTTGACCTCCGCCATGCCGTCCGAAAGGGACTTTGCGGTCGCCGTCAGGTCCTTCGCATTGTTGCGGTACTCCACGGCAATTCTGCCCAGCGACGTCGCAGCGGACTCGAGACCGTCTTTGAGCTTGTCATCACTTACCTGGTCGGCAAGGTTACGGAGCTGATCGGTCATCGCATCGATATCGTCAGCACGCGTATTGAGCGCCGCTGCGGCTTCGTTGAGCTGAGACACCGTAAGGTAAACATGCTGATTCGCGGCATCGAATGCCTTCGCAAGCTCGGCGGACACGTTGTCGAACGAGCCCGCGCTTCCGTCAATCGCCGCGTCAACGGCATCGTTGGCGGCCTTGAGCGCTTCCTTGGAATCATTGATGCCACTCTTGGCGTGCTCCATCAGCTGCTTCGTCGACTCATCAACGGTGCCCGTCTGCTTGAGCATGCCGCCCGCCGATGTCAGTGAATCGGACGTGGAGCTCAAAATGCCCGCGAGCGACGTCGCACTCGCCTGAACGTCCTGCAGGTCCTCGACCGAATCGCCCAGCGTCGAGGACAGATTGGCGATAAAGCTGCTCACCTGGTCGGTACTCATATAGTCGAGCAGGCTGGACACGGTCTTAAGGCCGATGGTCGTGATGGTCTTGGTAAAGGTCTCGTTGACCTGACTCTGGACGGCGCTCGAACCCTTTTCAGTCACGATCTGTGCGATGGCGTTGGCCTTCTGATTCTCATAGAACTCGATATCGGCGTGCTTCACCTCGGTCGAGAAAAGCGTCATCATGTCGGCGCTAAACGTTTTAGGGATAACGACGGCAGCGTAGTACGCGCCCGACTTAACGCCCTCAATCGCCTTATCACGGTCGTTGAGGACGACCCAGTCGAAGTTCTCGTTGCCGCGCAGGGTGGCGGTTACGTTTTCGCCCACGTTGACCTCGACGGGAATCAGATCGCTCTCGTAACCCTCATCGGTGTTGACCACTGCAATCTTAAGGTTGCCGGTATTGCCGTAGGGATCCCAGCTTCCGGCGATGTTAAACCATGCATAGAGGCATGGCACGATGATCAGGCCCATCACGACGACCATGCCGATCACGGAGCGAGACACGTTTTGGACATCGCGCTTAAACAGGTGCAGGATGTTTTTCATTTATGCCTCACCTCCTTTAGAGTGCTTGCCAAGCGAGGTGGTGTCCCCGTCGTTTCCGTTTACGTTGTCAGCGCCGTCGGCATCTTGAGCCTTACGATGCGCACCGATATGCGACAGACGGCTCGTAGGCTGTTCGCCTCCCTTGGCGCCACGCTCGCTGGCGTTGAGACCAAACATGCGACGGGCGGCAGGGATGGCAGCCGTGTGCTCGCGCATCTCGCGGCGAAGGTCCTCGTCCGAAAGCGCCGAGATACGCATCTGGGTATTGAGGCTCGCACGGATGTATTCGATGTTGATGAGCCAGCCGCAGATGGCGATAACCGAAATAATCCAGATAACGAGCAGGATGATCTTGCCGTTATTGTCGATATCGAGCACCGTCGAAAGCACAAAGAGCAGAACCTGCACGCCTACCACGGCGGCAAAACCGCCCTTGATGTAGTACGGGTAGCGATGCTCAAACGCCACGGCATGATCGAGCAGCTCGCGACGGTACGAATCCGAATCGAGCATGACGCGCATGGCCGTGCGCAGCGAATAGCGCTGGCGCGGCAGGTCGTTGGACTCGCAGATCATGAGGCCCGTCGTGGAAAGCTGCTTGTCAAAGAGCAGGTTGAGGTTGAGCAGCAGCGGACGCAGCTGCAAGCCAATAAAGAGTGCGATGGCAAGGAACACGCCCAGGATGCACAGGTTGAACAGGTAGTTGAACGAATACATGCCACCGACGGTCTCGCGCAGCAGGTTGATGCCATAGGTGAAGGGCAGCAGCGGATGCAGCCATTGGAAGAAGCCGGGCATCATCTCGATGGGATACATGCCCGACGAGCCGGGGATCTGCACAATGACGAGGATGACGCCAATGGCTTTACCGATATGCTTAAACGTGGTGGACAGCGCATAGATGATGTTGACGTAGGTGAACGAAATAGCGATGCCGCCCAGTACAAAGAGCAGCGGATTGACGCACTGAACGCCAATGACCAGGTCGCCCACCGTAACGATAATGGCCTGGAACGCGCCCAGGATCACCAGCAGCAGCCAGCGGCCAAAGTAGCCCTGACGCGCCGTAAAGCTACCGATGCCCTCGCGGTCGACCTCGAGTTTATAGATAGCGATGAGCACATAGCCGCCTACCCACAGCGCCAGATTGGTGTAGAAGGGCGCGATGCCCGAGCCAAAGCTCTTGACCGGATAGATTGACTTGGACGTCAGCTCAACCGGAGATGCCATGAAATCTGCCACGTCATTGACGTCGACGTCCATGAGGTCGGCTAACTCGCCCATAGACTCAGAGGTCTGCAGCGCCGCAATGTCATTGGCGGCGGTCGCGAGCTTGTCCTGAACCTTGGCAAGGGAGGCGTCGGTTTGGGACAGCGTGGTCTTTGCCTGCTTGAGCGTGGCGTCGAGCTGCGCCAGCGTGCCGCGCGCGCTCGCTATCGTGGGGGTCATACCCGACACAATGCCGGTCAAATCGCCCGAAACGGCGGCAAAGGAGTCAAGCGCGCTCGAAGCCTTCGGAAGTGCGTTCTGACCCAGATCGGTCTGAGCCTGACCGAGGCTAGCCGTACCGGTCTGAATTGCCGCGTTGAGTGCGTTGCTCGCGTTCGAGATTGCCGTAGCGTCGTTTGCCATGGCGCTCGACTGTGCAGAAAGGCCATCCTTGATGCTCTGCAGCTTCTGGTTTTGCTCGCGAAGCGAATCGATGGTCGATACAATGCGCGCGTCAATTTCCTCGGAACCTGTCGACGTGTCATTAACGAGAATCTCCAAGTGCCCGATAACGGCCTTATTGTGATCGATCGTCGCCTGGAGAGACTCGAGCGAGTTGTCGATGCGGGTGGTCGTAGATGTGACCGTACCCGTTAGCTTGCCAATCGCAGCGTTCGCGGAGGCTGACGTCTTGGTGAGTGCAAGGCTACCTTCCGAGAGTGCCTTGGAGAGCGAGGTGATAGAGTTGCCCGCCGTGGCGCGAGCCTCGCCCAGCAGGTCGTTGCCCTGGGAGATTGCCTGCGTCAGCGACGGTGCCTGACCTTGCAAGCCGGCAAGCGCCGCATCAGCCGAGGCGATAGCGCCACTCGTCTTATCGATGGCGGCATTCATATCGCCAATCGAATCGCGCACCTCACCCAAGGTGTCGGATGCCTCGGACACCGAACTTGTCAGCGAGTCCTGAGTCTGGGTTGCCTTGTCCTTTAAATCGATGCCGGCATCCTTGGCGATGCCCGCTACGGTCTCGCCCACCGTGGAGACAAACTCCGAGTTGATCTGCTCCTCGATGGTGTTGGCACCGGTATCGGTAACCTTGGGCGCAATGGCGCTCTTTTTCTCGTTGACGTAATAGGTCAGCTTAGGCTGATGGTAATTGCCATCGAGCATCGAGACGAGATTGTCGGAGAAGTTCTTGGGGATTACAATCGCCGCGTAGTATTCCCCGCTCTCGACGCCCTCTTTGGCATCGGCAGCCGAGTCGACGAAGGTCCAGCCCAGCCGATCGTTTTCCTTGAGCTGATCGACGACCTTGTCGCCCGCATTGAGCTCGCCCACCAGGTCGTTTTGGGTTCCCTGGTCGTTGTTGGCGATAGCAATCTTGATGCCCTGGGTGTTTCCGTACGGATCCCAGTTTGCCACGATGTTGTACCAGGCATACAGCGAGGGAATAACACACACGCCGAGGGTAACCACCAAGGCGACGGGGTTCACGAGCAATCGCTTGATGTCACGCTTAAAGATCGCAAAGGATACCTTTGCGTTGGATAGTTTGCTGCCGAGACTCACGCTTAGACCATCCATCCTGTCGTTGAATCGAATCGTACTATCGACAACCATTGTAGTAGGCGCTTTAACGTCTCAAAGCACAATGGTGTTGAGTTTTGCGGGTAGCAATATACTACGAAGATGAGTTAACGTACAGTTGTACAGTATCTTTAATTTCAGCAGGTCACAAAACCACAACGCGCACAAATTAGCAACCCAACTAGTCATTGGGGACGTCCCCAACGACTACTTAGGGCCACGAAAGCGTCGCAGGTTGAGCATAAGTCAGCGAAAACGCCCCTAAGCGAGCAAGGTGACGTGAAAGAGGAGGGAAGCGTACTTTGGTACGCGACCGACGATTGAACGTCAAATTGCCGCTTAGGGGCGTTTGCAGCGTCGAGTAGTTACATTAGTTCGCAAATGGCCGCCGCGAAGGCAACGGGGTCCTCCGGGAGGATGCCCTCGACCAGCAGGGCCTGATCGTAGAGCAGGCCGGAGTACTGCTTGATCTTGTCGGCGTCACCTGCCTTCTGGGCAGCGACAAGCTTGTCAAAGACCGGGTGCTTGGCGTTGAGCTCGAGCACGCGCTGGCTCTTGGGCATGCCGTCGGGCGCGCCCTCGGGTCCCTTCTGGAGCACCTTCTCCATCTCGAGCGAAAGCGGACCCTCGGTGGTGATGCAAGCGGGGGCATCGGTCAGGCGCGCGGAGACGGCAACTTTCTCGACCTTGTCACCGAGCGCCTCCTTCATAGCGCTAAAGAGGTCCTCGTTTTCCTTGGTGGCGTCCTCGGCCTCCTTCTTCTCGTCCTCGGTCGCCAGATCAAGATCGCCAGTCGCGACGTTCTTGAGCTCCAGGTGACGATCCTCGACCTCGGGCTCGGCACCGTCGGCAACGGCCTTCTCGGCAGCCTCGCGGGCGGCGTCGTCCTCGTAGATCTTAGGCATATCGGCGGCAACGTACTCACGCATAGCCTGGAACGTGAACTCATCCACATCCTGCGTCAGCAACAGCACGTCATAGCCGCGGTCGAGCACACCCTTTACCACGGGCATCTTGGCCAAGCGCTCACGCGAGTCGCCGGCGGCGTAGTAGATGGCCTTCTGATCCCCGGGCATGCCCTTGGCATACTCGGCCAGGGTAATCATCTTCTGCTCCTTGGCAGACCAGAACAGTAGCAGGTCGGCGAGCTCATCGGCCTTCATGCCATAGCTCGAGTAGATGCCGTACTTAAGACCGCGGCCAAAGTTCTCAAAGAACTTCTCGTAGGCCTCGCGGTCGTTGTCGCGCATATCCTCAAGATCGGCGGTAATCTTCTTCTCCACGCGCTTGGCGATGGCCTTGAGCTGACGGTTCTGCTGCAGCGTCTCACGCGAGATGTTGAGCGACACGTCGGCAGAATCCACGACGCCGCGGACAAAGTTGTAGTAGTCGGGCAGCAGGTCGTCGCACTTCTCCATAATCAGCACGTTGGAGCTGTAGAGCGCCAGGCCCTTCTCGTAGTCCTTGCTGTACAGATCGAACGGGGCGCGGCCCGGCACAAACAGCAGCGCATCGTACTCAAGCGTACCCTCGGCATGGAAGCTGATAGTGCGCGCGGGATCGTCAAAGTCGTGGAACGTGGACTTGTAGAACTCGTTGTAATCCTTCTGCTCAACGTCGGAGCTGCGCTTTTTCCAAATCGGCGTCATGGAGTTGATGGTCTCGAGCTCCTGGTAGTCCTCGTACTCGGGCTTGTAGTCGTCGCCGGCGTCCTCGGGCTTGGGTTTCTGGCGGCTCTTGCTCACCATCATCTGAATCGGGTAGCGCACATAGTTGCTGTACTGCTGAATCAGGCTCTTGAGGCCCCACTCGGTCAGGAAGCGATCGTAGGTCTCGGCCTCGCCGTCGGCGTCGAGCTTCTCGTTCTCGCGCAGCGTCAGGATGACATCGGTACCGTGCTCAGCACGCTCGCCATCCTCGATGGTGTAGCCCTCAAGACCGTCGGACTCCCAAACGTGGGCGGTGTCCTCGCCATAAGCGCGGCTGACGACCTTCACGTGGCTGGCGACCATAAAGGCGGAGTAGAAGCCCACGCCAAACTGGCCGATGATGTCGACATCGGAGCCCTGTTGCTCGGCGTTCTCGGTCTTAAACTCCTCGGAGCCGGAATGGGCGATGGTGCCCAGATTGCGCTCGAGCTCCTCGGCGGTCATGCCAATGCCGTTATCCGAGATGGTAATGGTGCGGGCGTCTTTATCAAAAGAGACGCGAATAGCCAGGTCGCCCTGGTCGAGCTTGACACTCGGGTCCTGCAGGCTCTTAAAGTTGAGCTTGTCGACGGCGTCACTCGCATTAGAGATAAGCTCGCGCAGGAAGATTTCCTTATTGGTGTAGATGGAGTTGATCATGAGGTCGAGCAGTTTTTTGCTCTCGGTCTTAAATTGACGCATGTGCAGTCCTTTCGCGCTACCCCCGTCCGCAAAAACGGCCCGGTTGCCCGAGCCGCATCGCAGACCTGCTATGTCCAGACTTAGATTTTATAACCCATTAGCGCGCATATATACATACGGAATCGAAAAACTGTATGTCCAAACGCTCTGATACGCCAATTGCCAAGGAGTGTCCCCGACTGCCGGCAGGAAATGAACGTCCCTATCTGCCATCTACGCGCTTGGCCATCCAAGCATGGGGCTGGCCCTCGTCTTCGTAGTCCACCGGGGCAATCTGCGTGTAGCCCGCCTTGGCATAGAGCGGCAGCACGTATTCCTGCGCATGCAGCTTAATGAGCTTGGCGCCGGCATCACGCGCGCACGTATCACTGGCCTCGACAATCTTGCTCGCCAGACCGCGACGGCGCATGCTCGGCAGCACAGCCACGCGCCCCATAATGTAGGTCTCCCCCGCCGCGACGCCTTCGTCCAAGTCGCACGCCGGCGACACCGGAGCCTCCGCGTCAGCCGCACGCTCAAGCTCTTCGGGAAACACGCGCGAGCAACCGGCAAGCTCGCCGTCTACATAGAGCGTCACATGAATGCAGTTCGGATCCTCGTCGATAGCGTCAAACTCGTTCTCGTAGCCCTGCTCGTCCATAAAAACGACGCGGCGCACCAACGCCGCGTCATCAAAGCATCCCGTCTTAAGTTGGATATCCATGGCTGCCCTTTCATTCAATGCGAACGTTAGGGACAGATTTTAGCGAAAATGAGCTCCGCGCACGCTAAACTTCGCGCGAGCCTTCGCCAGGCAGTCGTAATGACCCACGTTATGGGCATCGCTCGCGATGAAGCTGTACAGGTTCTGATCGAACAGGCGCTGTGCCGGCTTTTTCTCGCGACCAAAGCGACCGCCGGCAATAAAGTCCGCCGAAGCCTGCAGCTTGCAGCCCATATCGACCAGGCGCTCCGCCACGCTTACATCCTTTTGAACCGCACGATAGCGCTCAGGATGAGCGATGATCACCTGGTAGCCACGGCACTGCAAATCGTAAATCGTGTTCTCGTACTCTCTAAACGCATACGCATCGGCATGCGTCGAAAGCTCGAGCAGAAACTCGTTGGTCCCATCGAAATGCAAGTGATCCGCGGCATCGATACCAAGCTCAACGAGCTTTCGATGGTTGACCTCGAAGCCCATCTGGAGCGGAAAACCGTCAGCGTTATCGCGCAGCAGCTCAAAGGCATCCCACATCTTGTCGTAATCAAAATAGGGATCACGGCAGTGAGGAGTGCAAACGATTCTGGTTACACCGGCCCGCTTGGCAGCCTCGAGCATCGCCAAGCTCTCTTCGAGATCGGCGGCGCCGTCGTCTACACCCGGCAAGATATGGCAATGAATGTCACGCATAGGTCAGCCTTAATCAACTAAACGTTTGCTCGGTTGGTGAAGATGCCCTTTTTGGAAGTGCCCTGATCGTCGGAGCCCTTCTTAACCTTCTTACCGTCCTTGGTGTAGTAAGAATAGTAGTACTCGCTGGTCTCGGTCTCACAGTAATTCATGACGGTACCGATGAGCTTGACCTTCTCGGACTTCTTAAGCTGGGCGATAGCGTTGAGCGCCTCTTCGCGCTTGGTAAAGTCCTCGCGCACCACGAACAGCGCGCCGTCGGTCAGGCTGGCAATCTCGGCAGCATCGATGAAGGTGCCGACCGGAGGAGCATCGAAGATGACGTACTGGAACTTAGCAGACAGTGCCTTGACCAGCTTGGCAAAGCGATGGGAGACGATGATGTCGGCAGGATTGGGAATATGCGGCTCGGCATCGAGGAAGTAGAAATTCTTCTGACCTGTCTCGACAATCGCCTGGTCGATAGAAACCTGCTCGGACAGGACTGCATAGAGTCCGCCGCGGGAGCGGACGCCGAGCATATCGGCAAGGGACCTGCGACGCATATCAGCCTCGACCAGCAGGACACTCTTGCCGCTCGTGGCGATTGCCTGAGCAAGATTAATGGAAACCGTAGACTTGCCCTCGTTGGGAATCGAGGAGGTAACGGTGATGGTGCGAATGGGGTCGTCCACGCTCGCAAAGCGGATGTTGGCCAGAAGGGTCTTGGCGGCATTCTGCACAACGAGCTTATCGGTGTTCTTTGCCTTAGCCATGCCTATTTACCACCTTTCATAGCCGGAATTCGGCCAACAACGGGAATACCCAGGAGCTCTTCTGCCTCTTCGGCACCGCGGATGCGGGTATTGAGCATGTCTGCCAAAACGACATAGGCAACTGCGATAAAGATACCGGCGAGGAACGCGACGGCAATATACAGCGTGCGCTTGGGGCCGCTGGGGGCTTCGGGGGTCTTAGCCTCGTCGATAACGTTGATGCTCTGGGCAGCGCCGACGTTCTGAGCGACCGTACTCACCGAGCTGGCAATGGCCTTTGCGACCTCAGCCGTCTCCTTGGCATCGGTGCCGGTAACCGAAAGCGTAATGACACGCGTGGTGGTCTCGGAGGAAACAGACACCTTGTAGTCATCCAGATCGGTAAGGCCCAGTTCTTTGGCGGCGCCGCTCTTAACGCTATCGCTATCCAGCAGCGTGGCGATATCGTTGGAAAGCATCTGGCTCGCCGAGAGATCGTTGTAGCTCATCTGACCGCTATCGTCGGTCTTGGCGAGAATGTACATGCTCGTCGTCGCGGTATAGGTGTTGTCCATCGCAACGAAGGACACGATGCCCATAGCGATCGCGCAGACCACCGGAAGGGTGATGACCAGCTTGAGGTGCTTCTTCAGCAGCTGGAACAGTTCGAGAAGGGTCATGCAGCTTGCCTTTCATTTCCCCAGTTCGGATTGACAAAACTGTCCGTATGTTATCGCATCTTTTTACCGAGACCAAACTCTATACATAAGAAACAGGCTCTCCTGTAAAAATGTCGGAAGCAATCGTAAAATTGCACAACAACGCCGCACCCGAAAGTCAAATGCGGCGTCTACATCAATATCTATGTTGTATCGCTATGCGAATGGCTCGTCCTGCTGTATGGGAAACGTCACCGTAATGGTGGTTCCCACGCCCAACTCGCTCGACAGATCGAGCGTGGCGTGATGATACAGGGCCGCATGCTTGACAATGGCAAGCCCCAGGCCGGTTCCGCCGCGTGCCTTGGACCTACTCTTGTCCACGCGATAGAACCGCTCAAATACCTTGCCCTGTTCTTCAGGCGCGATACCGATTCCCGTGTCGGCGACAGCGAGGAACGGATGGCCTTCGTCGTTGGTGCCGCACTGCAGCGTAACCGTACCGCCGGGCCGATTGTAGCGGATGGCGTTGCTTGCCAGATTATAGATGAGCTCGTCGACCAAGCGCGACACGCCTTCGATGACCACAGGCTTGGTCTCATGACTTATCGTCACATTCGCTTGACGGGCGACCTGTTCAAGACGCTGTTCAACCGCGTAGATCGCACGCGAGAGCTCAATAGGCTCCGTGGACCCAATGGGCACCGCCTCGCCCTCAGTTGCACGTTCGGCCTCGTCCAAGTTAGACAGCGTAAGGATGTCGTTGACAAGCGCTGCCAAGCGGCCCGCCTCACGATAGATGCGACCGCCAAAGTTGCGCAGGTCGTCCTCGCCCTCGACCATGCCATTTGCGATGAGCTCGGCATAGCCCGAAATCGCCGTAAGCGGCGTCTTGAGCTCATGGGTGATATTCGCCGTGAACTCGCGGCGCATACGGTCGTTGTCCGCTAGCACCGCCATTTGGCGCTTGAGTTCCTGGCGCTGCGACTCGATGCGCTCAAGCATGGGAACCATCTCGGCATAGGCGTGCTCATAGCTACGGCGTGGGTGATCCAAATCCACCTCTTGCAACGGCGCGATGATGGCACGGGACTCACGGCGCGCCATAAAAAACGAGAGTACTGCACCCGCTGCTGCGATAAGCAGCATCGGCGCCAGCATCGACAGCAAAATCGCCGCAACGCCAGGCTGGGCCTGCGCCAAGCGAACGACCTGGCCGTTATCAAGGGTGACGGCGCGATACAGCATAATCTCGTCGAGTGTAGAGCTTGCGCGCTCCGCGGAACCCGAACCACTCTCAAAGGCCTCGATGACCTCGGGGCGATCGCCATGGTTGGGCAGTGTGGAAGGCGACGCCTCGTTGTCGTAGGCAACAGATCCGTCCTTATTGATCAGCGTGATACGAAGATCCTCGCGATCGAGGCTTCGCAAGAACGGAATGGGCTCCTGCTGCTCGTCGAGGGCGACAGCAATGAGCTCAGTTTCCTGCGCCAGATTGGCACTCGTGGCATCCGCCAAAGTGTTTTGCACAAAGAACGCACCCAGCACCGTAAACGCCACGATAACCGCCATGGCGCAGACAAAGATCGTCACAAAAACGCGGTGCGACAGCGTATGTTTTCCCTGGGGGGCGAAGACCACGGGTTACTCCTCCGATGCGGTGGCCGCGGTGTCGTCGCCTTCGGCACCATCACCGGCAGAAGGCTCGGCCAGGCGATAACCCACGCCGCGCACGGTCTCGATGGCGCTGGCATGCTCGCCCAGTTTTTGGCGAAGCGTCTGCACGTGCACGTCAACGGTGCGCGAACCGCCGTCGAAGTCCCAGCCCCACACGCTCTGCAGCAACGACTCTCGGGTAAAGACCACGCCGGGCTTGCGCATGAGGTACTCGAGCAGGTCGAACTCGCGCAGGGTGAGCTTAAGCGGCTCGCCGGCAACGGTCACCTCGCGATGGCTGGGCGAAAGCACGATGTCGCCCACGCTGAGCACATCGCTCGCCTGCTTGACCATGCCGCCGCGACGCAGCAGTGCGCGGCAGCGGCTCGCAAGCTCCATGAGCGAAAACGGCTTAGTCAGGTAATCGTCGGCACCGCCATCGAGCGCCATCACCTTGTCGAGTTCGGTGTCCTTGGCGGTAAGCATCATGATGGGCACCGTCGCCGTCAGGCGATCGGCACGCAGGCGGCGCATAATCGCCAAGCCATCGGTGTCGGGCAGCATGATGTCGAGCAGGACGGCATCGGGTACCCGTCGCGCCACGGCGGCCTTAAACTCGCCGTCGCACGAAAAGCCCTCGGCCTCGATTCCCTGCTTGCGCAGCGCATAGACCGTCAAATCCCTGATGTTGTCATCGTCCTCGACGTAGTAGATCATGTTGAACCCCTTTGCGGCCGGCATGACCGCATCTTAACCCTAAAGGTACCTTTACGAGATGGTATCAGCCAAAACGTCCCGTCAAATAATCCGCTGTGCGCGAATCGGTCGGTTTTTTGAAGAGCTGAGCGGTGGGCGCGTGCTCCACCAGCTCGCCCAGCAAGAAAAACGCGACCGAGTCGGAGATGCGCGCCGCCTGCTGCATATTGTGCGTAACGACCACCAACGTGCAGGTCTCCTTGAGCTCGCAGGCAAGCTGCTCCACCACCAGCGTCGACACGGGATCGAGGGCGCTCGTGGGCTCGTCCATCAGCAGAATGTCGGGCTGCACGGCAAGTGCACGGGCGATGCACAGGCGCTGCTGCTGCCCGCCCGAAAGGCCCAGCCCCGACTCCTTGAGCTTGTCCTTGACCTCATCCCACAGAGCGGCTCGACGAAGGGAATCCTCGACCAGCTCATCCAGCACGGCGCGATCGCGCACGCCCATGCCGCGCGGACCATACGCGACGTTGTCGTAGATGCTCATGGGAAACGGGTTGGGGCGCTGGAACACCATGCCCACGCGCTGGCGAAGGCGGCAGATGTCGTAATCGCCCAGGATATCTTGACCATCGATCGCAATCTTGCCCTCGATGCGGCAGTCCTTGATGCCGTCGTTCATGCGGTTAAAGCAGCGCAGCAACGTGGACTTTCCGCAGCCAGAAGGCCCGATGAACGAGGTGATCTGCTTGTCGCGGATCTTGATATTCACGTCCTTGAGCGCATGATGGTCGCCATAGAACAGGTCGAGGCCCTCGACATCGATGCGCGTCGGCGAGGCGGCAAGATCCTGCGCCGTGGGGCGCGTCGCGTCTCCGACTTCGCGCTCGTGCGCAGCCTCGGCTCGCGCCTCCATTAGCTCCTCGAGCTCCGTGGGCTCCATAGCCACACCAGCCGTCATACCGCATACCTCCACGTCGATATCAATTCAGCAGTATCGATAGTAGAAACCGCGGCTCATACGCACGTGAGCGCATTGTCAGGTGTTTGTAAGGGCGCCTACGCTACGCGGCGGGCAGCTCGATGGTAAAAACGGTATGCTCGGGCGTCGATTCGCACGCGATGGTGCCGCCATGCGCGCATACAATCTCCTTGGCGATGGCGAGACCCAGCCCAGCGCCGCCGCGATTGGTCGCACGCGCCGCATCCAGGCGATAGAACTTCTCAAAGATCACCTTGAGCTTTGGCTCAGGGATCGGATCGCCCTGGTTTATAAATCGTACGCGCACGCCGCCGTTACCCAAACGTCTGGCCTCAATCGTGATCATCGAGCCTTCATAGCTATAGGCAACGGCGTTTTTCATGATGTTGTTGAATACGCGAGCCATCTTGTCGCCGTCCACGAGCACCGTCAGATCCTCGCAGATATCAACCTGGGCTTCTTTATGCTGTTCGTTGAGAATGGGATAGAACTCGTCGGCCACCTGTGCCAGTAAGAGCCCCAAATCGACGTAGCTGCGGGTGAGCACGATATCGTGGAAATCAAAGCGCGTGATGTCGAAGAACTCCTCGATGAGTGCATCGAGCCGGTGGGCCTTGTCGAGTGCCACGCCCGTAAAACGTGTGCGCTGCTCAAGCGGCAAATCGGGGGCCTCCTGCAAGAGCGAAAGGTAGCCCACCACGCTGGCGAGCGGCGTGCGCAGGTCGTGCGCCAGGTACGTCACCAGGTCATCTTTGCGGTGGGATTCGTCACGCAGGGCTTGTTGAACCCTACGCTCGCAATCGCGCGCCCGGTTGAGCGCGCCCTCGACCTCGAGGAAGTCGCCGTCAATGTTGTCCCATGTGTCGGGGTTATCGATCAGACGGTCCTGAATGCGGGCGGCAATCACGCGGTCGGCGTGCAGCTCGCCCTGCTCGTAACCCTGGTAGTACAGGGCGCGTCCGCAGAAGAACAGGACGCACACGGCAAGCGCCAGCACAAATCCAAGCATGTTGAACACAAAGCCGGCGTCAAAGAATACGGGCTCGCCAATACCGCCAAGCGCCATGGACCCGATCGCCAACGTAATTGTCCACGCGGCGCCGCCGATCACCACACAGCGGCGAACGATTTCGAATCGATCAATCAGCAAAAAGCCAATGAGTAGAACTGCCAGGATGCCAACGATATTGTCAATGCCGATGAGCAGCAGACTCAGCAAAAAGAGCAGCACCGTCGCTAACGCACGGTTGTCAACGACCGCCCTTACGTATTCAAAGAGTCGATCGGGTACCTCGAATGCCCGCCTATCGTCTTTTGTCATATCTACTCCCCCACCATCAAAGGCGTTATTCGATTATGTAGCCGACGCCCCAGACGTTTTTGATAAAGCGCGGCTTCTGGGCATCGTCGCCGATCTTTTCGCGCAGATGGCGAATGTGCACCATAACCGTATTGTTGGAGCCGGGCATAAAGTCCTCGTTCCACACCGCGCGGAACAGGTCCTCCACGGGCACCACGCTACCACGATGCTCGACCAGATACAGCAAGATGGAATACTCGATGGGCGTAAGGCGCACCGGCGCACCGTCCACCGTCACGGAACGAGCATCGCGGTTGATCTCCAGTCCGTCGAGCTGGATGGTCGGAGACTCGGCCACCTGCGAGCGGCTACCGTAGCTGGTGTAGCGGCGAAGCTGAGCGTGCACGCGCGCGATGAGCTCCAGCGGACGGAACGGCTTGACCACATAATCGTCTGCGCCAAGCGAGAGCCCCTCGATCTTATCCTGCTGGGCATCGCGTGCCGTCAGCATGATCACGGGATAGGTATGGCTGGAACGGATCGTACGCAGCAGCTCAAATCCATCGATATCGGGCAGCATGACATCCAGCAGCGCCAGATCGAACTCCTGCTCCAAGATTGCCTTGGCAGCATCGGCCCCGCTATAGGCAATCTGGACATCAAAGCCCTCTTTTGTAAGGTAGATACCAACCAGGTCGGCGATGGCTTTCTCGTCATCAACTACCAAAATGCGCTCGTTCATGCGTGCTCCTCTCGCGCTCCATTATGCCCGAGGCGGCGCGTGCCACACACAACAAGCGCGGGCGATTAAGTCGACCTTAAGGACCAATGTGTCCGTTCGGGCGCGGATGTGGGCCACGCACGCACGCGATGATCGCCGATGCCGGCAAACGATATACTCTAGTTCCAGAAGAGACCATCCCGTCGAAAGCGAAACCTGTGAAGTCCCTCACCTCTTTTGCAAAGCGCTCAGCCCAGCTTGCCGCCGGCTTTGTCTGCGCTATCGCCCTTACCGCTGGCGTGCCCACCGTCGCCGGCGCCCAAGTGCTCACGACCGACAATGTCTGCGGCAAAACCGCCGATGAGCGCGGCATCACGGCCGAAAACCTGCCCGATATCGATGCGACCAATGCCCTCGTCATGGGCAAAGACGGCACCGTCTACTATGGGCGCGACGCCGATGAGCAGGTCAAAATCGCCTCGATCACCAAGGTCATGACCGCAATCCTAACCGTCGAGAATTGCAAGATGGACGAGAAGGTCACGGTGAGCAACGCCGCAGCCACCGTGGGTAATTCGACCGCCGGCTTGCTCGAAGGCGACGAGCTTACCGTGGAGCAGGCGCTGCGCGGCCTGATGATTCCCTCGGGCAACGACGCCGCCATCGTGCTCGCCGAATATGTGGGCAAGAAGATCGACCCTAAGACCAAAGACGCCGAGGCCACATTTGTGAAGGCCATGAACGAGCGCGCTAAGAAGCTCGGCTGCACCGGTACGCTTTTTGAAAACCCGCATGGTCTGGACTTTGATGAGTGGGCTGGCGATATGCACTCAACCGCACACGACGTAGCGCTGATGATGCAGGAGGCCATGAAAAACGACACGATCCGCGAGGTCGTAGCGAGCGAGGATTCCTGGATCGAGGTCACGGGCGCCGACGGCACCGACCATTCGCATTCCATGGACACGCATAACTATTTGCTGGGCCAAGATGGCAACATCGGTGGCAAGACCGGCACTACCGACGATGCAGGCTATTGCTTTACGGGTGCCTACAACCGCGATGGCAACGAGATCTACACCGTCGTTTTGAACTCCACCACCACCGACCAGCGCTTTACCGATACCGCAACCCTTGCCAATTGGTACTACGGTCACAAGGTGACGGTCGCGATCGCCAACACGCAGGAAAAGACCGCCAACGGCAACCCGCTTATGGCGCGCATTGGTCAAACCGACTGGACTGATAAGACGATCGACGCCACACTCGCCGATCCTACGGCGCAAGCGACCGTGTTTTCCCTTGCCGGCGAGGTGACCGAAAAGGTTAGCTACGACGATCTTTCGGGCACGGTGCATGTGGGCGACAAGGTGGGCAGCATTACGCTCAAGCAGGACGGCACCAAGATCGCCGTCATGGATTTGGTTGCCGACGAAGAAGGCTCGGGGCCGAATCCCATTGAGTGGCTACTCGTGAAGCTCGACCGCCTGGGCCGCCGCATCGACAACCGCCCACTCACGGCAGAAAGCGAGACCGTCGCCAAGGCGCCCGAGGTGTAAGGTCGAAGAACAATACACTCGCTGAAAGGAGGTGTCCGAAAGGATGCCTCCTTTTTTTGAGGGTTCGAATCCCCAGTCTCCTTTCTCCACACAAAAAAGGGTCCCAAATGGGACCCTTCTTCAAATTCGTACTGGCGGAGAGCTGGGGATTCGAACCCCAGATGCCCTTTTGGGGCATACTCGCTTAGCAGGCGAGCACCTTCGGCCTCTCGGTCAGCTCTCCGTAACAGCCGTTCTATAGTAACCAAACAGCCGAAGTTGGGCAAGAGGAAATTTTCTAATTGCCTAGCAGCCTTTCCTCCTTGAAAGCTTCGCCTACCCCAGCGAGCGGTTGAGGGAGCCGAGCTCGTCGTTGCCCATGGTGCGCCACATTTGGAAGATGCAACCGCGTGCCAGGAAAAAGAAACCGTTGTCGACCAGTTGCACAGCGGCATCCGCGAGTTGATTGGTCACGGCGGGCACCGGCGGCAGCTCAAGACCTGCCTTGCGGATGGTCTCGACCGCTTCCTCGAATGTCGGAGGCTCGCTGACGCCCATCTCGTTCATAAGGCCCTGCATTTCTTCCAGCGCGCTGCTGCCCGACTCCTCGCCGCGCGGCACCAGACGGTAACAAGCCAGCGCCAGGTCGAGCTGATCGCAATTCCAATAGGCAAACGCCAAGCGATAGAACAGGTAGCCGATTGCAGAACGATCGCTGGCAATACGTAGGCCGTGGCGCGCCACCTCGATAATCTCGTCAAAGCGCTCCAGGCGTGCTAGCACGTTGATCAGGGCAAAGTGAGACTGCATGGACGAGCGCGCCAAATCGTAAAGATGGCGCACCTCGGGCAGCGCACGCTCAAAGTCCTCTTGTTCGGCGTAAAAGCTGCAGATCTCGTGCTGGGCAAAATACAGCGCATCAGGAGCGCGAAGGATACGCACAGAGCGGTCTTCTTCCAACACCGGAAGCACCATGCGCACCAGCTGGTTATCGCAAAACTGCGTTTGAACCGGACCTGTCGCCAAAAGCTCGGCGACGGCGCACTTAGCCTCCAACTCCTCGACAAGACGGGAAAAACCTTCAAAAGCACCTGTACGGTCGACTTTTGCCTGCTCGCGCAATTCAACAACACGGGCCACGTATGGGTCATCGTCCTCTTCCATGACCTCCAACTCGTCAGCCTTATCGGCAAGCAGCAGATCGCGCAGCGCCGGCGGCAGCGTGCGATGGTCATCACGCGGACGGGCATGAACCTCCGCAGGTTCAATCGTCTCCGGAGCAGTTGACTCATACGCCTCAAGCACACGCTTGCACGGCATATCGTCCATGTCCATGCTCTCAAGATCCTTGGCGACAGGCACGCAATCGGCCAGATAGGCCGCGCGCCCAAAGAAATACGTTGCGGCAACGCGCTCGCCCTGCTCACTGTCGGGAGCAGCAATCTGCACATAGCAGCGCGTGATGCAGGTGCCCGCGGCAAAACACGCCGCCGCAAGTGTGAGCGCCACGCGCGCATCGTGCTCCGCGGCCCAGATCGCGCGCGTGTCCTCGTCCAGCTCGCGCCAGGCGTCATCTTGAGCGTCGTATTCACGTTGCGGCATGGCATCAACGACAGACTGCCCAAACCGAACGAGCATAATCCCCTCGACAACGTTTACTCGATAGGTATAGTCGAGCCTTGTGACCACGTTGAGCGCTTCTACAATACGCGCGAAGCGGGTACGCACATCCCACTCACCGCCCGGCTGGCACGAAACCGTTCCCGGTTTGGCCCACGGGTTATCGCTTGAGGCCGTATCGAGCAGTCGGGGAACATCGTTGGTCGTCTTGGCGATATGCCACGCATCAAAGAGCGCGCAGCCCTCAAGGCTCGGCGAGGATGCCGCAGGGACCAATCCGGCCCCGATGCGCTCAAGGATGCCGGAGAGACGGTTAAGACGGCACTCGATGGCAAGCAGCATGTCAATCTCGTCCTGGTCCAGCAGGCTACGATCAAAATTGAGATAGAAAAGCTTTGAACGATCAATGCGAGCCAGGCTCATCTCGGACTTGGCAGCGATGGTGCGCAGGCGGGGCAAGTCAATTTCACTCATAAGGGCAGCGGCATAGCGCTCGATACCGCTCGGATTCTCGGCATGGTCAACGCGGTAAAGCAGCGTCTCGATAGCATCAGGGAGCGGTGCCGTGTTAAAGCCCAAAAACACCTCGACCGGCTCGGGCAACTTTACGAGCTTGATCTTGTCGATAACATTTTGCATATCCTCGTCGAGTCCGCCGGCGTCCGCCGTGCTCGCAATGGCATTTTCGGAGTCAGCGAATATCACGTAGCGCAGGAACATCGATGCCATGAACTCGCCGTAAGGAAGGGAGCGGGCTGAATTCCATGTCTCGTGGTCGGACTGCTCGCGCATGGGGCCTTCGGGAGAGCCGACAGTTTGCGCACACGCGCGCATTGCACCGTTGGCTTCCCTTACCATAATCTCACCAATACTGGAATCCGACTCGTCAAGGACCAGTTCCATGTCGGGATCGTTGGGCAGCGGAGCCTCGCTGACGGGGCGGTCCACCTTGTACACCTCACCCGAAACGCTTACGTAGCCCAAAAGCGACACATGACTTTTGCCAACGAACTCGACGACATAACAAGATTCATGCTGATCCTCGCCAAAGAGTTTCCAGACCACGCCATATGAGCGTCCCGCAGGCTGCTCGGGCATCGCCGGAAAGCGCTTCTTGGGATCGAGAAACCTGAGCTTGTATGTCGGACGCTCTGCCACGAAATATCACCCTGATCGGTCGTCTAGAGAAGGAGCGGTCGCGGATGGGCCGCGACACCTACTCGGAATCTTACACGAGTCGATAAGAAATAGTCCGCTTTACGCCCGCGCCTCGACCGAGGTTCGAATCCATGCAGTGCTTACGTAAAAGAAAAGCCCCCGTTGCCGGGAGCTTTAATCTCAAATGGTGCGGCGTATAGGATTCCGCGCATCCGCTGCGCGGATCCGCACCGGCTTCGCCCGCCTGCCGGCGTGCTCGCCCGCGGGCTAAAAACGCTCCGCGTTTTCTTTACGCCCGCGCCTCGACCGAGGTTCGAATCCATGCGGTGTTTACGTAAAAGAAAAGCCCCCGTTGCCGGGAGCTTTAATCTCAAATGGTGCGGCGTATAGGATTCGAACCTATGACGTTCTGATTCGTAGTCAGACCCTCTATCCAGCTGAGGTAACGCCGCGACTTGTTGATTATTATGCACATCGACTGAATAATGGTCAAGCGTTTTTTCAAAAAAAGTTATTGAATTTGATTTTTACTCATTTTGACCCCTTGATGCGATCTTCGACGCATCGCGATATAAGAAAAGCCCCCGTTTCCGGAGGCTTAAAACTCAATTGGTGCGGCGTATAGGATTCCGCGCATCCGCTGCGCGGATCCGCACCGGCTTCGCCCGCCTGCCGGCGGACTCGCCCGCTCGCTAAAAACGCTCCGCGTTTTCTTGACGCTCGCGCCTCGAACGAGGTTCGAATCTCCGCAATGTCCCCGTAAAGGAAAAGCCTCCGTTGCCGGGAGCTTTAAAGTCAATTGGTGCGGCGTATAGGATTCGAACCTATGACGTTCTGATTCGTAGTCAGACCCTCTATCCAGCTGAGGTAACGCCGCAACGCACGGATTATTATGCACGTGACCCCTCGATGGGTCAAGCGACAATTTGGAAAAATTTTACGAAGTGATGATTAAGACGCTCGCGCCTCGACCGAGGTTCGAATCTATGCGGTGGCGGCATAAAAGAAAAGCCCCCGTTGCCGGAGGCTTCAAGTTCAATTGGTGCGGCGTATAGGATTCCGCGCATCCGCTTCGCGGATCCGCACCGGCTTCGCCCGCCTGCCGGCGCGCTCGCCCGCGGGCTAAAACGCTCCGCGTTTTCTTTACGCCCGCGCCTCGACCGAGGTTCGAATCCATGCGGTGTTGCCATAAAAGAAAAGCCCCCGTTGCCGGAGGCTTCAAGTTCAATTGGTGCGGCGTATAGGATTCGAACCTATGACGTTCTGATTCGTAGTCAGACCCTCTATCCAGCTGAGGTAACGCCGCAACGCACGGATTATTATGCACGTGACCCCTCGATGGGTCAAGCGACAATTTGGAAAAATTTTACGAAGTGATGATTAAGACGCTCGCGCCTCGACCGAGGTTCGAATCTATGCGGTGGCGGCATAAAAGAAAAGCCCCCGTTGCCGGAGGCTTCAAGTTCAATGGGTGCGGCGTATAGGATTCGAACCTATGACGTTCTGATTCGTAGTCAGACCCTCTATCCAGCTGAGGTAACGCCGCAGCGCATAACATATAAAACCACTTTAGCTTATTGGAGTCAAGCACAATCTCAAACTTTTTTGTGGAACGCAGTTTTGTCATGCTACTCCGCATATACCGCCGTTCCCCGTACGATCGATTGGTTTTTCGATCACGTCAAACTTAGCATCAAGTTCCCTCAGGAGCGATCTCACCCGCTGGGCACAATCATAATCGGCAAACGAGATACTCAACATGCGAGCAACCTGGTTAGATGTCCGGACCCCATAGAAATGCTCCAGGGCCACAAGCCCCTCGTGCGTCACAAAGGTCTCGACCACATGCGGCGACTCCTCAAAGCACCATTGGGTCAACGGACCCTCACTCGTCTGCCGAACCACCAGGCCACCCATGTCAGACGGCTCACACGTTACAAGCAGGTACTCCCCGCCCTCGTCACTCTCAAACAACACCACCCGATCATCAAACAGCTCCATTGCGTCCCCTTTCTCTCGCTCTTATTTAGCAAAAGCATAGCAGGTAGATGGCTGTATACAGAACAGTTGTTCGTGTATTTTCCATTGAGCTGTCCGCACGGCATGGTATGGACCTGCGCACGAAATAGGGCGCCCCCGAGGGAGCGCCCTTGTATATCCCCTATGCAGCCAAGTTACGCGACCGGCTCGATCTTCTCGAGACCGCCCATGTAAGGACGCAGGACCTCGGGGATCGTGATGGTGCCGTCGGCGTTCTGGTAGTTCTCCAGAATGGCGGCCATGGTGCGGCCGGCCGGCAGGCCGGAACCGTTGAGAGTGTGCAAGTAGCGCGAACCCTTGAAGATCTCGGGGTCGCGATACTTGATGTTGGCGCGGCGTGCCTGGAAGTCACCGCAGTTGGAGCAGGAGCTGATCTCCTTGTAGGCGTTGTAGCTCGGCAGCCAGACCTCGACGTCGTAGGTCTGACGGGCAGAGAAGCCCAAGTCGCCGGTGCATAGGCTAATCACGCGATACGGAAGGCCCAGCTGCTGCAGAAGGTACTCGGCCTCGGCGGTCATGCTCTCGAGCTCCTCGTCGGACTCCTCCGGCTTAGCGAACTTGACCATCTCGACCTTGTCGAACTCGTGCTGACGGATGATGCCGCGGGTGTCGCGACCGGCGGAACCGGCCTCCTCGCGGAAGCAGGGGGTGAAGGCGGTGTAGCGGCGCGGCAGAGTGTCGGCATCGAGGACTTCGCCGGCGTGCAGGTTGGTGAGCACGACCTCGGCGGTGGGAATCAGGAAGTTGTCGCCCGAGACGTGATAGGCGTCGTCCTCGAACTTGGGCAGCTGGCCCGTGCCGAACATGGTCTGACGCTTGACGACGATAGGCGGCCACCACTCCTTAAAGCCACGGCTGGTGTGAGTATCGAGGAAGAAGTTGATAAGGGCGCGCTCCAGGCGGGCGCCGGCGCCACCGAGAACGGTGAAACGGCTGCCGGAGAGCTTGTTGCCGCGCTCAAAGTCGAGAATGTCGAGGTCGGTACCCAGGTCCCAGTGCGGCTTAAAGTCGAAGTCGAACTCGCGCGGGGTACCCCAACGACGGCGCTCGATGTTCTCGTCCTCGTCCTTGCCGTACGGCGTGGCCTCGCAAGGAATGTTGGGCAGGTGAGCCATGAAGTCGTACTGCTCCTGCTCGAGAGCAGTGCGGCGCTCGGCCAGACCGTCAATCTTCTCGTTGACGGCGCGCACGGCCTCCTTGGCGGCCTCGGCCTCGTCCTTCTTGCCCTCCTTCATCAGGGCGCCGATCTTCTTGGACTCGGCGTTGCGTGTGGCCTGGAGCTCCTCGACCTCGGTGATGACGGCACGGCGCTCGTCGTCGAGCTCAAAGAACTTCTCGCGGTCCCAAGACGTCTGACGGTTAGCCATGGCGACATCGATGGCATCGGGGTTCTCGCGAACAAACTTGATATCAAGCATTAGATCCTCCGGCGATATACATTCCATTTAGGTTGCAACCTTGTACATGTATGGGCAAGTATATACTTATGAGCGTTTACGACCCAACTCAACTACGCAAGAAGGCACCCAATGGACGCAGTTTTTTCCTTTTTGTTTGGCACCCGCACCGGTTTTGCCATCCTTTTCGCCGGCGGCATCCTGTTATTTGCGATTCTTGCCTTTGTAATGGAGAAGCGCACCCATAAGATGTACGTCGACCGCGGACCCAAGTCCGAGGATGAGGAAGACAGCTTCTGGGACTAATCTGCCAAAAAGGGACAGGTTTTTTCGGTCGGTTTTATCTGGGCAAACGCAAGCGCCCCGCAACTGGAATCGAGCCAGTTGCGGGGCGCTTTTCGCTAAAAGGACAAAACAGCAGGAAAAACCTGCCAAAATAAACCTGTCCCTAAATGGCAGGTTTTACTGGAGGGTTGCGTCGATTGCCTTGACCAGGGCACTGCGCATGCCGGCGTCCTCGAGCGCAACGACGCCCTTGATGGTGGCACCACCGGGCGAGCATACGGCATCCTTCATCGCCGCAGGATGCTGGCCAGTTGCAAGCTGCAGCTTTGCCGTACCCAGCACCATCTGGCTCACAATGCGATAGGCATCGGCACGCGGGATACCGTGCTTGACCGCCGCATCGCCCAGGGCCTCGATTGCCATAGCGACAAATGCCGGAGCGCAACCACCCACCGTACCGCCCACAAACAGCAGGCTCGTATCGAGCTCGACGACAGCGCCAAGCTTACCGAGCAGGTCGAGCACAACAGCACGCTGCTCGCCGTTGAGCGTAGAGGACTTCTCGCAAGCGATGACGCCCTCGCCCACCGAAACCGGTGTGTTGGGCACCGTCGAGATATGCGCGACGCCCGGCAGGACCTGCTCCCACTTGGCACTGTCCCAGGTCCAGGCAACCGACAGAACGACCTTTTTGGCAAGAGCATCCTTGAGCGGGGCGAATACCTTCTCGATCATGTACGGTTTGACCGCAGCGACCACGATATCGGATGCGGCGACAACCTCGGCGGCATCGTGGCGAGCGGCCATCCCGCGCGCCTCACAGCGCTCAACCAGTGCGTCGTAGCGACCCGCACAGGCGCACATGTCGCTCGCAGCTACACCGGCAGCGATCCAGCCATCAGCCATAGCGCTCGCCATATTGCCAAAACCGACAAACCCAATCTTCATATCTCATAGTCCTCTCAGACACGCTCTTCAAAACGAAAGGTATTGTCCCACGCCATTGTTTCGTATTGCCGACCTATTTGTGATACGGCTCGCCACGACTGATCTTGCAGGCACGGTAAATCTGCTCTAGCAGCACCACGCGCGCCAAGTTATGCGGCAAGGTAATGCGTCCAAAGCTGAGCATCTCGTCGGCTCGTGCGCGCACGTCATCGCTCACGCCGTCCGATCCGCCAATCACAAAGGCGATGTCGCTGTTACCACGCAGCATAAGATCATCGATCCGCGCCGAAAACTCCTCGCTCGAGCGCTCTTTGCCCTCAATGGCCAGCAGGATCACATGCGCTCGAGACGGCAAGGCAGCAAGAATCGCCGCCCCCTCCTTGTCGCGCGCGGCATCCACGCCGCCCGCCTTAGCCGGGTCGATATCGGCCACCTCGCGGATATCAACCTTGGCATAGGCACCTAGGCGCTTGGTGTACTCAGCGCAGGCATCCTTCCAAAAGCGCTCTTTGAGCTTGCCAACACAAACGACGGTGTATTTCACGCGCGTCTACTCCTTCGACTCGTTCTGAACCTTGCCGGCGGTCAGCATCTGCTCGAACATCGAGGCCGACTGCGAGAAATCGCTCGGCAGCACGACCGTCGAGGTTTTACCCGTGCGAGCAAACTCCGTCATCATCTCGGACCACTGCGTAAACATGAACAGCTGGTTGGCCTCGTCGTTGCCGACACCCGTCTCCTGGATAATCTCGAGCGAATCTTTGATACCCAGCGCGATGGCCTTGCGCTGGTTGGCAATGCCCTCGCCCGCCTTTTCCATAGCCTCAGCCTCGGCGGTCGCCTCGGTGACGCGCTTGATGCGGTCTGCCTCAGCGAGCTCCTGTGCCGCAGCGCGCTTGCGCTGGGCGGCGTTGATGTCGTTCATGGAGTTCTCGACCTCGGTCGGCAGTGCGATTTTAGTGATGAGCGTCGACACGAGGGTGAAGCCGTAGGCGGCCATCTGCTCGGACACGGTGGCATTAACGTCCTTGGCGATGTCATCCTTCTTGGCAAAGACCTCATCGAGTGTGTAGACGGGAATCGAAGAGCGCAGGGCGTCGGTGATGAAGTCACGCATCTGGTCGACGGGCTCCTGCAGCATGTAGTAGCTCTTGTAGATACCCGAATCTGCCGGGCCGGCGCCCATGTCATAGCTCACGTGGTACTGAGCAGAGACCTCAAGGCCGATAGTCACGTTGTCCTGGGTCTTAACGTCGATGCCAAAACCGTTTTTCATGGTGCGCAGACTCACCGTGGCGGCCTTGCGGTCGATCACGGGTACCTTCATGTGGAAGCCCGCATTGACGATGCGATTGAACTTGCCCAGGCGCTCGATGATCACGGCATGCTGCTGTTCAACGACATAGCAGGCGTTGGGAAGCAGCAGCAACAGGATGATGATGGGAAGTAGAAGGCTCGTAAGGGCAGCGATGATACCGGACAACAGCATGGTTTCTCCTCTGATAGGCACACGTTGGGACTAGGATACCCGCACGAAGCAGCTGTGTGGCACCAACAAGAGGACCCGTGGTCAAAAAAGGCCAAATATCCTTGATTATCGACTTTATCCGAACACCTCCCACATTCATC
>NZ_QSBV01000020.1 GCF_003465825.1 Collinsella sp. AF02-46-1
ACCTCAAGTACCGCCGCTACTACCACCAGTTCGACTACTAAGAGCTGGTCGCAGGTCCGATATCTTGGCTGGTTGATATCTCGACCCTACACAAGGGCGTCCGCATTTGCGCGGGCGCCCTTTTTGCGTTGCTGTCGGCGCAGGGTGTCTTCGGCGGAAAGTTCATCCCGGGCTTGCGGCTCGGAGTGGGACGCGCTTTCCTGCTGGGCTGGGGGAATCGCCAGATTGAGCTGAGGGCCCGCCCCTATGTTTCTAAATGAATACGCTGTGAGCCGAGGGAGACGATTTTCCCCGCAAGCACTCTAGTATGCTAAAGTACCCAGAAGACCGGCGGAGCTATGCCGGTCTTCTGTTCTATGCGAAGCACAGCATGAGGAGGCTCACCAGATGACGGCCACACCGTGGGGATTCCGGGACATATTGCCCGAGGAGGCTCAGGCACGCGAGGAGATCGCATGTACGGTGAAGGGCTGCTTTAGGGAGCATCATTACCTGCCGGTTGAGACGCCGCTGCTCGAGGACAAGGGTTCGCTCGAGGAAGGTGGCCGCATTGCGGACACGCCGTTTAAGCTCTTTGACGATGATGGGCGTTTGCTGGTGGTCCGTCCCGACAACACGTTGCCGATCGTGCGCTTGGTTTCGACCCGCATGCGCGCGGCCGACCTGCCCCTGCGCCTGCGCTACGAGGCGCCGGTGGTTCGCGAGTGCCAGCGCAATGCCGGCGGCTCGCGTCAGTTTACGCAGCTGGGCTTTGAGCTCATCGGTGCGGGCGACGCCGCGGGCGATGTCGAGATTGTCTCGCTGGTAGCCGAGGCCGTGCGCAAGCTGGCGTTGCCCGATGCGCGCATTATCGCAGGTAGCGTGCGTCCTTTTAAGGAGCTGCTCGCGGCGTGCGAGGATCGCGAGCTGGCTGCCGAGGCCCTGCGCTGCGTGCACGCCAATGACTTTGTGGGCCTCGATGCCCGCGTGGCGGCAAGCGCCGAGTCCGAGGCCGTCAAGGCCGCCATTAGCGAGCTGCCGCGCCTACACGGCGGAGCCGAGGTGCTTGACCGCGTGGACGCGCTGCTGGAGACCGCCGGTATCGTCGCGCCGCTGACGCGCGAGCTGCGTGCCCTGGTCGAGGGCCTGGCACCCGAGGACGCCCAGGTGCTGTCATTCGACTTCTCCATCATGAACTCTTTCGATTACTACACGGGCCTGGTCTTTAAGGCCTATGCCGGCGGCCTGCCCGATCCGGTGGGCTCGGGCGGTCGCTACGACTCCATCTTTACCGGCGCATTTGGCGACGGTATCGAGGTGCCGGCGGCGGGCTTCGCCTTTTCGCTCGAGCGCCTGGAGGCCGCGCGCACCTCGGCCGAGGATGCCGCTTCCAATGGCGACCACGCCGCGGGCCGTGGCGCCGAGGGCCCGCTGCGCATCGCTGTGCCCAAGGGCTCGCTTAAGGCCGACACGCTCGACGTGCTCGAGACCGCGGGCTTGGACGTCTCTGAGCTGCGTGACCCCGGCCGTCACCTGATCGTGCGCGGCCGCGACACGCGTGCCGGCAAGGGCGCGGTCGTCGATATCGAGTTTGTCATCGTGCGTTCCAGCGATGCGCCTGCCTTTGTGGGCTGCGGTGGTGCCGATTGCGGCATCTGCGGTTGGGACTCGCTCATCGAGGCGGACCTCAACCTGCTGCAGCTGGTCGACCTGGGCTATGGCCTGTGCACCTTTATCGAGGCGGAGCCCGCGTGGCGCGCCGGTCAGGCCGAGCGCAACTATGCCCGCCGCGGTTCGCTTCGCGTGGCAACCAAGTACCCGCGCATCGCGAGTGCCTGGTATGCCGAGCGCGGCGTGAACGCCGACATCGTTTCGCTGCACGGTAACATCGAGCTGGGCCCCATCGTCGGCATGACCGATCGCATCGTGGACATTACCGCCACTGGTGCCACCCTGCGCGACAACGACTTGGTCATCACCGGCCGCATTATGGACTGCACGGCCCGCTTCTTTGTCAATCCGGGTGCCGCGCGCCTGGACCCGCGCGTGCGCAACCTAGCCGATCGCCTGGCGGCTGCCGTGAAGGACAAGCATTTTGAGCCCGTCGCGGGCTCGGCACAATAGCGCGAGCGCGCACGGACGCCCCAACGTCCGGGCTGCGGGCCGATTGGCGCCGCCGCCCGGTCTCTCGTTTTTCGAACACAACCTCGACCGATAGGGGATACCGATATGAAGACCATCAAGCTTGCTCCCGGTGAGCGCCTCGTCACCAACCAGCTCAACCGCAAGGGTGTGCTGCCGCAAAACATCGTCGACGCCGCCCGCGATATCGTGGCCAACGTGCGCGCCAACGGCGATGCCGCGGTGCGCGATTACTGCCAGCGTTTTGACGGTGTCGAGCTGCAGAGCTTCCGTCTGCCGCAGGAGCAGATCGATGCCGCGCTCGAAGGCCTCGACCCGGCTTTTGTCGCCGCGCTCGAGAAAGCCGCGCGTCAGATTCGCGAGTTCCACCAGCGCGAGGTCGAGCAGAGCTGGTTTACCACGCGCCCGGACGGCACGATGCTCGGCGTTAAGGTGACCCCGCTCGCGGCGGCTGGCATCTACGTGCCGGGCGGTCGCGCGCAGTATCCCTCCACCGTGCTCATGAATGCCATTCCCGCCAAGGTCGCCGGCGTCAAGCGCGTGGTCATGGTGACCCCGCCGCAAAAGGACGGCCTTATCAGCCCCTACACGCTCGCCGCGGCCAAGCTCGGCGGCGTGGACGAGATCTATATGGTGGGCGGCGCCCAGGCCGTGGCCGCGCTGGCGTACGGTACCGAGACCATTCCGCGTGTCGACAAGATTACCGGCCCGGGCAACGCCTTTGTCGCTGCGGCCAAGCAGATTGTTTCGGGCGATGTGGGCATCGACATGGTCGCCGGCCCCTCCGAGGTCTGCGTGCTGGCCGACGCCACGGCCAAGCCCATGGTGGTCGCGGCCGACCTGATGGCCCAGGCTGAGCACGATCCGCTGGCGGCCTGCTATCTCGTGACCTGCGACGAGCAGTTTGCGCGCGAGGTCGAGGCGGGTATCGACATTCTGGTGGCGCAGTCCCCGCGCGCCGAGATCACGCGCGCCTCGCTCGATAACGAGGGCACCATCGTGGTTGCCGCCGACATGGCTGCCGCCGTCGAGGCCGTGAACACCGTGGCACCCGAACACCTTGAGCTGCACTGCAAGGACGCGATGGGCCTGCTCGGCGGCATTCGCAACGCCGGCGCCATCTTTGTGGGCGCTTGGAGCTCCGAGCCGCTCGGCGATTATGTTGCTGGCCCCAATCACACGCTGCCGACCGGCGGCACGGCCATGTTCTCCAACCCGCTTTCGGTCGAAGAGTTCGTTAAGCGCTCGAGCGTCATTTGCTATACGCCCGAGGGCCTGCTCTCTGACGCTCCCGCTACGCAGCGCCTGGCCGAGGCCGAGGGCCTGTGGGCACACGCTCTTTCGGCCGCACTGCGCCGCCGCGTGTTGGAGCAGGGCGAGGATGCCGTGAGTGCCGAGTCGCTGGCCGCGGCCGACCTGACCAAGGTCGCCTGGCCGGGCGATGCGACCGCGACGGTCGCCGAGGGCGTGGACCTGGCGGCGGCTGCGGGCGAGGATGGCGCCCCGACCGGCAAGGAGGCCTAATATGGCCGAGCTGACGCCCCGCATGAAGGAGCTCGTCCAGCCCTATCTGGCCGGCATTGAGCCCTACGATCCCAACTTTACACCCACGCGCATCAACCTTTCGGCAAACGAGAACACCTATCCCGTGCCGGTCGGCGTGCGCGAGGCGGTTGATGCGGCGCTTGCCGCCACACCGCTCAACCGCTATCCCGATCCCATGTCCAACGACCTGCGCGACGAGCTTGCTGCCTGGCATGGCGTGACGCGCGAGAATATCTGCGTGGGCAACGGCGGTGACGAGCTGCTCTATAACTGCCTGCTGGCGTTTGGCGGCGCGGGGAGGACCCTGCTCAACTGCCCGCCGTGCTTTAGTGAGTATGCGTTCTTTGCGTCTCTGTGCCAGACTGAAGTGCGCGATGTGTGGCGCGACCCGGCGACCTTTGAGCTCGACCAAGCGGCTGTGCTCGCAGCGGCGCCCGAGTGCAACCTGGCAATCGTGACCTCGCCCAATAATCCCACGGGCGATGTGGTGCCGCTCGACTTTGTCGCGGCCCTGTGCGATGCATGCCCCGGCATGGTGATGGTCGACGAGGCCTATGTTGAGTTTGCCGACGATTCGTTTGGCGCGGCAACCACGGCGCAAGGCCTTATCGCCGAGCATCCCAACCTGGTGATTCTGCACACGCTGTCCAAGGCGTTCGGCGCCGCCGGCACGCGTCTGGGCTATGTGATCGCGGCGCCCGAGGTCATCGATGTGTTCGCGGCGATTCGCCAGATCTATTCGGTCAATGTGCTGAGCCAGGCCGCAGCGCTTGCCTGCGTGCGTGCCCGTGATGCGTATGCACCCGTGGTGGCGCAGGTCGCATCCGAGCGCGAGCGCGAGTTGTGCGCCCTGCGCGCAATGGCTGCCGAGGGCATGCCCGTGGAGGCATGGCCGAGCGCGGCGAATTTTGTGTTCGTGCGCACGCCGCATGCCACGCGCGTGCGCGAGCGTCTGCGCGACGAGTATTCGATTCTGGTGCGCGACTTTAGCTACGCGCCGGGGCTCGCGGACTGCCTGCGCATTACCGTGGGCACCCCGCAGGAAAACGACGAGGTGCTGGTCGCGTTTGCCGCGCTGGTGAAGGAGGAGATGTAGATGGACCGCTATGCCGAGGTAACCCGCAAGACGGGCGAGACCGACATTGTCGTCAAACTCGACCTGGATGGATCCGGCGTGTGCGATATCTCGACCGGCGTGCCGTTTTTCGACCACATGCTCAACGCCTTTGGCCGCCATGGTCTGTTCGATCTGACGGTGCATGCGGTGGGCGACGTGGAGGTCGATGCGCACCACACCGTCGAGGACACGGGTATTGTGCTGGGCGAGGCGTTTTGTCAGGCGCTGGGCGACAAGGCGGGCATTACGCGCTTTGCCGACGCGGCGATCGCCATGGACGAGACGCTTGTGATGGCTGCTGTTGATATTTCGGGCCGCGGGCAGGCCTACTGCGAGCTGCCCGTGCCCACCGAGCGCGTGGGCAGCTTTGATACCGAGCTGGCCGTCGAGTTCTTCTACGCCTTCGCGCGCGATGCCAAGCTCACGCTGCACGTTCGCGAACTGGCGGGTGGTAACTCGCATCACATTATCGAGGCCGCCTTTAAGGCCGTGGGCCGCACGATGCGCCACGCCTGCGAGCTCGATCCCCGCGTGCAGGGCATCCCCAGCACCAAGGGCTCGCTGTAACCGCTACAAAGGTAAAACCACTACGAAGGTGCCTGTCCCCTTTGTGGTGGTTTTGGACAAGACGAGGAGGAGGGGTCGCGTGGGCGAACCGAAGATCGTGGTGGTCGACTACCACAAGGGCAACTTGTCGAGCGTCGTGCGCGGACTTGCGCGCGCCGGTGCCGCCGCCTGTACGTCGGATGATCCGGAGCAGATCCGCGACGCCGACGGCCTGGTCATCCCGGGTGTGGGCGCGTTCTATGACGCGATCGCCTTTATGCGCCAGAGCGGCGAGGCGGACGCGGTGCTCGGTGCCGTTGTCGCCGGAACTCCGCTGCTCGGCATCTGCCTGGGTCTTCAGCTCTTTTTTGAGCGCGGCAACGAGGGCGTGCCTGCGGACGAGGGCGTGGCCGCGGATGGCGGCACCCCCGAGCAGGCTGGCGGCCCCTGGGTCGATGGCCTGGGTATCATGCGCGGTTCGTGTACGCGCTTGGAATCGAGTCGTCTGAAGGTGCCGCACGTGGGCTGGGACCAGGTGCACATGACGCCCGCCGGTGCTGCCGACCCGCTGCTCACCGGTTTTGCCGAGGGCGCCAACATGTACTTCACTCACAGCTACGCGGTGACCGACGACGCCGATGCCGCTGATGTTTTGGCGCGCACACACTACACGCGGAGTTTCCCGTGCATCGTGCGTCGCGGCAACGTGTGGGGCTGCCAGTTCCATCCCGAGAAATCCTCCGCGCTTGGTCAGCGCATCCTTAAGAACTTCGTCAACATCGTCGAGGAGGCCGGCCGATGATCCTGTTTCCTGCAATCGATTTGATCGGCGGCAAGGTCGTGCGCCTGGAGCGCGGCGACCGGAGCCGCTGCAAGGTATATTCCGACGACCCCGTGGCCGTTGCTCGCTCCTTTGCCGAGCAGGGTGCGAGCTGGGTGCACGTCGTCGACCTGTCCGCTGCCTTTGGCGAGGACGAGGACGCGTGCGCTGCCAACTCGGCGGCGATCGAGGCCATCTGCGGCGTCGACGGTCTGTCGGTGGACGTGGGCGGCGGCGTTCGCTCGCTCGCGCGCATCGACGAGCTGGCCGGCTACGGCGCGCGTCGCATCGCACTGGGCACCGTGCTGGTGACTGAGCCGGGTTTTGCCGAGGTGGCGGCCCAAGGCTTTGGCGAGCTGCTGGTGGCAGATATTGCCGCCCGTGACGGCCAGGTCAAGGTGAACGGTTGGCGCGACGGTGCGGGTGTGGCGCTCGACGATGCCGTGGCGCAGCTCACGGAGCTGGGCTTTAAACATCTGGTGTATACCGATATCGCGCGCGACGGTATGCAGACGGGCATCGACGTGGCAGCATATCGCCACGTGGCCGAGGTCGCGGGCTTTCCCGTTGTGGCGTCGGGCGGCATCTCGACGCTCGACGATATCCGTGCGCTCGCCGCAGTGGGCGAGGGCGCTATTGAGGGCGCCATCACCGGTCGCGCGCTCTACGAGGGCAACTTTACGCTGGTACAGGCGTTGGCCGCCGCGCGAGGGGAGGAGTAGCCCATGCTTACCAAACGCGTCATTCCCTGCCTGGACGTTAAGGACGGCCGCGTGGTCAAGGGCGTCAACTTTGTGAGCCTGCGCGATGCGGGCGATCCGGTGGAGCTTGCCCGTGCCTACGATCGCGAAGGTGCGGACGAGGTCGTGTTCCTGGACATCACTGCCACGAGCGACAACCGTGCGACGACCATCGAGATGGCGGCGCATGCGGCCGAGGAGCTCGCCATTCCCTACGCCGTGGGCGGTGGCTTTCGCGACCTTGCGGGCATGCGAACGATGGTGGCGGCCGGTGCCGACAAGGTATCGCTCAACTCTGCCGCTGTGCGCGACCCATCGCTGATCAGCCAAGCTGCCGCGGCGTTTGGCAGCCAGGCCGTGGTCGTGGCGATCGATGCCAAGCGCGTCGGCCTGCCTGGGCAGCCGGATGCCGACAAGTGGGAGGTCTTTACCGCGGGAGGCCGCAATGCCACGGGTATCGACGCGGTGGCGTGGGCCGAGGAGGCGGCCCGTCGCGGCGCCGGCGAGATCTTGCTCACCAGCATGGACCGCGACGGCACCAAGGCTGGTTTTGACCTGGCGCTCACCCGCGCCGTGGCGCGCGCGGTGTCGATTCCCGTCATCGCGAGCGGCGGCGTGGGCACGCTCGAGCATTTTGCCGAGGGCGTGATCGAGGGCGAAGCCGACGCCGTACTGGCGGCCAGCGTCTTTCACTTTGGAACCTTCAGCATTCGCCAGGTGAAGGAGTATATGGCCAGCCAAGGCATCCCTGTGAGGCTGGACTTCTAGTGCTGCGGCTTGCCCAGGCACCGCATCTTGCCGCTCAAACCGTCGCTCGCGTACCAAAGTACGCGTCGCTCCTCTTTCGCGGCAACCTGCGGCACCTGGACAACCCTCGCCGACCTGTGGGATTTCGTTTGTTACTTGGGAGAAATGATGACTGAGGTAATAAATGCTACCGAGCTTAAATACGACGCCCACGGGCTGATTCCTTGTGTGGTTCAGCAATATGACACCGGCGAGGTGCTTATGGTTGCTTGGATGAACGAGGAATCGGTGGGGCTGACGCTCAAGACCGGGACCACGTGGTTTTGGAGTCGCAGCCGTCAGGAGCTCTGGAACAAGGGCGCGACGAGTGGCAACATGCAAGAGGTCAAGGAGCTCTGGGCCGACTGCGATAGCGATACGCTGCTGGTCAAGGTGGACTCGCCGGGCCCGGCCTGCCATACCGGCAACCGTACCTGCTTCTTTAAGCGCGTGGAAGGGGGAGTGCGATGAAAGTCGTGACGCCGTTCGAGGTCGCCGAATGCAACACCGAGCTCCTCCGCGCGGGCGTGCCATGCCGCGTGCACCTGACTGATGCCTGCGGGGCGCAGTCGCTTTGGCTCGAGGCCGAGAAGGAAAGGCTCGATGAGGCCCATGCCGTCATCGTCGAGTTCTTTGAGAAAAAGGGCGCAAAGCCTCGGTTCGATGAGACCGGTACCTACTTTACGCTGCAGTAACGAGAGGAAATAACCATGGGAGTCAGAACAGCTAACGTGCAGCCGGGAAACATCGGTGAGACGCTGACGGGACTGGCCGAGGTGATTCACGGCCGTCGCGATGCGCCGCCGCAGGAGAGCTATACCGCGCGTCTGCTGACCGACGTCGAGGACGAGCTTCTCAAGAAGCTTGCCGAGGAGGCGAGCGAGGTGATCATGGCCTGCAAGGACAACGACCACGATCACATCCGCTACGAGGCCGGCGACCTGATCTACCACCTGCTCGTGACGCTCGAGCGCTACGGCATCACCCTCGACGAACTGGCCGGCGAACTCAACGCCCGCCGCCACTAGTCATTGGGGACGTTCTTAAACGACTAGTTAGGCGAGGGGCGTGGATTCCCATTCGCCGGTGGGGTGGGGGATATCGAAGGCCCGGTAGCCGCAGTCGTAGGCGTGGGCCTGGGCCTCGCGGATGTTCCAGCAGATGTCGCAGGCGCGGTGCGCGTCCGAGCCAAAGGTGATGGGCACCTCGGCATGGGCGAAGCGGCGCAACAGCCCGGTCGCGGGGTAGTAATCGTCGAGCCCCTTGCGCGGTGCGGCGGTCGAGACCTCAACCCGCCGACCCGTATCGTGGGCGCATTCGGCCATCTGCTCCCAAAACGGCGCGGGGTCAAAGTCGGGTGCAAAGCCGTCCTTCGAAAAGCGCATGACCAGGTCGGGATGGGCCATCGCGTCAAAGTTGAGTGAGCTTTCGCAAGCACGGCACCAGTCGTCGACGTAGCACTCCCACACGCCGCGCACGCCTAAGTTTTCCCAAACATGCAGGTTGGTATCGTCGTCGATCCAGCCGCAGCTCGAATCGGGCGTATCGGGACGAGCGACGTCCTCCGTCCCCGCCGTGCCCGCAGCGCCTGCCGCAATATCGCCTGGGTTGCCAATCCAATGCACGCTGCCCAGGCGTACGACTGCGCCCCGGGACCAGCGCTCTACCAAGGGCTCGCAGCCCTCGTACCAATCGCATTCAAAACCGTAGATAAAGGTGAGCTCCGGCGCAATCTGCGCGGCGAGTTTGCGGGCGTCCTCAAAGGCCAGGCGATGTGCCGGCAAGTCGCCCTCGACAACCTGCACTTCGCAGTTGGCGTCCATGCTGGCAGGCAGGGTGAGGTGGTCGGTCGAGACCATGACACGGCAGCCGGCGGCGGCAGCAGCGCGGACGTTGTCCTCAAACGAGGCATGGCCGTCCGAAAACGAAGTATGGGTGTGGCAATCGACCAGCGGGCAGGCGGGCATGGCGACTCCTTTGCATTTGGTGAATCCGCTCCATTGTAATGGCGCAGCCCTCAACACGCCGGGCACGCCGGGGGTCGAAATCGATCGGAAAGGCTGCGCGGCGCGTGGTGCGGCCTCGCTTCAAAACGTGTACGTCAGCCTCCAAAACCGACAAAAAATGACCTGTTTGGAGGCTGACGTACATGTTTGGATAGGGGCGAGGGCGGCGACGGGCGAAAGTCACGCCTGTGCCACGTCCGATGTGCTAGCGTTTGGGTGAATAAAACGAGCCCGTGCGGAAAGGATCCGGACCGTATGCAACGTGGAAGTACATCTTCGCTGTCCCGCGAGATCGATGCGCCCGAGACCATCGTCAAGCTGGAATGCGACATCGACGATGCGTCGCCCGAGGTGCTCGCCTACGCCGCCGATCGCCTGCGCGAGGCGGGTGCGCGCGAGGTACACTGGCTGCCCCTCTACTGCAAGAAAGGCCGTCCCGGCTGGCAGCTGCAGGTGATCTGCTCGCACGAGGATATCGAGCGCCTGCAGACGATTATCTTTTTGGAAACCACGACCAACGGCATCCGGCGCCAGGTCATGGAGCGCGTTTGCCTGCCGCGCCGCTTTGAGCAGGTCGCAACGCCTTGGGGCGAGGTGTCCGTTAAGGTAGCCACCCTGCCCGATGGCAGCGAGCGCGCGGCGCCCGAGTACGAGGACTGCGCCCGCCTTGCCCGTGAGCACAACGTGCCGCTCCAACGCGTGATGCAGACGGCCCAAGCCGCGGCACTGCGATTTGAGTAACGCGGCCGGTGGCACGCCACGCCCGGCCCCATCAACCCCACCCGAAAGGACCTCCATGAAATGCCTCATCGCCTCCGACATCCACGGCTCGGCATATTGGGCCGAGCGCCTGTGCACTGCCATCGAGTCCGAGCAGCCCGACCGCATCGTGCTGCTGGGCGACCTGCTCTACCACGGCCCGCGTAACGACCTGCCGCGCGATTACGCCCCCAAGCGCGTGATTCCGCTGCTCAACGCCCTGGCCGACCGCATCATCGCGGTGCGCGGCAACTGTGACGCCGAGGTCGACCAGATGGTGCTCGACTTTCCCGTCATGGCAGACTACGCCATGCTGTTCGACGAGGCCGGCCGCGAGCTGTTCCTGACGCATGGCCATGTCTTTGGTGCCGGCATGCACAACAGCGTCGACCACGCGCCTGCGCTGCCCGAGGGCTCCGCGCTCGTCTACGGTCACACGCATATCAAGGTTAACGAGGCAAGCGAGGCGCACCCGGGCCTGTGGCTGTTCAATCCCGGCAGCGTGAGCATTCCCAAGGACGGTACGCACAGCTACGGTATCTATGAGGGCGGTGCGTTCCGCCACGTGATCCTGGAGGAGGAATAACCATGGCGCAGCATATGGCTCAGCAAAATGCCGAGGGTTCGCGCGACCTGTCGACGCTGGTAGATGCGTCGGCCGAGCTGCAGCATCTGGTGCAGACCATCTGGCGCCTGCGTCAGCCCGATGGCTGCCCGTGGGACCGCGAACAGACGCATCAGAGCATCGGCAAGAACATGATCGAGGAAGCCTACGAGGCGCTCGATTGCATTGAGGCGGACGACGTGGCGCATCTGCGCGAGGAGCTCGGCGACGTGCTCATGCAGGTCGTGCTGCATGCGCAGATTGCGGCAGACGCCGGTGAGTTTACGCTGGCCGATGTGGCACGCGATATCGACGCCAAACTCATCCGCCGCCACCCGCACGTGTTTGGCGATGCGAATGCCGACAGCCCCGACGAGGTGCTCAAGATCTGGGACGAGGTCAAGCTTGCCGAGAAGGCTGCCAAGGACAAGGCCGTGGCAGCGGGTGAGGCTGCGCCCGAGAGCCTGCTCGACGGCGTGCCCACGCATCTGCCGGCGCTGATGCAGGCCCAGAAGGTGTCGCGCAAGGCGGCTGCCGTGGGCTTTGAGTGGGAGACGGTCCAGGACGTATGGGACGAGGTTGCCGAGGAGCGTGCCGAGTTTGAGGCCGAGGCTCCCGGCTCGCCCGAGCGCGAGATGGAGTTTGGCGACCTGCTCTTTGCCCTGGTCAACGTTGCGCGCAAGGAGGGCATCGATGCCGAGAGCGCCCTGCGCGCGAGCACGGCCAAGTTCCGTCGCCGCTGGGCCGCGATGGAGGCTGCTGCGCGCGGGGCGGGCGATGACCTCGCCGCCCGCTCAACCGCTCAACTCAACGACCTGTGGGACCAAGCAAAAGCAAGCGAGTGAGACCTGCGTCTCTCGCGGCATCCATTCGCAGAGAGGTCTCTACAAGCAAAAAGCCATATACAACGGAAGATGTGCCAGCTGCGCTTCGGCATCCCACTCGAGTTGTTTAGGGTGCAACACGTAAGCCGTCCCAATTTTCTTGTTAAAGCGCGCGCGGAATCGGTCGAGAGAGATGGTTCCGTATCTGCGTGGCAACTTAACTTCGATGGGGCTGATGCGCGGCTTTCCGGCGGCATTGACATAGGGTCGGGTAACGAGGAAGTCGATTTCCATGCGCTCCTCCCCCTCCTTCTTTCCGCTTTGGGAATAAAAGAAGAGCCTGTGTCCATTGGCCTTTAGAGATTGGGCAACGTAGTTTTCGCTAAGCATTCCTTCGTTCAATCCGATGTCGCCGCGAAGCACGGCCCTGTAAACGTCTTCATCGGTATCGTTGTTGTCAGAGAAGGCAAGCGTCACAAGCAGGCCGGTGTCTGCCATGTAGCACTTGAGTGCTGTTTGCTCCATGCTGAGTGAAAGGCCCACGCTCGGCTCGCTTGCGGCATAGCAGATATTGGCAATTCGCGCGTCTGCCAGCCAAAAGAAGGCTGCTTCGTAGGTGCGCATGCGCGCGTTTTTATCAAGTGAGGAAAGCTTGAATCGCTTTTCGTGCCTAGAGAGTTGACCCGGGATGCCATCGAGTACGGAGACGACTTTGAATTCGTAACCGGTTGCAAAACGAGAGATATCGTTGCGATAGAGCTGGACGATTCGGCGTTTCGATGCGTCGACGGGCGCAAAAGCGCGCTGTTCAACATAGATGGATACCGGCTCAGGCATGCCGCCTACGAGCATGTATTCGCGCATAAGGGAGAGCGCTCTGCGATGTGGGGCATCGGGGAGCGGCTTCATTTTGCTAAAGCTCATGCGAATGAGATCGGCCAGCCCCCTTTCGTCCATGCCCCAGAGGAACTCCTCAAAGTCGAGGGGCTCAAGTTCCAAAGACTCTTCCTCGGACGGGATGACGATATCTTTAATGTTTTGCTTGATGCTGAGCAGGGATCCAGTTTCGATGTAGTCGTAACGTCCGTCTGCAACGAGATACTTGATGAGTCCGCGTGCTTGTGGGTACATCTGGACCTCGTCAAAGACGATAAGCGTCTCGTGTTCATAGAGTTTGACGTTATAGAAAACCGAGAGATAGAGGAAGAGCGAGTCGAAGTCAGTGCGATAGTCCTCAAAATATTGCTTAACTTCGGCAGGTGCTTGAAAGAAATCAATGACAAGGCAGGACTTGTATTCGGTTTCTCCAAACGTGCGGGCAAGCGTGCTCTTGCCGACGCGGCGGGCTCCTTCAATAAGAAGTGCTGTTTTACCAGTGCTTTCATGCTTCCATTTTAGTAGTGTGTCATAGGCTTTTCGTTTAAGCATGGCTACCTCGTGCACGATATCCAGAACTTTTATAACCTGATTATGCACGATATCCAGAACTTCAGACCCTTAGATTTGCACGATATCCAGAACTTTGCACGATGCGAAGCACATTATTGGCTCTTACATTCGCAAGTCGGGTTAAAACGGAATGCGGATTGGAGATTTTAATGGAGAGGACCTCTAGAGATGAATGCCTGGTGTAAAAACAAGGGCCCTAAAGAATGATTTCTCCAATTCATATGTATCCATTGGCTAACTTAGGGCATAATGCAAAAAGTGCGACAAGGCTAACTTGCAAACCAAAGCGCCACATTGGCGCAATGCCGTGTCGCCAAGCATTCAACCCGTTTCCAAGTGAGAGGGAGACAACATGAGTGACATTTTGGACGTCTACGGTCGCGAGGTGCTCGACAGCCGCGGCAACCCCACCGTCGAGGTCGAGGTCGTGCTCGAGGACGGCAGCTTCGGCCGCGCGATGGTGCCTTCGGGCGCTTCGACCGGCGCCTTTGAGGCATGCGAGCTGCGCGACGGCGACAAGGGCCGCTACCTGGGCAAGGGCGTCTCGCAGGCCGTCGAGCACGTCAACAACGAGTGCGCCGATGCCGTCGTGGGCCTCGATGCCTTCGATCAGCGCGCCGTCGATGCCGCGCTGATCGCCGCGGACGGTACCCCCAACAAGACCAAGCTCGGTGCCAACGCCATTCTGGGCGTGTCGCTGGCCGTTGCCCGCGCCGCAGCCGAGTCGGCGGGCCTGTCGCTGTACCAGTACCTGGGCGGTGTCAACGCCCATCTGCTGCCCACACCCATGATGAACATCCTCAACGGCGGCGTGCACGCCGACAACAACGTCGACTTCCAGGAGTTCATGATCATGCCGGTGGGCGCCCCGAGCTTTGCCGAGGGTCTGCGCTGGTGCGCCGAGGTCTACCACACCCTCAAGGGCGTGCTGCACGAGGCCGGCTTGGGCGGCGGCGTGGGCGACGAGGGCGGCTTTGCGCCCAACCTCAAGACCAACGCCGAGCCGTTCGAGTACATCACCAAGGCCGTGGAGAAGGCCGGCTTTAAGCCCGGCGTCGACTTCATGTACGCCATGGATCCGGCCTCGACCGAGTTCTACAACGCCGAGACCGGCATGTACGAACTCAAGGGCGAGGGTGTTGAGTACACGAGCGCCCAGATGGTCGATTACTGGGAGAAGCTCGTCGACACCTATCCCATCATCTCCATCGAGGACGGCATGGCCGAGGAGGACTGGGACGGCTGGGTTGAGCTCACCCGTCGCATTGGCAACAAGGTGCAGCTGGTGGGCGACGACCTGTTCGTCACCAACACCGAGCGCCTCAAGAAGGGCATCGAGCTGGGCGCCGCCAACGCGATCCTGGTCAAGGTCAACCAGATCGGCACGCTCACCGAGTCGCTCGAGGCCATCGAGACCGCCAAGGAGGCCGGCTACGCCTGCATCGTGAGCCACCGTTCCGGCGAGACCGAGGACTCCACGATCGCCGACCTGGTCGTGGGCGTCAATGCCGGCCAGATCAAGTCGGGCGCCCCGTGCCGTAGCGACCGCATCGCCAAGTACAACCAACTCATCCGTATCGAGGACGAGCTCGAGGGTAGCGCGCGCTACGCCGGCAAGTCTGCGTTCTACAACATTCGCTAAACGGACGAATTTGGCGAGGGGGAGGCTGACTCGGTTCCGTCCCGCCTTGACTGGATGCTGCAAAGCGCCATGGGCGCTGGGCCATACGGCTCAGCGCCTTTTTTATGTCGAGCAAAGGCTGGCGAAGGCGGTGCAGGCGCTCGTGCTATAACTAAAGGACTTAGCGCAAACAAACCTCAACCGCACAAGGCGCACATGGATCAGATTTACGACAACAGGTACTATTCCGCCGGTTCGCGCGAGCCGTCGCCTCGCCGTGCGCGCACGGTGCAGCTCGGTGGGTCTGCTTATGCCGGCGCCGACCGCTCCACGCAGCGCCCGGCAAGTACCTCGCGCCCCAATGCTCAATCAAATACCTTGGCAGATGGACCGGTGCGCCCGCCACGTTCGTCGCATGCATCGCGTCCCTCGACTCAGGCACACGACAAATCGAGCAGGCCTTCGAGCCGTCTTTCGGGCTCGGACTTTATGCGCTACGCCAACGACAATGCGGTGGTCAAGGCAATCTATGACTTTACGCATGGCTCTCTGCGTCCGCTGTTTATCGGTATCGTGGTGGCTCTGGCGCTCGTGAGCCTGTATTTCCCCGTGCGCGACCTGTACGTGGCAAAGCGTTCGAGCGATATCTTGGCCAAGCAGGTCGAGATTCGCCAGCAATACAATGATGAGCTGCAAAAAAGCGTCGACAAGCTGCTCTCGGAGGAGGGTATCAAGGACGCGGCGTCCGAGGACCTGGGCCTGGTGATGCCCGGCGAGAAGAAGATTGACGTGCTAGGCTTGGACGACGATTCGGACTCGTCGTCGAGCAAAAAGTCCTCAAACGCCAAGAAGGCCAGCGAAGTGGCCAAGGAAATCGAAGAAGTCGGCAAGGACGCGCCGTGGTACATCCAGGCGCTCGACATGCTGTTTGGGTTTAACGGCGTCGAGGGTCAGACGGTCGTGTCCAACGGCAAATAGCGCCCGGAGGGGAGCCCGCAATGACAAATTGCAAACGCTATAAGGTGGCCGCGATCGACCTGGGAACGGTGTCGTCGCGAGTGGTGTTGGCCCAGGTCGAGGGCGGAGCGATTGTGGAATCGTCCAAGCATACCGAGATTACCGACCTGGGCGAGGGCGTGGACGCGACGGGCCGCTTTTGCGAGGCGGCCGTTGAGCGCGTGCTCGCTGCGTGCCGCATGTTTGTGGATGAGGCCCGTGCCTTTGGGGCCGCGTGCGTCTGCACCACGTGCACGAGCGCCGCGCGCGATGCGTCCAATGCCGCGCTGCTGCTGGACGGCCTGCGCGAGCTGGGGCTCGAGCCGCAGGTGATTCCGGGCGAGGTCGAGGCGCGCCTGACGTTTTTTGGCGTGGCGCACGACTTTGCCGGTGAACGCATTATCGTCGCCGATTCGGGCGGCGGCTCCACGGAGCTCGCGACGGGCGTCTATGCGCCTGAGCGCGGGGTCTTTGCGCTGGAGGGAACGCGCTCGCTGGACATCGGTTGTCGCCGCGTGACGGAGCGCTTTTTCTCCGCGTTGCCGCCCGCGGATGGCGAGCTTGCTGCCGCTGCCGCGTGGGCAGGCGAGCAGTTTGCCGCCTATTTTGAAGGCCTGCCCAGCGACTTTGAGCGCGCCGAACGCCTCGTTGCGGTGGGCGGCACCGTCACCACGCTCGTGGCACTCGTTCACGAGCTGGAGCCGTATGATTCGAGCTTTGTGCACCTGCGCGAGCTTTCGATGGATCAGGTTTCGGCCGCTATCGAGCGCATGTCCACGCTGGACATGGAGGGCATCGCCGCTCTGCCGGGCGTGCAACCCAAGCGCGCGGGCGTGATCTTGGCCGGCGCCGTGGTGATTCGCGAACTCATGCGCGCCGGCGGCTACGAGACACTCACCGTAAGCGAGAACAGCCTGCTCGCTGGCATGGCCGCCACCATCAATGAGGTTCTCGACGGCGCGACCCCCACCATCGCCTGGACCCCGAGCCTGAGCACCCTTTAACCATCCTTCTCTGAGTTGCGGTGAAATAGTTCCTAAATAAGCTGGTAAACGGTATAAACAGGATCTATTCCACCGCAGCTTAGAGCCCCACCGGCGCCCAAAAAACGGGCCCGCATCCCTTGGGGACACGGGCTCGTAGACAATACGTGGTAGGGGCGGTGGGACGTCTGCGCATTTGCTGCGCAAATGCGCACCGGCTTCGGCCGCCTGTCGGCGCCCTCGCCGGCTCGCTACGGACGCTGCGCGTCCGCTTGACGCTCGCCCCCTCGCGGGTTCGAGCCCCACCGGCATCCAAAAGAAACAAGCCCGCATCCCTGGGGGACACGGGCTCGTAAACAATACATGGTAGGGGCGGTGGGACTCGAACCCACAATCCTTGCGGCGAGAGATTTTAAGTCTCCTGCGTATGCCAATTCCGCCACGCCCCCGTGAGACTAGAAGTCTAGCACAAGCCGTCCGTTACGCGTTGACGGCCATCGAGTGTTGGCCCGACTTCTCGAGGAACTCTTGGAACTTGGCCTCGTCGCCCTTGTTTTGGTACTGCAGGGCCAGCAGGTACTCCAAGCGGCAGCGCTTGACCGGGTCGTCGCCGACATCCTCGAGCATGCGCTCCAGCTCGGGAATGTCGTTGTGACGCTTGAGGATCATCGTGTCGTACATCAGCTGGCACTCGTGCGCGACCGCCTCGGCCTGACCGCCCTCAAAGCCCTTGATTTCATGCAGCAGCTCCTTGGACTTTTTGCGGTCCTCCTGGCCAACGTAGTAGTTAAAGGCCTTGATCACCAGGTCGACGCGCTGCATCTTGGGCAGGTTGAGTCCCAGCAGCAGGTCGAACATCTCGCCGGCGCGCTCGTGGTCCTCGCGCAGCAGATAGGAGTTCAGACGCAGGTAGTCGCGGTTGTAGCGCGGGTACAGCATGCTGGTGAGTTTGCCGTCGAGCAAACGATCGAACTCGGCCCACTGTTTGGCGGCCATCAACTGTTGCAGGCGTTTAAACGTAGTGCGTTTTTTGACGCTAAAGAACACCGACACGGCGATACAGATGATAACGACGGCGGTCCAGAGTGTGCGGGAATCGGGCATGTTAGGATCCTTAGTCGCTCATAAAGCGAGCGGTATGACAACACGTACTAGATGTATTATACGCAGCGCACAAGCAAACTGGCATAAAAGCTCATCGAGGCTGAGTGCCATCGCTCGCTGCGGTACACTTACCTAAAGTAAACCATGAAGGGAGACATTACCTATGAAGAAGATCGTTTTGGCTTGCGGTGCTGGCGCTGCTACTTCCACGCTCGTTGCCCAGAAGGTCGCCACCATGCTCGACGCCAACGGTTATGCCGGCAAGTATGAGATCGTGCAGTGCGCCATCTCCGAGGCCAAGGACGCTTGCGACGAGGGCGCCGACCTGCTGATCGCCACCACCGTTGCTCCCGAGGGCCTCACCTGCCCGTACGTGAGCGGCGTGCCCTTCATGACCGGCATGAACCGCGTCGCTGCCGAGAAGGCCGTCCTCGACGTCATGGCTCAGTAGGCGCTGACTGTATGAGTGAGCAGAACGCCAATCCGGTCGAGCTCTTTGGCATGCGCGTTGCCCATGTGGGCATTAACGCCACCGACCCGGCAGATGCCCTGGAGATTGCGGAGCTGTTCTCGACGATGATGGGCCTGCCCGTTATCGAGACCCCGGTTTCGTACTTTAACGATTCGCTGATCGAGGTCATGAAGCAGAACGGTCGTGGCACCAAGGGCCACATCGGCTTTGCCGTCAACGACATCGATGCGGCCGAGAAGTGGTTTGCCGAGCGCGGGCTCGAGGTCAACGAGGAGTCGCGCGTGCTGCTGCCCGACGGCGGCACCAAGCTCGTGTACTTTAAGCGCGAGTTCGCCGGCTTCGCCGTGCACCTGTGCCGCGAGTAGCGCACAGGCTGCTATAGCTAGCAAAAAGGGATAGGGCCGCATGGCCTTATCCCTTTATTTATGCCGAGGGGCTTTCTATCGTGGCAGGCGAATCGTAAAGCGGCTGCCGACGCCCTCGACTGAGGTCACGCCAATGACACCACCATGGCTATCGACGATCCACTTGGCAATGGCAAGCCCCAGACCCGAGCCCTGCGCGCCGGCATCGCGTGCGTTGTCGGCGCGGTAGAACCGTTCAAACGCGTGAGCTGCGGATTCCTGGTTCATGCCGATACCCTCGTCCTCAACGGCTATGTCGATCGTGCCCATGCCCGCATCGGTCGTTATGCCAAATGTGACGGTCGTTCCCGCGTTCGAATACTTGGCGGCGTTCTGCACGATCACGCGCAGAGCCTGCTTCACGAGCGCCACGTCGACAGATGCGTCGCAGCGCGGGTCGTTGGCAAGCGTGGTGTCGTACGCCAGCCGATACGTGTGCTCGGTATCGATCATCTGCGATTCCTCGCATACCTCGCCGACCAGTGCGGCCAGGTTGGTATGCGCACGCCGCAGGACCGTGCGCCCGGCATCGCCGCGCGCCAAAAACAGCAGCTGCTCCACGAGCTCCTGCATATGCTCGCTTTCGGCCTTGAGGGACGCGATGGATTCCGCCAGCACGTCCGGGTCATCTTTGCCCCAGCGGTCGAGCATGTTTACGTAACCCTGAATCACCGCGATGGGCGTTCGTAGCTCGTGGCTTGCATCGTTGACAAAGCGCATCTGCTGCAGCTTTGCCTCTTGCATCTGGCGCAGCAGGCGGTTGAGCGCGACCTCGATGCTCGCCAGGTCGGCGTCGCCGGTGGTGACGCTCGGCGAGTCGACGCTTGCGCGCTCGATGGCCTGCTCCAGCGTTTCCATCTTGCCGCCGGAGAGCTGCATACGGCTGAGCTCGTCTACGCGCAGGGCCAGGTCGTTGAGCGGTGCCATGGTGCGGCGCACGCGGCGGGCGCCGCCGAGCATGTTGAGCACGCTGATGACCTGCCCACCTGCAACGACAAGATAGAGGGGCCACAGCGCGATGAGGTCCTGCGCGAGGGGGAAGGTCTTGGTGGTGCGCGCAAGCTCGACGGTATAGGTGAGCGTGGCGGGGTCCCAGCCGTGCGCGGGCGTCAGCGACATGCCGTGGACGGCGGCACCGGGGATCCATCCCGCGGTAAACGCGCCGTCGGGCAGCGTTTGGTTATAGCCATAGATGAGGATCGCCGCCGCAGCAACCAGCAGCCACAGGTCGAGCCAGATGTAGCTCGCCAGGCGGCGCCACATGTAGCTCCAGTTGATGGCACGGGCGATGGAGGTGACGCGCTTGGTCTCGGCGTTACGCGCGGCAGACATAGCCCACCCCGCGCACGGTTTGGATGATGCGGGCACCGCCGGCGTCTTCGATCTTGGCGCGCAGGTGCGCGATGTGCACGTCGACGTTGTTGGTGTCGCCCACGTATTCGTAGCCCAGCGCCTCGTGCGCGATGCGCTCGCGCGTGAGTACGGTTTCGGCATGCGTCATAAGCAGGGCGAGGACGTCGAACTCGCGGGCCGTGAGCGCGATGGGCGAGCCGCCGACCGTGACTTCGCGGCGGTCGGGATCGAGCGCGACCGAACCCACGGTGAGCGCGGCGGGGGAGGGCGCGGCAGCGGTCTGGGCCGTGTCGGTTGCCGGGGACATTGTGGCGATACCGGCGGCCGTGCCGCTCGCTACGCCAGCCCCGGCGCTGGCGCCGCCAACGCCCGAAGCCGCTCGCACGGCTTCCGAGCGCTTCAGTGCCACGCGGATCCGTGCGAACAGCTCCTCAATCGCAAATGGCTTGGTCAGGTAATCGTCGGCGCCGGCATCGAGCCCGGCCACTTTGTCCATCACGGCATCGCGCGCGGTGACCATAATCACCGGCACATCCTTGTGCTTGCGGACACGCCGCAAGACCTCCATGCCGTTGAGCTGCGGCAACAGCACGTCGAGCAGAATCAGATCGTAGTCGCGCTCCAGCGCCAGGTCCACGGCAGTGCGGCCATCGGCGGCGTGTTCCACCTGGTAGCCCTCGTGCTCCAGCTCGAGCGTCACAAAGCGGGCGATTTTCTCCTCGTCCTCTACGATCAGGATCCGTGCCATGCGTGCCCCCGTCTGCGATTACTTGTCGTCGTTGAGATTTTGCTTGATGTCGTCCGCGGCGTTAGCAGCGCTATCCATAAGGTTGTTGATGCTGCCGGGCACGTCGCCGTCGCTGTCGATGCGGTAGCGCATGCCAAAGAACAGGCCAATCAGCATCAGCCATATCGTGGCGCCCCAGGCAAACAGCGCGACGATGGGGATCAGGATGGGGATGTTGAGGATGATCGCATCGCGGCGCGTGGCGATAAACTTGGTGTCCAGACTCAGGCGGAAGAGCTTTTTGAGGTACTCCCACACGCTGTCCATCTTCTTGGAGAAGTCGGTCTTTTCGCTCGACTTTTCGTAGGCTGCCTGCGCGGCGACCATCTCGGCAGAGGGCTCATCGACTGGCGCGGACTCGGTGGCGGCATGCGCCGACGTGGTCTGGGTCTTGCCCTGCGACTCGAGCCAAATGATGGCATCCAAAACGTTGCCGTCGGCAGCGTCGAGCGCGGCCTTGGCATCGGTGTAGCTCACGTTGCACTTGGTGCGGATGGTTTCAACTTTTTCGAGGTCGTCCATGACCTGTCCTTTCGTTCGATGGGCGCGACGCCGGGCAATTTGCTCGGGCGCGAGCGTTGCGTTCGGCGGTTTGCGTTGCGCCGCCCCGCCCTTGGTCGAACTCTATAGTGCAGGTTATAGATTAAGCGATTCTTGAGCCAAGATTAATGTTGGATGAGTTTTTGGGTGGTGCGGAGGCGGGCAGGGGCAGAAAAGGCAGGTTTTGCGTGGCGTGAAGGAGGGGCGGTCTGATCTTTGGGATAGCTGATAGCGAGGTCTAATACTTTTCCGAGAAGTGAATGAGTGAAAACGGACCCCCGAAGCATCGACACTTTAGAGGTGCCGCTTCCTGCGGTTTCAATGCTGAAATCCCACGATTTTGCCGCCGAAAAATGCGGATGTTTCAGGGGTCCAAAAACAGCCGTTCACTTCGCGGAAAAGTATTAGACCTCAATAGCGGGGGATGGGGTGCCGGTGCAAAACGGCGTCAGAAATGGGGTAAACAAGGCAAACGGATCTAATGGATCAAAAATCACGTTGCAAAAGTATGAAAATATCCTACAATTGCAGCATGAAGTACTTTAGCAACATAGCGGCGATAAGCGAGCTTTCCGAGAGCGAGGGCGTGTTCACCACAGCCCAGGCGGCTCGCATGGACATCTCTCGAGATGCGCTGGCGCACTCATGCCGCGCAGGGCGTCTTGAACGGATATGCCACGGCGCCTACCGGATGTCTGGAACGCAGCGCCGAGACACCGACGAACTCAACGCCTTTTGGAAGCTCACCAATCCCTCCCTTTGCGCGTGGGAGAGAAAACGTCAGTGGGATGGCATCGCCGTGAGCGGTACGACAGCGGCGAACCTGCAGCAAATGGGCGATTTCTATCTGTCCCCCTACAGGATGACCGCGCCCATGCGTATCAATACAAGAAACGAATCCCTTTCTTTTGTAAAGCGCGAGATTGCTGAGCGGGACATCGTTTGGCTCGACGGCCTGCCGGTAACTAAACCCGAGCGCACGCTTGTCGATCTTTGCCTCGATTGCGAGGATCCCTCATTAATTATCGATGCCTATCACGACGCGCTTGGACGTGGACTCGATATACAACGGCTGAAGGATCTTGTAGAGGAGAACTCTAAAACCGCCAAACGACGCGAGCTGATGGCGCCTTTGCTGATGGTACTGAACGGGTAATGCGAAACGGAGGACATGGTGAAGTACAAAACGCCTGCCGCATTGGAGATGGCTGTTAGGAATGCCGCAAGAGAATCACCAATGGATACTAATCGGGCAATCGTCGGTTTCTACTTTCATCGCTTCCTATGTCGCGTTTTTTCAGAAGATGACGGCAGCTTTGTGCTCAAGGGCGGTCAAAGCGTCCTGGCGCGAACACTCGATGCACGTGTCACAAGAGATATTGACTTGGTTGCTCAAGAGGAGAGTCTCGAAGAGGCTATTGTCGATCTGGTGCAGGCTGCTTCGATTGATCTGGAGGATTTCGTTTCGTTCGTCTTTGATCGTGCAGAGCAAATCAAAGAAGAAGATGAGTATCGGTGCGGTGCGAAGGTGTGGTTCACCCCCTTTATGGGAACCAAGAAGCTACAGCCAATTTCAATTGACTTGGTAATTGATGAAGTGCGGGGACTTGAGCCTGAGGTTCTTGCGCCGATCGATCGTCTGAATATCGAGGGGCTCCCAGTCTGCGACTATCGAGTATGCCGAGTGGAGAGTGCCCTTGCAGATAAATTGCTCGCAATGATAGAGATGCATGAGGGCCGTGCTTCATCGCGAATCAAGGATATAGTCGACATCTTGGTGTACGCGAAAACTTGCTTCGTCGATGGGGCTACGCTTGTCGAGAGGGTCGAGAAAGAAGCGTCTGCCCGCAAAGTGGCAATGCCGGAAGAGTTCGTGGCGCCTCTCTGGTGGAAACAAAATGGTTCTGCACAGTACGTAAAGATGGCGAGGCAGGCGGGGGTACTTGATCTCGCGGGGAACATTGCTGGGGCAGAAGAGGTCGTCAATCGGTTGTATACACCGTGCTTTAATCATTCGGCGAATGTGTGCAAATGGAATCCTCAGACCACGGGATGGGAATAGGCTAGATAGTTAAGCCGGCGGCAGAATTAGTTCCTGTCGCCGGCTTAAGACGTTTCTACTGCCTATGCGCTATTCGCAGGTCTGGTCGACCACCTGGGTGACGGCCTTTTTTGCGCCTTCGAGGTCGCGCTGGGCTTGGGCGACAGTGGCCTCGGCTTGTTTCTTTGTCCTTACGACCTCGGCAAAGCGGTTGATGGATTCGCTATACTCGCGTGTGCGCGGGTCGAGCGCCGGCGGGACTTCGATCTCAAACAGGTCGCTAGGACGGATGGCGCGGATGCTGGCTGCTTCAGTTAATGCTTGAATCAGCTGCGCCCCGTGGCCTTCGGTAAGGTATCCAACAATTATCTCCGAAAACACTACGCGCTCATCTTCGGTCATCGTTTGGAATGACGGGCGAATGACGGTGGTGTTATGCGAAGCAACCAGATGCTGCTTAGCGTCATCGGAGCTGACGACGAGCAGGTTGGACGCGCCGTAGCGACCCAGCATGCGCGGCATGACGATATCTCCAGCGCGGAGCTCATAACGATCGAGAACGCTGGGGTCCACCTTTACGAATTTAGAATCCGAGCTATTTTGATTATCTGAAGCATCTACGGGCAGAAGATTGCCGTCCTGAAAATCTTGAGATGAGATTCGGCGCACCTCGACTGCGTCAATGTCGTTCGATGTCGTGCTCTCGCGGGGCATGAATGGCGCGACTCGCGTAAAAGAGTCACCGAGTGTGGCGCTGTAGTTTCGGGTGATGGCGATGAGGCTGATTTTGCCTTTTGAGAGAGCGGCGTGGTGTTGGAGCAGCTCGCGCGTGGCAAAAGTGGACGTTTCGATTGGCGTCGATCTTGGCGTATTGGTATCAATGCGGGCCCAGTCAGGAGAGATAGAAAAGGTGATATCAGAGTAATACGATGTTTTAGTCACATATTGAAAACGCGGTCCGGGCTCAATTGCGCTGCGAAATGCAACGCTGCGATTTCCTGAAGACAGTATGAGGAGCGCGCTTGTCATGTAGGGCCTGGGCTCGGAAAGTGGCAAATAAACGACGCTCTCGATGAGCCCTTCGCGTATCAAAATCGTGCGTGCTTGTTCAGCTTTATCAAGTAAATCGGCGGGAAGTACCACGGCTGCTCGAGTGCGGCCCGAAAGGGCGAGAGCATACAGGCACCAAATAAAAGGACCCCAGTCGCAAAAATCAAGGTAGCCAGGCTCCAAATAATCGATGAGCGCGGCACTGTCTTTTTCGATATCGTGCTTATTTGCGCGGTAGTAGTTTGATGCATCGACAAACACCGGCGCTGCATCATCATCGCTTGCATTCTGCTTTCCAGGTTCAAGCTCACTAATATCGGGCACGCCGTTACCGTTTAGGGTAAAGCACTTAGCGAGATCTTCGGCATCCACAGCGCCAGGCAGACGGACAGTGAGCAGGCGACTGCCTTGTTCCAGGTTAAGCGCGCGCGAGAGGGCGGCGGCGGTGAGGCGTGGCAATGATGATGTAGTTTCACGCATGTATAGAGCCCTTTCTTCTCAGTGGGTTTATATTAGCAGAAAAATATTAAAATTTCTAATGACGAGAACAGCACGCTGTGCTATCCTCGAAGCAATCCAAAGCCAACTCAATAGCAATTGCTTGATACATTCGCTTTGTAGCCTTTAGGCAAACTAAGCAATCGAGCAGGATGATTTCACTTATGAAACTACAGGTTAGATCAATAATCATCGTTCTAGCGTCAGAATATTCTAGAACTTAGAACAGACTTACATCAACCACCTGAAACCGGATAGAAAGAAGCATTCATGAAGAAACGGGACAGTATTTACGAGGCATTCCTCAGTGCGATCGACGAGGATCTCCGCGGTATGTGCGAAGTGAACAGGAAGGCAGAGCTGCCACTTCCGTGTCCGTACTGCGGCGAGAAGAACGTCGAGCGCCTGGCTAAATCGCTCGTTGGCGTGCTGGAAGAGCGCTCGCCCGATATTCCCGGGCTGGTGCCCGAGCAGTATCGAGCCGATGTACACGAGGCCCGCGAGCTTTTGACTGCTGCGACGCTCGCTTTGCTTTCGCTGTATTTTTCCCCGCGCGATAGCTGCATGGGCAGCGTGGCAGCCGTGGTGAGCATGTTTAGGCATGGATGTAATGCGGCTTTTAAGTCAGCTGGCGTTCTCTTGTTTGAGCAGGTTACGACAGGGATGAAGTACAACGTCAAGAAGGATGTCTATATTCCGTCCCCATTCGTGCGCCATATCGATAGCAAAAAGCCTTACGACCGGCTGCACCGCGATGGATCGCGTGGCTTTACGGCGGATGAAGATGATGCCGTCATGTTTTATAAGCGCTACCTCAAGGTGCAACGACGCGTGTTCGATACGAGTCCGCGTTTCAACTTTGAGTTATGCGTCAAACGCCCGTTTGAGGCACTTTTGGACGAACGACACACTTTTTATTACATGGAGGAAAAGATGGAAATCGATTTGGCAACTAAGGTACGGGGGCTTCAGGACCGCTACCTCCTCAACTGCGCTCGGGCCAAGGGATACGACCTGCTCGACAAGCTGATGATTAATGCATTGCTTGCGTATCTGCGCGACGGGACGGTTTCAACTGCTGCTCGCGAGAGTTATCTGGCGCAGGCCGAGCGCCTGATCGGCCACGCGACCAAGTCGTCGCGCTCGGCACAGCTCAATGAGGACGACGGTGTCGATCGCATTGCTTAACAACCACCAACGTCACGGACAAGAAAGGAGCCACGCCATGTCAGTCATCAAGATGTACGGCTACGAGGCCGCGCAGCAAACGGAGTATCAGACCAAGAAGTGGGCGACTAAGGAGGAGATGCAGGCGCTGTCGTCTGGCGATGAGCAGCGCGATGTGATCCTGGCTAAGGGTGCCACGGTGGCGTTCTACGAGGACGACAAGCATTGGGAGACGAGTGTGTCCAACAATGTCTTTGCCTTTGGAGGTACCGGCAGCGGCAAAACGGCGAGTTTCATTTTGCCCAACCTGCTCAATCACCACGAATGCTGTTATGTGGTCACAGACACCAAGGGTGAGCTGCTGCGCCGTACGGGGAAAGGCTTTGAAGAGGACGGCTACGAGGTAACGGTTCTCGATACTGTTAATCCCGAGCAGTCGGCCGGATACGACCCTCTGCGCTACGTGATGGATGTCGAGGATATCCCCACTACGGTGGCGGCAATCATGGAGGGGGTCGATCCTGACGGTCGTAGCCGTAGGTATGATCCGTTCTGGGATAACGCAAACGATCTGCTGCTTCGAGCAATTGTTGGAATCCTGTATCTCCTGGAGTGTCTTGCCGGCACCCTTGCGCCGGGCGAGGACCCCAATGCTCCGCGCCGCTACCTTAAGATGAACAACGTCTTTAAACTGGCTGCGCTCATCAAGGTCACGGGGGATGGCGAGGGCCGATTCCCGTTGGACTACCTTGTAGAAGAGGTGGAGTCCAAGGAGTTCCTCGATAAGTATGGGGCTGTGAACGCAGACCTGTACGGCGTTGAGCAGTATCGCGATTTTCGAGGTGCGGCAGATAGGACGCTTAAGAGTATTCTGATCACGCTCAATGCAACTATCTCGCGGCTTAAGACGCCTCAGCTCATGCGCGTTTTTGAGAATGACGAGATGCGTCTTGATCGTATTGACGAGGGCAAGCGCGTGATCGATCTTAAGGTGAGCGACAACGATTCGGCTAATGCATGGCTTGCGAACGTTGCCCTTAAGCAGCTGTTTAACCTTGCCCAGCGCCGTGCCGATGCCAGCCCCAGCGGCCATTTGCAGCGTCGCGTGCAGTTTGTGCTCGATGAGTTTCCCAATGTGGGACGCATCCCCGATTTTGAGCGCAGCATTGCGACCGTGCGCAGCCGCGGCATTAGCTTTTTGATGTGTGCGCAATCGCTGAGCCAGCTCGATGCCGTGTACGGCAAATCCACGGCGCTTACCATTCTCGATAACTGCGATAGTTTGGTCTATATGGGTGGCGGCAGCAACATCGCGACGCAGAACTACATAAGCGAACTGTGTGGCGAGTCGGTTTTGGGCACCAAGTACGTGGGCGCCGAGCGCACTGCCGTAGATGTGCGCGGCTGCGTGATGACCCCAGGCGAGGTTGGGCTTATGCCTCGCACCGATTGCCTGGTCAAGGTGACCGGCATGCGTCCCTTCCGCGCCAAGAAGTACTTTTGCGACGACCATCCCAATGCAGCCAAGTGGCTAAGGGATTAACCCTTGCAGCCTCGCGCATTTTGACCTGCATTTTGGCTGCACGGCCTCTGTTTGCCATGTGCCGTGCGGCCAGTTTCCCTTATCGATTCCATCTAGAGAGGAATTGCCATGTCCGTTATGTATCGTGAGCCCAGCATCATTAAGAAGTCCAAGGACGGCCGCGTTGCCGCCGTCGATATGGCAAGCGAGCTGCTCAACAGCCGCGTGCTGCTGCTGGAGGGCGAGGTCAACGATGTGACCTGTAACGGCCTCATTAAGTCCATGCTGGTGCTGGAACATCAAAGCGCGACCGAGCCCATCACCCTCATCATCAACAGCCCGGGCGGCAGCGTTACAGCGGGGTTGGCGCTCATCGACACCATGCAGTCGCTCGACTGCCCCGTGATCACGGTGGGCGAGGGCGTCGTGGCCTCGATGGCCGCGGTGATCTTGGCCTGCGGCGACCACCGCCAGGTGTACCGCCACACGCAGGTGCTCATCCACCAGCTGATGGGCGGCACGGGCATGGCGCAGCAGACCGATATCGAGATCGTGGCCCAGCACACGGCGGCCATGCGCGCCGAGCTGGACGAGCTGCTGGCCGAGCATGGCAACCTGAGTGCCCAGGAGTTCCACGAGCTCACCGAGCGCGACTGCTGGTGTAACGCCAAGCGCGCCCTAGAGCTGGGCCTGGTGGACGAGGTGGTTGCGCCCAGCAAGAAGGCGCTCTAGCAGGGCGCATGCCTTTTGGCATGTAGGGCAGGACGATCGAGCGCGTAAATTCACAGCCAGAAAGAGGTTGAATATGAGCAGTATTTGGGATGTCGATGGCATTGAGTGGGAAGACCTGCCTACCGTGAGCGACCTGCTGTGCGCGGCAGACAAAAAGATCCTGGCGCGCGAGGTCGCCCTGCGATACGACGACAAGGCAGGCGGTTGCGGCTGTGGCGATAGCGACCGCGGCCTAAAACGCGTCCGCCGCAAGCTCAAAAAGCTGCGCAAGATCGACCCCGAGCCCAGCGACAAGATTGTCCTGTTGCCCAAGCACGTCATCAATCGTCGCGATGCGGGCCACGGTTTTGACTATTACGACGTAGAACCGTGCGCCTTTACGCGCAGTGGCGCGCAAAAGTCAGGGGAGGACGCGTGTGCTGAGGTGTACCCGTGGGACCTGTTCCTACTGAACGAGGAGCCTGCAAGCGTCGTTCTGGGCTATCGAGTATGGCTCGGCGGCGAATGGGACCTATGCGAACGTTACCGCTTTTTGGCTGTGGTGTGCGCCAGCGCGCTGCATCGCATCCGCGAGCAAAAGGAGCTGCGCAAGTGTCTCAAGAAGGACGATGCAGCCTGTGACATGGACGAGGATGAGGTGATCGAAGGTGTTCGCCAAGACGTGCTGTATCCCGAGGAAGTAATCAACGCAAGGCTCGGCGGCTATTGGGATACGAGCCTGGGCCTTGATCTGCCCTGGAAGGACGAACATTTCGAGACCTGCGTTCGGATTGATAGAGCTATCGATGACCTGTTTGCCGAGGAGACGAAGCGCTGTGCCGCGGAGCTTGGGAAGAAGCTTGAGCGCGGGTATGAGAAGCGCGTGGAAGCGCCGTTGTTTCAACCGTTCACCGACGAATGAGAAAAGGCGGCAAGTGCGGTCCCCGCGGGATTATCTTGGAGCAGCTAAGTGAGCGGTGCGCGGGCGAGGAGCAATCATGGCTAGTCGTGGAGATAAATAGTCGAGGGAAGAAACCCTTGCGGCTCTGTTCTTATACCTCGCCCTACCATTAAAAAAGGTCGATGATACAAGCGAGGATGTCCAGGCGTTAGCCAAGGCCATTGGCGGAACGCCGGGCGCGGTTGCTCTAATAATCTGGAACCTTGCATCATCCGATGAGCGTCGACGTGCTCGCGGCAAGGTTGGAATGACCCAGGCGAGCAAAATGGACAAGATGGTTTGGGCTGAGTATTCCTCTGCTGGTGATGAGCTTGTTGAGGAGGCGACCGACGTTTTCCTCAACTGTTTCGATTTTGAAGAACCGCTAAGCGATGAGTTGAAAGAGACGATCGGCATTGATTTGCCAGGTGACGCATAATTTCTTTCGCAAATTGACAACCGCATAGCGGAACACGGCCCGCGCCCCGTCATATGATTTCTAGCGGCTAAACAACAAATCAACGACGAAAGGGGCACGGGCCGTGTCTGCGAACATCGTAACAGTCGACGAGGAGTCGCTGCGCAAGGACATAAAGAATCTGGTGAGGAAGACCGTCGAGGAGACGCTCAACGCGCTGCTCGACGAGGAGGCGTCCGAGCTCGTAGGGGCCGGGCGCTACGAGAGGACGGCAGGCCGGGAGGCATACCGCAGCGGCCACTACGCGAGAAAGCTCGTCACCGGGGCAGGAGAGGTCGAGCTCAACGTGCCGAAGCTGCGCGGCGCGACCTTCCAGACGGCCGTTATCGAGCGCTACCGCAGGCGCGAGACTTCGGTCGAGGAGGCCATCGTCGAGATGTACCTCGCGGGCGTCTCGACCAGGAGAATCGAGGACGTCTCCGAACTCCTCTGGGGAGCGCCCGTGTCCTCCGGCACCGTCTCCAACCTCAACGAGAAGGCGTTCGCGTCCATCGAGGCCTGGCGCCAGAGGCCGCTCGAGGGCGATTACCCTTACGTTTTCGTCGACGGCATCTACCTCAAGCGCAGCTGGGGAGGGTCCTACGAGAACGTGGCCGTTCTGGTGGCCATCGGCGTCAACTCCACCGGCGACCGGGAGGTCATCGGCTGCGCGGAGGGCTACACCGAGTCGGCGGACTCGTGGCGCGAGTTCTTCTCGTGGCTCAGGGGGCGCGGGCTCTCCGGCGTGCGGCTCGTCACCGGCGACAAGTGCGCGGGGATGCTCGGTGCGCTCGAGGAGGTGTTCCCCGGGGCACGCTACCAGCGCTGCACGGTCCACTTCTACCGAAACGTGTTGGGAAGGGTGCCCGTGACCAGGAGGAAGGCCGTGGCGCGCATGCTGAAGGCGATTCACGCGCAGGAATCGCGCGAGGCGTGCTCGAGGAAGGCGGCGGAGGTGGCGGACGAGCTGGACGGGATGAGGCTCGGCGCGGCCGCGAGGACGGTGCGCGACGGCTTCTCCGAGACTCTCGCCTACACGGACTTCCCGCCGGAGCACTGGCGCAGAATCCGGACCAATAACGGTATCGAGCGCATCAACCGCGAGATCAGGCGGAGGACGAGAGTCGTAGGGACCTTCCCGGACGGCAACTCGGCCCTGATGCTGGTGACGGCGAGGCTGAAGTACATCGTGGAGCACGAATGGGGCAAGAGGAGGTACCTGGACATGTCGAAGCTGGAGGAGATGGACGAGCTGAGCAAGAAGGCGGAGGGCTAGAGCAAGGCGGGGCCGAGGCCGCCTCGATCAATTTGCGAAAGAATCTTGACGGTACCGAGTTGTGGCACGGTGGACTGACGCAACGCCTGTCGGACACCTCGCCTATACGGCGCCTGACGCGCGGCGAGGTTTTTGAGCTCGGTGGGTCGACGATCTTTACCATGGGCGGCGCCACGAGTGTGGACAAGGAATACCGCATCCCGTATTCCAGCTGGTGGCCGCAGGAGCTGCCGGGCGAGCGCAACTTTGAGGAGGCGCGGGCAAAGCTCGATAGCGTGGGCTGGAAGGTCGACTACGTGATCACCCACACCTGCTCCACGCGCATGCTCTCGCCCACGCTCTATCCGGCACCTGGCTGGAATTATCCAGCTGTCGATCGGCTTACGGCATTTTTCGACGAGCTGGAAGATCGCTTGGACTACAAGCGCTGGTACTACGGGCATTTTCATCGGGATGCCAACCCGGCCGAGCGCCACACCGTGCTCTACGACTGCATCGTTCGCCTGGGCGACGAACTCCAGCCCTGGGATGTTGCGTAGGGGTGGGGTGCCTGATTACTCAGCCGTTACGGTAATGTTCTCCCTGTGCTTGCGGATAACATCCCAGCTAAAATGCTCGACCAGCTGCTCGGCAGAGCGCGGCGTGGTGCCCGGCGCGATGCCTGTTTGTCCGGCGAGCCAACCCAGCAGCGCTTCGGGCGTGCCAAAGCGGGCGCGGAGTTCGCCCAGGTCCAGATCGCGGTCTCGTTTGGAAAGGCGGCGGCCGTCCGGTGCCATGAGCAGCGGAATATGTGCGTAGTGCGGCGTGGGCAGTCCCAACAGGTGCTGCAGATAGATCTGGCGCGGCGTGGACCCCAGCAGGTCGCATCCGCGCACGACCTCGGTGACGCCCATGGCAGCGTCGTCGACCACCACGGCTAGCTGATAGGCAAACACGCCGTCGCTGCGGCGCACCAAAAAGTCGCCGCACTCGGTGGCGAGTGCTTCGCATTGGGCGCCGTACGTGCGATCCACAAATTCGATCACGTCGTCTGCGAGGTCGTCGACGTCGGGCACACGCAGACGCGTGGCCGGAGCGCGCAGGATGCTGCGGCGGGCAACCTCCTCGGCAGAAAGGCCTCGGCAGGCGCCGCGGTAGATGGGCGTGCCGTCGCTCGCGTGCGGCGCGCTTGCGGTGTGGAGCTCGGCGCGCGTGCAAAAGCAGGGATAGGTGAGGCCGGCGTCTTGCAGCTGGTGCAGGGCGTCCTCGTACAAGTCCAGGCGATCGTGCTGGTAGTAGGGGCCTTCGTCCCACTCAAGCCCCAGCCAGGCTAGGTCGTCAATCAATTGGGCGGCAAGTTCCGGGCGCTTGCAGCGATCGTCCAGGTCCTCGATGCGCAACACGATGCTGCCGCCCTGGCTGCGGGCCGAAAGCCACGCGCACAGGCAGCTGAACACGTTGCCCAGGTGCATGCGGCCCGAGGGCGACGGGGCGAAGCGCCCCACGACGGGCGCGGGAGCGGCCGGCGTCGTTGGCGCGTCGGCGGCGGTTGTTGCTATGTTGCGTGCGTTGATGTCCATGCGGACGAGTATAGCGCGGGGCGTGGTGGGGGAGACGCTGCCGTGGCCTGCAAGTTGCTGAGGCCACACGTTGCGCGTGCCGGACCACCGGCTCGGCGCCTTAATCGTCGTCAATCAATCTAGCCCTCAAACGACAGAAACCCCGGCAGCTCTTCGCAACTGCCGGGGTTTCCGCGGAAAAGGGGGACATGATCCTCAAGCGGACGGCAAAGGGGCAAACCGTTTTCGCTCAACTGCTTTATGCCCCTCAACTGGCGGCTCAATCAGCGCATGCCGCGCCCACACAAAGCCGCTACACCTGTGATGGAGCTATGAAGTGGTATCTATTGCCGGAGCGGGCTATGCCAAGGAGTGTCCCAGATTGCCGGCAGATAAGGAACGTCCCCAGGTGCCGGCGGCGGGCGTGACTTTTGTCCCGTTTTGACGCTCCGCTGACCTAGATGTTCGTCACATGAACTCGCAAACGTGGGACAATGACGCTACTGGTACCACAGACAAAGGATGTGCCTATGAACGCCCCCGTTGCCCAGCCCTGTCGGCAGCGCCGCCTGTTTGCGCGGTTCGCTTCCGTCTGCGCACTCGTCGCGCTTGCGTTGTTGCTGCTGCCTGCCGTCGCGCACGCCGACGGCTACTCCATGAGCCAAACCTATATCGGTGCCACGGTTGAGGCCGATGGCTCGCTGACCGTTGTCGAGGGACGCCAGTTCGATTTCGACGATGACATTAACGGCGTGTATTGGGATATCAATACAGGCTCTAACCAGCAAGGCGGCTCGGTGGTCGTCAATGTGCTGAGCGTCGAGGAAGACGACACTGCGTTTAACAAGGTCGACAGCGCAAATAAAGGCGACGACGGCGTTTACACGGTGGAGCAGTCCGACGACGGCGTAAAGATTAAGGTGTTCAGCCCTCACGAGAGCGGCGACAGCGCAATCTACTACGTGAGTTATTCCATGACCGGTGCGGTTATGAACTGGGCCGATACCGCCGAGCTCTACTGGAAATTTGTGGGTGACGGCTGGTCTGCGGACTCCGATGACGTCGAGATGGAAGTCTACTTTGCAAATGCCGCTGCCGGGACGGCTGCCGTCAAGGGCGATAACTTCCGCGCATGGGGCCACGGCCCGCTGACGGGCGACGTGTCGCTCGATGCGGACGAGCCCATGGTCACCTATACCATTCCCTGCGTGCATGAGGGCGAATTCGCCGAGGCACGCATCGCCTTCCCCAGCGACTGGGTGCCGCAGCTTGCCGTCTCGGGCGAAAAGCGCATGTCGACGATTCTGAGCGAAGAGAAGGAATGGGCCGACGAGGCCAACGCTCGCCGCGCTCACGCTCGCATGATTGCCAATGCGCTTGCCGTGCTAAGTGTTGTCGCGGCGGTGGCCTTTACCGGCACAATCGTTGTGCTCAAGCTGCGCCGCCGCAAGCCCAAGCCGCTTTTCCAGGACGAATATTTCCGCGATGTGCCTTCGGCCGACCATCCCGCCGTGCTTTCGGCCCTCATGAGCTGGAACGAGGTGCCCGATCAGGCATATATCGCCACGCTTATGAAGCTTACCGACGACCGCGTGATCAAGCTGGAAGAAGCGACCGAGACCAAGAAGAAGGGTCTGCTCCGTCGCGAAAAAGAGGAGCAGACGTATCGCATCACAGTGACCGACGAGGCCTGGAAGGCTGCCAAGAAGGACGGCATCGATCGCGATGTGCTCAAGGTCTTCTTCGCCGGCGTTAAGCCCGATAAGGACGGAGTCCGTTCGCGCACGTTTAGCGAGCTGGAGGAGTACGCTAGCGAGCGCACCACATCTGTTGGCGACAAGCTCGAGGACTATCAGAGCACGGTTAAGGGCAAGCTGGAGGCGCGCGAGCTTATCGCCTCGGACGGCACCATCGCCCTGGTTGCCGGCTTGGTTCTCGGCATCATTATTGTCTGTGGCATTTTGGGCTCTCTGTTCTATGCCGACTTTGCGGATGCCAATGTCGGTGCCGCTATGATCTCGATCCCCGTCACGATCGTGGGCTTTGTCCTGAGCTGCACCTTCCGTCGCTACACGCCGGAGGGCGCCGAGGTGGCGGCTCGCTGTAAAGCGCTCAAGCATTGGCTTGAGGACTTTACGCGCCTGAAGGAGGCCATTCCCAGCGACCTGATCTTGTGGAACAAACTGCTGGTGATGGGCGTTGCCCTGGGCGTTTCGAAAGAAGTGCTGCGACAGCTGGCCGAGGCCGTGCCTGCGGACCTGCGCAACAGCGACGATTTCTACGACAACTACCCCTGCTACTGGTGGTATTACCATCACTACGGCAACGAGTCCCCGCTCGATTCGTTCAACGATGTGTACCACGAGACCATCCGCGAGCTGGCTTCGAGTTCCGATAGTTCGAGCGGCGGCAGCGGCGGCGGCTTTTCCGGTGGCGGCGGTGGCGGCGTCGGCGGAGGCGGCGGCGGAACGTTCTAACGGTCGTAAATTATGGGATGGGCTTTTCTCGACAGCCGTCGGGGAAAGCCCATCCCCTTTTTACGCGCTACCTACGAAGACTGTCCCCAGCAACTAGTCATTTAAGAACGTTCCTAACGACTAGGTGCGGTTGCTGCCAAGGAGTGTCCCGGGGTGCCGGCACAAAAGGAACGTCCCTAGCTGCCAGGTTTAGGCTGTTAGATCGAGTTCGTAGAGGAAGCTTTCGCGCGGCATGTCGTGGCGGCGCTCTTCGCGGTTGGCGCGGTGCGTGGCCGTGCGCTTAAAGCCGTGCAGCTCGTAGAACTTCCATGAGCAGTTGGAGTCGGTGTACAGGTGCGCTCTTGTCGCCCCGCGCGAGGACAGGTGCGAGACCGCGGCGTCGAGCAAGACCGAGCCAACGCCCAGGCCATGGACATCGCGATCCACGGCAAGCAGCGTGACCTCGTTGTCGTGTGGCAGGGGGCTGCTTTCGAGCAGACGGTTGTTGGTGCGGATGGTTGCGCGCACAAACGAGAGATACTCGGCGCAGGCATCGGGCTCCAGCTCACGCATCTGCGATAGCAGCGCGCGCTCGGTATCCATCCAATGTTCATTGACGGTGGCGCCGGAGCTTTGCCCCGCACGCGCGAGCGCAATGCCGCGCGCCTGGCCGTCGATGACGGCAACCTGCGAAAACGTCGACGACGAAAGGCAGTAGGCAAGGTCGCACGCGGCCTCAAGGCGGTTGTACTCATCGTTATCCGAATTGTTATGCCAAAGCTGCTGCAGAATCAGCGCGATGGTGTCGAAGTCTTCGGTATCAAACGGTCGGTAGAGAACCCGCGAGACCATGGTGCCTCTTTCTTTTGCGGATGCATATCGAGCACAGTTCTACCACGCCATTGGCATCGAATTATGGTGCCCCTGTGTTCCATGAACTCACCGCGCCCGGTGCCGCGCCCATGCCCTCCGCTCGCAAGCTTTTTCTGCACATGCGACCGTTGCGGGGTGCATCGACGCGCTCGATGCGCTACATTGAATCAGTATTTTCAATGCCGCTGCGCGAGCGCTGCAGATCGACGTATCACCGACTCACAGAGCACGGCGGCGTACCAGACAGGAGGACTGCATGGGATCTGATGTGAAGATCGCACGCGCGTTGATCTCGGTTACCGATAAAACGGGTGTCGTCGATTTCGCACGGACGCTGGTCGATGACTTTGGCGTCGAGATCATCTCTACGGGCGGCACGGCTCGTGCCATCGAGGACGCGGGCGTTCCCGTAACCCCCATCGAGGAGTTCACGGGCTATCCCGAGATGATGGACGGCCGCGTTAAGACCCTGCACCCCAAGGTTCACGGCGCGCTGCTGGCCCGCCGCGATTCCGAGCAGCACATGCAGGAGGCCGCTCAGCACGGCATTAAGCTGATCGACTTGGTCGTCGTCAACCTGTACGAGTTCGAGAAGACCGTTGCCAACCCCGAGGTCACCTTCGCGGATGCCATCGAGCACATCGACATCGGCGGTCCCTCCATGCTGCGCTCTGCTGCCAAGAACGCCACGAGCGTTACCGTCATCTCCGATCCGGCCGACTATGATGCCGTCCTGGCCGAGATGCACGAGACCGGCGGTTGCACCACGCTTTCCACCCGTCGTCGCCTGCAGGTGAAGGTCTACCAGACCACCGCCGCCTACGACACGGCTATCTCCCGTTGGCTTGCCGCCCAGGCAAGTGACGTGGCGGATACCTCTGCCAAGCTCGAGATTTCGCTGGAGAAGGTCGACGACCTGCGCTATGGCGAGAATCCTCAGCAGAAGGCTACGGTCTACCGCTTTGCCGAGGGCTGCGAGAACACCGCGAGCTCGCAGTTCCCGCTCGTTGGCTCCGAGCAGATCCAGGGCAAGCCGCTCAGCTACAACAACTATCTGGATGCCGATGCCGCTTGGAACCTGGTCCGCGAGTTCGACGAGCCGGCCTGCGTGATCCTCAAGCACCAGAACCCCTGCGGTTCTGCCGTTGCCGAGGACATCACGGCTGCCTACGACCGCGCCTTCGCCTGCGATCCCAAGAGCGCCTTCGGCGGCATCATCGCCTGCAACCGCGAGGTTCCCTATGAGCTGGTCGAGCACTTTGCCGATCAGAACAAGCAGTTCGTCGAGGTCATCATCGCCCCGAGCTACACTGCCGAGGCGCTCGAGCGCATGGCCAAGCGCCCCAACCTGCGCGTGCTGGCTACCGGCGGCGTGGACCACGGCGCCCAGGTGGAGCTGCGCTCCATCGACGGCGGCATGCTGGTGCAGGAGGTCGACCACGTGACCGAGGACCCCGCGACCTTTACGTTCCCCACCGACCGCAAGCCCACCGACGCCGAGATGGCCGAGCTCGAGTTTGCCTGGAAGGTCTGCAAGGGCGTTAAGTCCAACGCCATCCTGGTCTCCAAGGGTAAGGCCGGCATTGGCATGGGCCCGGGTCAGCCCAACCGCGTCGACTCTGCGCTACTTGCCTGCGAGCGTGCCGAGGACTTCTGCGAGCGCGAGGGCGTGGAGAAGGGCGGCTTTGCCTGCGCAAGCGACGCATTCTTCCCGTTCCGCGACAACGTCGACGTGCTTGCCGCGCATGGCGTGACCTGCATCATCCAGCCCGGCGGCTCTAAGCGCGACGACGAGAGCATCGAGGCGTGCAACGAGCATGGTATTGCGATGGTCTTCACGGGCGCCCGCCACTTTAGGCACTAAGTTTCGCCTCGGGACAAAATAATCTCTGCAAAAGACGGTCGCTCCGTTTGGAGGGCCGTCTTTTTGGTATAAGAGGACGGAATGACTAACACGAAAGGTATGACCATGCCCCAGATTGATGATGCCGAGCTGTTTGGCAATGCCGAGGATCAGCGTGCGTACGAGGACTTTTGCGCCAATCAGGAGGCGGTCGAGAAGTTTACGCTCGACAAGCCCGCGCTTATCTGCCGTTGGCGCATGTCCAACAAAAAGGTGCCCATGCTCAACCGTCACATTCGCGCGCTGTCCGAGCGCTTGGTGCAGGGCGAGCCGCTTACCCATAACATGCTCAGCTGGGCCAAGCAGCACGTTGAGTGGTCGCTTGCCGAGGGCGATTACACCGCGCACGACGGCGTGCTCATGCTGGTGATCGACGTTAACGGCAATGCCGCCATGACGGTGGGTGAGTACGAGCCGCTGGCCGATACTTCGGCCAAGGCGCTGCGTGCCCGCTCCGCCGAGGCCCGCTCCGAGGCCGACGAAACCGGCGTGGCGCCCGAGCTGCTCGCTGCCGTCAACAACGGCGAGCTGGCCTTTGTGGCGCCGGCGGACGAGTGCCTGTGTGGCACGGCGACGCTCATAGAGCAGCTGGCCCAGACCAAGGGCATCCCGGTCACGCGCGTAGACATTCCCGCACAGCTCAAGGGCGCCTTGTTCCTGGTAAGCGACGAGCACGGCGTGGTGCCTGCCACCGACGCCGACGCCGCCGAGTCTGATGCCGCGACGGTCGCCTTCTTTGCCGACGGCTACGAAAAGCTTCGCGCCCGCCGCTAAATGATTATTCTGGGACGGGGATTATTTAATCATTTGATCCCCGCGCCCGCTGCGAGCGAGGGGCGATTCGAACGCTTTCGTTCGCGAACAGTTCTGTCATCTTAATGCCGCGCGAGGCGCGCACCGGCGACTTCGCGGCAATAATGGCAGTAAGACAACCAAGAGGGGGGGGAACGGAATCCATGGCGCTGATCTATATCGTTGAGGACGACGAGCCCATTCGTCGTGAGCTTGCCGATATCCTTGCCCGTGCCGGTTTTGAGGTCGAGGCCTGCGAGTCGTTCGAGCATGTCTCGCGTGACATCCTGGCCGCTGCACCCGACTTGGTACTGCTCGACCTGACGCTTCCCGTCAAAGACGGCCAGCATATCTGCCACGAAGTCCGCCGCGAATCCGAGGTTCCCATCATCGTCCTCACGTCGCGCACGACCGAGATCGACGAGGTCATGGCCATGACGCTCGGCGCGGACGACTTCGTTTCCAAGCCCTATAGCGCCCGCGTCCTCGTGGCGCGCATCAACGCGCTGATGCGCCGCACCACGGCGGCAGGCGAGCGTAGCACCATGGTCCACAAGGGGCTGGAACTCGACCTCGCCCGCTCCGCGGTCACCAACACGGCAACCGGCGACAGCACCGAGCTCACCAAAAACGAGCTGCGCATCCTCTCTCTGCTCCTGAGCCGCGCGGGCAAGATCGTCTCGCGCTCGGCCATCATGCAGGACCTGTGGGACTCCGATGCCTTCGTGGACGACAACACGCTCACCGTCAACATCAACCGCCTGCGCACCACGCTCGAAAAAATCGGCATCAAGGGGTATTTGACCACGCATCGCGGCCAAGGCTATTCGGTCTAGGGGCCGGCTATGTCGTTTGGCAAGTTCTTTAAAGATGCACTGCTTCCCGTCGCCGTGTGGACGTGCGGCGTGCTGCTGAGCTGCTTTGTGCTGACGGTCGCCGGCGCACCCGTTTCTATCGTGGTCGTGGCGGTTGGCGTGTCCTTTATCTTCGGTATGCTCGGCATCGTGATCGAGTACGCTCGCCGTCGCCGTTTTCTGCGTCAGTTGGAGCGCGCGGCAGAGGAGCTCGAGAGTCCCGCATGGGTGCAGGAGATGGTGCAATGCCCGACCTATGCCGAGGGCGAGCTCGAATACGAGGTCTTGCGCCGGGTGGGCAAAGCTGCCTGCGACGAGGTTGCCGAAGGCCGACGTCAGACCGATGACTATCGCGACTATATCGAGAGCTGGGTCCACGAGGCCAAGCTGCCCCTGGCGGCGGCCCACCTGATTTTGGAAAACCTGGACGGCAGCGAAGACGACCTGTCGCGTGTGGATGACCTGGGTCGCGAGCTGGCTCGCGTGGAGCGCTATATCGACCAGGCGCTGTACTATGCGCGCTCGGAAGTCGTGGAGCGCGACTACCTGATTCGCCGTTGGGATCTCAAGACCTTGGTGACGGGCGCGATTAAAGCCAACGCGCGCGAGCTTATCGCGGCGCACGTGGCTCCGGTGTGCGAGAACCTCGACTTTGAGGTCTTTACCGACGAGAAATGGCTCGAGTTTATTCTAGGCCAGCTTATTCAGAACAGCATCAAATATGCGCGCGAGGACGGCGCAAAGATCGTGTTTTCGGGCGCGTTGCTGGACGAGGGCCTGGCGAGCGAACGCATCGAGCTTACCGTCGCGGACAACGGCTGCGGCGTGAGCGCGGCCGACCTGCCGCGCGTGTTCGAGAAGGGTTTTACCGGCGACAACGGCCGCACCACCAAGCGCGCAACGGGCATCGGCCTCTACCTGGTGGCGCGCCTGTGCTCCAAGATGGGCATCGACGTCACCGCGGCATCCGAGCCCGGCGAAGGCTTCGTCGTAACATTCGCGTTTTCAACGAATAAGTTTCAATATTTCGAGTAACGCACGCGGCAGACGCCCACCCAAACAAAAACGTGCAGCCCAAACAAAACGTGCCACCCCAAACGGGGCGGCACGCTATCTTTTATCAGCCAACTCGCTGAAGTAGGCTTATAGGACAAAATGTGTGTCTACTTTAGGGGCGTCGG